>CAYVHV010000004.1:9795-115879 GCA_964451305.1 uncultured Acidimicrobiales bacterium | reverse complement strand
CGGAGCAGCCGTCGTGGTTCGCGGTGCTCTCGTGGTGACCGGCCGAGCAACGGTTGTGGTGGGCGCTGTCGTGGGGGCCGGCGTACCCTCAGCGACCCGTTCGCGACCCTGCTCGCCACGTTGCTCGTCAGCATCGGGGACTGTAACAGGTGTGGAATTGATCGGAATCGCATCGACGATCGGTGGAACGACGTCGGCTGGTCCCGCAGCATCCTCTGCCACTCCAGCGACGATGACCGAAATACGATCGCCATCGAGGACATCACCGTCGACGTCGCTCCTGATATCACCCTCGAAACCGTCGGAATCGAGCACCTCCCCGACGCTCGGCTCGCGATCGGCTGGAGACGAACGGTCGGTTTCGTCTCCCCTCCGCCGGTCATCGGCCGATTGCGCGAGTCCGCCTACTTGGGGCTGTTGGGTAGCGGGCGAACTCGTCAACTCGGTGGTCGATCCCGCTGTCGCGACATCGTTATCAATAAGAGCATCAAGTACGAGCGACTCGGCACCGCCACCGCCACCCGTTCGTGTGTCGCGATCGTTCCATGCCGTCGCCGTTATTGCACCTGCGATCCCAACGCAGATGAAGATGAGTGCTGCAGCAACCCAAATCGCGAACAAGCGGTCGTCGTCGTCTTCGTCGTCGCTCCGTTCTAGTGGTGTCGCAAACGAGATCAGCTCTCGATCGGCGTCGAGCGGTATCGCTGCTTCCCCGATGATTTCGTCGACCGATACTTCACTCTGACCGGCTGCTTCGCCCGGGTGAGAGGCTGTCTCGTCCTCGGCAGCCAGACGGAATCCAATGACCGGGTCGAATGCCCGCAACGAATCGTCGTCGAGGATCTCTTCGATTCGTTCGCAAAGTTCGAGAGCTGTCTGTGGACGCTCGTCGATCGACTTGGAGAGTGTGCTCGCGACCAATTCGACCACGACCGCTGGAGCGACTCCATCGATCTTCACCGTCGAAACGTCGTGGTTGAGAACCGCGACGAACATCGCTGCCGGGGTCATACCCGCTTCGAGGACGAAGGGGGCTTCACCAGCGAGAAGCGCAAACAGCAGACCGCCGAGACCGTAAATGTCGGTCTGCTCGGATGGCTTCGAACCGTTGAGACGCTCGGGCGGTGTATAGGCCGGTGTGAGCATCTGCGCCGACATAGAAGCGGTCGTGCCCATGCTTTCGGCGATCCCAAAATCGGCCAGAAACGGTTCGCCTGAACCATCGAGAAGCACATTGGCAGGCTTCACGTCGAGATGGAGAATCCGACGCTCGTGGGCTTGGGCAACGGCGCTGCTGACCTTGTGAACCAGACCGAGCGCTTCGCGCCACGGCACTGGGCCTCCAACGATTCGCTGTTGGAGCGAACCGCCCTCGAACAGTGGCATCACGAGATACGGATCTCCAGCATCGGTCGTTCCGGACTCGAGGATCGGCGCCACGTTGTCCAACGCCACGAGCGCATCCATCGCGTCTCGTTCTCGAGCAAAGCGCCGAGCGACTCCTGGATCACCGCCTCCGCGCAGCACCTTTATTGCAACGACATCGCCGGTCGCGAATTGGCTCGCACGGTAGACGTGCGCGTTACCGCCAGCCCCAACGAGCGATAGGTCGCCGTAGCCATCAATGTTCACGTGAGAATCACCTCAACGCTTTCACCTCTGCCGCCCCACCAGAGTATGGAACACCGGAGCGAGTTTTTCCACAGCAGCCCGATCACAGCGTGCGGGGAGCGCACCCCACACCCATGAGCAAAAGCGTCGTCCCCAACGGGTTTACGACAGCGTTTTCGGGACGAATTTATGACACCGAGTATTCCAAGACTGGTGAACGCCGAACGCGGCCAGTACCCTCAGCCACCGGCGGAGCTTCCCGTGGCATGGTTGGATAGCCAGACCACGCCCCCCAATTGTGAAAGCCATGTCGTGACACTCCAGTCCGAAAGCAATCAGCGATGACAGCCATGGAGAACCGAGCCAAAGGACGCCCACTCGTTCGATTCACCATGGAGTGGATCCCGAGCTACCGAGAAGCGTTCTACACCCACCTCGAACCTGTTCTCGATGCACGCGGGATCGACATGGAGGTCATCCACGGCGCCCCGCCAAAGAGTCGCAGCTCCCGCAACGATTCAGTCCGTCCGGCATGGGCCACGTTCGTACCGAACAAGGTCATGTCCATCAAGGGCACCGAAGTGACCTGGCAGCCGGTCTGGCGAAAGGCTCGCGATGCTGACTTGATCATCGTCCAGAACGAAGCCGCGCTGCCCTTCACATACATTGCAATGGCTCACCGACGCCTCGGTGGCCCCCTCGTCGCCATGTGGGGCCACGGTGCGCACTTCAACGAAGAAGAGGCGAACCCTGCAGCCGAAGCGCTGAAGAAGAAGGTCGCACCTCACGTCGACTGGTTCTTTGCCTACACACAACGCTCTGCGGACATTGTTGAAGGACTCGGCTTACCACGCGAGCAGATCTCGGTGGTCAACAACTCACGGAACTCGGATGCAGACCTGCCCAACCCTGGCGCCGTCGACCCCGAACTCGCCCAGCTGCTCGCCGATGCCAACGACCGATCGTCCCACATGGGATGGATGGTGTCGGCCCTCGATCAATGGAAGCGACTTCCATTTCTTGTCGAGACGCTCGATGAAATCCGTTCGAGAGTTCCCGACTTTGAGTTCTTTGTCCTCGGCCAAGGTGACGACAAGACGATCGAAAATGCCGCAAAGACCAGGCCGTGGCTCCATGCCCTTGGACCACGGTTCGCCGCGGACAAAGCTGCGGTAGGAGCGCTCGCTGACATCACGATTCAGCCGGGGCTCATCGGGCTCCATGCCATCGATGCCTTTGCCTTTCGCACACCGATGGTTACGACCGAACACGCCGTCCATAGCCACGAGTTCGACTATTTGAAGGATGGCGAGAACGCGCTGGTCCTCACCGAAGGTGCCACTGCTTCCGAGCTTGGAGCGGCTACCGCCGAACTCCTCTTGGACCCAGCGGCGTTGCAGAAGCTGCAGGTCGGGTGCGATATCAGCGCTGCGACCTACACCATCGACGGCATGGTCGAACGCTTCGCCGACGGCATCGAAGCGGCGCTCACGCTTCGTTCGTAGGCTCCGGCCTTACGACGAACGGCTGCCGACTTGATCGGCGAGCTTCTCAATAAATGCTGGCGGCCAAAGAAGTGCTGATGCCGCGATGTTCGCGACTCCTCGCGCTTTGTCTCCGCCGAGAGCTAACTGGCCACCCTTGCGAAAGTGGATGCGCGACCGATCTCGGAGCTGGCGCCGAAGTTGCACGTAGGACGGATCGGTGGATTCGGCGTGACGGAACTCTTCAAACGTGGGCTCGGGTCGGCCTTCGAGGTTCGCCGAGTGAGAGGCAGCGACGAAGCGTACGATCTCGTTTTGAGCCTGCCAGTTCGTTGATGACATCGACCCCTGATGGATACGGAACCCGAAGTTCCGTTCCGGGAGCGCTACAACCGGACCAAGAAATGACATCTGAGAGAAGATGCGGTTGTCGAAGCTCTGCGCATACGGCGCCTCAAAGCCACCGAAGGATCGGAGGAGATCTGTTCGCAACACCGACCCGGGCCACAGCAATTCATAGGCTTGGCCAGTCGAGTGAAATTCACGCCATTGCTCGACCGTCGTTGGGCCGAGATCCTTGTTCGAGCCAATCGCTGGCGTGAACGCATCTCCGGCGATTCGCCGAGCAAAGGTCGTCACGACTGCCGGTTCTGGTTCCATCGTGTTGAACGCGTCGAGAATCGCTGGGAAGCGACTCCCGAGGACGATGTCGTCGTCTCCCATGAAGTTCACGAGTGGCGTCTCGATACCAGCCAGTGCGTGGTTGTGTGATTCGTCGACCGACAGCATCTCTTCGAGGTACTCGAAACGGGTCGGCCCTCTCCAGCTCTGCGCCTGAGCGATCGTCCGGTCACGGATATCGGGTGGGGTCCCGTTAAAAACGATCTGGAGCGGCGCTCCCTCCGGAGTCGTCTCGATCAGACTCTTCAAGCAGGCTTCGAGATACTCCGGTCGGTTAACCGTATTGATATTGACGGTGAGATCTTCGATCCCATATGCCATCTCTACTCAGATTCTCCCATGAGCCTGCTACGGATCGCAGCGTCTTGGGCCGCTTCGAGGCTCGCGACATCGTTGAGGTTAATGTATTCACCGTCGACGTCAAAGGCAGCAACTTCGTGACCCTTGCGAATGAGGTCGTCGACAAACGTCACGAAGTCGAGGGTTGGTCGCCCACCGTCGAATGCCATCTCCAATTCGACGAGAACGTCGGGGCGGATGACAAAGGTCGCCATACCGAGAAGATTGTTCGGAGTCGATACCGGGTTCTCGACAAGGCGAACAACCCGGTCGCCATCGCGCTCGACAGAGAAGTTCTTCTTGATGAGTTCCTTGTCCTCGACGGGTTTCATCGCAACGACGGCGCTGTACGCCTCGTAGTCGACGGTTGAGATGTCACCGATGTTGGTGTCGAGGTAGAACTCGTCAGCCAAGGTGACGAGACCGTGACGGCCAGCCATGAATGGCTTGGCGAGCAGCACCGACCACGCCCAACCCTTATCGAGATGGTGGTTCTCGACGAAGTGGAGGCGGACGCCGAAGTCTGACCCGTCACCGAAGTGCTCTTGGATGCTCTCACCCATGTAGCCGAGGACGATGACGATCTCTTCGATCCCCATGTCATCACGCATCGAGTCGATGTGCCGTTCGATGTTGGGCTTCCCATCGATAAGAAACATGCCCTTGTGCATCTCGTAGGTGTATGGGCGGGCACGGATACCACTTCCTGCTGCAGGAATGATTCCGATGAGTTTGTCTGACACGTTTTTTCCTAAAGGATTGGTTGTGCGAAGTGGGCCCGCACGACTGCGAGTAGATCGTCGATCGACGACAGCTCATTGCGTTGCGCCATCAACTGTTTGCTCAGTTTCAGGTTTGAGATTTCGAGGGTCGAACGAATGTCGAGGTCCTCGATGTCACGTATGTCGGCAACGCCAGCGATGCCGAGCGTCCGACGCGCCATCGAGCAGGCAGCAAATCCTGCAGATTCACGGAGAAGCTCGACCATGAATTGGCTTCGAAGAGTCGAGAACTCCTCGGCAGTAAGGAGACCGTCGACGAGCATGGCCGAATCACCAGCGGCGACCCATAGCTCGTCGAAGCGCGTTGCGAACGTCGTCCAAATCACTTCGATCTGGTCGATCAGCCACGACCGGTACTCGGCCCCACCGGATCGGTACAGATGCGAGGTACAGGAGAGCAAGAAGTTTGAGATGACCTTGCCAACATCGAATCCGAACGGACCGAAGTACGCGAACTCCATATCGATGACATAGCTCTCGGCCTGGTTGACCATGAGCGAGCCGGTGTGAAGATCCGCGTGCAGGAGTGCGTCGGCTTTGGCCAAAAAGAGGTCTTTGAACTCGAGCACATCGAGCTTGTACTGCGTGTCGGTATGAATGTTCTCACGCGCCCATTGGTCGGTCGCTGGATTCGAATAGTTCGACTCATGTTCCATGTAGGGGAACGTAAAGATGAACTCCTCGGTGAGCTTGCACAGCTCGGCGTTCAGCGTGAACCGATCCATAAGTTGGCGGCGCTCTTCGCTCGCCATCGACCATGCGCTCGTACGGAAGAGCGTCTCGGCCATGAACAGGCCAATGTGCTCGGCAACCTTGGGATACGTCACCGCGTCGATCATCCCCAATCGCAAGATCAGGTGATCATCGAGGTACTGCATGACGAGCGTACTCATCTCCTCGTCAGCGTGATGAATGCGCGGCACGAGCTCGGGCACCAGCTCGTTGTAGAGCTGAAGTGCGCGAATTTCGTATGTCATCCGGTCGCGCCCGAGCGGCCATTCCTCGCCGACCATTCGCAGATACGGAACGGCTTGCTTGACAATGACCGCCTTCGACGAGTCCAACGGGTTGGTAACCCGGTACACGAAGTTGAGGTTTCCGTCGCCGATCTCAAGAATCTCGGGATCTGGTTCGTCGCCGAGAACTGCAACGACTTCTGGAATGCTTGCGAGGTACCCGGGGAGTGAGTCCCGGTCGAGGATCTGATACATCGGGCGCTACTAGGGAGCGAGCGTCTCGGCCTTTTGCGGCACCTCTGCGCTGTGCAGCTCGGCGAGGAGCGCGTCGTGCACGAGTCCGTTCGAGACGAGAAGGTCGGTCTTGTTAAGCGTCCATGGCTCGCCATGGAAGTCGGTCACACGACCGCCCGCCTCTTCGGTTGCGAGAACTCCAGCTGCAACGTCCCACGGGGAGATGTTGAGCGTGGTGAATGCATCGACCCGGCCTGCGGCGACCATGTAGCACTCGATCGCTGCTGATCCGATCTTGCGGAAATCCTTGATCTGCTGGTGGAGCGCGTACTCCATCTCAGCAAAGCGGACGTTGTTCTTCTCTCCACCGGGACAACCAACGACATATGTCTTGTCGAGGTTTGGCGTCGTCGAGACATGGACTGGTCGGCCATTGACCGTGCAGCCCTGATCCCTACGGGCAACGACCATCTCTTCGAGGAACGGCGAGAAGATGACACCGGTGATTGGCACGTCCTCGTAGGCGAGCGCAATCGACACTGCAAAGAACGGGTTGTGGTTCAAGAAGTTGCTGCTGCCGTCGAGCGGATCGATGATCCACTTGTATGGGCTTCCGTTGTCGATGTGACCCGTCTCCTCGGTGAGGATGTCATGGTCGGGGCAACGCGACGTGATGAGGTCGATGATGATCTTGTCAGCGTCGTAGTCGTTCGATGAGGTGATCTCTTTCGACAGGCTTCGGTTTGCTACCGAGATAATGTCATCTCCGTACACGGAAGCTTGGTGGTTTCGAAAGTTCCGTACGAGGAGTTGACCAGCGAGTGTGGCGGCTTCTACGGCTACGTCGGCGAAGTATCGCACGAGGGCCTCCTTAGATCAGGCGTCATAGAACTGTAAGGGTCAAAGCACTACTGCCGCCAGTTCGTTCCCTGTGCAATTTGCCACCGGCGGGTACCATCGGCCGCCGTTCGACGTCGCGGAGATATGCGGCAACGGCACGCGTAAATCACTCCCACCCAATGATTTACTGCACATCGGGAAACCACCCTTTGTGCACACTCCGCCTTCTTGGTCACGCTATGTAGTTGACGGTAAGGGTCGTTCGCCTCAAAAGAATATTTCTCAATTTCCCTGAGAATCCTGCACTTCCGCCGAAATGACGTGCGGTCGTTAACGTGAACCATGAGGATCTCGATGGAACGTTACGAGTTCTCTACAACCCGTTGATGAACAACTCGGTAGCGGCGAGCACCGCCACGATCGTCTCGGCCGAACGGAATCCGTGCCCTTCGCCGTCGTACAAGTGATAGGTCACCGGGACGTTATTCGACCGGAGCGCGTCCACGATCGCCTCGGATTGGCTCGGTGGGACGACGTTGTCTTCGGACCCTTGCAGGATCAACATCGGCACCGAAATCTCGTCGGGGTACGACATTGGTGACCGATCGATGTACACCTGTTTATCGTCTGGCCAGACACCCACGAGGCCGTCGAGGTACCGAGCTTCGAACTTGTGCGTGTCGGTTGCCAGTGCGCGAAGGTCGGTGACGCCGTAGCGGCTAATTCCCGCACTGAACACGTCGTGCTTTGCGACGGCGTTCAACACGGTGAGGCCACCTGCGCTACCGCCTTGAATGATCATGGCGTCGGGGTCGACCTGGCCAGCATCGGCGAGGTGTTGAGCAACCGCGACACAATCGACGACGTCGGCGACCCCCCACTCACCCCGAAGTTCGTTTCGATAGATCCGCCCGTACAACGTCGAGCCCCGATAGTCGACTGCGGCAACGGCAATGCCCCGACTGGTCCAGTAGCGGATCGACAGATCGAGTTGACGTCGGGCCGCCGCTGTTGGCCCACCGTGCACCAAGACGAGCAGTGGGCATGGTCCGACCCGTTCCTGCCCGTCGGCGGGCGCGGGAGCATAGAAGAGCGCGTGGGTGGTGGTCCCGGGAGGCAACGATGAGTCGATCCGGGAGCTGTCGACGGTGATCAGCTCGGGCTCGGCGAACAAACTCGGATCGAGTCCGAGGTCGCGAGGGGTAGACACCCGAGTCGCCGTCGACCCGTCGTGCACCCAGACAGCGCTCTCCTCGGAGTACGACGCACCGACGTAGGCAACCCGGCCATCGGACAATGCGCGAATCGAACTCACCGACGTGTGGCGATCTTCGACATACCCGTTCGGGAACCCAATCGTGTCACCGTGCGCTGTTCCGGCAACGAGAACAATCCCATCTGCGATCTCGCACCATCTGGACAACCCGAACACCCAGCCCGGGGTTGCAATCTCGAAGTCGCCCTCGATGACGGGTTGCACCGAACCCGAGCTCGTGTCGACCTCGAAGAGGTTCCACCAATTCGAGCGATCGCTGACCGCCAGCAAGCGGCCATCGAAGGTCCAGCCCGGCTCCACGATGGACTCGGGCTCCCCGTCCTCTGAGCGCAGAGAGCGGATGGGCGGCTCGGGGTCGCCGTCGAGCCAAACCGGTTCGATCAGTTGCAACTCCGTCGAGTCCCACGGCATGTTCGGATGATTCCACGCGACGCAGACGAGCTGACCGCCGAGACCGAACCGTGGCGACGAGTAGAAGTCGTGCGAGCTGAGCAAGACGAGCTCGGTGCCCTGCCCATCGGTACTGACCGCCACCACTTCGTTGACAACGGTCTGATCACCAGAACCATCGTGACGTTCACGAACCGAGACAAACCATTGGCCATCGGGGCTGAGACGGCCGTCTGCGTAGCGATAGCCCGAGGACGTGAGCTGTGTCTCGGCCCTCGACTCGACGTCGAAGGTAAAGAGCTCTCCTCCCCGTGCATCATCGGAGAACACCACCCGACCATCAGCAACCCACCATGCTCCCCCGCCATACTCATGGACGCGAGTGCGGACGTTGACATCTCGGCCGGTGATCTCCGAGACGGTCATCGCACCGAGAGGTGACGCAACCGCCATCATGAGCGCGGTCCGACCACCCTCACTCGGTCTCGATTCAGCCCAATAGATGTCGTTGCCGTCGACGACGACCTCGGAAATACCAACAGCTCCTGAGACGAGCAGCTGCGGTGTAATTGGAGAATCGATCATTCCCCAACCCTATCTAGGCCAGGAAATCGACTATGCGCTGCACACCTTCGACAAGGTCATCGTCACCGAGTGCGAACGAGAGCCGAGCAGCCCCACCGACCCCGAACGCCTCACCGGGAACGATCGCGACCTTCGATTCTTCGAGGAGCGCGGCGGCGAGGTCGAGGGTCGAGTCGATCTGGTAGCCCTTGATCTCTTGTCCCAAGAAGCCTTCGAAACTCGGATAGGCGTAGAACGCTCCCTGCGGCTCGGCGATCTGCACCCCGTCGATCGACGAGAGCATCGAGTACATGGTCTGACGGCGTCGGTCGAAGGCCGAGCGCATTTCAACCACCGCGTCCAGTGGGCCTGATACCGCGGTGAGCGCCGCCTTCTGGGCAATGTTGTTCACGTTGCTCGTGAAGTGGCTCTGCAGGTTTGTTGCAGCCTTGATGATGTCGGTCGGAGCGATCATCCATCCGACTCGCCACCCGGTCATTGAGTAGGTCTTAGCAACGCCGTTGAGAATGATGCACTGGTCCGCGAGTTCGGGCACGAGCGTTGCCATCGAGTGGTGCTCGTTGTCGCCGTAGACGAGGTGTTCATAGATCTCGTCGGTGATGACCCAGATGTCGTTCTCAACCGCCCAACGGCCGATCGCTTCGATCTCATCGCGGTCGTACATTGCGCCCGTCGGGTTCGATGGCGAGACGAACAACAGGGCTTTTGTCTTGTCGGTCCGCGCAGCTTCGAGTTGTTCGAGCGTGGCCTTGAACCCGGATTCCACAGAGGTAAGCACCGGGACATGGCGCGCTCCCGTCAGGGCGATGGCCTCTGGGTAAGTGGTCCAATACGGGGTTGGCACGATGACCTCGTCACCGGGATCGCAGATCGCTGCGAAGCTGTTCGCAACAGCCTGTTTTCCACCGTTGGTCACCAACACGTTTGCTGCTTCGCAGGCGAATCCTGAATCTCGGATGGTCTTCGCCGCGATTGCTTCGCGGAGAGCCGGCAACCCACTCGACGGCGTGTACTTGTGGTTCGCTGGGTCCGAGCATGCAGCGATCGCAGCCTCGACCACGGCCTGAGGAGTTGGGAAATCGGGTTCACCAGCGCCGAACCCGATGACCGGCTCACCAGCGGCCTTGAGCGCCTTGGCTTTGGCGGTGATCGCCAACGTGGCGGATTCCTGAATTGCGCCGATTCGATCCGATATGCGAGCACCCATGAAGACTCCAGAACTTGTGAGTTTGACTGTGTTACAAACGTCGCAGCACAAACCCATGCGCATGCGACATCACGCGTTTCAATCGCGCAGTTTCACTGCGAAGCTATCGGGATGGCGACGATCCCAGACATCACAATCCCTTCCTCGATGCTCCCCGCAGACGGACGCTTCGGCTCAGGTCCATCGAAGGTCCGTTCCGAGGCCGTAGCTGCGCTAGCGAACGTGGCCGATGACTTCCTTGGAACCAGCCATCGTCAAGACACCGTCAAACTTGCGGTCGCTGGCCTCCGCAACGGTCTCCTCGAAATGTTTGACGCTCCGGACGGCTATGAGATCCTCCTCGGCAACGGAGGCGCCACCCTCTTTTGGGACGCCGCAACGTTCGGGCTCATCGAACGCTCTGGCCAGTTCCTCGTCTCCGGCGAGTTCTCGAGCAAGTTCGCAAAGGCAGCGAGCCTCGCTCCGCACCTCGGCGATCAGCAGCTGATCGAAAGCGCTCCAGGGACTGCGCCGTCGCTCCAACCAAACGCTGACGTCGACGTCTACTGCTACCCCCACAACGAAACATCGACGGGCGTATCGTTTCCCGTCGAACGCCCCGATGCCGATGGCCTCGTTCTCGTCGACGCCACGTCGGCTGCCGGAGGCCTTCGATTCGACGCTGCGAACACCGACGCGTACTACTTCGCACCTCAGAAGTGCTTTAGCTCCGACGGTGGTCTGTGGCTGGCGCTGTGCTCGCCCGCTGCTACCGAGCGCATCGATTCGCTCGCCGCGACCGACCGATGGGTGCCGGAAATCCTCAACCTCAAGACGGCGATGGACAATAGCCGCAAAGACCAGACCTACAACACACCTGCACTTGCAACGATCTACCTCGCGCTCAAGTACACCGAGTGGGTCAACGAGAACGGTGGACTCGAGTTCGCTGCGAGCCGCTCAGACGAGTCGGCATCCATCATGTACGGGTGGGCGGATGCTTCTGAGTTCGCGACGCCATTCGTGACGAACGAAGCAAACCGAAGCCACGTCGTAGCGACCATCGACCTCGATGACGCCCTCGATGCTGACACGGTTGTCGCCGTTCTTCGAGCGAACGGAATTCTCGATACCTCGGGTTATCGCAAGCTCGGACGCAACCAGATGCGAGTGTCACTGATGCCCAGCGTCGATCCCAGCGATGTCGAAGCGTTGACCAACTGCGTCGACTATGTCGCCGCCGCATTGAACTAGCGCGCCGTCAGGCCTCGTTCATTCGCCCGCTAGCTGAGGTGGCGAAGATCCAAACCGGAGCTCGCTCCAGACACGTTGGCCGACACCGGCGTAAGCCCTGCGAAGATCTGCGCGAGCGCCTCTTTGTCGAGCGTCTCGTGTTCCATCAACTCCGCCGCCATTCGATCGAGAACGTTCCGATGCAGTGTGAGGATCTCTCGGGCCTCGCTCGCAGCGTTGTCGACGAGTTGGCGGATCTCATCGTCGATCTTTTGAGCCATACCGTCGGAGTAGTTCTGCGCCGTTGACGAGTTGTATACCTCACCGATCCCTTGACCAAACTTCTGTAGCCCGAGGTCTGCGCTCATGGCGTATTCGGTGACCATGGATCGGGCAATGCCGGTCACGATCTCGATGTCGTTGGCTGCGCCCGTCGTTGGTTCGCCAAAGATGAGTTCCTCGGCAATACGGCCTCCGAGGAGCATCGCCATTTCATCGCCCAATTCGGATTGACTTCGAAGAACCTTGTCCTTGTCGGGGAGTGACAGGGTCCATCCAAGTGCCTTGCCACGAGCGATGATCGACACCTTGTGAATGGGATCGGCGTTGGGGAGAACGTGGCCGACGAGGGCGTGTCCGGCCTCGTGATAGGCAATGATCTGCTTTTCTTTGTCCGAAAGTGTCGTGGTTGCCCGTTCTGGTCCAGCGATCACTCGATCGAGTGCGTCGTCGATCTCACGTTGGCCAATGACCGGAATACGACGGCGAGCAGCGAGCAGCGCTGCTTCGTTGAGCAGGTTCGCAATGTCGGCACCGGTAAAGCCTGGTGTTCGGCGGGCGATGGTCTCGGGATCAGCGTCGGGACCGAGTGGCTTGCCCTTCGCATGCACCGACACGATCTGACGACGGCCAACGAGGTCGGGCTTGTCAACAGCGACCTGGCGATCAAATCTGCCCGGGCGCAGCAGTGCTTGGTCGAGCACGTCGGGACGGTTTGTCGCGGCGATGAAGATCACGCCGGTGTCGACGTCGAAACCATCCATTTCAACGAGCAACTGATTGAGCGTCTGCTCGCGCTCTTCGTTGCCGGCAACGGCGCTGCCTCCGCGATGACGACCGACCGCGTCGATTTCATCGACGAAGATAATCGCTGGAGCTTCTTTGCGAGCCTCCTCGAAGAGGTCTCGGACACGACTCGCACCGACACCGGCGAACATCTCGACGAAGTCTGAACCCGCCAACGTGAAGAACGGAACGCCGGCCTCACCAGCGACGGCACGTGCGAGGAGTGTCTTTCCGGTTCCGGGAGGGCCGTACAGCAAGACACCCTTTGGGATCTTCGCACCGATCTCCCGGAAGCGATCCGGGTCGGTCAGAAACTCACGAATCTCGCTCAGTTCGAGGACCGCCTCATCGGCACCGGCAACATCGGCGAACGTGACCTCTTGCAAATCACTTTGCTTCTTCCGGGTCTTGGCGGTGAACTTCTTGCTCGCTGACTTTCCGCCACTGATTCGGGTGAAGATGA
Organism: uncultured Acidimicrobiales bacterium; assembly: GCA_964451305.1. Lineage (GTDB taxonomy): Bacteria > Actinomycetota > Acidimicrobiia > Acidimicrobiales > SHLQ01 > SHLQ01. The sequence continues at coordinate 102,754 of CAYVHV010000004.1, read as the reverse complement.
TCCAGACCAGCAGGATCATCAAGATCAGCGGAGCGATCGTTCCAATGACGGCGAGCCAGTTCGTTCCACCCGAGCGGGCGTTCGTCGAGACCTCTACCGAGTCAGCGTTCGCGATCAGATCTTGCGCAAAGACGCCCGAGGTCAGAGGCGGAAGCACGGTTTCAAAGCGCGTGCCATCGGAAAGCATGCCCTCGACCCTGCTCGAGCCCTCGGTGAATTCGACACTCACGACCCGGCCGTTATCGATCGCTGCATCGAGCTCGCTGAAGGTGAGTTCAGGCGTGAGCGGCATCGTCGTCGCCGAGCCGAGGCTAAAGACCAGGAGCCCGGAGGCGAGCGCAAGGAGGACGAGAAGGGACCGGATACGGGTCGTGGTGTTCACCTCCACGATCGTATGTCTAGAGGGGGCCTAGATATATGGTGATTTTGACCTACTCAAGTCGATCCGGCCACGGCGATCACGTGCGATCGTCGTTCGCGAGCGGCGGGTCGTCAGGTCGCACTCACCGCCGTCTTTTCCCGCCTCGTCCGGTCCGACCAGACCGCCCCGACCGGCTCGATCGCTCGCGTTCGATGACACGCTGTTCGCTTTCTTCTAGTTCAGCCGCCATTGCCCGAAATCGCTCGAGGCGCCGGAAGTCAATACGGCCATCGTCTACCGCATCACGAACCGCGCACGCCGGCTCACCCTCGTGCGCGCAGTCGCGGAACTTGCAGTCAGCTGCGGTTTCGAGGATGTCGGAAAACACGCGCTCGAGTGCGTCTTGTGCATCCCACAGCCCAACAGCACGAATTCCTGGTGTATCGATCAGGATCCCGCCACTATCGAGGACGAGAAGGTCTCGCGTGATCGTGGTGTGGCGGCCCTTCGCGTCGCTGCGGCGAACTTCGGCGGTCTCTTGAACATCACGGTTGAGTAGAGCGTTGACGAGCGAACTCTTCCCCGCCCCGGACTCACCCAGCATCGTGCCGGTCTTATGCGGCGACAGCAGCTCTTCGATGCGCGCGAGGCCTTCGCGAGATTCGATACTCGACACAACGACCTCGACCCCTGGGGAGACGGCGGCGACCACCGCTGGCAGCTCTTCGAGTTGTTCTGGGGTGGCGAGGTCGGACTTTGTCAGCACGACGACCGGCGTCGCCCCCGAGTTCCACGCCAGCACGAGGAATCGCTCCAGCTTTCCAGATCGAAATGGGCGGTCGAAACCATGCACGAGGAACACGACATCGACGTTCGCCGAGAGAGGTTGCTGGGTTTCACGTTCGCCAGGATCACGTCGTACCAACTCGGTTCGACGGTCAAGTACGCTCTCGATCAACCAATTTTCGTCATCTTTGATGACGGTGACCCAGTCACCGGTGACCGGAGCGATGTCTGATTGTGAGCGTTGAGAGTCGGATTGGGCCCGAATGAGTCCCAATTCGACCAAAACATCGCATTCTCCTCTTTCGACCCGGCTGATCCGTCCGATAGTTCCAGAGTGAGCAAAATCATGGAGTTGGGACGTCCAATCGTCATCCCAACCGAGATGAATGAGTTCAAAACGTTCCACCGAATCTCCCACAAAATACTAAACCGTTAGGCACACTAGTTGTATGGACACTCGTACCGAAGGTGCAGTCGACCAGTCCTTGGGCACGGCAGACGACTCCGCCACCACAGAAACTTCATCAATCTCTCGAGGTTACGCCTGGTTAGCCGGCGCGATCGGCGCCGCGATCGCGCTCTCGATCGGTGAAGTCTTCGACCGAATCAGCGATTCACTCATCTCACTTGTCGTCGGCGTTGCCGACTTTCTCGTCGACATCACGCCCGGTGATGTCGTTGCACAGAGCATCAACACGCTCGGTTCAAACCAAAAGCCACTACTGATCTTCGGCATCATCTTCGGTTCGATCTCCGTCGGCGGACTGCTCGGCATCACCGCCCGCAAGAACGTCGCCGTCGTTCCCGCCGGCTTCCTTGCGTTTGGCCTCTTCGGTGGCTTCGTCACCGCACGCAGCGATCTCTCCAGCGCAGCGGGATCTTGGGTTGCTGCCATCGTCGCTGCCGTCATTGGATCGGCTGTGACGCTCGCCCTGCTGACCGCCGCACGCCAAAAGGACGGTGCACAAGCGACCGCACCGGCGAATTCCGGCCTCGATCGACGGGCCGTCCTGTTCGGCAGTGCCGCTGCTGGAGCGGTGGCACTCACCGCTGCCGCCCGGGTTGGTCGCACCAGTGCAGCTCAAGTCGCTCGCGACGAACTCCTCGACACCGCAGGGGTTGGCGCCACGGGTGGAGAACCAATGTCGTTCTCCGCTGGAGCGTTCGACGACATTCCTGGCATCACACAGTTCATTACGCCGATCAACCCTGAAGATGAGTTCTATCTGATCGATACCGCAATCCGAAAGCCTGAGGTCGATCCGAGCACGTGGGAACTGTCCATCACTGGACCGTACGTCGACAACCCGATCACCTACACCTATGAGGACCTCCTCAACCGAGAGCTCGTCACGACAGAGGTCACCCTTTCGTGCGTCTCGAACCCGGTGGGCGGCGAACTCGTCGGCAACGCAGTGTGGACCGGTGTTCCACTCACCGAACTCCTCGAAGAAGCTGGGGTCCAGGATCCAACGAACGCAGAGCATCAGATCTTTAGTCGTTCAGTAGACGGCTTTACCTGCGGTTTCCCACTTCCTCTCGCCTACGACGGCCGCACCACCATGGTCGCCCTCATGATGAACGGCGAGCCTCTGCCGCTCATCCATGGCTTCCCCGCACGGCTCGTCGTCGCGGGCCTCTACGGCTACGTGTCGGCAACCAAGTGGGTCGAAGAGATCCAAGTGACCGACTGGATCGGTGTCGACGGCTTCTGGCAGCCACGCGGCTGGAGCAAGGAAGGCCCCGTCAAGACACAATCTCGGATCGACACGCCGCAGCAGGGTGGTTCTCTTGCCTCCGGACCGATGACCATCGCCGGTATTGCGTGGAACCCAACGATCGGTATCGACATGGTCGAGGTCGGGTTCACAAGCAACGAAGACCAAGCGACCACCGAGTGGCTCCCAGCCGAACTCGCCGAAGTCGAGTCCGACGAGACATGGGTCCAGTGGCGCTACGAATGGGACGCTCCCGCTGGAGATTGGTTCATTCAGGTTCGTGCAACCGACCGAACCGGCTTTACCCAATCACCAACGATCGTGCAACCTGCACCAAACGGCGCCGAGGGATACCACACGATCATCGTCCGAGCGACGTAGCTGATTCGGTGAGCTGAGATGGGCGAGGGCGACGGGTCTCCTGACGGGTCCTTCTCTCCCTCGCGCCGCACCCTGATCGCTGGTAGCGCTGCAATCGCTGCAGCTGCGGCCATTGGAATATCCCGCTTGGATCGCATGGACACTGCTGCGTCGACGCAAGCTGCACGCGACCAAATCCTGCGCACGGTCACCGGCGACCTGTACGTTCCCTCGACCGGGGGTTTCGACAGCGTCGGCGGCATCTCTCCGTTCATCACGCCGGTCGACTCCGCCAATGGGAACGAGTTCTACGTATTCGACATCGCTCTTCAGAGATCGAACATCGACCCTGCGGACTGGTCGCTGAACGTCGGCGGTCCTCACGTGGACAATCCGCTGAGTCTTTCCTACGACGAACTCCTCAACCGAGATCTCGTCACTGCTGAAGTGACGCTCCCGTGCATTTCGAACCCGATCGGAGGCGAACTCATCGGGAACGCATTCTGGACTGGGGTTCCGCTCACCGAACTTCTTGAAGAGGCCGGCGTTCGAGATCCCAGCAACACGGCTCATCAGTTGTTCTCTCGAGCCGCCGACGACTACAGCGCCGGCTATCCGTTGCCACGGGCATTCGATGGGCGGACAGCGATGGTGGCGCTCTTCATGAACGGTGAAGTGCTCCCGCGAGACCATGGCTTTCCCGCCCGACTGATCACATCGGGAATGTACGCAGACGTCTGCTCCACCAAATGGTTGACCAGCATCGAGGTGACCGATTGGGTCGGCGTCGACGGGTATTGGCAGCCACGCGGCTGGAGCAAGGATGCAGCGGTTCGCACCCAGTCACGTATCGACACTCCGGTACGACGTGATGGCGCGGTCTCGGGACCGACCACGATTGCAGGTGTGGCGTGGAATCCAGCCGTCGGTATCGCCGCTGTGGAAGTGGGCTTCGCAAACGCTGCCGATCCGGACGCGATCGAGTGGGTCTCCGCCGAGCTCGCCGAAGTTGAGTCAGTCGAAACGTGGGTGCAATGGCGTTACGAGTGGAACGCGCCACCCGGCGATTGGATCATGGCGGTGCGCGCTACCGACAACACTGGTTTCACCCAGCCATCAGAGCAAGAACCCGCAGCACCGTACGGAGTGCAAGGCCATCACACGGTGGCTATACGGGCGACTTAGGCGGCGACCTGAGCCTGCGTTTGCCAGTGACCAGCAGCGTCGTCTCGTGTGAAGTAGATCTTCGCAACACGGTCGATGGCGTCTTTGTCGAGCACCTTTGCCCGGCCTTCGTACTCACAAATCGATGTGAGGGTCTTGCCAAAGTCAGCTGGGTAGTACGGACGGAGGCCGCCTTCGGAGTTCTCCAGGATGAAGGTCTTGAGGTAGTCCGCTGACTCTTGGTTGCAGCTGATGCCCATTGCCTTGCATACCGCAGCGAGGACCCGGTCGAACGTAGACGCTTCGATCTGCCCAACAAACACCTTGTTCGGAATACGACGTGCGAAGGCGTCATCGCCGAGTTGATCTGGCCGCATGTTGGTCGAGAAGACCACCTTTGCATCGAAGGGAATCTGAAAGGATGCGCCGTGAGCGAGCGTGAGGAAGTCGATGCTGCGCGAGAGCGGGACGATCCAACGGTTGAGGAGCGCTTCTGGCGTCATCTTCTGACGGCCGAAGTCATCGATAACGAAGATGCCGTTGTTCGCCTTCATTTGCAGCGGCGCACGATAGACACCACTCGAGTCATCCCGATCGAGATCGAGATGCTGGCCGGTGAGCTCACCACCGACGAGGACGAATGGACGAGTGCAGAGAACCCATCGCGGATCGAGACCCGCAGGTTGCTCGACGGCCTCATGAATCGATGGGTCGTACACGGTGATGATCGCACGGTCGTATTCGACAGCGCGCGGTACGAGGATTGCTTCCTTGTACATCTTGATCATGCGCTCTGCGAGAGAGGTCTTACCGGTTCCTGGAGGGCCGTAGAGGAAGACAGCGCCCTTCGAAACGAGCGCAGGTCCGAGTTCATCGAAGAACCCGGGTTCGATGATGAGGTCGCTGAACGCTTCGCTCAACGTTGCTTCGTTGACCGCTGAGCGACCCTTTTGTGCGTGAACGACATGCGTGTACTCGTCGAGCGATACCGGCGCATAGCCAGCATATGACGTGGCCTGAGCCCGGCTGATCGCTTCGGCCTTGCCTTTGTCCGTGGGAGCAATGATGTAATCGCGCCCGTTCATGCCTTGAAACTCGAGCAACACGCGCTGCTTGAGTCCATCGACAACACCGTCGACGATGCCGACCGAAAGCCCCGTGGCCTTGGCCATAACGCTGACCGACGAACGTCCTTCCAACACGAGGCGTTGAAGAATGATGTCTTCAACAATGCTGACGGGAACGCCCAACCCTTCCATCGTGGAAGGAGAAGTTGGGTACGCTGTGGTGTTTGGAACCGTGGACATAGAGCCAACATCGTCATTTTTGGGCTGAACATGAGTAGTCCGCGTGGTTGCGTTCGGAGCTGTTTTGGTCCGACCCTCCGCTCACCCAACCTCACCGACGCGTAATCTCTGGGCCATGTTTGCCTCGAACTCACCAAAACGACTGCTGATCGCGTTCCTTCCGCTGGTGTTGATCGCATCGCTTCTGAGTTCGGAAACGCTGTTTGGCCAAAACGGGAACGGAGAAGGCCAGACCTTGGCTCCTGTAAGCGAATCAATCTTGCCAGGAGCGGTCGTTTCGGTGTTGGGCGATGGCTTCCTCGGGTCACCGACGGTCGCTCCAGTTTCCGCCGATGCATGTCGCGCCTCGCACAACGGGCCAGTTGAACAAGCCGCGAGAGAGATTCTCGACACGGTGGTGACGGTTGAGAACTTGTCGTGCCCCGGGTCGGAGATGGCCGAAGTGGTGCGAGATCAACTCCCTCAAATGCGAGCCGATACCGATGTCGTGGTGGTTGGCGGACTCGGACTCGAGTTTGATTTCGCGTCGTTGGCGAGCGCCTGTTTGACACCGCAGACACAGTCGATTTCTGGCTGTCAGGAAGAAGCGGGACTCGCTCGCGCGAGTGCGTCTAACTCGTTTGTTCTTTGGCGCTCTTTTCTCGAACAGTCTCGACGGATCGCTCCCGACGCCACCATCGTGATCGTCGCGCCGCCGGTACCGGTCACGACCGGGCCGAACGTTGTAGGCCAGAGCTGCTGTGGCGCATCCACCGATTCCTTTGAGCAAGTCCGCTCCGCATTCGACGTCGCACGCGCACTTCGCCAAGCCGTTGTTGAGGCCGATGAGTCTCCGCTGTTGCTCATCGAGACCGACGTCTTGTTCAACCAACACCGTTTGGACGACGACGCCCCTTGGCTCCAGCAATCCGGGATGTTCATCGGCACGCCGAACGACGCTGGAACAGCCGCACTCGCAGATCTCCTGGGTGCCATTATGCCGAGCGGTACGCTTCCAGATGTCGTAGAAAACACCGACGCGCAGGTCGCGCTCGTGCTCGGGACTGCAACGAGCGATCGGACCGATCACGAGGCGCTCGCTGCTGCAACAGCGGGGTGGTTCGAGCAATTCGAAGTCGCCAACGCCAACCCGCAAGTACTCATCGTGAGCGCCACAACCTCCGAGAGCGCGCCTGAACCCGAGCCAGAGCCTGAGCGTGAACCAGAACGTCTTCCAGAACCTGAACCGATCGAGGACTCCCCCGCCCCCAGCGAAGACCAAGAGGAAAACGAGGACCAAGCCGTTGTGGAACCTCCTCCTGCGGCTGAACAAACCCCGCCGGCCATCGACGATGCTCCCCTCCCCGAAGAGACCCTGGAAACCGAAGAGCCAGCGCAGTCCAACGACGTCGCTCTTTCTCGAGGTCTGCAGAACGAACCGGAGGCTGAAGTGCCAGCCGCTGAAGAGCTGCGTGATCAGGCCGTACCACTCACTCCAGAGCCTGTTGATGTAGAACCCGTTGTGGTGACGCCGATCTTTGTCGAACCGGTCACCGTTGGTCCGGTGATCAGTCCAGGACCACTCACCACCTCAGAAGCGGTCACCACCGAGCTCTCCAACCTTGCAACCTCAGATGGCGTGACCACCCTCGACGACCTTGCGGCGGCCATCATCTCCGCTGGTGAGTTCCTCGACGGCCCAACCTCGGAACGGTCGATCATCGTGCGAGCAGGCTCGCTCGTACTACCGGTTGACGACGACGGTTCGTTCGCCGAGATCTTGTCCGGTGTCGCAGGCCAGATCGAGATCATTGCACCGACCGTCGAAATGGCGGCGAGCGTCGCCGAGTTCACAACCGGGTCACAGATCACCGTCAGCAGCGCCGATACGGCCGACCTCGCCAATGCGCTCCCCGCTCCGGACCCGGTCATCGCGCTCACCAATCTCGACGTCGCGAACAGCTATGAGTTCGTCCTTAGTGAACGCGTTGTTGTCCAGGCGAATGTCACGGTCAGCCGACCAACCTCCGCCGAAGTCATCTGGTCGATCGGTGAATCCATCGTCGGCGTCGGCCAGCGCGCCGAGATCGACACCACCAACGTGGGCGAAGGACAACACACCGTCATCGTCGAGGTGACGACAGATCGCGAACAGCTTCGTGCGGTCACGACGTTCAACATCACGCTCGACGGCGACGGCCTCGACGACGCTGCATCATGCGGATCGAGCTTCGACGAGAACGCTGCGGACATCGACGGCGATGGGCTCACCCAATCGTGTGATCCCGATGATGATGGTGACGGCATTTCCGATGCGGTCGACCCGTGCCCTCAGGTAACGAATGCAACCCTGTCCGACGCCGATCTCGATGGACTACCAAATGCATGCGACGCCGAACCCCTCGACGGCCCAGCCGCAGACTTCGACCGCGACGGGTTCCCCGATGCCACCGATAACTGCCCGACCGTCGCCTCCGACTTTCAGTACGACTCCGACGCGGATGGAATTGGAAACGCATGCGAAGGCGGAACGGTCAACCCCATCTGCACGATCACCGGAACCCCGAGCAACGACCGACTGATCGGCACGAACGGCAATGACGTGATCTGCGCATTCGGCGGCAACGACACGATCCTCGGCTTCGGCGGCGACGACATCATCTTCGGTGGGAGCGGCGACGATCGAATCAGCGCAGGAAGCGGCGACGATCGGGTGTTCGGGGGCACCGGAAACGACGAGATCGAAGGCAATGGCGGGGACGACCTCCTGCTGGGCGAAGGTGGTTCAGACACCATCGACGGAGGATTCGGCACGGACACGATCGATGCTGGTCTCGGAGCCGACGAGGTCGATGGGGGCGCCGGTGCCGACCTCATCTTTGGTGGCTACGGCGCCGACGACCTATCCGGTGGCGACGGGGCCGACATTATTTCGGGCGGGCCTGGTGCAGACACGGTTGCTGGGGAGGCAGGGGCTGACCGACTGATCGGCGGACCGCAGCCCGACACAGTTCTTGGCGGCCGCGGCGATGACGTACTTATCAGCGTCGGAAGCAACGATTTTGTACGCGGCGGTAGCGAAACGGACCTCATAGACGACGGCGATATTCGGGTCTCCTAGACCACTCCCGAGCAATCATTCCGGGCAGCTTGGGACTCGGGGGCCAAGATCGGCAAGACTCTCTCAATGAACACCGAGCCGATCGATCCAAGCCGCTGGTTTACCGCCGATGACCAGTACCTTTTTAACGCCGGAGACAACACGCGACTCTGGCATGGGCTGGGGGGTCGACTCGACCAGGCCGATGGTGTTTCCGGTGCCAGATTCACGGTGTGGGCGCCAAATGCTGCATCGGTCGGGGTCATTGGCGATTTCAACGAGTGGACGCACCCAGGCCACAGCCTCGAGCCGATTGGTTCGAGCGGCGTGTGGGGTGGGTTCGTCGCGGGGTTGACCGCGGGTGACCGCTATAAGTTCCGGGTCGAATCGAGTTACGGACGAGTCGTTGAAAAGGCGGACCCGCTCGCGTTCCAGTCAGAAATCGCACCGGCGACCGCTTCGGTGCTCACCGACCTGAGCTACGAGTGGACCGATAGCACCTGGCTCGACCGGCGAGCAGAGGTCAACAAATGGGATCAGCCGATCTCGATCTACGAGGTCCACCTCGGTTCTTGGCGGCGAACACTCGCTCCCGAACATCGCTCGCTGACCTACACCGAGCATGTCGACGCGCTCGTCGATCACGTGTCGAAGATGGGCTTCACACACGTCGAACTACTCCCGATTACCGAACATCCGCTGTATGCGAGCTGGGGGTATCAGACAACCGGATACTTCGCTGCCACATCGCGCTACGGGGATCCCCAAGAGCTCATGGCGCTGATCAACGCCTTCCATGAGGCCGGTATCGGTGTGATCCTCGACTGGGTGCCTTCACACTTCCCGACCGATGAGTTCGCACTCAACAACTTCGACGGCACGGCTCTGTATGAACATGCTGATCCGAGGGAGGGCTTCCACCCCGACTGGAAGAGCTCGATCTTCAATTACGGACGACACGAAGTCCGGAGCTTCCTCCTATCGAGCGCCCGCTTTTGGCTCGAGGCATTCCATATCGATGGCATCCGTGTCGATGCCGTTGCGTCGATGCTCTATCGCGATTACAGCCGTGGAGATGACTGGATTCCCAACCAGTACGGCGGGCGAGAAAACCTCGAAGCGATCTCGTTTCTCCAACAACTGAACCACGAGATGTACGCCGCGTTCCCCGACATCTTGATGATCGCCGAAGAGTCCACGGCCTGGCCAGGAGTGACACGGCCGACCACCAGCGGGGGGCTCGGCTTTGGTTTCAAGTGGGACATGGGCTGGATGAACGACACCCTCGAGTACTTCTCCGAAGATCCGGTCCACCGCCGCTACCACCACAACAAGTTGACGTTCCGATCGATCTATGGGTTCAGCGAGAATTTCATCCTGCCGCTCAGCCACGACGAGGTGGTACACGGCAAGGGGTCGTTGCTTGCGAAGATGCCGGGCGACGACTGGCAGAAGTTCGCAAACCTCCGAAGCCTGTACGGCTTGATGTTCGGCACCCCGGGCAAGAAGCTGCTGTTCATGGGCAGTGAGCTGGCCCCGTGGACCGAGTGGGCCCACGACGACAGTTTGCCATGGCACCTCACGAGCGAAGACGCTCACGAAGGTGTCCTCCAGTGGGTGGCCGCACTCAATCACGTCTACCGCTCGGTACCCGCCCTCTACACGCTCGATAACGACGCAGCTGGGTTCCGTTGGATCGATGGCAACGACGAAGATCGGAGCATCCTGACGTCGCTTCGCACCGATAGCGACGGCGACATGGTCGTCGTCGCGTTCAACGGCACGCCGGTTCCTCGCCATGACGTGATGACCGGAGTGCCCGCTGCTGGAAGTTGGGAAGTGTTGCTATGTAGCGACGATGAGGCCTACGGCGGCTCAGGATATGAACACCCGGCCACCTACACCACCACGCCGCACAACCACAACGGATTTGAGCAATCGATCTGGCTGACACTCCCACCGTTGTCGGTCACCTTCCTACGAGCTCGCTAGTCCTCTGGCGACCGGAATTGCTGCCGGTTGCTTAGGGCCAGCGGTGCGCCACGGTGAGCGCATTCGCGCCGATGAGGACCTTTGATTCGATGGGCCGAATTCCGCCGGGTATGTAGCGTTGTTCGTGCGAGATGATCCGTCCTTCGAATCCGTTGGCGCGAATTTTGTACACCGTGTCGGCGACTTCTTCGGCGGGGATGAAGAGAAAGACGACACTCGTACCGCGTAGTGAGAAGTCGGCGGCGTCGGCTTCGATGATTCGCACCTGCCGCGAGTTGACCGAGGAGCTGGCGAGCCGCTTTTGGGCAATGTCGACAAGGCGAGGGTCTTTCTCGACTCCGGTCGCCCCACAGCCGCGCTGCTCAGCTGCGGCGAGGACGACTCGACCTTCGCCACATCCGAGGTCGACGAGGTGATCCCCAGATTCGATCTCAGCAAAGTCGAACAACGGGCCTAGGAGCGAGTCGGGCGTACTGAGGATCGGACCGAGCGAACGTTGGTTTCCGCCCGTCCGTCGAACTTTATCCGAGACGAGTCTCACCGGTCGAACTGCGATGTACGCGGGCCAGAGCTTCTGAGGGAGGCCAACAAAGTTGTGGTCGGCCGCGGTTGGACGAAGCGGACGGGGAAGGCGGGCGGCGCGCCGAGATTGCCCCCATGTGACAGCCACGGTGAACGCAGTACCTTCGAGGCGGACCAGTGTCGCCTGGCGTTCGTGCCGGAAGAAGGATTCGGCTGCGGCGCCATCGAACTGCTGCCAACCAACGTAGCCATCGCGTTGAATGCGAAGGACGAAGCGCTGCGCATCCTCTCGGGTCGCCGCAGCAACCTCGATGAGGTGTAGCTGACCTCCACGATCTGGGGTGACGGTGGCGTCGAGGTCGGCGGCGAGCCGAGCGAGCCGTTGCGCCTCCACTTCGGTCTCTTCGAAGATCTTCGAACAGAGGTTGCTGAGCTCGAGCGCTTGCTCGTCACCGTTGAGAGCAAGCTCTTGGGAAACGCTCCACGCGTTGCCCGCCGATACCGCTCTGGCCAATTGTTCACTCTGCGTCATGAGGACCTCACGTCTCAGTGTGCAACACTCGGGCCGCTTTGGCGAGTCAACCCAATTCTGGCAGTGCCCCACTCGTTAGTTCTCGGCGAACGGAACCATGGCGAACGTGTCGCCGATCGCGATCTCGCCGCCAGAAATTGTCCGGTACACCACACCAGCGCGTTTGTGCATTGCGAGCTTGGCTCCGCGACCGATGTTGTCTTCGAGGAGCTTGCACGGCGCTGCGTCGCGCACGACTTCGAGCTCGACCACGTCACCAGCCGCATTCGTGAAGGTCGCCCGAGCTCCAGGCGTCCGGTCCAGCCGTCCGGTATCGACGGTGATGTTGCGTCGAGTGTCGAATGCCTTGATCGGCGCGCCATGTTCTTCTTCGGCCAATGCGATCTCTTCGAGTGTCTGCACGGTCACCTGGCGGTGGCGAGCGTTCTCATAACGATCGCCGGTGATGCCGTGACCATCCTCGATGCGGACAACGTCCACCGACCGCATGTCCATTCGTGACGCAAGCGAGATCTGCAACGCAACTACCGTTCCCATACGCACAAGCGTACGGCTCCCGACTACGTTGAACCAATGAGTACGACTGCGAGCCGGATCCCTGCACCACCAGGGGAGGAAGAGATTCCAATACACACTCGCGTGTACGACGTGAAGACCTATCGATTCGACGCGAACCACATGCGGTTGCGTGGCCGCGTCACCGATACAAAGCCTGCCGGTCTCTACGTTCGAGACGATGACGAGCCACTCGATGTCCACGACATGTATGTCGACATGATCGTCAGCTTTCCGCTCCTCGAGATCACGTCGGTCGATGTGGTCCTCGATACACATCCACACCTGACGTGTCCATCGATCGAACCCGCCTTCGCATCGCTCGTCGGCCTGTCGATCGCTCGCGGCTTTAGTCGCCAGCTGACGACGCTCTTTGGCGGACCGAAAGGATGCACGCACGTTGTTTCGTTGCTCCGTGCGATGGCTCCGGTGGCGATCCAGTCGATCTACTCAATGGAGGCTGTAGACCCTGATCGCAATCCGGCAGATGCTTGGCATGCTGACCGGCGAAACGATGCACAACAGGAGAATGCGTTCGTGTTCATCAGCGATTCGTGCCACGTCTGGGATGCGAATGGCGAACGAATGGCTGCGGCTCGTGCCGGGGAAGGAATCGAAACTCCCCTGTGGATTCGAGAGCGTCTCGCCAAACTGGGTCGCAGCGACGAACTCGAGACTTGGGAGTAGCTCTCGCTCCCCTAGCCTGACGAGCATGACCAACGATTTCATGCTCGGCCGGGCAGTCTCCGAGGACGAATACGGCCGGCTCGACACCTTTCCGGTCGACAGACCGATCGTGATCACGTTCACGACCAACGAGCTGCAAGCCCTCTGCCCAGCTGTCGAAGGTATCCAGCCAGACATCTACGCCGCGAAGATTCGCTATACGGCCGTATCGAATGCGATCGAGTCGAAGTCGCTGAAACTCTGGTTAACCACCTACCGAGATCGACGAATCTTCGCCGAACATCTCGCTGGCGAGCTTGCCGACAAGGTTGCCGAGCTGGACGGAGTTACCGATGTCGAGGTGACACTCAGCCAGAACGTTCGCGGTGGTATTGCAACCGAAGTTATTGCCCACCCGCTGTAGGGCACGAAATCACTCGTTTGGCTCCTTCGTTCACCTGATCGGATCGTCACGACAGGCCAGCCAGAAACCTCTCAGGTTCCCGAACCCTGTGGCCGATTAACCACTCTCTGAGGTTCAATTAGTCGTAACCCTACCGAGAGTAATTTGTCACACAACTGTGCTTAGATATGCGTACACGAGCACATAAGACGGGAGTTCGCGATGAAGACAATGTTCACGGCAACGATTGGCTCTTTGGCCGTTGGTTTGGCGGCATTGGTAGCCGCTCTAGTAAGCGAAGACGCCAACACCTGACACGACGACGCCACGGTTCTGACTAGGCGTCAGGACTGAGGTAGGTCGGTGCGGTCGGCTTGAGCGGCCGCGCATACCAGAGCGGCCGGCGAAGCCCACCTGGGCCTGGCGCCGGTCGCGTTTTTTCGAGCCACTCGAGGTACGCCTCGCGCGACTTGCTGGTGTCGACGACGACGTCACCGTATTGATCACCAGCCTCGGCTGGGGTGACTCGTACACGCTGATGCCAACACTGCATGCCCGAGATCGGGTCTGGCTGCACCGAGAACGTGAGGTTCTGGTGAACGCCGGTATCGGTCCACCAAATTCGATTCGTGTCCGCGTCAGAAGAGTTCCACGTACGAATGCCGTCGGTGCGACGCAGGCGCCATTCTCCGCCATCTTCTTCGAAGCTGGTTCCGGCCGCCGTCGTGGAGCCCGCATCGCTCGTTCCAGAACCGTTGGCCACCATCGGCTTCGCCGATGGCGCCATGATGTCTGCCTTTCCGGCTCCCCAACTGCGGGCCTTGTCCTCCTCGAGGCGCCAGCGTCCCATGTGATGCGATGCTGCGACGATGCCAGGACGAATCCCTTCGGTCTGCCAGGCGCTGATCACAAAGTGACCGATTCGGGTCGTGACGCGGACGAGTCCGTTCTCCTCAATGCCGAGCTTCTCTGCGTCTTCCGGGTGAAGCCACAACGGATGCCGGTGGCTGATCTCCGAAAGCCATTTCGAGTTCGCTGAACGAGTGTGGATGAGCGTTGGTATGCGAAATGTCGGTAACAAGATGCGTTCGTTGCCGAGCGATCCGTTTCCATCTGGCTCCATGTCGAGCTCTTCCCAGTGGACGTGACTTGGAATCCACTTCGGCGTCGCATACTCGGGCCAGCCCCAATCTTTGAGCGTGGTCGAGTAGAGCTCGAGCTTCTTTGATGGCGTGACGAAGCCCTCTTTGAGTTCACCGTCGATCTCAATCGCAGGTGAGCCGTCGCCAAGCCCGGCGAGTTTGATATCGGCGAGACCTTCCGGAGTCCCGTCCCACATGCCTGCGCTGCCGGGCTTGCGATACACACCGGCCTCATCTCTCTCACACCCGTCGACCAGAGATGGGTCGACGTCTCGCTCATACGGCGTTTCTTGGTCACCGGGGATTGAGTAGGACCCGCGGTTACGCATGTACTCCAGCGGGGTTTCGCCGGCGGCTTCGGCCTCTTCTTTGAGCCCCGGCACGTTCTCGGTGAACATGATCTCGTAGTACTCGTCGATACCGATCGGAGTGCCAGGCTCTTTGACCGACTCGAACCATTTGCGAATGCCCATCTCGCCGTCGGGGTCGATCGCCCAGCTGAGGTCGATCCAGAACTCGTTCTCTTCCCAGACCTCTCCCGGATTGAATTCGTGGGTGCGCGAACGCGCATCAACATCTTCCCCTTGGATCTCGGCGAATCGACGGAACACGCTCTGCCGGAAGGCAATCCAACGACCTTGATGCGTTTCGTAGCTGACCACATCGTGACGTTCAGCGCCGACGCCCATCGGCAACACGTAGTCGGCAAACCATGCGGTCTCGCTCCAGGTTGGGGTGAGGGCGACATGACACTCGACCTTCTCAGGGTCCGTCAGCGCCTCCATCCAACTGAAGCCATCAGGGTTGGTCCAGATTGGGTTGTACACACGGCTGAAGTAGGTGTCGAGCTTGCCCCGGCCCTCGTTCAGAAAGTGCGGCAGCAGGATCGACATCTCGTGATACGCGAGGGGAAATTCCTTCGGCCATTCCAGATCGTTCCAACGTTCGATACCCGGAGCACCGAGCGGGGCTGCTGGTTTGAACTTGTTCCAACCGTTGCCGCTCGTTCCACCAACGGTTGCGACCGATCCCGTCATCACCGCAATAAAGAAGAGACACCGGGCGACCTGCCAGCCGCCCATGTTCCCCGCTCCTGCAGCACGCCAGTTGTGCGAGGCGAACTTGGTCGGGTTCTCGCCGATCACCGTTGCGATCTCGCGAACCTGATCGGCGGAGATACCAGTGATGTGCTCGGCGCGCTCTGGGGTGTACTCGGCGTAGTGCTCCTTGAGCGCTGGGCCGACACTCGCGAACTCGTTTGGCATATCGGGGAATTCTTCGGCGAGGAAGGTCTCCCAGTTCACCCAGCGCTCGACGAACGCTTTGTTCCACGTGTCGTCCTCGAGCAGCTGATGGATGATCGAAAGGCAGAGGAACGGCTCGGTTCCCGGCCACGTCGGAAGCCAATGGTCGGCTTTGGAGCCGGTGTTCGATAGGCGCGGATCACACACGATCACCGTTGCGCCATTCTGCTGAGCTTCGATGATTCGTTGTGCGTGCGGGTTGAAGTAGTGGCCGGACTCGAGGTGGGCCGAGATCAGGAAGATGACCTTGGCGTTTGCGTAGTCCGCCGACGGGCGGTCGTGACCCATCCAGCTCTGATAGCCAATGCGCGCGTTCGACGAGCAGATGTTTGTGTGGCTGTTGTGGCCGTCCACGCCCCACGCTTGAAGCACGCGGTTGGTGTATCCCTCTTCGCCGGGGCGACCGACGTGATACATGATCTCGTTATGCCGGTCTTCTTGCATTGCTTTGCGAAGCCGACCGCCAATCTCTTCGAGCGCCTGGTCCCAGCTGATCCGCTCCCACCCGCCAGAGCCTCGCTCACCCACCCGTTTCATCGGAAACATGATTCGCTCGGGGTCATAGATCTGATTGAGCGTCGCTGGACCCTTCGCACAGTTGCGACCGCGACTCGCAGGATGCTCGGGATTACCTTCGACTTTCTCGATCTCACCGGTGTCCTTGTTGAACCACGCCGTCAGACCACAACCGGCCTCGCAGTTAAAGCAGCTGGTCGGCACGAGGGTGTGGTGCTTTTCGACCTTGGTCGGCCACGCTTTGGCATCGAGGCTCGTGATGTCGTGCCAATCCTCGAGTGGCGGGTACTTCTGAAGTTCGGTCATGGTGCGGCAGTTTCTTTCAGGGAGACGTCGTCGAAGGAGGTTCAGGAAAGCGGAACGGATTGGCCGGCACGGATGAAGGCGGTCTCCGACAGGAACATGCCGGCGAGTGCGAACACTCCGGCCAGGACACCGAGGCCGACCGCAGCGCTCGATGTTGCTCCCGCGCCGAGAGCGATAATGGCCAGTACGAGTGGGATGACCGCTCCGAGAATGATGCCGGTCCAAAAGAGCGAACGATGCTCGCCTTTGACCATGGAGTGGACGGCGAGTTCGACGTGGCGACTACCGTGGCTGACGCTTTCCATCCAACTGAGGGCGAGCACGGCGGTCACGCCTCCAACCAACGCCCAGAACACCGCTGCGGGTTCTGGAACGTTGACGAAGATGTCTGCGATAAGCCAGGTTGCGGCGCCCGCTGTGACCGAACGTGCGAGGAGCATCGGAAGCAACAGTGGCGTCTGCCAAAGATCGCGACCCTCACACTGTGCGAAGAGAAAGGCGGTGTATCCGGCGACGGCGAAACCGGTGAGAGCTGCGGGGATGGCAAGGATATGCAACAAGGACTCGCTGCCTGCGATGCCGGCGATGAGCCAGGTGAGGCTGACGATGCTGAACGCCATCAGGACATAGGCGCCTTTGACGAGCCACGAGCTCCAGTTGCCCTTGGTCAGCAGGTAGTAGAAACGCCCGGGTTGTTTCAGGTCGAACACGAGCAGGCCGCTCGTAACGCCGAGGAAGATGAGCGCGACGATCGGCGCCATGATGGCGACGCTGCCCTGTTCATCCGCGTGACCGAGAAGCACCATGAGCGCAGCGATGAGCATTGCGCCACCAGCGATGGCTTTGGTGACGAGGTAGCCCGAGACCATCTGACCCCACGTTTGAGTGTGTTTGGTCGTGTACGTGGTGCGAGCGACGACACCGTCGATATCGGTAGGTTTCTTGCCGATCGCGACCGGCACCGAGGGGTGTTCGTCGGTGGTGTCTGTCCAGATCATGCCGTCGTTGGCAATTGCGGTTCGGGTCGGGTCGAGCGATGCCTGATCTGCGCCTTTGTAGAACACCTTTGGCACGGTGTTCTGCTCAGGTGCTCGAACGGCGACGTCGTTGCGGCTGATCAGCTGGCTGATCTTCGACGTTGGATCGTCGAGGTCGCCGATGATGATCGCCTCGGTCGGGCACACGATCTGGCAGGAGGGTTCAAGGTTCTGTTCCAATCGGTGATTGCACATGTTGCACTTGTGCGCCGTGTTTGTCTCAGGGTTGATGTACAGCGCGTCGTATGGGCACGCGTTCATGCAGGACTTGCAACCAATGCAGTCATCGTCTTGAAAGTCGACCACACCGTTGTCCGATCGGAACAGCGCCGACGTCGGACAAATCGTCATGCACGGTGCGTCCTCGCATTGGTTGCACCGCATCACATTGAACTTGCGTGCAACATCGGGGAACGTGCCCGTTTCGATGTATTTGACCCAGGTGCGATTCACGCCGAGCGGCACGTCGTGTTCACTCTTACACGCAACCGTGCAGGCGTGACATCCAATGCAATTATCACTGTCGAGAAGAAAACCGAGGCGCGTCACCCGGATATTGTGTGCCCTACGGCACATCAGCAATAGATGGCTTATATCAATGACTCCATAGCTATGATCTATGACATGCCACTATCTGCGAGTTTTCCCGAGCTTTCCGCCCTCGATGTCTTTGCATCGGTGGTCAAACATGGCAGCTTCGGCAAGGCGGCCAAAGCGCATAACATCGCTCAGCCGTCCGTGACGAGCCGCATGCGCAATCTTGAGCGCCAATTGGGCGTAACCCTGTTCGACCGAGGCCCCAATGGCTCTACGCCCACGCCAGAGGGCGTCGTGGTGTCCGGCTGGGCGGATGCGATTCTGCTCGCAGCCCACGAACTCGAGGCAGGCCTCGACGCACTCAAAGCCGAACAGGCCGGAAAGCTCCGGATCGCCGCCAGCTACACGATTGCTGAGTACCTTCTCCCCGGCTGGCTTTCCCGCTTCACACGTGAGCACCCAAACGACACGATCTCGCTCGATGTCGAGAACTCAACCCATGTCCTCCAACAACTCGAGCGAGGCGAAGCAGACCTCGGTTTCATCGAGACCCCGCTCGAGACGCCAAAGATGAACGAGCTGATCGTTGCGCACGATCAGCTCGTCACCGTCGTACCAACAGATCACCCGTGGGCCACCCGACCGTCGATCGATATGAGCGAACTCGCCAGCACACCGCTCGTGATGCGTGAGCGGGGTTCGGGTACTCGTGAGGCACTCGATCGAGCGCTCACCAACGCGGGCCACGAGCCACCATCGTCGGTGCTTGAGTTGGGCTCGACGTCTGCGGTGAGGAGTGCGGTACTCAACGGACAATCACCGACGGTGATCAGCCGTCTGGCCGTTGCGGATCAGATCGCACTCGGCCACCTCGTCGAGGTCACCGTCAAGAATTTGAAGATCGAACGAGATCTGCGAGCGGTGTGGCCCGAGGGCAAAACCCTCTCGACGCTCGCACGCTCGCTGTTAGACGACCTTCGATAACATCCAAGCGCTGACGGCGACGATCAGCGATTGCGCCAGCAGGTCCATGCGCTGAGGCCCTGGACCTGTTCGATGTGGGCGGCCATAAAGCCGTTGAGGGCAGGCTGGACGACGCCCTCCTCGAAGACGACACCGGTGAGCGAGCGGAAGGTGCTGCTCCACACGGGACGGTTGATCTGAGCTCGACCCCAATCGTCGGTACGCCCAACGACGGTGTCTCGATTGGCTTGGCTGCCCGATTCACATGGAAGGATCGTGCTGTGGAATGCAGAAAGGTTGCTGCCGCCACCGAGGGCGTAGCCAGCATCCCACGCTGCTTGTGCTTCGCTTTCCGTCGATGGACTGCCAAGTTCACGAGAAAGCACTGCAGCACGTTCACCAAGGCTGAGGTTGGCGTTTGCTGCCGCGGCTGCCGCCTCTGCTTCGGCAGCTTCTGCTTCAGCTCGAGCTGCGGCTCCAGCTTGCGCTTCGCGAACGGCGAGCGCCTGGCGTTCTAGCTCCGCAATTGCGGCATCGCGCTCGTCGATGACTGCGGAGATGTCGATATCTGCGCTGGCGGATGGCCTCGTTACGGCGTCGTTGAGAACCTCGAGGGTTACATCGCCGCGGACCTCATCTTCGGAGCCGAGCTCCAATGCTTCGCTGAGCGAACCGGCGGTGCCGGCGCCATCGATCAGGACGCTTCCGATGAGCGCTTCCAAGTCGGCTGGTTCTTCGACGGGCTCGAGTTCGCGAGCTTGGGCACGCGCTTGGGCGTTGAGGACAGCCATAGCTTCGAGGTCGATAGGCTCGACCGCTTCCACGACCTCCTCAACGGTGTCCTCGACCAGAGCTTCTGGCTCATCGACCTCAGGCGCATCGTCGATGGGGGCCGAGAGTGCGGCAGCCCCGAGCTCAAGTGAACTATCGCCAGCGACTTCGACCTGGCTCACCGAGGCAGCGCTCGCTGACGCACCAAAGACCGCGGCGACAAGAAGTGTCACTAACGTGACGCGGATTACAGGACGTCGGTTAGGCGTAACAGAATCGTAACTATTGAACACGACACGAAACGGTACGCACGTTCAGTGCGCATTGCACCACTGAGAGGGGTGCCCTGAGTCACGTCAGCCGATTAATCGTTGAATTACCAATGAAACTCCGTGGTAACAAATTTTTGGCTGATGCGACCTATATGGGTCATTTCGACTAGGGACGGGCCGTAAATGGCAGCCCGGACGCTGCACTCGTTGACCAATCCGCAACAAAGCGGTAGCGATCGCCACGAATCGTGGTGGTCCGCCACTCGATGACCCGATCATCGTGTTGGCCGAGCCGTTCGAGGAAGAACGCCGCGTCATTTCGAGAGAGCTGGAGGCGGTCCCGGTCATTAAAGCTCGGCAGGATGGGTGTCAAGCGTTCCCAACCCTTGTTCGGCCGTGAGCCACCAATCCGTTCGATCTCGTCATAGAGGGCGGTGTGCGTGAAGTCTGCGTCGAGGAGCGGTTCGGCCAAGTCGAGCGGCATCCATGCCCGGTCGACCGCGAGCGGAGCATCACCCGCACAGCGGATACGTTCGAGATAGAACAGCTCCTCGTCTTCGGGCACGCCGAGGTGGCTTGCCGCGGTTGCATCTGACTGTGTGGCGAGCTCGAGGACGATACTGGTCTGCTCGACTCCTGCCGCTTCGATCGACGCGAACAGGCTGTAGAGGCCACCGAGCGGCTGTTCGAACTCGGCACGGTTCACAACAGTGCCGCGGCCGCGTTCGCGGCGGAGCACGCCGGTCTTATTGAGATGACGGATTGCTTCGCGCACCGTATGACGACTCACGTCGTATCGATTGACGAGTTGCGCATCTGTTGGGAAACCGTCGTCGAACTCACCAGCGTCGAGGCGACGGCGGAGTTCAGCTTCGAGCTGAGCCCAGAGCGGCAGCGGGTTTGAACGGTCGAGCGAGAAAGTCACAGGACCCGTAGCCTATCCACGCGCACCAGACAAATGACAACATTTGTCTGGTGTGTGACATCGGGCGAAATCACTGCGTTCACGTGGCGCATTCCGATACACCGACATCTTTGACGTATGCCCCGGTCTCACCGAAGTCCACGAAGAAGTCCGGTGCTTCGACGGGCGTCGGGAACACGCCGAGGTCAGCGAGGTCTTTCGCGACCTCCGATGCGCCGCCTACCCGTTCCAGCCACGTTGGAAAGGTCTCGCTCACGGTTCGCTCATCGTGAAAACGCTGAAGCACTCGAACCGCAGCCTGCGGCGCGGCCTTCGCCGGCAATCGAAGCGCCTTGTCTCCAAACTCTGCTCGCTCATTCCCGACGTGACCGCCGAGCAGCATCTGATAGCCAGGAGCGCTCTGGCCATGCGCTCGCCGCTCGACACCGAAAAAGCCAATGTCGGCGGTGTGATGATGTCCGCACGAGTTGGTGCAGCCGCTGATGTTGATGCGAACGCCCGCGACCTCGGCAAGCCCGGCGGCTTCGAGTTCTTCTCCAATTGCCGAGGCGAGACCGCGCGATTGTGTGACTGCAAGCCCACAGGTATCTGCTCCCGGGCACGACAAGACATCGCGAGCGAGTTCGGCCCCCGGCTGAGCCATGTCGAGCACCGAAAGGCGAGCGTAGAGATCGGCCAGTTGATCGTCTCGCAGTCCCCGAAGAATGAAGTTCTGCCTGTTGGTTGCCCGCACCTCGACATCGAAGTCGCGCACGATGGCCGCCATGCCGTGGAACTGTTCGACCGTGATGTCGCCAAGACGGCACCACGCGTACGCCGATACCGTCCCGTTGGCGGCGCCGCGTACGACGTTCGCTGCTTCCCAACGATCGAAGGCGGTCGTTGCTCCAAAGCTCACGTTGATGCCGTGACCGATTGGGCTAACCGGTCCTGTTCCGCGCCCCGCCGGGGTATCACCGTTGTGAACCACAGCGTCGGGGAGACCACCAGGCCAACTCGCCGAGGCTGGCAACAATTTGCGGCTGGCCAAAATGCGGCGCTGGGTTTCTTCCCATCCCAACGTGCCGACGACCCACTTCATGCGAGCGCGGAGTTTGTTGTCCCGATTGCCTGTCTGCTCGAACACGCGCAAGATGGCTTCGATAGTTGGAAGCAGATCTTCTTTTGGCGTGAACTCTTCTACGGCCAATGCAGCGTGCGGGTTCGCGCCGAGTGCACCTGCAACAAAGACTCGAAAGCCTGCCTCGATACTGCCGTCGCTTCTTGTGCGGGTCACGGCGATCACACCGGCGTCGTTGAATAACGCTTGACCACAGTCGGTATCGCAACCCGAAAAGTTGATCTTGAATTTGCGCGGTAACCGCTGACCGATCGGGTTGCGAATGAAATGGTCGTTCGCCGCCTGCGCCCAGGCGCTGATGTCGAGCACCTCGTACGGGCACGCTCCAGCGAGGTGGCAGCCTTGGACGTTGCGGACGGTGTCTCCACACGCCTCACGGGTACTGAGCCCAACCGACCCGAGATGCTTCATGACCTCGGGGATCTTTTCGAGCTGCACGAAGTGCATCTGAATGTTCTGCCGGGTAGTGATGTGGCCCCACTGGCGCGAGTAGTGCTTTGCCACAAACCCGAGCATGTCGAGCTGGTCCGCGGTGATCGAACCGTAGGGCATACGCACGCGGATCATTTGGTTCCTGCCGCCTTGACGCTGACCGTAAATCCCGTTGGTCAGCCGAAACACTCGAAAGACGTCCTCCTCGATCTCCCCGGCTATGTACCCGGCGAGCATCTCTTCGAACTTCTCGATATCGGTCGCAATGTCCGGATCGGTGACGTCGCTAGGACCAAGGTCGACGGTGGATGGTTGTGGTGAATCGATCACTGCCATGGCAGTTCTCCCTGCTCTTGAGTTTCTGAAGTGGAGGTATGTGGAACGAGAACGCGATCGCAACCATCGGCGCTGCGTTGGTCGATCGCCGCGAGTTCGAGACCGGCAGCTGGACCAATGACGATGATCGATGGGTTCTCGATCGTTGATTCGCCGAGCTGGCCGAGCGTCAGCCGAACGGCCTTCTGCTCGGCGGTGGTGGCGTTGGTGATGATCGCTACGGGAGTGCTGATCGGCGCTCCACTATCGATCAGGCGTTGACGAATCGCACGAGCTTGCGACGCCCCCATGAGAATCACGAGTGTCGTTCCAATGCGCGCAATCGCATCCCAATCGAGACGCTGCTCATTGTCGGGGTTCTGAAATCCGGTGATGACGGTGAACCCGCTGGATGTTCCGCGATGTGTAACCGGTATGCCCGCCGCTGCTGGCCCAGCGATCGCCGAGGTAATTCCAGGAACGACGTCACAGTCGATGCCCGCATCGGCGAGCACGAGCGCCTCTTCTCCCCCGCGACCAAAGACGTACGGGTCTCCACCCTTGAGGCGGACAACATGCTCATAGCGTCGGCCCTTGTCGACCAGGATTCGGTTGATCTCGTCTTGTGGGACGCTCTTGCCGTACGGGTCTTTGCCGACATCGATGCGTTCTGCCCATGGGGCGATCATGTCGAAGATCGCAGACCCGACGAGACGGTCGTAGATGACCACATCGGCCTGCCCGAGCAGTCGCGCAGCACGAAGGGTGAGCAGGTCGGCATCGCCGGGGCCGGCGCCGACGAGGTGAACCGTCACGATGCCACCTCGCTGACATCTCGATCGAGACCGAGATGGGTTCTCAACCGATCACGAGCCGTCTCGTGATCGCCGGCGGCGACGAGATCGATCAGTCCGCTCTCGATCGCCTCCTGCCAGCCGTGAACTTCGCTCGTACCATGCTGGAGTCGAGCCTCATCGCGCACGTCGGAAAGCAGGTCCAAGAGTTGCGCCCAGGAGCGATCAAACTCTTTTTCGAAACGTCGACGCAAGTGCATTGCCAAGGCGGGCGATCGACCTTCGGTCGAGATTGCGATCTGCAGGTCGCCGGTGCGGACGACCGAAGCCAGTGTGAACTCGCAGTTCTCCGGATCGTCGGCCGAGTTCACCCACACTCCAGCGTCCATCCCATCGGCATGGACGCGCTCGTTGATCTCCGCATCGTCCGTGCAGGTGATCACGAGCGAATAGCTGTCGACCTCGCCCGGCTGGTAGGCGCGTTGCCGGATCGTGAGCGTGCCGGCGAACGGGCGCGAGCTGAGCGCCACGAGTAGCGGGTTGACGCGAAGTCCAATGGCGGTGACGTGCGCTCCAGATTCGAGCAACTGCTCAACCTTGCGCACCGCGACGTTTCCAGCACCAACGCACAGGACGGGCTTACCATCGAGGCGCAGATTCACCGGATACGGGCGGGCGTTTGGAAAGACGCTTTCGGACATGGAGCGAACGTAGTGACCTGTTGTGAGAGAGCCTGCGCTCATGCTCGCCAACCACTCGAGTTTTTGGTCCGGACATACCGCCAGCCCGATTGTCCGGACGTCCGTTGTTCAGGATGGCCGAACCCACAGACTTTGGATCGAATAATCGGTGCCATTCTGCGGCCGTGACCGCAAAGCCGCGCCGCCACATTTCTATCGTTCGATCACATGCAGACAGCCTCCCCAAAGCGCGCCCTCTCCCCAGAGCGCCTCACGCAGCAAGCGATCTCCTCTCACATCGAGACGATCGACACGATGCTCCGGGACTATCGCCGCGACCGGAAGCGACTGCTCGTGAGCTCATCATTCCAGACGCACAGCATTCCCCTACTCCATATCATCAGCCAGCTGACGCCCGATACGCCGGTCGCCTTTTTGGAAACCGGCTATCACTTCGCTGAGACGATCTCGTTTCGAGACGAGGTCGCCGAACTCCTCGACCTCGATCTCGTCATTGTTCGCGGCAACGAACAGCCGCCGTCGTCCGGTCTGTACGTGACGAGCGAAACGAGTTGCTGTGCTGTCAACAAAGTCGAACCGCTCCACGAACTTCTCGAAGACTTCGACATCTGGGTGAGTGGTGTACGCGCAGATCAGACATCGACGAGGAGCGGGTTCTCCGAAACGATGCCAGGACCGGTCGACACGGAGCGTTACCACCCGATGCTTCACTGGACCACCGACAACATCGAGACCTACCGAGCGATGTTCGATCTGCCATCACATCCCCTCGACGCTCTCGGCTACCGTTCGATCGGTTGCGCACCCTGCACCACAGCACCGCTTCAATCGTCGGTGTCAGCGGCATCGGCGACCACGACGATTGTGGAGACCGACAGGTCGGGACGCTGGAGTTCTTCGAGCAAGACCGAATGTGGACTCCACCTTCCCTGAACAGGGCGAGGACCTCGTCTAGAGCTCGGAGGCTTTGTTGCCCCAGCGGTCGATGAAGGTGATATCTGCGGCGGGACGGCGTGGTGTGACCGAGAAGCTATCGCCGGTGTAGTAGCCAACCGGGAGCATGCAGACCTGGGTGACCGTCTCGGGGATGCCGAGAATCTCAGCGACCTCGGCCTCTGACCCAAGATGCAGTGTTGTCCAGCACGAACCAATTCCGCGGGCACGAAGAGCCAACTGCAGGCTCCATACTCCGGGTAGCACCGAGCCATACCAACCCGACTGATGTCCTGAGCTCTCGTTCTCGACTCGATCGAGGCGCAATGGGATCACCATCGCTGGCACCTCGTGCATGTTGTCAGAGAGGTACTGCGCTGAGCTCGCCACGCGATCGCCGCGGGCATCGGTCTCGACCGTACGACCGAACTCGAAGTATGGCTCTGCGTTCAACCGGTAGAGCTCAGCGATCTGCATCTTTAGATCCGGGTCTTCGATGATGAGCCACTTGTTGCGCTCGGCGTTCGAGCCCATCGGTGCTCGGCTCGCAATGTCGATGCATTCGAGGATTTGCTCTCGCGGCACTGAACGCGACATGTCCATCCGCTTTCGGATTTGCTTGGTCGTGAGCAGCAGGCGGTCGGTCTGTTCGAGGTCGAAGTCCATTTCACGACCCTAACCGAATGACCAAAATCGACCCCGATCGACCGCTGGTTGGCGTCGCGCAATGCGCTGTTTACCTGCGCGCAACCTCATGGTGACGAGAGCGTACGCCTGCCGTCACAATTGGTGTGCGGCGGTCACAATGTGACCCCTATTGCCCCTCAAGTAGACCATTACCGACAGGGACGTGCCTACCCTTTTACTTGACGGATGCGAAACCAACTCTCACCTCAAGATGGCATCCGAAAGGCAGACATGTACAAGAAGATCATCACTGGATACGACGGTTCAGAACGTGCACTCCGCGCTGTTGAACAAGCAGCTGATTTGGCAACCGCAACCGGGGCCGCACTTCATCTCGTCTCGGCATGCAGCAAGAAGGACACCATCTACTCAGTCGGCGAGTCCACCGACAAGCGTTACCTCAGCGATTCTGAGATTGCTCAGGACCAGCTCAACAACATTGCATCGAAGTTCAACCACCTCGAGATCACGACCGCAGTCGTGCCGGGCGCCCCAGCTCAGGTTCTCATCAAGGAAGCCGAGCTCGTCGGCGGTGACCTCATCCTCGTTGGCAACCGCCATGTACAGGGCATTAGCCGTGTGCTCGGTTCGGTAGCCGAGGACGTTGCTCACAAGGCACCGTGCGCAGTGCTCATCGCAAAGACTGCATAACCCCTGAGACACACCATCCCATAGACAAAGGCCGTTCCCGTGGTGACACGGAGTTGAACAGCCGGTTTCGAACCAGCCCTCAGGGCTGACGGAACTCGACCTCGCGGAGTACTTCTGCGGGGTCTTTGTCGTTTCTACGGCCGAGGTAGACGGGGTGACGAAGACGACCGTCGTTCGTCCATTCGCCAAAGCCAACCTCCACGACGTAAATCGGCTCCGCCCATCGCATTTCTCTGCCGTGATGAACGACCGGTGCACCAAATGGCGACTCGTCGAGAGCATGCGCGGTGAGCTCGTCTTTCCACCATCGACGGCCGTTGTCATCGAGGCCAGAACCAACGCTTCCACACGGCAGGAGTCGCTGCACCCCATCGGCGCCGACGTCCATCACGCCGAGCAGGAGCGACCCGAGGCCACCAGCGTTGCCATCGCGCCCTTCGGTCCAGCCTCCAACGACGAACTCTTGGCGGCTCCTCGGCTTGATCTTGATCCAGCTCTTTGCTCGCTTCCCTTCTCGATAGGGAGCGTCGCGGCGTTTCGCGATGAGACCTTCCATCCCTTTCTCCGTGATGTCTCTCAACATTTCGCCCGGTCCGTCGAGCGTGTGGTTGGTGAGACGAAAGTGACGTCCCGGAGCGTCGACGATCTTTTCCAGCAATGTCCGCCGGTCAGTGAGCGGTAGGCGAAATGTGTCGCGGCCGTTCACGTGCAGCAGATCGAAGATCGCGAAGGTGATCGGCGTCTCGTTCGCTTTGATCAACGCGGTCGAGGGGTCGGTCACGTGCATCCGATGCTGAAGAGCCGAGAAGCTCGGCAGCCCATTCTTGCCCATCGCCACGATCTCGCCATCGAGGATCATCGAATCGAACCCGTCGAGCAGCTCGTTCATCGCCTGCAGCTCAGGGAACGCAGCGGTCGCATCGTTGTCGTTGGAACTCGCGAGCCGGACGCCATCTTCGTCGAGGTACGCAAGGATCCGCATCCCGTCCCATTTGATCTCGTACCCCCAGTCACCATTGGCGTCGGGCAGCTCGCCCGGCACGGCTTTCATCGGCAGGATCGAACGCCCCGACAGCGACCCCACGGCAGATTCCTTAGCGACGGGCGATTACGGCGTCGAGGAGATTTTCAAGACTCGGACCCCAGGTGCCGAGCAGCTGATTCTCAAAGATGGACGCAGCGGGACGAAAATACATTGGCAGATCGAACGCCCCGGTCCACCGCACTTCGGTCCGGACTTCGCCATGACGCGATGTATCGGAGAGCTCCAACATCTCGAGCGCTCTGCGAGCCATTGGC
Organism: uncultured Acidimicrobiales bacterium; assembly: GCA_964451305.1. Classification (GTDB taxonomy): domain Bacteria; phylum Actinomycetota; class Acidimicrobiia; order Acidimicrobiales; family SHLQ01; genus SHLQ01. The sequence continues at coordinate 74,604 of CAYVHV010000004.1, read as the reverse complement.
AGGTTGGTCTTCGATAGCTGCATCGCCCAAAGATGCGGCGCCTCGATCGCCACCGCGACCTCGCGGATCTTGAATGGTTTCACATGAATGGTCCGGCTTTGACCAGGTGCGGTCCACGGATTGTGCGATGACGTCATGGCGGTGCAGTTGTGAAACCACTCGGGCCACGAATCGTTGTCGGCGATGACCGCCCAAACTTCCTCGATCTCGGCGGGAAGGTCGACGTCATAGGAGATGACCAGTTCGGCGTGATCGACAAACTCAAGACTCGCGCGTTGGAGAACAGGCATTCTCGAATCATACGACGATGGGAGGTAATGCAGCTAGGTTGCGACCATGGGTGATGAGTGTGTCTTGACCGAGCTAGACGAGCGCGGGGTGTTTACGATCACCCTCGATGACGCCGAGAAGCGCAATGTGTTGAGTCAGGCCTTGACGGCCGAACTCGTCACCGCAATGGATCGAGCCGATGCCGACCCCGAGGTTCGTGTCGTGGTGCTCACGAACTCCGGTCGCGTGTTTTGCGCTGGCGCTGATCTCGACGAGCGACGTGCAGCAGGCGGACAGCCAGGCCCGGTCGATTCGCTCGCGCTCTTCCGCCGAATACAGCTGTCGCCGAAACCGTGGGTTGGCCGCATTGGCGGACATGCCGTGGCCGGCGGAACCGGGCTCGCTTCGGCGGTCGATATTTCAGTATCGCTCACCGATATCAAACTTGGATTCACCGAGGTGCGCCTCGGTCTTGCCCCAGCGATTATGGCGGCGATCTGTCTTCCAAAGATGCGTCGCGGCGATGCTCGATCCGCGTTCTTGCGCGGAGCGCTGTTCGATGGCAACGAAGCTGTCCGATTGGGCTTGATCAACACGGCCGTCAACTCGGTGGAGGCGCTCGATGCCGAGGTCGATGCGGTCGTTTCTGACCTGTTGCTGGGGAGCCCCGACGCGTTCGCCGCCACCAAACAACTCTTTGAGACCGTTCCCTACATGGACCCTGAAGAAGCGATCACCTATGCCAGTGCTCGCTCGGCCGAGTTGTTCGGCTCTGACGATGCCGCAGAGGGTATGGCGGCCTACATCGAGAAGCGACCTCCCTACTGGGTCAAGTAGGAGATCACCGCGTTCGTTCGACCCGCAACATCTTTGTTCGCTAGCGAACGGTCACTTGCATGTTCTAAGAACTCGACGAGTTCCGATGCAACCGCGGGACGCACCTTGACCTGTGACAAGGGGGTGAACTGCGTCTTGACCGTGAACACGATGGTGTTGGTGCGGCTGAGCCGACGGAGCGTCTGGCGTTCGGAACGAATCCAGAGCGTGGCAGCATCGGCGGGATTGGTGAGGTGCCTCTGATCGACATGTGTGTTGAGGAAGTAGGTGTCGTCGTCGTGGATAAACCAGTTTCGTCGACGAAAGAGGCGGCCGGGGGTGAGTCGATCGAGGAACCGGTCGACCGTCGATTCGAGTAGCTCGTGGTAACCATCGGTCGGCTCGTGAATGTGAGCTGTCGACTTGCCGATCTTGTCGGGCAACGTCCATTGGTCAGGAAACAACAGCACTCCCCCGGCGAGATACCAATGCTCGTCGTTGCGGACCATCAACAAAATGTCTTCGGGGATGGTGACGGCGAGGGCTGCAAGGCCGGAACGTTCGCCGTCGACGCTCAGGTCGGTCTCCAGTGGCGCGCCTCGGAACGCTTCTACCTGTTCGAGTACCTCGGCCAGATTCTCCTCGTGGCCTGCGAGAAGTTGTACGTGTTCGGGATGTGCCTCGATGAGTTCCGCTCGGAGCGCGAGCTCGCTACTGGTCGCGTGATCGACGAGGAGCCAGTCAGCCTCGTCAATGCTGCGGGTACCCATCCGCAAGAACGGGTCTCCGGGCGGCATCGGTAGCTCGGAAAGCCAGTCGTAGTTGGGATCGGCGGCAGCCATCGGGGCAGCCTCTTAGGCGGAACGGTCGAGAGCGCCCGCGATATCTGCCCACAGATCGTCGATGTGTTCGCACCCGACCGAGAGCCGGATAAGCGTTGGCGGCATGTGCTCTTGGCCCACGATCAACGCCCGTCGTTCCCACGTCGACTCGACACTTCCGAGACTCGTGGCGTTCTTTACGATCGATGTTCCTTCGGCAACGGCGCTCGCCCGATCTCCAGCACCTTCGACCTCAAAGCTCATCATGGCGCCGAACCCACACATGAACGTTGCGGCGACCTCGTGGGTGTCATGGCTCGCGAGACCGGGGTATCGAACCCGAGCAATAGCCGGGTGTTCTTCGAGTCGTTGCGCGAGTTCCATGGCGTTAGCGATCGAACGTTCCATGCGAAGGCTCAGGGTTCGAAGTCCTCGAATCGCGAGGAAGGCTTCCATGGCCCCAATAGTGGCGCCGCTGAGTAGCCGTGCATTGTGGAGTCGGTCGTAGAGCGCATCGTCATCGACCGTGAGGACGCCAGCGAGGAGATCGGAGTGGCCGCCGATGAACTTTGTTGCCGAGTGCATCGAGATGTCGGCACCCATTCCGATCGGCTTTTGCACCAGGGGTGTTGCAAAGGTGCTGTCGACCGCGATGAGGCATCCTGTCCTCCGCTCGGCCGCGCAGATCTTGGGAAGGTCAGCAACGGTCAGCAAGGGATTGGCTGGCGATTCGATCCACAACAGATCGGCGCGCGTCGCAGCCTCGATCCACGCATCGGTGTCGGTCAGATCGATTCGCTCGACGGTCCACCGACCCTGCTGTTCTCCCTCGGCGACCAACCCGTTCGTGGCGTGGTATGGATCGTTGGGAAGCACGATCGTTGCTCCGACCGGCAGGAGAGCAAGAACGGCAGCGACCGCGGCCATGCCGGAGCCGAACGCGAGCGAGCGGCCACCGTCGAGCCCACCCATCAACGTCTCAAAGGCGAGTTGGGTGTCGGTTCCCTCCACGCGGTTGTAGTAGCGGTCGCCGGGCAGCCGGAAGTTCGACGCCAGCATCGGTGGCACGTTCAAGGGTTGACCAGCTTCGGTTGGTCGACCTTGTGAGATGAGCCAAGTTTCGGGATGCATGTTCACCCCTTCAGACTAGGGGCGTCGTCACGCCCCGGTTCGCGGCGGAGTTCCCAGCCTGTCGTGACCGCTGCCGAGCACGTGCTCTACTCGACGGGCAATGGCGAGCAATCGTTCGTCGTCACCACCGCGGGCCATCAGCATGAGGCCGACCGGCATTCCAGCAGCATCGACTCCAACAGGCAGCGTGATTGCGCACAAGCCGAGGTAATTCGCCATCGATGTGTTCCTCAGCGCGAGCAGGTTCTGCGGCCCGTAGGTCTCGGGAGTAGCGACCTCGTCGATGGTCGGAGGAGTGTTCGCGACGGTCGGCGCAACGAGCACATCGACAGTACTCAACCGTTGATCGACAGCGGCACCCCATGTGGCCATGTTGGTCAACCGGTGCTGATACTCCTCGTCTGAAAGCGTCGCGGCGTCGCCCACACGTGCCCGAACATTCGGGTCGAGGGTCTCCAACCACTCGGGCAAGCGAGTCGAGATGAAGCGATGAAACTCGATGCTCACCGGTCCGCCAGCTTTGAAGAGTTCATAGGTCGGTTCGACCTCTGGAATGTCGAGTTGGCGCATGGATGCTCCAACCCCAGTCAGCTCGCTGAGCGCTTCCTCGACGGCCTCGCCAACGCCCGGGGAGAGGTCGTCGAAGAACAATCGGTCGCAGCGGCCGAGGGTGAGATCCGATGTAGCAACGTTGGCCATCGATGTCTCGAGGTCTCCACACGTTGGATCGATCGCGGCGAAGGCCACCATGAGATCATCGACGGTGTTGGCGAGGACGCCTGCAGTATCGAGCGTGGGAGACAACGGGACGATGCCATCGAGCGACCAGCGGCGCGCCGTCGTCTTAAGCCCAACTTTTCCCGTCATGGCGGCAGGTATCCGAACGCTGCCGGCGGTATCGGTCCCGAGCGCGACGACCGCCGAACCCTCACAGAGTGACACCCCGGCTCCAGAACTCGATCCACCGGGGACGCGATGGTGCTCAGGATCCCACGGGTTTTTGGGCGTCGGGAGATGCGGGTTTGTGCCGAGCCCACCGAACGCGAACTCGACGGTGTGAGTCTTTCCGGTAATCACCGCAGACCGTGCCTCGAGTGAGGCAACGACCGGGCCGGCTTCGGAGAACTCCGCTGGAAGCGCCATCGGCGAACCCGCATGGACTGGAAACCCGGGAACGCCAAAGAGATCCTTCACACTGACCGGCATACCCATCAGGGGACCGTGGTCGTCTCCAGAAGCCAGGGCATCGTCGGCGGCAGCGGCGTGAGCGCGAACGAGATCATCATCGGTATGGCGATAGGCGCCCAGCTCTTCGCTGCGGTTCGCGATCGCTTCGTCATTGATCTCCGCGAACGTACGGGCGCCGGAACGAACCACATCAGCGAGTTGTCGAATGGAGTTCGTACGCAGCGTCATAGCCCGTCACAATACTGAGATGAGACCCTGAGATGAGAGACTGAGATGAGACACCGTGATGAGACCGACGAGAGAATGGAGCCGCCGTGTCCGACGAACGAATCATGATGAAGAACCCGAACACCGGGCGAGATGATTGTCGTATCCTCGTCTCGATCTACGAGCCTGTTCGCGATGCGATCCTCGGTGCGTTGCGGGACGCCGGGGAGCTTCCCAACTCGCTGCTCATCTCCGAGGTCGAGCAGCGGACGCCTGCCGAGATGTGGGAGACGAGCAGCGTTGCATGGTTCACCACGACGGTGAAACTGCACCTCGAGGCCACCGAGCTCCTGCAAAAGCGAGCCAGCCCACAGATCCTGTCGCTGACCGATGCCGGCTATGCAGCGATCGACTCATCACCGTCGTAGCAGCGACGAAACACATCGCACCGCGTGACAGCGGACGCGGTTCCTATGCTGGTGGGATGCTCATACCCCCAATTGACCTCATGGGCGGCGAAGCCGTGCAACTCATCGGAGGCAAGGATCACGCCCTATCTGCCGGCGATCCACGGCCGCTCGCGAAGAAGTTCGGTCGCGTTGGCGAGATCGCGATCGTCGATCTCGATGCCGCGCTCGGCACGGGGAACAACACCGAGCTCATCAAAGAGCTTCTCCCCCTCGCCCAATGCCGTGTCGGCGGTGGGATTCGTTCGATCGAAGCCGCCATCGAATGGCTCGACGCCGGAGCGACCAAAGTCGTGTTGGGCACCGCTGCGACACCCGAGGTGCTCTCGGCGCTACCGCCAGAGCGCACGGTCGTCGCGCTCGACAGCTTCGACGGTGAGGTCGTCACCCACGGATGGACCAAAGGCACGGGCCAACGGGTCGAAGACAAACTCGTCGAGCTACGAGATCTGACTTCGGGCTTTCTGCTCACCTTCGTCGAACGCGAAGGCCGGATGACCGGTACAGATCCAGAGATCCTCCAGCGATACCTCGAAGCCGCCGGACATGCCCGCGTCACGTTCGCCGGTGGCATTGCGAGCGCAGAAGAAATCGGAGCGATCCACAAGCTCGGCGCCGATGCGCAAGTCGGCATGGCGTTGTACAAGGACGAGATCACCCTCGCCGAGTCGGTCGCAGCGTGCCTGCGGTCCGATCGAGACGACGGCTTGTGGCCTACGACGGTTACCAACCGGCGCGGTCAGTCGCTCGGCCTTGCCTACTCAAACCTGGAGAGCCTCGACCGCACGATCGAGACCGGCGATGTGCACTACTGGAGCCGCAGTCGAGGCGAGCTCTGGCAAAAGGGCCTCACGTCCGGCGCAACACAGTCGCTGCACTCGCTTTCCCTCGACTGCGACAGCGACGCGATCCAATTCTCTGTCGAGCAGGCTGGCCGCGGGTTCTGTCACCTCGACCAGACGAGCTGCTTTGGGGATCTCGACGGCTTTGCCGAGCTCGAGCGTCGTCTCGCCGACCGTGTAGCCAACGCGCCGGAAGGAAGCTTTACAAAGCGGCTGTTCGACGACCGTGAACTGCTCGCAGCAAAGATCACCGAGGAAGCGGGCGAGCTCAACGAAGCGACCGACCGATCGGACATCGTGCACGAAGCAGCCGACGTGCTGTTCTTTGTCATGACGCGCCTTGTGGCCGAGGGCATCCCGCTCGATGACATCGAGCGCGAACTCGATCGCCGAGCGCTAAAGGTCACCCGCCGCGACTAGGCACCACCAACTCGAGGGCCTTGGGCAGGCATCACCTCGAATAATCTCACTCCGATCGAATGATCACTGGTCGCTCATTCGATAAGTAGCTGTACGGCGTTGCCCGGCAGCCTCCTCCCGTTGCCGGGCAACGTGTATTTTCGCGTCCGGATTTGTAGGTGACGGACGTTGTTAACCCACTGTTCGTCCACAATTTTCACACTTCGCTGGACACAGAGTCCTCACCCAGCAAGGATGCGAACACAACCAACAAAATCGACTCACTTCGGGGGACATAATGAGACTGAAAGCTGCGGGACTTGCGCTCGCTTTGGTGGGGGCACTCGTAGCCACGGCTCCGACAGTGTCGGCAGAAGGAGCGACCTGTGGAGGCCAAGAGGCCACCATCATCGTCGAAGACTCCGGGCTACTGACCGTCGGCACCGACGGCGACGACGTCATCGTTGGCTCGCTCGGCCCCGATGCCATCGATGCCGGCGCTGGCAACGACATCATCTGTGGACACTCCGGCGACGACATCCTGATCGGTGGTGCCGGTAATGACCGCATCGAAGGCGGCAATGACGACGACGACATTCAAGGTGGCGACGGCGACGACACGCTCTTCGGCGGCAACGGTGACGATATTCTTCGCGGCGCAAACGGTGACGACATCGTGCTCGGCGAGGCTGGCAACGATCAGCTCGAGGGCAACGCTGGCGACGACACGCTGTGGCCTGGCCCCGGAAATGACAGCGTCCTCGACGGCCCCGGCGACGATGCTGTCGGGCAAGGATCGGACGCACCGTCCAACGCTCCCGACGACACGTCGGGGAACGACGACGCTCCCGAACCAGGTATTGCCGTGCCACCAACCGAAGACCCAATCTCGGTCGGCGCTCCATTCGACCTGACGATCCTTCACGTCAACGACACCCACAGTCACCTCGAAACCGACTCGGGCGATCTCGAACTTCCAGGTGGAGAAACCCGAGTACAGTTCGGCGGTTTCCCAAGCGTCGTTGCAAAGATCGATGAGCTTGCAGCACAAGCCAGCGGCGAGGTCGTCAAGGTTCACGCAGGCGACGCAATAACCGGCACGCTCTTCTTCAGCCTCTTCGAGGGCGAAGCAGATGCCGCTCTCATGAACGAAGCATGCTTTGACGTCTTTGCGCTCGGCAATCACGAGTTCGATAACTCCGACCAAGGTTTGGCCGACTTCCTCGGCTACCTCAACGGTTCGGACTCATGTAGCACTGCGACGCTCGGCGCAAACATCGTCCCCGCCGCTGGCACACCGCTCGCCCCTGAAGGCGACAAGATCTTCGAAGACAACGTCATCATCGACTACGAAGGCGGCCAGCGCGTTGGCTACGTCGGCATCAACATTGCTGGCAAGACCCAGAACTCATCGAGTCCACTCGACACCACCCAGTTCCTCGATGAGATCGAAACCGCACAAGCACAGGTCGATCTGCTCACCGCAGCGGGCATCGACAAGATCGTCCTCGTCACCCACATTCAGTTGGCGAACGATCTCGACCTCGCATCGCAGGTCAGCGGCGTCGATGTCATCGTCGGTGGCGACAGCCACACGTTGCTTGGCGACTTCGGCGACCTTGGACTGAACACTCAAGGCGAATACCCACAGCGCACGACCGACGCCGATGGCAACCCGGTTTGTGTTGTCCAGGCGTGGCAGTTCAGCTGGGTCGTCGGTGAGCTCAACGTGAGCTTCGATGAGAATGGCATTGTTTCGAGCTGCGAAGGGACGCCGCACCTGCTTCTCGCAGACTCGTTCCAGCGCGAGCCATCGGAAGATGCGGATCGTGAGGAGCTGACCGGCGAGGCACGCGACGAGGTCGTGGCGTTTGTCGAAGCGACCCCCGAGCTCTCGATCGTCACTCCAGACGCCGATGCCGAAGCGGTACTCGCTCAGTTCTCCGGACAGGTCGAGGTACTCCAGCAGCAGGTCATTGGTGAGGCGACCGAAGACCTCTGCCTCGAGCGCATTCCCGGTCAAGGTCGTAGCCAGATCTGTGACGTTGCCGATACTGCAGTCAACGGTGGCGATATTCAACAGCTCGTCACCGATGCGTTCTTGGCTCGTTCGTTCGAAGCCGACATCGCAATCCAGAACTCCGGCGGTATTCGTATCGACATTCCGGAAGGCGACATCACCATCGCCGACGTCTTTGAGCTGCTGCCGTTCGCCAACACGATCGTCAATCTCGAGATGACCGGTGAAGAGGTTGCTGCGGTTCTCGAAGAGGCTGTTGCCTTCTCGGTCGATCCAGATGGATCGACCGGAGCGTATCCGTACGGTGCGGGGATTCGATGGGACGTTGACCTCAATGCAGCAGATGGAGAACGCCTCTCGAATATCGAGGTCCTCGTCGACGGGGCGTTCGTGGCGCTCGATCCGGCAGCCACCTTCACGGTTGCGACCAATAGCTTCACCGCTGGCGGCGGCGACGGATACTTCACGTTCGAAGCTGTTGCTGAGGACGGCCGGCTCGAGGACACGCTTCTCGAGTACGCCCAGATCTTCATCGACTACCTCGAACAAGACGTAGACGGCGTGCTGAGCAAGCCGGAGAACTACTCGACGCAGAGCATCATTGCTCTAGCCGAGTAGGTCCACAGCCGCCGAGGCCTCAGCCTCGGGGGTACCTCGCGATGACGAAACGTTTCGGTTCGGCTTCGGAAACGAAGCCGAACCGATCGTTTTTGTACAGCGGGTTTGTCTCGCGTTGGACTGACACCGCCTTCGCGACACGCTTCGTCTAACGTGGGCCGCACGCCGGCGGCGTGCAGCTCATCGATTCCCTTTGGCGAGAACGGTCGCGGCGCGTTTCACTACGACGGGAGCACTCGTGCAGATTCCTCACCCAGCTCTGTTCTCACCGACCGCAGTTCTGGCATTGCTCGCATTGGTTGCCACGGCCTGCTCGTCCGGCGAATCGGCCTCACCGGCAAGTGGGGCGACGAACAGCGCTGACGCGTCGCCATCCGCAATCACGGCGACCTTCGAAGACGGTACCTGTGAGTTCATGGTCCAACCCGGGTTTGACGCTGCGTGCGGGACCGTCGACGTACCTCAACTCTGGAATGACGCATCAGATCCCGACACGGTGAGCCTGCACGTCGCGACCTTCACCAACGACCAGACCCCCGGGGATGCAACTCCCGTCGTGTACCTCGAAGGTGGCCCCGGTGGAGATGCCTTCGCCGGCCTCGAATTTTCGCTCGCCGAACAGTGGGGCGAACTCATCAACGCTCATCCGCTCGTCGTGTTCAGTCAACGCGGCTCGTCACTTTCCGACGTCGACCTGGTCTGTGAGGAAGTCATCGACGAATCCCTATCTATTCTCGAGCAAGAGCCCGATGCGGAAACTGAAAGCGACCAACAGGTGAGCGCGTTACGCGAGTGCGTTGATCGCACCATCGGCGAAGGCGCCGACCTGACGGCGTACAACACCGTGTCTTCAGCAAACGATGCCGAAGCGATTCGCATCGCGCTCGGGATCGACGAGTGGCACATCTTCGGTATCTCGTACGGCACGAGACTCGGCCAAGAATTGCTCCGCACGCACCCCGATGGGATTGCTTCCGCGGTGTTGGATTCGGTGCAACCGACGGACCCTGCGCTCGGTTCGCTCGCCGTGGTGCCACAAACGTTCGAAGGCGCCCTCGAACGGTTCTATGTTGGCTGTGCGGAATCAGATCAATGCGCGTCAGAATTCCCCGATCTCGAAGAACGGTTGCGAGCCGTCATCGATCAGGTCGCTGCCGATCCGGTCGAAGTCGAAGCGCTCAACCAACTCGACGGGCAGAGCTATGACGTGATCATCGACGACAGCAGGCTTTCTGGCATCGTGTTCAACGCGCTCTACTCGCCGTCCATCTTCGGCGCCCTTCCAACACTTGTCGAAGAGTTGGAAGCGGGCGACACGACGACGCTTGCCACTCTGGTCGGGCTACAGGTCACCAACGCAGAGTTCATCTCGAACGGACAGTTCTCGGCGGTGATGTGCCACGACTACCTTGCGGAGTTTGTGACCGAAGCCGACTTCGAAGAAGGCCTCACCGGCGATGTGTTCTTCGACGAGACCTTTGCCCAGTCCTCTAGCGGCCTGTCGGGCCTCCAAGAAACCTGCGATGTCGTCGGGAGCGGTGTGGCAGATTCGTCGGTCACCGAACTCGTCGAAAGCGACATCCCAACGTTGCTGCTCTCGGGCGAGTACGACCCGATTACTCCACCGAGCTTCGCTGACGCCATCGCGGAGGGGTTGTCGAACCATCAAAACGTCGTTCATCCAAACCAAGGACACGCCGTGACCACCGACGAGTGCGGTATGGCTATTGCACTCGACTTCCTCGCCGATTCCACGAGCGATGTCGACACGGGGTGTCTCGCCGACAGCGCCGCTCCCCCGTTTACTTCGCCCGATCTCACCGGCATTGCGCTCGAACCATTTCAGGATCTCGACCTCGGAATTTCAGGTGTCCGCCCCGAGAGCTGGTTCCATCAAGGCTTCGGGGCCAGCATTCAATTCGACGCCAATATTTCTGACCAACTGGTCCTTCTCCAGCAAGCGGCTCTCTCGTCTCCTGAACAGGTGGTCACCCTTCTCGGCCAACAGTTCGGAGCTGAACTCACCGAGGCCGGTGGTACCAGCCCCGGAGGCCAAGTCTGGGATGTGTTTGACGGATCGTCCGCCATTGGCGACCTCCGCCTGTGGACACGCGAAGAGTCCGGCGTGACCCTCGCCGTTGCGCTGATCGGCAACCGTGACAACTTCGAGGCAGCCGAAGAGAACATCATCACGGAGGTGCTCCTCAATCTGAGGCGCGGGTAGGTCTTTGGGCGCCTCGAACCGCTGCTGACCACATGGTGCACCTCGCGCTGGCCCAAACCGCTGCGGAGAGCGAGCGGTGACTGCGTAAGGTGCAGAGGTGACAACACGCTCCGTTGGCCTGTCGCTGATGATGCTGTCCACCATGGCGGTGTCGACGCTCGCATTCTTCGCGCTTGCGGTGGCCGCTTCTGAACTTCAGGCCGAGTTCGGTATCTCGAAGTTCCAGCTCGGTGTTCTCGGCGCCGTCAATACCGGTGTCGGAGCATTCTTGGCACCTGCATCGGGAGCGTTCAGTGACAAGGTCGGCGGAAGGCACGCCGTTGCCACCACACTTGCCTTTTCGGCCATCTCTGCAGTTGCGTTGGCGTTGTCTCAGAACTATCCGCTCCTCGTCGCTGCTAGCGCTATTGGTGGCGTCGCCCAAGGCTTAGGAAATCCGGCCACGAATAAGGCCATCTCCGCTGGCGTCGACGACGCCAGACGAGGAGTCGTAACGGGTGTCAAACAATCCGGAGTGCAAGCCGCCGTGGTCCTTGCGGGCCTCACCGTGCCAGCGATGGCGTCAACGCTCGGATGGAGATCTTCGATGTGGCTGACCGCTATCCTCTCCGGCCTGCTCTTCTTCGGCCTCGGCCTGGTTCCAAAGAAGGCCCCATCGTCGCCTCTCGAAACATCCGAATCGTCGAAACGATCTCGCCTCCCGACCTTTGTTACCCAAGTTGCGGTCTTTGGTTTCCTTCTCGGGACGGTCGGAGGCGGCTTCGGACGCTTCCTTCCGTTGTTCGCCGAAGAGTCCGTGGGCTTCTCCGTCGAACGAGCGGGTCAGGTCTTTGCACTCCAAGGACTTGTCGCCGTACCCGCCCGCCTCACCGCAGGTGTTGTGCTCGACCGGGGTGCGTCTGCTCGAAAGATGATGACGACGATGGCGGTCATTGGAGCTGGCTCCCTGCTCATCGTCACCGCGTCGTCCGGTGGACGTCCGAGCTTGCTGTGGATTGGCACGATCCTCGCTGGGCTGACGCTCGGCACGTGGAACACCGCAGCCAACCTGTCGATGATCCGACAAAAAGAGAACGCCGGAAAGGCCACGGGTCGACTCATGTTTGGCTTCCTCCTCGGCTTGACCGTCGGCGGTCCTGCGGTCGGCTGGTCGATCGATCAATTCGGCTACACGCCGGCATGGCTTGCAAGCGGCGCACTCGCGCTCATCGCCGCCGCCGTGATCAGCCCGGTCGGACGCGCAACACCCACGCGACCGGAAGTCGAACCCGTCAGGTCGATACCCTGATCCTGTGAGCAATCGAGCCCAACGCGGCAGAAGCCGCAAAGTCTTCGTGCAACGCCACGGCCCGTCGGGCGAACGGCGTCGACCCGACGAGGTCATGGTCGAAGAACCGTTGAGCATCCAGCTCGATGGCACCCTCGTGGCGACGACCATGCGCACGCCCGGCAACGACTTCGAACTCGCCGTCGGTTTCCTTCACGCAGAAGGCATGCTCGGGGATGCTCCGGTCAACACCGTTCGCTATTGCGCCGATGGCTCTGCGCTGGAGAGCGAGTTCAACGTCGTCACCGTCGAAACCGGAGGGCGCGCTCCCACACCGACGCCGCGTCTCGGTTCGACATCATCTTCGTGTGGGATCTGTGGCGCAGACGCAATAGATGGGCTCACCGACCGACTCGTTCCGCTTCGCACCGAACCGTTCGACCCGAGCCTGCTCATCGAGGTCGCCGACGCGGTGCGCGGTGAGCAAGAGCTCTTCGCAAAGACCGGGGCCGTCCATGCCGCAGCGACATTCGACCGAGATGGGTCGATTCAGCTCGTGCGCGAAGACATCGGTCGCCACAATGCCGTCGACAAGATCGTCGGCCGCATGATCCTCGATAGCCAAGATCCCACCTCGTTCCTGGCGACCGACCTCGGGTTGTACGTCAGCGGCCGAGCGAGCTTTGAGATGGTCCAGAAAGCCTGGGCGGGTGGTTTTGGCACCGTCGTCTCGGTCAGTGCCCCATCGGCACTTGCCATCGACACCGCTCATACTGGCAATATTCAGCTCGCAGGGTTTATTCGCGAGGGCGAGATCAACGTCTACTAATTCGACGCCTACTGGTATCGACCTGGGTCGGTGGAAAGCCGACCTTTCACCGAACGCAGCGAGTACTCAGTTCCGTCCACTGAGAACGCACAGTCGACGTAGCGGCCCGACGATGTCGCGGTGAGATCCAAGGCATCGACGACGAACGCCGTTCGTTGCCCGGCTTCACCTTCGACGATCACGAGCACATCATCGTCGTTCGCATAGAGGCTGAGCACCGGAGGTGCGTTGAGTACGTTGCGTGCAGCTTCGCGCACCTTGCCGGTACCAACGAGCGTGCCCCGAACGATGTGCGTGCAGTCGAACTCATCTTCGATCGAAGCGGTGCGTCGGGCACCCCACAGTTGATCGAGCGCGAGGATCGAAAGCGCGACCAGTGCGCACCCGGCGATGAGGACCGCTGAGGTTGCAGCGCTGTCGCCAGAGAGGATCGATTGCAGGATGAGCAGCGTCAACGATCCCACGAGCACCAATGCCAGCCACGCTGCAGGACCACTCAAGATTCCTCGAGTCCCCGAGGACTGTAGGCGTTCCAAGGTTCCTTTGATTCGTGTCGTACCAGAACGACCGAACAACGTCAGAGAGATCCGAGGTTCATCGCCAGACTCCTGACGTTGGTCCGATTGAACTCCGTGAGACTGTGATGACGTTTCCATAGGTAGTACCCGAGGTATCGACCCATCCGCCGGAAACATTTAGCCAGGTTTACACAACCTTAAAATCACACGTGGGGTCTGACCCCACGTGTGATTTTAAGTGGGGGCGATCTGGCCGCGAATCGCTCGCAAGGCGTATTGGGTGCCGTCGATGATGAACGCGCAACCGAACACTCGCCCCTTCGGGGTCGCCGTGAGGTCGACTCGATCGACTCGATGCTCGACGCGATCGCCGCGGCGCTCGGTCACGAGGATCGCACCATGGTTCGTCACGTAGAGCCCGACGTGCTGGGGACGCTTCGCAGTGAGCGGACCCGCACCGATGAGCACACCACTAGCAACGTGGGTCGCGTCAGCGGAAGCTTCAACCTCGCTGATTCGTCTTTGTGCTCGAAAGTTCTCAAGACCAAGAATCGCACCGATGAACAAAACGACAGCGAGCAGGACGACGGCAACAGATTGTGGACTACTTCCCTCGGTCAGCCCGTTGTAGATCGATGGCGCAAACAACAGCGTCAGCGCGATGACGTATCTATAGGGAGCCTCAGTCAACAACGTTGTGCTATTGAACTCTTTGCGGGTGATCGTGCCCGTGATGTGGCGATCTCCAGCGCGCCCCAAGACCGACACCGGAAACGAGTTCGTTGAGATCTTCGGCGACCGCCCAAGAAGGTTCGACGTTTGTAGTGGGGAAGATATGGCCATAGAGATATAGCTCCTATCGGTGGCATCCCCTCCGGTTTTGAGCCTGCTCGGATTTGTGATCGTCATGAGAAGAAACACCGATCCAACCCCGTCTCTTCCCCCGAACACCCAGGAGCGTCAACATTCGTGCCCCCATTCTCGTCGGCACAAGACAACCCGGTGGCCTCCCGCTGATCCATTCGTAGGATGAATCCATGAACGAACCCGTTGCACCGTCCGAGGGGCGTGGCGTCGTCCACCTCTTCTGCAAGCCAACCACCGATTTCGACTCCGACGCGGCGATCACCGCGATCGAAAAGGCACAAGCCGAAGATGTCCAGGTCGTGACCGTCTCGATGTTGGGACACAAGGCCGACGTCGCCATCATGGCAATGCACCCAGATTGGTGGGCGCTGCGACGATTGCAATCATCGCTCACCAAGGCCGGCCTCGAGATCACCGATTCGTTCGTTTCGCTCACTGAGATCAGCGAATATGCGGCCGGCGTTCCAGAGGAGATGCGTAACATGCGCCTCTACCCCGACCTCACCGACGTGATCGGCGACAAACCAGCGTGGTGCTTCTATCCAATGAGCAAGAAGCGCGAAGGTCATGCGAACTGGTTCACATTGCCATTCGACGAGCGCAAAGAGCTCATGTACGAACATGGCAGCTCGGGTCGAAAGTTCAAGGGCCGCATCCTCCAGGTCATCACCGGCGCTGCCGGAGTCGACGACTGGGAGTGGGGAGTCACATTGTTCGGTCAGAACCCCGACGACCTTAAGGAGGTCGTCTACACGATGCGGTTCGACGAAGCATCGTCGGTCTATGCCGAGTTCGGTACCTTCTACACCGGCATCGCCGCGACGCCAGCCGACGTTTTTGCAGCCCTGTAGGGCTCGGTTCGCGCCGTATCCCGAGTAGTACCGCCGTCTGCGAACGTTCTATCCTGCCAGACAAATCCAATATGCAAGGCGGGAAAATGAATCGGTATTAGTTGGGGACCCTCGGGGTCCTCATCGCTCTGTTGATCGGCGCGTGCGGGGGTTCCTCCGAAGAGACAACTGCTAGCGATACAACCTCAGACACAACGACCACGTCAACGACAGCGGCGACAACGACCGCTCCGGAGACGATCCTGGCGATCACGGTCCCCGACGTCGACTGGACAACACGAACAGTCGACTATCGCGAACAGGTCGGCGAGTTGCTTCTGTTCGATTGCCCTGCAGAGGGAAGCGCATCGAGCATCTGGGGGATCGAGACCTACACCGACGACTCCTCGGTTTGCACCGCTGCGGTGCACGTTGGGCTGCTCACATTTGAAAACGGCGGCGAGGTCATCGTCGAGATTGCACCAGGGCAGGACCAGTACCCCGCGGGGACAGCAAACGACATCGAGTCCGGAAGCTGGCCAAGTTGGCCGGGGAGCTTCATATTCCCAGATGCGCCTCCAGGTACCGGAGCGTTCGTCATCACCACGACGACAACGACCGCGGCGCCCGAAACCACGACAACCGAACCCGAAGACCCTTCGGGGTGGGACGTCGAAGTACCCGCCGAAGCCGAGGTTGGAAGCACCATCGAGGTCGTCTGCGAAGCCAACGGAGATCTCGGACCGGTCTGGGGTAGCGATCCATACACCGCGGATGCCTCGATCTGCTCAGCGGCGGTGCATGCCGGAATAATCTCTGTCGAGGAGGGCGGGTTCGTAATCGCCTTCGTCACCGAAGGCGAAGAGTCCTACGAAGGCACCGTCTCCAACGGTGTGACCAGTTTTGCCTGGCCGGCATTCACCAAGAGTTTCACCTTCTCCTAACGGTTCCCCTCGCTCCGAGTGGTGTGTCACTCGCTCAGAGCGAGTAGAAGTGGCGACCTTCAGAAGCGTTCAGGTCTTGTAGGGTCTGACCATCGGGGGTGTTTGAACCCGAGAGGCCCGCCCAAACCTCGACACCTACAGTGAACGTACGGAGACACCATGACCGTGGAAGAGAACACGCTCGACACGCTGACAAACGAGACCGTTGAGCTCCTACAAAACCTCATCCAGAACGAATGCGTAAACGATGGCACTCCAGAGTCCGGCCATGAGACCCGCAACGCAGACGTACTAAAGACGGTAATAGAGGGCCCGAGCGTCGACCTCGAAGTTCTTCCGATCCTGCCCGACCGTGACTCCATCGTCGCCCGACTCCCAGGAACAGACCCCAACGCTCCGACCCTGATGCTGATGGGACACACCGACGTCGTTCCCGTCTCCCCCGAAGGTTGGAAGGTCGACCCGTTCGGTGGCGAGCGAATCGGCAACGAGATCTGGGGCCGCGGCGCAGTCGACATGTTGAACGTCACCAGTTCGATGGCCGTCGTGTTTCGCCACATTGCATCGGGCACCAAGCGCTACCCCGGAGACATCGTGTATTTCGGAGTCGCCGACGAAGAAGCCGGTGGCGGGTTCGGGGCAAAGCAACTCGTTCGAGATCGATGGGATGTACTCGAGTGCGACTATGTCCTTACCGAGTACGGCGGATCTCCCCTCGTGACCAACGACGGAATCACGGTCTTGCTCACAACTGCTGAGAAAGGCGTGTGCGCGCAGCGGATCATCGTCTCGGGAGAACCCGGACATGGCTCGATGCCCTACCGCACCGACAACGCCATCTCGAAAGCTGCCGAAGCGGTGCGCCGCATCGAGGCGTACGACCCGGGCGCGCAGATCGACAAGCTATTCGAGAGCCGCATCAAGGCACAGAACTTCGACGCGGAGACCGAGTCCAAGTTGCTCGACCCCGGCCGAATCGGTGAAGCACTGTCGGATATGGAACCAGCACTTGCCCGCAACCTTCACGCGTGCTGTCACACGACGTTCTCACCAAATGTGATCAGCGGCGGCACAAAGCACAACACCATTGCCGACCGAGTCGAGCTGACCGTCGATATTCGAATCTTGCCCGGTGAGACCGTCATCGACGCCCAGCAGCATCTGCGAGATGCCATTGGTCCGGAGCTGATGGGCTCGATTGAAATTGAAGCGGTCCACGACCAAACAGCGACCGAGTCATCGACCGACGGCCCGCTGTGGTCTGCCCTGACGGACGCGATCCAGATGACGTACCCAGGAGCGTTGGTCTTGCCGTCGATGGTCACCGGAGGAACCGATGCACGCTTCTTCCGCGAGCGTGGTGTGCCGTCGTACGGCGCTGGCCTGCTCAGTGCCGATATTGGATTGGGTGAGTTCATGAATCGCTTCCACGGCCACAACGAACGGATCGACATCGAATCTCTTCGGCTGACGACCAAGCTCTGGCTCGATGTACTGGACCGCTTCTGGGCCTAAGACTCTGGGTGGAGAGATCTAGGTCGAATTGCTAAAGAAATGGGCCAAAAGACCGATCAAGTCAGTATTGGAACATTTCTTTAGCGGCTAGATCGACCCTGGAGGTCCCGATGACGAGAACGGTACGAATTCCGCAAACGGCGTCGATGAAGCCGTCCGGGGCCGACGTCGCAACAGGTTCCGGCGCAACGCTTCAGGTCTTTGTCTGCGATGACGACCTCAACCAGCAGTTGCTGCTGGTCCTTGCCGCCGAAGAATGCAACTTCGCCATCGAGTACACGTTCGTTGATCGGGGCGCTGACCTACTGATCGTCTTGCACCAGCGGCTCGAGTTCGGAGGACTTCCCGATCTGATCTTGCTCAACCTGGACAACGACGGGCGTCGCACGCTCGGACAGTTGCAGATGCACAAGTCGCTTTGGCAGATCCCGGTCTTGGCATTGGCACCTGCTGGTGTTCGAACGCCTCGGCCTCATTCGCTGAGCGACGCCTACTGGTGTGAGCAACGTCCTGAAACCTTCGCTGAACTCGTCGAGTTGGTCGACAGCCTGCCCGTTCGAGCTGCTCAGTCCGGTCTCACGATCGAACTCGGCACCTTCGACCTCCCGGAACGTCCAGTGATCGACCTTGGAACACACTCGGTCGAGGTAAACCTCACCACGGCTGCTCATCCACGTTCCATCGACCTCTCCGAGCTCGACATCTAGGAAGAAACTCCCTCTCAGCGCATGCGCGATCACCACACGCGGCCGCGGTGTGTGACGACGACCACGCCATTTGTTTCGGCTGTGTTCCCACGTGGCAGATCGCGTCTCGACGCGACTAAAACGATGTCCTGATCTCACCTGGAGGGGTAATCACATGAAATTCACGAGAAAGGCGCTCCTCGCGCTTCTCACAACCCTGGCGCTCATCGCAGCGGCCTGCGGAAGCACCGCAGAGACCGCAACGGAGACGACCGACGATGCAGATGCTTCAACCGAGACCGATGAAGCAACCGAGGGTGGAGGCGAAGATAGCGAAGTTCGAGCTGCTTTCGTCATGGTTGCACCGGTCGGCGACGCTGGCTGGAACTTCCAGCACGACCTCGGCCGACAGGGCGCAGAAGCTGCAACCGGCGTTGAAACGGCGTTCGTCGAGAACGTCCCCGAGGGTGGCGCAGAGTTCGACGAGGCCGTCCAGAACTTCATCGACGACGGCTTCAACATGATCTTCGCAACCTCGTTCGGTTACCAGGACGCAACGCTCAACTTCGCCAACGAAAACCCGGACGTGACCTTCGAGCACATCTCCGGCTTCTTGATGAACGACACCAACATGGGCAACACGTTCGGTCGCATGTACCAGCCTCGGTATATCGCCGGAATGGCCGCAGGAGCAGCCACCGAGTCCGACACGATCGGCTACGTCGCTGCCTTCCCAATCCCTGAGGTCATCCGTGGCATCAACGCCTTTGCGCTCGGTGTCCAAGCGGTCAACCCAGACGCCGTCGTCGAGGTCAACTGGACCAGCACATGGTTCGGTATCCCCGAAGAAACTGTAGCTGCTCAAGCACTGATCGATTCCGGTGCCGACGTCTTGTCCATGCACCAGGACTCGACCGCCACAGGTCTGGCCATCTCTGAGGCTGGCGGTACGTTCATTGGATACCACAGTGACATGAGCGCTCAGGTCGACGCATATCTCACCGCTCCGGTTTGGGATTGGACCCCTCGCTACACCGAGATCATCGAGGCAGTAGAAGCTGGCACCTACACACCAGAAGCGTGGTGGGGTGGCATGGCCGATGGTGTCGTCGACATCGAGATCCCAGAATCTTCGCCAGTCGCAGCCGAGATGCAGACCGTGAAGGATTCGATCCTCGCTGGCGAGTTTGACGTATTTGACCAGGGCGACATCGTTGCCCAGGACGGCAGCGTCATCATCTCCGACGGCGTTGTTCAGACCGAACTCACCGACCCGTTCGCACCTGACGTGGTCGTCGCTGCCGAGGGCGATGAGATCCACGATGGTGTCCTGCTCACCATGAACTTCTTCGTCGACAACGTCATTGGAGAGATCGGCTAACAGCGACCAATTCTGGTTAGCCAAATCGAGAAATCCGCAATAGCTTCGGGGCCGCCTTTACAATTCGTAAAGGCGGCCCTGTTCGCATTCCGGCGAGGAGAGAAGTGACCGCTGTAGATCTTGAGGGAATCTGGAAACGGTTCCCAGGCGTGATCGCAAACGCAGGCGCGTCTCTGTCGGTTCGCTCTGGCACCGTTCATGCTGTTCTCGGCGAGAACGGCGCGGGCAAGACCACCCTGATGAACGTGCTCGCCGGCGTATACGCTCCCGACGAGGGCACCGTCCGTCTCGACGGTGTCGAGCACCAGTTCTCGAGCCCTGCAGCAGCAATCGCCGCCGGTGTCGGCATGGTCTATCAAGAGTTCCGGCTGATCCCGACGTTTACTGTGGCCGAGAACGTTGCACTCGGCGCCGCACCGAAGATCCTCGCGAAAGGGTCGATCGAAAAGCAGGTCGCCGAGCTCGCGGAGCGATTCGGCCTTGCCACCGAACCAGGCCGTCAGATTTGGCAGCTGTCGATGGGCGAACGCCAACGTGTTGAGATCCTCAAGGCCCTCTGGCGCGATGCCAACGTCCTCATTCTCGACGAACCTACCGCCGTGCTTACCCCGGCCGAAGCCCAAGAACTCGGCCGGATCACCAAGACGATGGCGAGCGAGGGGCGGAGCATCATCTTCATCAGCCACAAGCTCGATGAAGTGAAGGCTTTCTGCGACGAAGCAACCATCTTGCGAGGAGGACGAACCGTTGCCTCGTCGCTGCCGGTGACCGACCTCGACGCTGGCCGCATGGCCGAACTCATGGTCGGAGAAGCAACCGCCGTGTCTCAACGCAGAGTTCGTACCACCGAGGTCGGAAGCACTGCGTTGTCGGTCAGTAACGCCAAGGTCGTCGATGTCCACGGTCGGGCTGTTGTCAATGGCGTCTCCTTAGACGTGGCCGAAGGCGAGATCGTGGGCATTGCGGGCGTCGCAGGAAACGGACAACGCCCGCTCGCCGACGCTCTAGCCGGGCTGGCCCCACTCGACACTGGCGAGGTAACAGTTGCTGGCACGGACGTGACCAGCTTGAGCGCTGGTGATCGAAATGCTGCCGGGCTTGCGTATGTTCCAGAAGACCGGCTCGGTGTGGGACTCGCACCTCGGATGGATGCCGTCGAGAACGCGATGATGCGAAATTACAAGTCGTTGGGTAGCGGGTCATTCGTCGATCGCAAGGCAGCGGCAGAACAGGCCGAGAACCTGATCGAGAAATACCAGATCAAGGTCGGCAAGATTGATGCTCCGCTCGCCGGGTTGTCCGGCGGCAACCTGCAGCGGCTACTCGTGGGTCGCGAACTCGACGGCGCCCCGACCGTTTTAATCGCCGCGCAACCAACGCGAGGGCTCGATGTGCAAGGCGTCGCGGCTATCCAGAACATCCTCGTAGAACAGGCAGCCGCTGGCGTTGGAATTTTGCTCATCAGTGAAGACCTCGAGGAACTCTTCGCCCTGAGCGATCGGCTCCTCGTCATGCACGAGGGCACGATCGCCGATGTCTTCGACCCCGATACCGCAACCCGCCAGGCGGTCGGTGCTGCAATGACTGGAGCCTGAATGTTTGGTTACCGTCTCGCCCGCAGAGAGAAGCCACTTCCGGGCGGTCAGCTCGTTGCGTTCATGGCTGGGCTTACCGTTGCGTTGCTCGCCGGAGCGATCCTGCTCATCGCGACGGGATTCTCCCCGCTCGAGATCTACGTCGAGATGGCCGACTCGGCCTTTGGTAGCACCCAGGGGATCTCCAACACCCTGACCCAAGCAGTGCCGCTTGGTCTCGCCGGCCTCGCCGTGGCGGTCGCCGGGTCGATGGGCCTGTGGAACATCGGGGCCGAAGGTCAGATCATCGCCGGGGCGATCGCTGGCACGTGGATTGCGCGCCTCGGTCCGGATCTCCCCGGCCCGTTGTTGATCGTCATCATGCTCGGCGCAGCCATCATCGGTGGTGCGCTGCTCGCGCTCGGCCCAGCGCTTGCAAAGGCACATCTCGGCGTGAACGAGATCATCACGACGCTCATGCTCAATGAGATTGCACTTCGACTCGTCCGCTACCTCGTCAACGGCCCGTGGCAGGATCCGACAGCGGTTGGCTTCCCCGTGGCTCCGGTCCTCCCGGACCAAGCGGCCCTGCCCACCTTGTTCAGTCGTGCAAATATCGGCGTGATCATCGCAGCCATCGTGCTCTTGGTCTTTGGTGTGTTCGCATCGCGGAGCAAGTGGGGTTTTGAACTCAGAGTCGCTGGATCTTCGGCACAAGCTGCCGAATACGTCGGCATCTCGCTGAAGACCAAGATCATGACCGTGCTGATCCTGTCTGGCGCAATCGCCGGGCTCGCTGGCGGAATTCGTTTGAATTCGTCAGATCGAATCGTCGAAGGCATCGCCGAAGGTTGGGGCTTCGCTGGGATCATCGTTGCAGCGCTCGCGCTGATGAGGCCATCTGGGGTCGCGCTCGTGGCTGTTGCCTTTGGTGCGTTGCGAGTCGGCGGAACAGCGATCCAAACCCAGGGCGTCTCAGATTCGATTAGCGAGATCATTCAAGCGCTCGTCCTTATGGGTGCACTCGCTGCGGCGGTGTTTACGGCGTACGAAGTTACCCGGGGCGGTAGCGGCGCGAGCACCGCGGACGACGCCGACTCGCCGGCGGCGTCTAGCACGCCTACCGCGGAGTCAACGCCATGACCCAAGCGACCATCGTTGGGCTTATCGTGTCGGTTCTCGAGTTCGGCACGCTGCTGTACCTTGCGGCCCTCGGCGAGACCATTGCCGAAAAGGCCGGCGTCCTCAACCTTGGAGTTGAGGGCATGATGGCCGTCGGCACGATGGCGTCGTTCTGGATCGGTGCAGAAACGGGCAACCCATGGCTGGCCCTACTCTTTGCGATCGGCGTTACCGCAGCCTTCTCGATGATCCATGGGCTGGCGTCGGTGGTCATCGGAGCCGATCAGGTCGTCAGTGGCCTCGCGCTAACAATTCTCGGCTTGGGCCTTGCTGCCTTCTTCGGACAGAGCCTTGCGCTCACGACGGTGCTATCCACCGCACGGTTTGAGTCATTAAACCTCGGACCGTTGAGCGATATCCCGTGGATCGGCGAAACGGTCTTCTCTATCGACGCGCTGAGTTGGCTCGCGCTGCTCATGGGGATCGTCACATGGTTCGTGCTCAGTAGAACTCGGATGGGCCTCTCGCTGCGAGCGGTCGGCGAAAGTGCAGCAACCGCCGACGCCGCTGGCACGCGAGTCGTCGCGACACGGCTCACCGCAGTTGCGGTCGGTGGCGGGTTCGCTGGTGCGGCTGGGACATATCTCAGTTTGGTTCTGGCGCCAGGTTGGAGCGAGGGCGCAACCGGCGGACTTGGTTGGATTGCCGTCGCCCTCGTGATCTTCGGTGCATGGAAGCCCGGCAGGGTGCTCTTTGGGTCACTTCTCTTTGGAGGATTGATTGCTCTTGGACCTCGGCTTCAAACGTTCCGTTGCCAAGAAGGCGAGGACATTGCCTGCTTGAACTTCGAGATCGATCCGACGCTGGTCAGCATGCTTCCGTACGTCTTGACGGTGATCGTGTTGATCGCTCTTTCGGTACGTTCCCGGAACCGGCCGAGCATCGCCCCCGCCGCCATCGGCCTGGCATACCGACGGGAAGAGCGCTAGGCCACTCCACTGGTCGGGTCGCCGCCCCAATCGACGTGGCCAAGCGCTCACGAGTAGGATCGCAAACGTGCGAGTTGAACGAATTCTGACAGTATTTGCGGTGCTTCTAGCACTCGTTGCTGTCGGCTATGCGCAATTCGAACCGGTCCAAGGCCAGGTGCTTAGCTCCGATCGCACTCTTGAAATCGTGTCCTCGCCTGCACTCGCGATCCCTACGACGAGCACAAACCTTGTGCCGACTGCCCAACCCGTAGCTGTCTCGCTCCCCGCAACGTCTCGTCAGGTGGTCGCCCCGACCGTGTCGGCAACGGAATTGTCGGCCCCACTGACCACCACCACGTCAAGCAGCACCACCTCGACCTCAACTCCCCCAACGACGACGACCACCTCAACGATTCCATCGATCACGACGACAGAGGCGCCACCGCTCGGCCCGAACGAGTCGCTTATCGCAACGGCGAGGGATGACACGCCCTTCCTCGTCGCCTACGACAGCCCGGAAGGGAACATCGTTCCGCTCCCGTTCGCTGTCCCGAACCCTCACCAGTTCGGCGGTCCGCTCACCCTGCGGGTAACCGAAGGAGCGCTCACCGACGATTGGGTCAAGGTTGCGCTGCCGGTGCGACCCAACGGCCAAGAGGCATGGATTCCGACCGAGAGCTACACCATGAGCACCACCACCATTCATGCCGAGGTGAACCTCACCACGACGTCGGTCCGTGTCTTTGACGATGATGTTCTCATCGCCGAGACGCAGGCCGCCATCGGAAGCCCGTCAACGCCGACCCCATTGGGGACGTTCTATGTCGTTGCGGCACGCGAGAACCCAGCATCACATTCGTTCCTCGGAACCCATGCGCTTGTTCTCTCCGGCTTCTCCGAAGCGCTCGACACGTTTAGCGGAGGACTCCCGGTCATCGCTATCCACGGCACCAACTCCCCCGACGATCAGCTCGGCCATGCGATCTCCAATGGGTGTCTGCGAGTGCCGAACAGCGTCAGCGAGTTCCTTGCGCAGAACGTGCCCCTCGGAGCCCCGGTAACGATCTCCGGCTAACTCGACAGCGCGTCCTGAAGACCCGCGAGGACTCGGCTTGGCGTCAGTGGAAACTCATCGAACCACACGCCTGTCGCGTCATGAACGGCTGCGATAACGGCAGGGGCGTAGGTGATGTATGGCATCTCCGCCATACCTCGGGCACCCCAGGGACCCTGCGGATCCGCTAGCTCGAGGATCACACTCTCGACATGCTCAGGGATATCGCCGATGCCGGGGATGAGGTAACTACTCAGCCGGGGATTCGTGATACGCCCACCCGCCAACTGCAAGTTCTCACTCAGGACGTAGCCATGAGCCTGAACGACCGCACCTTCGATCTGGCCTTTCACGAGTCGAGGGTTAATCGCTCGTCCAACGTCGTGGGTACTGGTGACGCGGTCGACCCGAACATGTCCGGTCTCGACATCGACGGTCACCTCCACGGCTTGGGCCATGTAGCCATAACTGAAGTTCGGTTGGCC
Source organism: uncultured Acidimicrobiales bacterium (assembly GCA_964451305.1). Lineage (GTDB taxonomy): Bacteria > Actinomycetota > Acidimicrobiia > Acidimicrobiales > SHLQ01 > SHLQ01. The sequence continues at coordinate 49,558 of CAYVHV010000004.1, read as the reverse complement.
TCGACCCGTCTCCGGGTCGAGCGTCTCCGTCGGCGGCGGGGTGTACCTGAAGTTACCGATGGCTGGCCGTTCACCGTCGCGCCATGCCTTCTCGGCTTCTTCGGCGGCACCAAGAATCGAGTTGCCGGCCATAAAGGTCATGCGAGAAGCAGACACTGAACCGCTGTCTCCGGTGGTGGCGGTATCGGAGAACGTCCCGGTTACCGAACCGAGGGGTACGCCGGTTGCTTCGCTCGTCATCTGACGGAACGCTTGATGTGCCCCTTGGCCAACCTCGGCGCCGCCGTGGAAAATCTCGGCCGATGTCGGCTCTTCGTCATCGGGTTCGCCGTAAAGGCGAACTTCTGCTTCGCAGCGTTCGGGGAAACCGAAACTGAATCCGACGTTCTTGTACCCGCTCGCGAATCCCCTCCCCCGCTTGAGTGCTCCAGAGGACGGCCGAAGCGATGCGACGGGGTTGTAGCCGGTTGCCTCGGAGATGAACTCACCATCCATGTTCGCTTCCGCTGCACATGCATCGATTACATCGGGCAGCGTGACGCCATCGGGCATCATGGCTTGTGTGATGCCAACGCTTCCGTCGCCGAGCGCATTGCGTCGTCGGAGCTCCACCGGATCCATGCCCAGCGCATCAGCGAGTTTGTTCATCTGAGTCTCGGCGACGAACGATCCTTGCGGGCCACCAAACCCGCGGAAGGCCCCTCCAGGCACGGTCGAGGTATAGATCGCCTTGCTATCGATGTGCGCATTTGGAACGTCATAGGCACCGGCAACCGACAGGTGAGCATTACCGAGCACCTTGTTCGACGTGTAGTTGTATGCACCGGCGTCGAGCAGCACCTCGGCGTGAACCGCGGTGATCTGTCCGCTGTTCGTTGCTCCGAGCTTCGCCTTGATCGTTGCTCGATGCCGCTTGTGATGACCAATGATTGATTCTTCGCGGCTCCATCGACAATGGATAGGACGATGAATGCCGCGCTCGTGGAGGTGTTTGGCCGCGAGCGCCATCACGATCTGGAGGGTCATGTCCTCCTTTCCGCCGAATGCGCCTCCGATCGCGGCGTAGATAATGCGAACCTCACCGGGGTCGACATCGAGGGCGTGCGCAACCTGTTGTTGGTCCTCCCACGCCCACTGGCCACCGGTTTCGACGGTGATCCGGCCGTCATCATCAACCCATGACGTCGCCGCTTCGGGTTGAAGGTACGCGTGTTCCTGGTGCGGGAGCTCGTACAGGCCTTCGATGACGACATCTGCCTCGGCCCATCCGGCATCCATATCGCCCTTGCGGATCTTGAGCTCGAAGTACGTGTTGGACCCCGCTTCGGGATGGAGCACGATCTGATCGTCGACCGCTTGTTCAATGTTCTCGATCACGGGACGCTGACGCCACGAGATCTCGATGAGCGCAGCCGCAGCGGCAGCCTGGGTCGGCGATTCGGCGACGACGATCGCAACCTTGTCGCCCTCCCACCTGCTGACTCCAGCATCGACTGCGGTGCGGCCGGTGTCGCCCAGTCCAACGAGCACGGGCTGGTCGAACATCGTGAGGCCATACTCGTTGACGGGAACATCGGCGGCGGTCAACACAGCAACGACACCTGGAGCCGCCTTCGCTGCATCGATGTTCATTCCGACCATTCGAGCGTGGGGCTCATTCGAGAAGGCAATGTGTGCAAAGAGTGCATTCTCTGGGACGAGGTCCCCTGCGTATTCGGCGGATCCTGTGACTTTGTCCAACGCATCGCAGCGTTGCGCAGATGCGCCGACGCTGGTCGCCGCGTGAGCAGGCTCAGCCATGGGTTCCTCGAATCTCGACCGCTGCCGAGTGCACCGCTTCGATGATCGGGTAGTAGCCGGTACACCGGCAGAGGTTGCCCGAGAATGCGTGGTTGATCTGCTCGTTCGTTGGGTCGTCGACCTCATCGAGTAGTCGAGCTCCCGAGACGAGGAACCCTGGGATACAGAATCCACACTGGACCGCGAACTCGTCGACGAATGCTCGTTGGATTGGGTGGTCGAGCCCTTCGACGGTAACGACGGTGGCCCCATCGGCTTGTGCTGCGCTCACGAGACAACTCATGACCGCAGAGCCATCGACGAGCATCGTGCACGCACCGCATTCACCCTCGCCGCAACCTTCTTTCATGCCGGTGGCACCCGCCGTCTCGCGTACATGGTCGAGAAGTGTCGCTCCAGTGTTGCGAGCGGTACTCGTCTGCCCATTGAGCTCGATCGTGATGAGCGAGTCACCATCGAGGACATCTTGCGGGGCGTTCGCCGCCTTTTCGAGACCTGCCTTGGAGCTAAGTGTTGGTGGGTCATCGGGCCACATCGCAGCTTCGGCTCCTTCGGCAATAGCGAGGAGCGACCGGTTGATCAAAACCTCGATTCCGCTGTGGCGATAGTCCGCCGTGGCTCGACCATCGGTGATCGGCGTAACGCTGCTCGACACTGCACGTGCTGCGGCAGCGATCGTGTCGGCGTTGAGTTCTACGCCGACCAATGCGTCCCGAAACGCTCCGACGAGCACGACCGTTGGGGCAACGCTGCCCATTGCGAGCCGAGCGTCGGTGACCGTGAACTCGGTTGGCGATCCGACTTCGGGATCATCGGCGAACGAAACCACGATGCCTGCGTGAACGACGCTGATCGCCTGAGCTCGACGAAGTCCGAGCTTGACCCAGATGGCTCGCTCGTTTGAGGCCAGCTTTGGAACCACGATGGCGGTGATGAGTTCGGCGGGTTGAAGGATCGTCTGGCGCAAGCCCGTGAAGAACGCGTCGACAGCGACGGTGCGGGTTTCGGCACCCGTCTCGCCCCAGCACGAAATCTCGATGGATGCTCTGAGTGCCATCAGGGCTGAAATCGTGTCGTTGGCTGGGCTTGCGGTGACGAGGTTGCCAGCAATCGTCGCCCGGTTTCGAAGCTGGGGTGAACCAACCTCAAGACATGCTTGTGCGAGTGGCAGCGCTGACCGACGCAGCTCGTCGTGCTGCACAATCTGGTTGTGGCGAACCCCACCGGCGAGCCGAAAATGGTCGCCGTCGTCGGTTATTGCGGTGAAAGCTTCGATTGCGCTCAGGTCAACAACGTTCACTGCAGTGCCCGGACCACCTCGCTCGAGATCGAGCAGGAGATCGGTTCCTCCGGCGAGCGGCCGCGCGGTTTGATCGTGGTGCAGTGCCTGCAGTGCGCCGTCGATGGTGCGTGGCCGATGGACCGCACCGACGTGCCGACCGAGACGTTGAACCTCATGCACGTTGAAGTTGTTAGCCATCGTGAAGGCAACGCTAGTCGGAGCGCCAGCTTTCAATCTGCATTTGCACCGACGCGGTCAACGAGTCAACGACGGCGTTGCCCATCCGGCCGCGGGCTGCTGTATTGATGCCGAGCAGGTTGACGAGTAGCAGGTTCGCTTGATCTTGAACCCATGATTCGAAATCTCCTGTACCGAGTTCCGGAGTGAGCAGTTCGGCCGCCTGGGCTCGACGAAGCGCAGATTCGAACTCGGAGCGGAGCGTATCGAAGTAGGCACCGGTACGAGCATTGATCTGCTCATCTCGTCCGGCATTCTCTGTGAGTAGCGAGACGACAAAACAGCCCCATCGATGTTCACCGTCGACGCCGATCGAAACGCGGTGAAAGAACTCGGTGAGGCCTGTGAGTGGATCATCGGCGTCGCGCAACTCAGAGAGAACGACACGGTCCATCAGGCCGAGGTATTTCTCGACTGCAGCATCCAACATGTCGTGCTTCGAGCCGAACGTGTTGTAGATGCTCGAGGCTGTCAGGCCGAGCTCATCCTCGAGTTGACGTATCGAGGTGTCAGCAAAGCCATGTTGCCAAAAAATATCGACGGCTTGGACCAGCACGTCGTCGGTGTCGAACGACTTTTTTCGTCCGCCACCGGGCGCACGGGTCCGCTCCTTTGGCGGTGGTGCGTTGTCCGTCATGACCTCAGGGTAGGCGATGAAAAGAACGGGCTGGGGTAGGTAGGTGGTTGCTACCCCAGCCCGTGACTCGATTCCGCTACTTATGCGGAGACTGGCTTCGACCATGCCTGCGGAGCGAATGCTTCGTCCGATGGCGTGTGAGCAAAGTGGTTGGTGTAGTTCGAGATCGTCTTCTGTGCGATAGCAGTGATGACGTCGAGGATGCTGGCGTTGGTGTAGCCAGCTGCCAGGAAGGCATCGGTGATGCTGCTATCGACGAGACCGTTGTTTCGGACGGTTGCACGTGTGAAGTCTGCAAGAGCGTTGAGCTTCGGATCAGCGATTGGAGTGCCGGCGCGGAGAGCGTCGACGACGTCTTGTGGGACTCCGGTCATTCCTGAGATCGTCGAATGTGCCGCCATGCAGTAGGTGCAGCCGTTCTCAAAGCTCGTGGTCATCAGGACGACCTGTTGTTCCGTTCCATCGAGGCTTGTCTCAGCAACGGCGCCAGCGAGAGCGCCGTACGCCTTTAGTGCTGCTGGGCTCTCAGCCAATACGCCAAGAAGGTTCGGGGTGAAGCCGTACTTTGCAGCGGCACCTTCGAGAATTGCCTTGGAGTCCTCTGGTGCGGTCTCGACGGTGTGAACAGTGAATTCTGACATTGGTATTGGATCCTCATGGGGTGTGGGCTGATGGATAGTAAAGCGCAGTGTAGCGCTCGTTCCAAATTAACTCGGCAGCAAAGTTCGCTATTCCTCACGTACGAGTAAATTGGCCCAACGAGCGCTGACTCGACGCGAACTGCGACGGGAACAATGCATCCTCCGATACGGTTCGGTTCACCATGGACACACGCCACGAACGCAATCCAGACACGATCACGATGTACGGCGCTGACTGGTGCGGTGATTGCATCCGAGCCAAGGCATTCTTTACCGAGCACGACATGGCGTTCGATTACGTCGATTTGGTCGAGCATCCCGATGAAACCGATGTCGTCCTCGAACACAACGGTGGCGTTCAGAAGATTCCACTGGTGATGTACCCAGATGGGAGCTTCCAGATCGAGCCGACCAATACCGAGCTTGAGAACAAGCGACTCGAACTACAAGGCGCCGACACAACAGCCGAGTCCGCCGACGTCGAGGTCATCGAGAACGCCGACGAGGGACGGTTCGAGCTGCACATCGATGGAGACATCATCAGCGTGGCTGACTACAGCGAACGCGATGGCGGAGTCGTCGTCATACCCCACGTGGGCACCGCCCCCGCTCACCGCGGGCAAGGAAACGCAAGCCGCTTGATGAACGGACTTCTCGAACAGCTGCGAGCGAGCGAGCGCAAGATCCTCCCGATCTGCCCGTTCGCAGCGAACCACGTCAAGACGAACCCGCAACACCACGACCTCGTCGCATAACCCACCGCGAGGGCGGTTGAGCCATTCGCCAGACAGCACTACGCCAGCCGCAAGTCTCGACAAATCACCACTCGGTCCGTCGCTAGACACAAAGACACCACAGGATGATGTATGGCCAACTTCACTGCGACGGTTCGAACCGAACGCCCAGCCGATGAGGTTTTCAGCTTCGTCTCCGATCTCGAGAACTTCGTCGAATGGGATCCCGGAGTGGAGTCATCGACTCAAATCAGCGGCGATGGGCCCGGCCTCGGCGCTGCGTACGATGTGAGCGCAAGCGGCGCCGAGCTGACCTACCACGTGGTCGAGTTCGATGCACCGAACTGTCTGGTCGCTGAAGCTCAGACCAAACTTCTGTCGAGCCACGACGTCATCACCGTCGAAGTCCGCCAGGGCAGCACCTACATCACCTATGACGCGACACTCGATCTTCGTGGACCCCTCGCGATGGGTGACGCCGCATTTGCGTTGATGTTCAAGAAGATCGGTGAGTCGGCTATTGGTGGGCTCGTCAAGGCCGTCGACGGCACGCGGATCAGCTAACCGATCACAACTACACCCGGAACACCGTCGCGTCGAGTAGAAGTACTGCCGGAAGGCAAACGATTCGAATCTCGGCCTAGAATGCCCGGAGACGACGAGGGGAACTCTCATGGATCGACAGCACGCACCGGCAGCAACCGACATCCTCAAGACAGCGCCTGTCATTCAACGCGCTGGAGCCCAGACTGCACCGGAGGCCCACGAAACCTTCGTCCCGGCTGCACAATCCAAACTCCTCAACGGGATCCTCGGGTCGGCATGGGCTTTCCAGCTGGTGACGATCTTCACCGCGACCGCAGGCGACGGACCACCTGAAGCGGCCCCACAGCTTCTGCTCGGATTCGCCACCGTCCTTCTACTCACCATGACCTTCGCGATGGTCGCTGTCGTGGCTCTCGCAGCGAAAAACGACGCTCGCACGGCTCCCCTCTCCTTTGCCATCGCTACAGGCTCCATCGTGTTCGCGACACTGTGCGGACTTGCAGGGCACCCCGCATCGACATGGCTAACAGACCTCGCCTTCGGCACCGTCGTCGCCGCGGGTAGCGTCGCCGTCTTCGCACGCCGCGCCTAGCCTCTACGTTTCCCTCATGAAGAAGCGAACCGTGGTGATGATCGCGCTCCTTCTCGGGGTCATCGTTGGCGCCAGCCTCCTACAATTTGTGATCCTGGCTAGTTAGAGACTCGCCGGCTAGCGGAACGCCGGTAGATCATTCGGGTCTGCCACACAAGTATTACGAATTTCGCCGATGCCCTCGATTGCGATCACGAGCTCATTGCCAGGAACGAGCCATTGCGGCGGTGTGCGTGCTGCACCAACCCCGCCAGGGGTTCCGGTAGCGATCAGATCCCCGGGCTGGAGGGTGATTACCTTCGACAATTCAGAGACGAGATGCACGACGTCGAAGACGAGGTGCTCGGTATTCGACGACTGCTTCAGCTCACCGTCGATGGACGACGAGATTGCTAAGCCGCTGCCGTCTCCGAGAACATCGGTGGTCGTCATGACGGGTCCAAGCGCTGATCCTCGTTCGAAGGTCTTACCGAGAAGAAATTGCGATGTGCGTTTCTGCCAGTCACGGACCGAGAAGTCGTTAAAAACCGTGTAGCCAGCAACGTGCTCGAGTGCCGAGTTCGGAGAGATTTCTCGGCCGGCCGTTCCAATGACGATGCAGAGCTCTGCCTCCCAGTCGTTCTGAACCGATACGGAGCTGGGTGGAAGTTGCAGGTCGTCATTTGCACCAATGAGCGCGCCGCTGAACTTTGAAAAACACGTTGGGTATTCGGGTGGCTCATTGCCCATCTCCACAATATGGTCGGCGTAGTTCAGTCCGACACAGACGATCTTGTTCGGTGTCGTCACGAGTGGTGCCCAGTCAGCTGCGGACGCGTCCAGCCGTTCACCGTCGATGTCTCGGACCTCGCCCACTCCCCCGGATGCGAGGAGTTGACCAACGTCGACAGCGTCGAGGAGAACCAACTCGTCGCCGTCCACCCGGACTGCTCGCGTGCCTTCTGCGTGACCTAACCGAATCGTTCCGAGTTGCATGCGCCAACTCTATTCGCGGAGCTCACGAGAATGAGCGGAACGAATGCGACCCCGAAGAGTGGCCAATGAAAAACCACGAACAGCGTGGTGGCGATCACCACATGCATGACCCAGGCTGCGATCGACCACACCAGAGCGGAACGGCGTCCTAGGAGAGCCAACGGAGCCCCAAGCTCGATGGCGAGAACCCCAACTGCGAGTGGGATCGATGCACCCCGCAGGTCCAAGAACCACTCCGCGATTGGTGACGGCGAACCGCCGAGCGCGTCGAACCGACGGGCGGAGAAGGAAATCTGGCGCTCGAGCGCGCCGTCGGCGATCCACGCAACACCTCCCGATCGCAGCTTTGCAATTCCCGCGAGGACATACGTCGCTACCGTTGTCAACGCGGCCAGCCGCATCGCCCAACCAGCTCGTAGTGGATCGAAGCGAACCCCCGCCGCTGCCAGAGCGAGAAGGTGGAGCGCTGGAAGGATATCGAACCACAGGATCTGGCCGCCCGATGAGCGGTGTGTGAACAAGATGAGGGCGGCGACTGCACCGATTGGGGTGAAGAAACGAAGCACGCGCAACGGCTGCAGCAAGCCCAATGACCCGAGCAGGGCGGCGGACCAAAGTACCCAGACCATGACCGGGGAAAAGGGGCCGTCACTCCAGAACAGGACGCCGACCGGTTGCCAGGTTCCGATGAACGATGTCAACGCTGGCGCACGGGCGAGCAGGTACACCGCGATGACCACGCCGGACCACTGGCGCCATCGGATGAAGTCGTGCTCAACGACCAACGGTGTGAGCCACGCAACGGCCTTCATGGGAGCTCGCAGCGAAAGAGGATCTCGACATCGATCGCATCGGCGTCAGCCCCTCGGTCATCGAGGTCATAGGTCACCGAGATGACCTCGACCGCATCGATCTGTCCAGACAGGCGGCGAGCAATGTCGGTGCAGAGCGCAGCGAGCGAGTCTTCCTCGACTGCGCGAGCGAGCACTCGCTCAGCGACGAGAGGATCATCGGTTCGGGCCAGCTGATTCATCGTGAGGCCGACGATCTGACCGTCCGGGTCGACCGCTCGCGCGGTGACGAACTCGACCTGCTGCTCACGTGCCGCAGCGAACATTGGTTGGGTCGACAGCGGAAAGTCGTCCACGCCGGTGGCGAGCGGAATGAAGAGCAGCCCGATCGCGATCACAGACAACGCCGCGAGCGCCACCCGACCACTCGCATGCGTCTCCGGTGCTGGCATATGCCAACTGTATTGCGCGAGCCGTAGGCCCGCAGCGCGGACGCCTCGTCACCGATGCTGAACAAACGTGTCGTGGACGATTTCATCAGCGGCCTTAAATGCCGCAGGCTCGCGCCGATTATGACGCATGAAAACAGGGAGTCGCATCAAGAGGTTAATCAGCAAACTCGCAGCGGTGATCTGCATAGCGCTCATCGCGGCCGCATGCGGAGGCGAGGTCGAAGAAGAGATCGTCATCCGAGACTTTGACGGCAACATCGTGGTCCCGGGCGAGACCCCTAGTACGACGCAGGCAACCGAACCGCTGCCCGAACCACCATCGAATGATCAGCCAGCCGATAGCGCCGAATCGACCACGACGACGAGCACGGAACCACCGGCAAGCCTCGCCTTCTCGACCGACGAAGCCCGCAGGACCGTCGAGGGGCTACAGGTCGGGGCGTTCCTCGAAGAGACCGACTTTGGCAGTGGGCCTGAACCAACCTGGTGGATCCGAGCAGCATCGGGCGCCGGCGCCGCAGGTGTAACGATCGATCGAGGACTGACCTCTCGCGCAACGACATTGACCGACTCTGGCTGGGCCGTAAGCGGAGGAGTTGGAGTATTCCGGGCACAGGTCGGTGAACAGGTCGAGCGAGTCCGGCTCACCGGCAACCGAGGCTTTGACGAAGTCGCCCCCGACGCAGAGGGGTTTGCACTGCTCGCCGCACGCGCAGATACTGCATCGGACCTCATGGTCGAAGCATTCGACCAAACCGGGGAGCTCCTCGGAACCTGCACGTACGACGGAACATTCTTCGACTGCCCAGGCTGAACTGAACCGCCCGTAGCGCCCGACAGCAGCCCTACCGGGAGTCCTCTAGCGAACCCGATTCCCACACTCGACCAGTGGTATTCTCACGGGCGAGCCGGAGGCCCAGAAGATGACACAGACCGCTGACTTGCTGATCGAGAACGCGGCTGTCGTTGCAACCGTCGATGACTCGCGCCGTGAGATTCGAGGAGGTTGGGTCTCGTGTGCCAACGGCGTCATTACCGGCGTCGGCAGCTCCGCAGACCCGAAGCCCGACGCACACAACGTGATCGATGCAACAGATCAGCTGGTCACACCCGGTCTGATCAACGCGCATCATCACCTCTTTCAGAACCTCACTCGGGCGTGGAATCCAATGACCGACAAACCACTGTTCGGCTGGCTCCAAGCGCTATATCCAATCTGGACCGCGAACATCGATGAGGAATCGGAGTACCTGGCTGCGTGGGTCGGCCTCGGCGAGCTTGCGCTATCGGGCTGCACGACCTCGACCGACCACCACTACCTGCACCCGCCGCGCGCAGGTGACCTGCTCGCCGCAGAAATCGCGGCTGCTCAAGACCTCGGAATGCGCTTCCATCCGACGTACGGATCGATGAGCCTGTCGGTCAAAGACGGTGGCCTCCCGCCCGATGATGCGGTCCTTCCCGAAGACGACATCCTCGCGAACTCAAAGATGCACGTCGAACGCTGGCACGACCCGAGCCATGGCTCCATGATCCAGATTGCATTGGCTCCCACGAGTCCCTTCACGGTCACTCCAGATCTGATGCGTCGGACCGCTGAGCTCGCCGAAACGCTCGACGTGCGCCTCCACACCCACCTGGCCGAGAACGCAGAGGACGACGAGTTCGCGCTCGCCACATTTGGCATGCGCCCGGTCGATCTCTATGAGGATGTGGGTTGGATGACCGATCGCACATGGGGTGCCCACGTGGTTCGACCAAACCCCGACGAGATCGCTCGACTCGGCGCCGCGGGCGTCGGCATTGCCCATTGCCCAAGTTCGAACATGATTCTCAGCTCTGGCATCGCACCCGTCGTCGACCTCCGGCGCGCTGGCTGCCACGTGGGACTCGGGTGCGACGGATCGTCGTCCGCCGATAGTGCATCGCTGTGGCAGGAAGCTCGATTGGCGATGCTGCAAGGCAAGCTGACCTCGGGAGCCGACGCCATGACCGCCCGCACGGCGTTGGAGGTTGCGACACGAGGTGGCGCTGGATGTCTCGGCCGAGTCGGAGAGCTCGGAGAGATCTCCGTCGGCGCGGTTGCAGACATTGCGATCTGGAAACTCGACGGTCCGATCTTTGCCGGTGTCGTCGACGATCTGGTCGAGGGCTGGTTACGGACAGGCCCGCACCATGCGTGGCACACAATCGTGGCCGGAGAGCTCGTCGTCGAAAACGGAGCGTTGGTCAGCTCGGAACTCGAAGAAAATCTGCCCCGCCATGCAGCGGCAGCTCGACGCTTCCAACAACCGTAAATTCGGCTCACCCACGTACGCGTTTTCAGCCGAGCAGCGCCGCTGCTGCGCGCTCGAGTTCCCCAAGATGCTCGACCGCGATTGCTCGGTCACGGTCGACCACCTCGAGGTAGGCCTTGACCTTTGGTTCGGTACCGCTCGGCCGGATGATCACCCGGCCGCCGTCGAGTTCGTAGATCAGCACGTCGGACGCTTCCAGCCCATCGGTGCCGTCGATGAGATCGGTCGTCGACACCACCGAGAGCGACCCGATCGTCTTCGGTGGGTCGTTGCGTAGTGATGCCATGACCGCCGTCATCTTGTTCATTGCGTTATCGCCATCGAAGCGCACCGAGCGTTGACTATTCACATGCACCCCGTAGGCACGGTGGATTCCTCGCAGTACATCATCGACGGTCGCGCCGTGGGGCAGGGATGCAACCAACTCTGCGAACGCAACTCCGGCCGAAATCCCGTCTTTGTCCCGAAGCGTTGGTGTCACTGCGTAGCCGAGGGCTTCTTCATAGGCGAAGAGCAGCGGCGCATCATCGTCATCGGCGGCTCGTGCCAGCCACTTGAAGCCGGTCAGGGTGGTATGGCATTGCACGCCACCAGCCGTAGCGATCTTTGCGAGTAACGATGACGACACGATGGTCGTTGCAACCGAGCCGGCCACATCGCTGCTGAGGGCTTTGCCGAGAATTTGGTCGCCGAGAAGCACGCCAATTTCGTCGCCGGTCAAGCGTTCCCAACCCGCTTCACGACGCACCGCTACTGCGAGACGGTCTGCATCGGGGTCGTTCGCAAGCACGAGGTCGACGCCTTCGCTATCGGCCAGTTCCATCACCAGATCAAGGGTTCCCGGTTCTTCGGGGTTTGGGAACGCAGCGGTGGGAAAGTCCGGGTCGGGTTCGTGCTGTTCGGGAACTGAGACGACCCGATGACCGTCAGCTTCGAGTGCGCGGACGAACAGGTCGCCTCCGACTCCGTGGAGCGCGGTGTATGCGATTGCGATCCCGGGCTGATCGGCATCGCGTGTCGAAACGGTTGAGATCGTGTCGAGGTACGCGTCGACTTCGGCCTCTCCAAGCAACTCGACCGAGTCGGGCAGGGCCGTATCCACGTCGTCGGGCAATGGCAGTGAGCCCATGGTTGCCTCGATGATCGCAGCGTCCTCACCGAGGATCTGCCCGCCGTCGTTCGCGTACACCTTGTAGCCGTTGTCTGTCGCCGGGTTGTGGCTGGCGGTGACCATCACTCCTGCAGCCGCCGTGCTTCGAAGAACCTCATGGGCCACGACCGGTGTTGGAACCGGGTCTGCGAACATGCGCGGCGAATGGCCGTTGTCGAGCAGCACCCGAGCAGTGACGTTGGCGAAGTCTTCGCTGCCATGGCGTGCGTCTCGACCGATAACAACGGTGGAGCCGGATGGAAGCCATTTTGCGATCGCCGTCGCTACCTGCTCGATGACGCGCACGTTCATCCGCAGTGGGCCATCGCCGAGCGGCGCCCGAAGTCCTGCGGTTCCGAACGTGAGACGTTCAGCCATAGCTACGTGCTCGACTCGTCTGCCGCGACCGCTGTACGCAACCCGAGTTCGAGCATTTCGTCGACCGTGAGTTGTCGTTCGTCAGAGCTCAGGTGCTCGCCCGTGACGAGGTGATCGGTCAGCGTGAACATCGATAACGCCTCGGCACCTTCGACCGCGCAGATTGAATACAGCGCTGCGGTCTCCATCTCGACCGCGAGGACGCCCGCTTCGGTGTGACGGGTCTGGGCCTCATCGTTCGCTTCGTAGAAGATGTCAGATGTGAAAACGGTCCCGAGCTCGAGGCTCACCCCGTTAGCAGCGCTCACCTCTGCGACAACGTCGAGCATGCGTGGTGTGGCTGCGATCGGGGTCGGTGCGCCGATGAGCTCTGGCAGGTTGGAGTTGGTGACCGCTTCGGTGGCCACGACGATCTGCCGGAGCTTGAGGTGCGGTTGGTACACCCCCGCAGTGCCCACTCGGATGATCCGTGAGACGCCGTAATGACGGACGAGTTCGGTGATGTAGATCGCGGCAGACGGCATGCCCATCCCTGACGCCATGACCGACACCGGGGCGCCTTCGAAGACACCGGTGAAGCCAAGCATGCCGCGCACGTTCGTTACTTCTTCGGCATCGTCGAGGAACATGTCCGCGATGTGCTTTGCTCGGAGTGGATCACCGGGCATCAGGACGGTCGAGGCAAAGGCCCCGTCAGCTGCGTTGATATGTGGAGTAGGCACGCTCGAACGTTAGCGGTCGATTCCGGTGAACAGGAGCACAACACGTTCCTGGGATGGGGGAGGCTGGGTGAGCAACCCGGAAAGCCCAGCAGCGCCGGTCGAACAGACCGGGATATCGGTGTGAGCATGAGCCATCTCGTAGGCCCCCACGACAAGAGTCTCGGGAGCGACGATCGGCTCGCCGCCAGTTGCCTGCGTGCGCTTGAGTAACGGCAGCCAGTCGTAGGTGATGTCATCGAGGATGCCGGTAGCGAAGCTCTCTGGCCCATCCCACGCCCACATGTACTTCTCGGGGTTGGCGGCAGCGTCGTCCCAGTCGAAGTCGGGCGAGAGCAGGTCCCAGGCCCGGCGAAGGGGGGCGCAGCCTTCGGCCTGCACCGGGTGAAGGCGAGCATCAGGAATGGCCATCGACACCGCGGTAGAGAGCGCTCCCCCGCCAACTTGGATGTACAGCGCGTCGATGTCGGGGAGCTGATCGGCAAGTTCCCACCCGAGCGTGCGGCCACCGTCGAACGTGGTCGGCGTATCAGTGCCCTGCACGCTGAACGCTCCGGCGCCAGCTTCGACCGCTTCACGGAATCGTAGGTATGCCGGGTCGCCGATCTCGCCTTCACGCCGTTCGCTCGGGTGCACGGATGCCGAAAGATCGGTGAGCCGGGTCACGATCGATTGGTCGGCCCACGTAGGCACGAAGACATCTAGGGGGCGTTGCATGGCTGCGGCGACGACGCCTGCGCCCATGGCCGCATTGCCGCAGCTGGCAATGGCGAGCCGTTCGGTCTTCGGCGCACCCAATGCTTCGGCGACGAGCATATGGATTGCTGCGCCCATCAGGTGCCGAGCTTTGTGCGAGCCACCGACATTGTGTGGTTCGGCCTTGATCCAGAGGTCGATGTCGAGCCCAGCAGCCTCGGCCAGTTCGGTCGCTTGAATGATGGGGGTTTCGACAAACCCGTGGCCTTCGATGCCAGAGATCGCATCATCGAGCGAACTCACGATGTCGACCCACTGCTCGTCAGACATCGCCCCGTCACGGACCGCTGCGTAGCTATCCAGACGCTCGCGGTACCGCAGGAACGGGTTTTGCTCAACCACTAGCTAAAGCTCGCGCCGGTGGCTTGATTGAAGTCGGTAATCATGCCGTCCCACGTGTCGGCGAGGCTGCGTAGGCCACCCCACCATTGCTGGTCGCGGCGTGCTTCGAAGTCAGGGATGTCGACACCTTGCTGTTCGACCCATGTGTAGTAGCCGAGGTTGAACACGCGGTTTCGCTCGACATCACCCATCATCATGTGTTCGGTGGGCAAACCAGCCAGATGGTTTTCGAACACGTCGTTCGCGTCTGGCTCCTCGAATCCTCCGGCGTAGTTCTCGCTCATGATGCGCTCACGGTCCGAGTTGTAGAGGTCCGAGCCATCGGTCGCGACCGACATGACCACGTCATCAGGTCCGAGGTTCATGGCCTTCGCTGCCGTGATCGCAGCGAGTGTGTTGCAGATCGAGGAGTACCCAAAGTCGACGAGCATGTCGGCGAGCGTTGGATCGACGCCGCGCTCGGCGAGTACTCGCTTACCAGCGGGAGTGTTGAACATGATGTCGAGGCGATTCGTCGAATCGTCGCTCACACCAACCACGAGGTCGGTGTTGGTGACGTTGTGAATCAGTGGGATGTGCTTGTCGCCAATGCCTTGGATGTTGTGCTCGCCGAAGCCGTTGTAGAGCATCGTTGGACACTCGAGCGCCTCGACGGCGACGATCTTGGCTCCGTGTTGATCCTTCAAGTAATCGCCAGCACCGAGGGTTCCGGCCGAGCCCGATGCCGAGACATAGGCTGCGAGCTTCCCGCCGCTGTCTTTCGTGACGTGGTTGAACACGGTCTCGAGCGACGGGCCGGTCACGGCGTAGTGGCCGACGTGGTTTGAGAACTCGCTGAACTGGTTGAGAATGACGTTCGTCGGGTCGAGCGAAAGTTCGTTGCAAGCGTCGTAGATCTCTTTGACGTTGCTCTCGGTGCCGAAGGTCTTGATGACGTCTTCTTCAGGGTTGATCGTCCATCGGTTCAGCCATTCGAAACGCTCCCGGCTCATGCCCTCCGGAAGGATGGCCACACCGCGGACGTCCATGATCTTGCTGATGGCAATGCCGCCGCGTGCGTAATTGCCGGTCGATGGCCAGATCGCCCGGTTTTGAGTTGGGTCGAAGCGGCCGGTGACGAGGCGTGCGACAAGACAGCTGTACGCCGCAAGGACCTTGTGTGCTCTGATCATCGGGAAGCGATTGCCGAATGCGAGCACGATGCGGGCATCGACACCGGTCATTTCGCTCGGAAGTTCTACGTGGGTGGGTACGTCGACAAATCCAGGAAAGTTCTCGCCCGGCCCATCGGCATGCTCGTTGTACCAGTGCACGCGGAACAGGTTCCGCGCGTCCGGTGCATCCTTCTCGACCGTTTGCAACTGATCGACGATCGTCTGTGGAATCGTCGACGGTTCACGAAGCTGAGCGAAAGTCGGCAACACAATATTGCGCTCTTTGAACCGCTGCACCGCGTTGTCATAGGACCCCTGGCCGTCGGCTGCGAACTCACCGAAGATAGCGAGTCCGTCGGACGCGGAATGAGCTTGTGAAGTGTCGGTCATGGATGTTCCTGTCGTCTACAGCTCGTCGAGCTTTGCAAAGAGTTTGTGTGCAGCTTCGGATGCGTGGGCCTTGATTTCGTCGGCGTCCACCTTCGTGGGTTCGCCATTTTCGAGAACGACTTCGCCGTCGACCTCCACTCGCTGAGGTGCAACTGCGGTCGTGTAGGCAAGCCTCCACGGGTCCATCACGTCGTAGTTCCAGGTGACGACATCGTTTCGTGCTTCGGGAAAGAGGTCGTAGCCCGTTTGGAGCCAGTTCCACATGACGTCGGGCGTTGTGGTGACATCGAGCTCTCGGGCCTTCACAAAGGCGATCCGGAACTCGTCGAGCATGTCGGTTCCGATGCCATCGGTGCCGAGCGCAACCGGATTCGAGAAGCGTCGAGGATTCGCGTAACCGACGCCGTTGTTCATGTTCGATCGAGGGTTGTGCACCATCGTGCCCAACAACCCGTGGTCGTCGGGTAGATGCACCCCGTGGATAAGGAGCCAATCGTCGTCTGTATGGCCTTCGAGCATCTGCCACGTATCTGATGGTCCTTCGGCGACGTGCACGTGAACACCAACGCCATACTTGCGACCCATCTCGGCCGCGGCCGCAATCGTGTCGGGTTCGCATGTGAAGGCCGCGTGCATGCCCACCTTGCCGTTGCCACCCGAGGCCAGGAAGCGCTCATTTTCCGCAAGGCCAGCGAGGGCGCCATCATGACCATGACGATCCGTCACGCCGTAGGCACAGTTGACTCGAACACCGACCTCGGCAAACGCGTCGGCGATAACGGTCAGCGACCCTTCGATGGCGTTGGGCGACTCGTGGTGATCGATCACGGCGGTCGTGCCGCTCTCGAGCGCCGACAAGGCCAGCAGCTTTGCGGAGTGGTAGATCAGGTCGAGATCGAGCGCCATATCGAGACGCCACCACACGAGCTCAAGAATTTCACTGAACTCGGTTGGGGTCCGAGGTGGAGCGGGCATGCCCCGAGCCAGCGAGGAGTAGGCGTGATTGTGCGCGCACACGAGCCCTAGGGTCTGATTTGCAGCTAACTCAACCACGACATCACACACTACTTTACAAATTGTAAAGTAGTGTGTGAACGCGGGTATCTTTGCACCTACGTGGACATTCATCGACAGCGGGAAGAGGAGTTGGCGACCATGGTTCGGGGATCGCCGACGAACCGCTCCGGAGAACGGCTACGAAACCTGACCGAGGCATCGAATACTCTGCGGCATCAGGGCGTTTATCTAGGTATGAGCGCTCGTTCACATTGAAGTGGATGCGTGGAAAGGATCGACAGTGTTGCCATTCGCCGGATTTCTTGGACTCCTTCTCTTCGGCTTCTCCGCATGGGCGATTATCGACCTCAGCCTGACCAAGAAGGAGAACATCCGCGCCCTCTACAAGCCGATCTGGCTATTGCTGCTCGTCCTGAGCGGACCGGCCGGAGCGTTCGCGTGGACGTTCTTTGGACGGCCAGCACGCGCTGGCGTCGTGCCGGGCGGACGACGGACTCCGTCGGCGACCACCGAAGGTGCCGATGCTGAAGAAGCAACACCTTCACTGCTCTCCACGCTCTCCGCCCCGCAAGGCCCGGAGGACTCCCCGGAATGGGCCGCATTCATTGCTGACCAAACACCGACAGAGCCGACCGATGTTCTCATTGCGGAGCAGGACGCCGAAATCAGCGCCGACTTCGCCGATTGGGAAACCGAGTTCGACGATCGGCGCTCAGAAGACGACGACTAGACGATCTGCTCGTTGCAGTGGTCGGCCACCTCTACGACCATGCCGTTGAACGCTCGCGGTTCTTCTCGTTGACCAGCGGCAGCTCGTTGCGCCACTGGCCATCATGGGATTGCATGGCCGCGGCGACCGCACCGGCGGTGGGCACGAGGCCGATCTCGCCGACGCCCTTAATGCCGTAGGGACTGTTTGGCTCGGCGGACTCGACCAAGATGACATCGACCGGAGGCATGTCTTTCGGGCGGATGATCGCGAGCGAACGAAGCGTCTCGTTCAGTGGGTTGCCGAGTTCGTCGCACGGGAAGCCCTCGCTCAAGGCGTAGCCGAGGCCCATGTGAACAGCTCCCTCGACCTGTCCTTCACAGAGCAGTGGGTTGACCGCTCTACCGACGTCGTGCGCTGCGACGACGTTCTCGATGTCGCCAGTCTCCGGGTCGAGCACGACCATCTGCGCGGCATAACCAAACGTCGAGTGGATGATTGGATTCTTGAGCCCTTCGTTGAGCGAGTTCGTCCAGTCGACGCGATACTCGCCTTCGTAATCGACTCCGGGCGTGCACCCGTCGGCCAGTGCTTTCTCACAAGCGTCCTTGACCGAGCCTGCACCCATGAGCGTGCCGCGACTGCCGGTCGTCTGACCAGCGCCGAGCTCACGGGTCGAGTCGACAATTACTCGAATACGTTCAGCCGGAATGTCGAGTTCTTCGACGGCGACCTGCAGAGCCACGGTGTGTACGCCCTGGCCCATCTCCGTCCAGCAGTGGCGGACCTCGACGATGTCAGAGTCTTCCCTGAAGTGAACGACCGCCTTGGCAATCTCTTTGAACCCATTGCCGAGGCCAGAGTTCTTCAGACCGAGGCCGAGCCCGACGGGCTTTCCGGCGGCGACGGCTTCGTCGTACGCAGGCTTCACTGCATCGAGGCACTCACGTGCGCCGAAGCAACCATCGTCCATCTTCTGACCGGGCCCCCACAGCACACCGGGCGTGATGACGTTGCGGCTTCGCATTTCCCAACCGCTGATTCCAGCTTTCTCGGCGAGGCGATCCATCACGCCTTCCATAGCGAACTGCGCCTGGTTGGCGCCGAACCCGCGGAACGCTCCACAGACCGAGTTGTTGGTTCGGGCAGCGACGGCTTCGACGTCGATGTTGTCGCACACATACGGGCCCGATGCGTGACCAGCAGCGCGTTCGAGCACCTTCATGCCAACCGAGGCGTACGGGCCGGAATCGCCGAGCATGCGGATCCGCAGCCCGACGAGCTTTCCGTCGGCATCGCAGCCCGCCTCATACTCCATGCGAATGGCGTGGCGCTTGGTGTGGACGAGGAACGACTCTTCGCGAGAGAAGGTTGTCTTTACTGGGCGGTCGAGCAGCCATGCAGCGAGCGCGGTCTGACCTTGGTTGGACATGTCTTCTTTGCCGCCGAACGCGCCGCCGTTGCTGACCAGCTCGGTGAAGACGACCGATGTGTCCACGTCGAGGATGCGGGCGATGTCGTTGCGGTCATCCCAGATGCCCTGACCACCCGAGTACACGTACAGACGGCGCTCGTCGGAGGTTTCGACCGAGTCGCCCATCGTTCCGGTGGCGGGTAGCGGTTCGCCCGGGGCGATCGGTACAGCGAGCGTGCTCTCGGGTTCGACAAAGGCGTGGTCGATGCGCTGGGTTTGGAACGTCTCGCGCACGATGTGGGCAGCACCCGCGAGTCCGGCCTCGATATCGCCGCGAGCATAGGTCGACGTCGACAGCACGTTCCCGTCGAGGGTCCACACCGCATCTTCGTCAGAGGCAACCGCTTCGGCCGGGTTCGTCATCGGTGCGAGCGCCTCGTAGGTGACATCGATGAGCGTGGCCGCTTTGCGAGCGATCGCCCGGGTATCGGCGACGACGAGAGCGAGCACGTCGCCCATAAAGCTCGTCCGTCCGCCGACGGGAATGAAGATTGGCCAGTCTTTGTGAATGAGTCCACTACGAAGCTCACCTAGCACGTCGGTGCCGGTGAGCACTCGGACCACACCATCGACAGCCTCGGCCGCTGACGTGTCGATGGCGACGATATTCGCCCGTGCGTGTTCGGTGAGATGGACAGCCCCATGCAGCAAACCCTCGGGCACCATGTCATCGATGAATGGACGCTCCCCCATTGCGAACTCGTGCGCTTCGTACTTGATGCCGCGGCTACCCACTCCCCCAGGTTGGATCGCGACAGGAACCTCACCGGCAGCGATGTCCTCGATCGCATCGAGGATCTTGATGTAGCCGGTGCACCGGCAGAGATGCGCTCCGAGGAGAGCGGCGGCGTTTTCGCGGGTGAGATCCGCGCCCTTCTTGTCGACCATGGCCTTGGTTCGCATGACGATGCCCGGTGTACAAAAGCCGCATTGCAACGCCCCGTGTGCAGCGAACGCTGCGGACATGGCATCGCGTTCGGCAGGGTCGACCCCTTCGAGGGTCAGGACTTCGGTGCCAGCGACTTTCTCGAGCGAGGTCTGGCACGAGATTCGGGCCTTGCCGTCCATCATGACGGTGCAGCAGCCACACTGACCGCTCGGCGAACACCCATCCTTTGGTGACATCACGCCCAGCTCATCACGAAGTGCCGTCAACAAATGCTCGTGATGATCACCAACACTGACGGGCGTGCCGTTCAGGACGAAGCTGACGGGCGTGCCGTTCAGGATGAAACTGGTCATGGTTCGATGACGCCTTTCTGGCTCGTGATGCGCTGGTACAGCTCAGGTCGGCGGTAGGTCGCGAAGTTGAAGAGCGTCTCTTTGTATTTGGCACAGTGGTTGAGGTCGCAGTCGGCAACGATGACCTCGTCGCCGGTGGTCACCGCCTGAGCCACGATCTGACCCGACGGTGCAATGATCGCCGATTGTGCGAGCGATTCGACTCCCTCTTCGGTGCCACCTTTTGCGACGCCAACGACCCACGTTCCGTTTTGATACGCACCCGCCTGCATGCAGAGATGGTTGTGAAAGCCGGCGAGAGCATTTTGGCCAGGGTCGGGGGCGTAGTGGATTGGGGTGTTATAGCCGATCATGATCAGCTCAACGCCTTGGAGCCCCATCTCCCGGTAGGTCTCGGGCCAACGTCGATCGTTACAGGTCGCGAGCCCGACGAGACCATCGAACGCCCGATGCACGGGAAAGCCTGCGTCGGATTCTTGGAAGTAGCGCCGTTCGAGATGTTGAAACGGCCGCCATGGTTCGTCGGTGTCGTGTCCAGGAATGTGGACCTTGTGGAAATTCGTGACGATCGTTCCGTCGCGCTCGACGAGAATGGTCGTGTTGAAGCGCTCGCCATCGGGGGTGAGTTCCGCGTAGCCCAGAGCAAAGCCAACGCCCAACGCCTTGGCATCGTCGAACAACGGTTGCGTCTCCGGACTGGGCATTTCCGTCTCGTAGTAGTGGTCGTGTTCGGAGATGTCTTCGGTGAACCAGCGAGGGAAAAAGGTAGTGAGTGCGAGCTCGGGGAACACGACGAGCTCGGCTCCATCTGCGGCTGCCTTCGCGAGCAGCGCTCGCAAACGTTCGACGACATCCGTGCGTGGCTCGTCTCGAGCGATTGGACCCAGCTGCGCGGCGGCGACCCGGAGAATGCGAGAGTCAGGCATCGTTGCCTCCTAGGGGGTTTCCTTTTTGGCTGTCCAACAATCGCTGGATGAGGTCGATCGACTCGTTGTCTATGCCCTTTGAAACGAGCGTGTCTCCACCGACGAGCACGCCTTGCGTCTCACGGGCGTCGAAGACCGCCGCATCTGTATAGAGACGAGGTTTGACCATTGCGGGGTCTCCGTCTTCGGGGCAGAACGTCATGCAGTTTCCACATTCGTTGCAGAGTTCACTCAACACGAAGTATTGCTGACGGCTCCCGTCCTGGCTCTCGAGGCCTGTGCTGCCCAAACTTGGGATGGAGAAGAACGCGTCGTTTGGGCAGACCGTGATGCAGAAGTTGCATGAGACGCAACCGAACATCTCGAGCGCGTGCTCGACTTCTCGAGGCAGCTTCTCGTTCGCGCCGAGGTCATAGTCCGTCGAACCGGCGCCACGAATGTGCGCGACGTACTCTGCGGCGACGTTGTCATGCCCCTGGGCAACCGCGTTGGCCTGACGGACCGAGCGCCACGATTCGAGGTCGGTGGCTCCTGCCTCCTTCACCGTCTTGGTGAGTGATTTGAGCATCGGCGCGAGACGACCGTAGCCACCGGGCTTGAGCAGGTCGGAGCATACCGTCGCAGGGTTGACACCCATGGCGAGCGCATCGCCGAGGTTCTCTTTGGTAATGCCAGCCGAGAAGCTCACCATGATGTTGCCGTCATGGCCGGGGATAGCAAGCTCACCGGGAAGCGCCGCGGCCAGGGTGTCGAGCAATGTCGATGCCAAGACATGAAGCGGCGGGCCACTGAGGTACATCGTGTCCTCGGGCATCCACTGCTTTGTATTGCTCACCACGAGCGTATTGGTGAGCTTGATTCCAAAGCGTCGGTTCCGCTCGTGCGCATAGTCTCGAAGCTCTCGGATCAGCTCGACGCCGCGGTCGAACTGCAGATCTTCGGCGAAGGCTTCCTCTTTGACCGTCACGTCGTCGTAGCCGAGTTCGTCGTTGACGATGCCCGCAACGGTCTCGTAGCCGAGCAACGTTGGGTTGAGCTTCACGATGACGTCGAGTTCGTGTTCGTCGATGAGGTGCTTGGTGATGAGCTCGATCTCATCGGGTGGGCAGCCATGGAACGTCGAGAGTGTGAGGGTGTCGGCGAGGGCGGTGTTGAATGTGAAGTCACGGAACTCGCCGAACGAATCGGGGATCTCGGCACGCAATGCTTCGATCTCGTCTGTTGCGTCTTTCATGCCCGCGATAAATGCATGTATCTGCGGCGAAGAAATGCCGGCGAGGTCATAGCCCACGGACATGTCGAACACGTGTGGACCTGGATCGTCACCAATGTGGTCGCGAAGCGGTTCCCAGCTGCGCAGTATCTCGATGAGCATCGATGCCTTCACATACTCGGTGAGGCTCTCGGGGATCTTCAGCTCTTGGCTCCATTCGATGTTGTAGCCAATGGTCTGCATGTCGATGCATGGGCGTTGGATTTCGAGCTCGTCGAGGATCTGGACGGTCTTCAGTTCGAACAATCGCGACCCGCCAAGCCAGCTCAGCACAATGTTCTGCGCAAGCTGGCTGTGCGGACCAGCCGCTGGACCGATTGGCGACGCGCACGGGCGACCGAGGAATTCAAACCCGAGATCGATCTCGGTGTCGGGTTTCCAGATTCGAGCGGTCGGTAGATCGAAGATCTTGTTGCGGGTCTCCCATTCGTGGGAAATGCGAGTGAGCAGCTGACCGAGGCTCATCGGGGTGAGCGGCGCGGTCACCCCATGAGGCGTGTGGCCCGGGTGCCTTGAGGTCAGCGAGTTCTGCGTCATCATCGAGACCGTACTCGAACTTTACAATTTGTAAAAGGACTCTCAGCTACCAGTTCCCCACGCGCCGCGAGATGCGTTTCTACCGCTCGGCAAGTTGCAACATCGTGTGCATCATGACGTTTGCGCCAGCGAGCAGATCTTCGGGAGAGGTGTACTCGGCCGGGTTGTGGCTGATGCCGTTCACACTCGGCGTAAAGACCATGGCCGTTGGGCAGACCCGCGCGAGCATCTGCGCGTCGTGACCGGCACCTGATGGCATTCGCTTGACCGAATGGCCGAGCGCGATTGCGGTCTGCTCAATGATGTCGACGACGCCGTCGTCGAACGTTACGGGTTCAAAGCGTGCAAGTGTTCGCGTCTGTACCGTGCAGCCCTCCTGCTCAACCGTGGAGGAAAGGAAGTCGAGGAACCGCTGCTCGCTCGCCTGCAACGCAGCTTCATCGGTGTTGCGAAGGTCGACGGTAAAGGTCGCAGATGCGGGCACGACGTTGACGAGGTTCGGGTGTAATTCCACCCGACCGACGGTCGCCACCTGAGGGTGGCCAATATCGAGAGCGAGCTCGCGGAGAAATTGAGTGCAGGCAGCGGCGACGAAGCCCGGATCTTTGCGAAGGTGCATCGGAGTGGTCCCCGCATGGTTCGACTGGCCGGTGACGACGACTTCGGTCCAGCTAATTCCCTGCACGCTTTCGACTGCGCCGATAGTGAAACCCTCGATCTCGAGCACCGGCCCCTGCTCGATGTGCAGCTCGACGAAGGCATGCGGCACGAGACCAGGAATTGGCGCCGAGCCGTCATATCCAATGCGCTGAAGTTCCGGGCCGACAACAGCGCCGTCGATCCCCTCGATCTCGAGTGCCTCTTCGAGTGCCATCCCGCCCACGTAGACCAGACTGCCGAGCATGTCCGGAGCGAAGCGGGACCCTTCTTCGTCGGTGAAGAATCCAACGGCGAGAGGGCGACTCGGTGTCAGCCCCGCAGTCTGAATCGTTTCGATGACCTCCAAGCCTGCGAGCACCCCCAGGTTGCCGTCATATCGACCACCGGTTCGCACGGTATCGATGTGAGAACCACACATCACTGGCGCCCCTCCACCGGGCATCGTCCCGATGACATTGCCAATACCGTCGATCGTGATGTCGAGCCCGAGGTCTTTCATCCACGTCACGACCAGATCACGGCCGGCCTTGTCCTCGTCGGTAAGGGCGAGGCGGGCAGACCCTTCCGTTCCTTCGATCGCCCCAATCGCCGCAAGCTCCGCGAGCCGCGCTGAAAGGCGGTCGATGTTGATCGACAGGCCGGTGTCTATATCACTCACTCGACATCACTCACTCGAAACTCCTCAACTACTCGAGATGACCGTACCCGCTTCCACGACGCATTTAACAATTTGTAAACCCATGAGCGGGCACAGTAAAAATAGGTCCCGTGCCTGGCCTCAGTCACGAAACGAGCATTGCCAGGGAGCGAGAATTGGGTGACACCGGCGAAGAGCACGTGGCGATTGAGTTTCTCGTCGAACCCTTCGTCGAAGGCAAACCCGGTGATCACGTAACCGCAGCCATCAACGCCTTCACCTCCCGAGACCTCGAGGTCGAATTCGGGGCGTTTGCGTCGACGACTACAGGTCCGCTGGAGGCAATAGGCCCCGCCGTCGGCGCGATGATCGTCGATGCGATATCTGCCGGAGCGACGGCGATCAACGTCCAGGTTGTGGACAACGCCGGACGACTCCCCTCTCCATCGCTACACAATGCGCTCGAGAACATGATGCGTGCGGCCGAACGGGAGCTTGGCTCCGATGCCGCCCAATGGACGCGAAGCGACAAGCAGCACGTGGTCCGGATGCTGGACCAGCGGGGAGCGTTCTTGCTCCGTGGGGCGGTCGATGACGTCGCTGAGGCAATGGGTGTCAGCCGAATCACCATCTACAACTACCTCAATGCCATCGACGGAACAGGTGGGCCGGGCTGCGAGTAGTTCCTGTTCCGCTGTCCCTAAAGGTCAGCTACACCATGCCGATCTTCAAACTGTAACGATGAGCACTTTCTAAGGAGAATCATGGGCCTGGCAGAGCGACGAGCGGTGAAGAACTACAGCGAATCCGATTACCCGAAGGTGAAGGCGAAAATCGACGCCGTGGCCGGGTTCGATGTTCCGTTTGATATTGCGTGGGACACGCTCACCGAAGACGACTCAGCGCACCTTCTTGAGAACTCGATTCCGAAGGTCTACTTCAACCCAATCCTCGAAGCCTTCCGCGAGATCGCGATCGACGATATGGGCAAGGAAGCACTCGCCGACGGTGTGAAGAGTGTTGTAGTTCGCTGGACGGGCGAGAAGAAGATCAGCTTCGAAGACGGCGTCCTCACGGTCGATCACAGCCCGATCTCGAACATCGACTACTGGGAACGACGTCGCGACGAAATCCAAGAAGCCCTCGAGGATTCTCTGTGAGCAACCGGCCCGATCTGATTCCAGATCTGGCACGACAACTCGAACGTCTCGCAGAGCTTTCTGCAGATGACCAAACGCCGACCGACGAGCTCCCGCTCGCGGCGCTCATGCTGCAAAGCGGCCACCGCATCAGCGGTCGCATTTTTCACGCAACCGCAGAGCGGGTCTTGGTCGGCGAGGGCACGGGAACCACATTCACCACCGTGTTGACGAACAACATCGTCGCGCTCAGTTTCGACAACGGTCCGGAAACCGATTCACTCTTTGGCCTGACAACGCAGCGAGAAGGTGCAACACCGAGTCGTCTCCAACTGAAGCGAACGGTCAAGACCATGGCGGCGAAACTTCATTCCCGACTCGGGCGCGAGTTCGTTATTACCGTGCCGTGGGATGACATGTCCGATGGCGACGTGGCCCGAGGCGATCTCGCGGGGATCATCGAAGAACTCGACAAGGCCCTCGACGGCCTGACGGGCGATGATCTCGGTCTTGAAGCGCTCAAGGACATCAACTCGATCGTCGTTCAGCGAGCCGAGCATGTTGGCGTATCGGTCGTTGGTGCAACGATCGAGATATCGCTCAACGAACGAGCGGACCGCGTCTTGGGTCCGGTCGACCTCACCGCTGCGATCGACGCCGCCCTCTAACTTCGGCTCGACACCGCTAGGACGACGTTGAGTTGCAGGATGCGAAGAACTGATCGACTGCGGGCGTGACCATCTCTTCGCCTTCGATCCCGAGCATGGTATTGACTTCACCGTGGTCGTACGGACTCACATCGGCGACCGTCGCGATCGCTCCTCGATCGTTGAGCGTCGCAGCTAGCCGTTCCGAACTGTCGATCCGCTCATCTCGTCCGCGGGTGACGATGAGGAAGTCAGGAGTGTTTTCGTCGGCGTGCTGCTCGGCCTGAAGGGTCGGCGACCCGTCGACGAGGGCAACCTGGCCGGGGAAGGCGAGATCGATAATGTCCACCTCCCACGGCGGCGGGTCGGTCAGATCGTGAGTGACCGAGTCAAGGCTGACGACACACGCCACGTCGGAGAGGGATCGGCCGTGCTCTTCGAGGAGCGACGGGTTGGTGCCAACAATGCTGACGAGGTGCGCTCCAGATGAGTGCCCGATCAGCGACACGCGTTCGGGGTCAATACCGAGGTCATCGGCGTTATCGATGACCCACGCGGTCGCCGCGGCGACGTCACTGCCAAAGTCGGGCCAGCGAGTGTCGTTGTCTTCGGCTGCGAGACGATAGTTCACCGACACGAACACGTAGCCGTCTTCGATGAAGTGCTCCGCCTTCACATTCGTTGCTCGAGTTCGCTTGTCGCCGGCCTGCCACGAGCCACCGTGGACCCAGAGGACCGCCGGGCAGTTTTGTGCGGTCGGCGATGCTTGAACGTCGAGGCTGAGATCGTTCGCCTCGACGCCGAGCGCGATCAAGGATTCGTCGAGCTCGCGATATTGATGGGTGACGATTTCCTCACTGGGGGTTGTGCACGATGGGGGTTCGGAGGCCTCGGGTTCGACAGCAACATCGACGGTGCTGCTACATGCCGCTGCCAGAAGGGTGAACGCCAGTGCGCCTGCGGATCTACGAAACATTTCCCCTCAAGTATGTCCGATGGTAGGCGAAACCTACCGGCGTGCGAGGAGCTGTCGAGTCGACGGAGGAAGGAATTCGCCAGCTCGGCTGAGGTCTCGGTGCATGAAACCGTTGACCTTTGTCAACTGGCTGATCGAGAGATCACCGAGGCCGCTCACTCGTTTGATCTGACGCTTCTGATCGCTCTTTGGAGCTACTCGATGCGTCCGCTCTTCGATGAGTCGAGCCTTCACGCCGCTACGCTTGAGTGCCGCAAGACCGTCTTCGTCAGTAAACACAACCGAGGCAACGCCGCGTTGTTGGGCTTGGAGGGTGAGATCGAGGAGCGACACCTCTTCGGGGTCGAACCAAACACTGGTGACCTCGTGGCCGCCCATGAAGGCAGCTTGGGTCGCGACGACTCCGTCGATCTGCCCGATCTCCATCTCGCCGACCCAGAAGCACCCTTGCGCGAAGTGGACGAGTCCGAGCCGATCAGAGTTCTCTTGTTCGATCAGGCGGAGGTAGGCGGGAATCGGTCGCCCGGCCTTCTCGAGCGTCTCGATCATGCGGACGACGAGTGGACCCGTCTCCCAGACACGATCCTTGCGAGGGATGATGTCGTTTGAATTGGAGTCGAGAAATCGCACGACCTGGTAGTTCCAGGCCGGTTCACCAAAGGCTTGGAGAACCTGAGCATCTCGGCCGGGCGTGTTGTTGTGGATCAGCAGAGGCACGAATGCTTCTTCGATTCCGTCCACGACGACCGGGTTGGAAAGCACGTCTTTGCCGAACTGCTTACATCCAGCACAGCCCGGTACTTCTTGGAAGAGCGCGAAGATTGGTTTGCCCGTCTCGGCGGAGAGATCGGTTGCTTCTTCGAGGTCGCGAAGCCAGTCGACGACGCCGACTTCTACAGGTTGGCCGGTGGCACTTTTTCCGAGGAGTGAAAGCAAGTTCATGTCATAGTCAACCAACCCTTCACCAGCATCATTCACCCGCACCCATCTGTTTAGGAGATTGTCACCTTCGATTTGGGGTCTGACCCCAAATCGAAGGGGTGGGTCAGCCGGTGTTACGCAGGCCGGCGGCGACGCCGTTGATGCTGAGTAGCAGCGCTCGTCGGATTCTGCGTGCGGCCACGCCTTCTGGCGTATCGGCGCCGAGGTCTGCGGTGCTGTTTCGCATCTCTTTGAGCAGGCTGACCTGCACCACGTTCAGCGGGTCGAGGTAGTTGTCTCGAATCTCCAAGGTGCGGCGAAGTACGGGAAGGTCATCGAGCAGCCCGCTTCCGGTCACCGTCGAGATCGCCTCGATGGTGCGCTGGTGCTCCTCGACGATTACGTCGTAGAGGTGATGGTGTTCGGGTTCGACGAGCGCGTCCACGTAGGTACGAGCAATGCCGAGGTCGGTCTTCGACAGCGTCATTTCAACGTTCGAAAGGAACGTGCGGAAGAAGCGCCACTTCGAGAACATCTCGCTCATGGCATCGCCGTGACCCGCATCGAGTGCTGCGGTGAGCCCGCTTCCGACGCCGAACCATCCGGGCACGATCTGTCGTGACTGGGTCCAGCCGAAGACCCAGGGAATGGCCCGCAGGTCGTCGATGCCGCTCATTGCGCCACTTCGGCGTGCCGGGCGAGATCCGATGTTGAGCGCTCCCAATTCTTCGACCGGTGTGGACGTGGTGAAGTACGGAACGAGGCTCGGATCTTCGATCAGCTTGCGGTATGCGGAGTAGGCCTCGTTCGAGACCGTTTCCATCACGGCACTCCACTGCTCTCGCGCCTCCGCACCGATACGACTCTCGGTGTGCATGACGGTCGCTTCGAGCATGGCCGAGTATGCGAGGTCAAGGTTCCGGCGAGCGAGGCGAGGACGGCTGTACTTATCGGCGATGACTTCGCCTTGCTCGGTCGTCTTCATCAAGCCGGTGATGACGTTCGATGGTTGAGCCAGGATGGCATCACGGGTTGGGCCGCCACCGCGTCCGACGGTTCCACCGCGACCGTGGAAGACCGGGATGTCGATGCCGTGACGGGCCGATACTTCGCGGATGGTGCGCAGCGCCTTGTGGATCTCCCATTGGGAGGTCGCGATACCACCGTCCTTGTTCGAGTCGGAGTAGCCGACCATGACCTCTTGGACGTTGCCGCGAAGTTCGACGATTCGTCGATAGCTGGGATCGGCGAGGAGGACGTCCATGATCGGCGCGATCGAACGGAGATCGTCGATGGTTTCGAACAGGGGAACAAAGCCGATGCGGGCAATGTCACGGCTGAGGTCGATGAGCCCAACTTCGCGGGCGAGAACCGCCGGAGCGAGCAGGTCGTCGGGCCCCTGGGTCATCGAGATGATGTAGCTCTCGACGATCGAGTCACCGAAGCGGTCCATCTGTGCCCGAAGCGTGTTGAACAGACTCAGTGCGGCACCGAGGTCCGGGGTTCCTGCTGGAGCGAACGGACGTGGCAACGCCAACTCGGCGGAGAGCAACGCGAAGCGATCTTCGGCACGCTCTGGGTACGCAGTGCCGATGCTCTCAAACAATCCTGCGAGCTCGGCGTGGTGCTTGTCGGTGTGCTGGCGAATATCGAGCGTTGCGAGATGGAAGCCAATGGTGTGGGTGAGGCGGCGCAGCGAACGCAGCTTGCCTTTCGCGATGTTGGTCGCCCCGGACGCTCGCAACGAGATGTCCATGCGATCGAGGTCGGCGGAGAGTTCCCCGGCGTCCTGATAGGCCCCAGCGACGCTCGACCCGGTCTGGGCGGTCATGCGCTCGGTGGCGGCGAGACGGCCATCGATGATGGTGCACGCAATGCGATATGGCTGGTCGCCGATGAGCGGAGACAGCGAAGCAACGAGTGAAGGATGAGTTGTGGATGTTTCGTCGATCCACTCCGATAGTTCGTTGCTGACCGGTCGAATACGCTCGGACACGCTGAGGTCGCCCGCCAGTTCTTGCACGCTCGTGCGAAGCAAACGCAACGCACGTTGGCGTTGCAAGATCAGCACTTCGTTGGTTACCTCTGCGGTGACGAACGGGTTACCGTCGCGGTCGCCTCCTACCCATGAACCAAAGCGGATTGGGGTGAGATCTGATGGAAGTTCGACGCCGCGCTGCTCGGCCAGATGCTCGAGGTCGGACCACACCACTGGCAGCGCCTTGGCGACGAGGCCTTCGACATAGAAGATGATGGAGCGGGCTTCATCGACAGGCGTTGGCTTGACCGAACGTAGCTCGTCGCTCAACCACAACAGGTCGACGATCTCGGCGGTGCGGTCGTCGATGCGGGCGCGCCCGGCCTCGGTCACGCTGTCGCGCTGTCGAAGCAAGTCGGCGATCTCCGCACGCTTCTCGAGCACGGAGCGACGCGACGCTTCGGTGGGGTGTGCGGTAAAGACCGGACGGTACTCAACGTTCTGAAGACGGTCGGCCCAGGTGTCAGTATCGATGCCGGCTTCATCGCCGCGGGTAAACACGTCGTAGAGCTCGCCCGACCCTTCGGTCTTTAGGCGGAGTTCTTCGACACGGTGTACTTGTTCGGCAACGTTGGCCAAGTGAAAGTAGATCGTGAACGCACGGACAAGGAGGATCGCCTCAACTTCGGTGAGGCCGTCGACCTTCGCGTCGAGCGCAGCGCTCGACTCGGCATTACCCTCGCGGGTTTCTTTGGCGAGCGCTCGCACTTGCTCTACGAGTTCGAAGAACTCGGTGCTCACATTTCGTCGAATGGTTTCACCGAGCTGGTTGCCTAAACGACGGATATCAGCTCGAAGTTCGTCGCTTCGGTGCTCGGGGGTTGATGCGGCTTCGGCAGAGATTGCTGGCGTATTCACGCCGAATATCATACGAAAATAAATTGCTTGTGTAATTCGTGAGTGCTCAATGTTATAGTCGTGATTACGAAAGCTTCCACACGTCGTCACGGCGGCAGAAACCCGGAGAGGCAAACGCAATGACCAACACGTCGCCACCAGATAACGCTGAGTTGGCAGAGTCGCTCTTCGAGGCATGGAGCGCTGTCGAACGAATCCTCAACAGCAACCTCGGCATGATTCGCGGGATCACCTACTCGGAGTATCGACTGCTGTCGGCAATTGCGGCCGGGCCAGAGGCAGGATCGAGCCGAGCGGACCTCGCGCGGGTGGTCGGCCTCTCCCCATCCGCAGTCACTCGGGCACTCCGACCGCTGTCAGACCTTGGCATGGTCGAGACGATCAAGCACGCTCGCGACGCCCGACTCGCGCTCGCCCATCTGACCGAGCAGGGCGAAGTACTGGTCTCCGATGCAGCCGGTGTCCTGCAGGACACAATGGCTCAGCTCCTCGAACGAGTGCCTGGTATCGGCGACGAGCGCGGGGCGTTCCTGCCACTCCTCGCCGAGTTAGCTGCGCTATAGGGAACGTTTCTCCCCTGCTTCGGGCCCGGTCGTTGCGGCCGCACCATGGCTGGCAATAGCGGCCTCGCGGTCCGGCGGTTCTTGATACTGCGGAGTGTCGAACCGTTCGGTTCGATGGTCCTTCAGTTGACGAGCGTCATCTTTCCAGGGCTCGGGCCATACATGGTCGAGCGGGAGGATCGCGCCGGGTTCGGTCGCCGCATCGACGTTCGCGAGTGCGCTTCGCGCA
Organism: uncultured Acidimicrobiales bacterium; assembly: GCA_964451305.1. GTDB lineage: Bacteria > Actinomycetota > Acidimicrobiia > Acidimicrobiales > SHLQ01 > SHLQ01. The sequence continues at coordinate 17,839 of CAYVHV010000004.1, read as the reverse complement.
ATCGCAAACTGCACGTCCGCCGCGTTTGGAGGCCCAGCGGTATTTCCGAGCGGGAAGTCGGTAAAGACTGCACGTGGAGCGACAACCGATTCGGTTATCGACCATGCCGACGTTACCGAGGTGGTAAGGATTCCTTTCGCCTCGAGAGCTCGTGCGATCAGCCCAACTGACTGATGGCAGACCGGTCAAACGGGGACCAACAGCGCGATGTCGGCATCGAGTTCTTCAACCCGATCGACCAGCGCTGGCACGAGCGTTTCCTGCAAACGTCGCTGGCTATAGATCCCGCCCATGAACGTCAGCGCGACCTCGGCCAGTTCGCCGATCTCACCGGTGGCGCGCATCGCACGAAGGGCATCGATCGGGAAGACCGCGTTGACATCTTCCTTCGCTGAAGTTTCGTCGTACGCGAAGTGCGTCACCCGCAACTTGTCGCTGGGAGTGTCCATTGAGATCTCCCGAAACGTGACATCGTCTTTATGGGTGAACCCAACATCTCCAACCGCATAGACACCGCCCGAGGCCAGAAGGACAACCTTGCTATCGGCAAGTGGCTTCGACGGCTCACTGAATGGAACGCTGTCGCCACGATTATCCGCCCACCGGTACTCCGAGTACCCGAGTTGCGCATACGTATCGCGCGTTACCGCGATGTAGTCGACGGGATCATTAGGAACAACAGCCATGACCGCACCGTAATACGCGAACCGCACTCGACACGATCTGCTGTTGCCGGACTAGAAGAACGGGCTGACCCACACCTCTGGCTCGGGTTCTGGCTCTGCCGGATTGGTGTAGCGCGGCCCGAGCCGCAGGGCCCGCATCGCGTACGCACCGAGAGCGGGGCCTGGGGCGAGGAGCAAGAACGCCCAACCCCACCCGTAGGCGTCTCGAATGACGGGAACCAAGAAGATCGTCAGCAAGGTCAGAATGAACCCGGCTGCGAGCTGAATCGTGAGCGCCGTGCCGACGTATCGAGGGTCGACCACTTCGGTGACGATGGTCGAGAACTGTGCGGAGTCGGCAATGACCCAGAAGCCCCAGAACATGCCCATTCCAAGAACGATCGGCCACGGCGCATCGATGAGAAAGCCGGCGAAGATCGCGCCGATCGACGAGTACCGCATGGCGAGGGCCGCGGCATCGGATCGGCTCAATCGATCTGAGGTGATGCCCGCCCAAACCGAGCCAGCAGAACCGGCAGCGATGGCGAGAAACGCGGCGAAGCTCGCTTGTCGGTCCGACTCGAACACGTCGCCGTAGAACGCTGCGATCCACGCCCACATGGCGTAGAGCTCCCACATGTGGCCGAAGTAGCCGGCGCTCGCGAGGCGAAACTCGCGGTTCATAACGATCGAACGAATCTGGGACTTATCGAAGAGGGCCGGGGCTGACCCGTACGGTCCGTCCGTGCAGAGCCGGTCGGCAATGACCCCGCCGCCAAGCGTCAGCAGAGAGACGATAACGAGCGTGACTTGCCACTGCAGACCTCCAATGGAATTCACCAAGTGTGGTAGAGCCGAACCGAGGGTGAGCGCGCCTACGATCACACCGAGTGCAAAGCCGCGTCCCTCTCGGTACCAGGACGAGATTGCCTTCAACGATGGCGGATACACCGCGGCAAGAGCCGCCCCGGTGACGAACCGAGCGATGATCGCGATCTCGAACGAACTACCGACAACGACAAAGAGGTTTGCGACCGAGGCACCGACCGCTCCGAAGAGAATCAAACGACGAGGTGGAATTCGATCGGCGAGGTTCGTGAGTGAAGAAAATACGGCGCCGACGACAAAGCCGATCTGCACGACGATGATCAACCAGCTCGCTTCGGTCGACGAAAGCGGCCAATCGGTCCGAAGCTGGTCGAGAACGGCGGCCGTAGAGAACCACGGAGACATCGCGAGCACGACCGCGACAGCGAGCAACCCGAGCTCGCGTCGATGCGCCTCGGGTGTTAGCGCGGTCATGTGATCCCCGTCATAGGTTCATAAACTCGCAGATTTGTACGAACATTCCAAGAGTTCTTCGCCTCAGTTCAGGAAAAGTTCTCTGTTTTAGGGCGTTTTTCGACTCGAAAGTACGACAAATTTTGCGTTCGAGCCGAGGTTTTCGACTCCGCCGAAGATCTTCTTCAACTTCGCGTGGTACGCGAGGTGCCGGTTACCGACGACGATGATGGCGCCGCCGGGGCGCAGAACCTTGTGGGCATCGACGAACATCGACCATGCAGTTTCGTCACCCAACACCCGATCTTCATGGAATGGCGGGTTGACCACGACGAGATAAGCGCTGGCCTCACCGAGAACGTTGACGAGTCGATTTGCATGGTGAAAGTCGACCGTTCGAGTCGCGCCCTCATGATCCGATGACACCTCCCACGATGCCGTTGCAGCGCTGATGGCAATCGCTGAGTCGTCGATGGCGCTGACACGATGATCGACGCCAAACTGGCTGAGCATCGTCGACAATGCGAGCCCGATAACCCCGTTGCCACAGCCGAGGTCGACCAGATGAAATGGGTCGCCGACCGCGGTGACCGGGTCGGGGAGAAAGCCTTCGATCGACCGCACAGAGTCGAGAAGTAAGCTCGTGCCCGGATCGAGCTTGTTGGGCGAGAATCCTCCCCCGTGGTTGGTAAGCGTGTGTCCGTAGGCTTTCCACGTCTTCGGCCATGGGTTCGGGCGGGGCTGTCGGTCGGGGTCCGGAGACACGTGAATGAGGCGTGCCTTCTTCTTTGCGAGTGACGTCGTGGTGGGACCGATGATCTTCTCGAACGCATCGATGGTCGAGGTGTGGATGTGCTTAGCCATGGCCGCGCCGATGACCAACGTGGTCGGCGTAACGAGCGGGCGAATGAGGTGCAGCATCTCCACGAGGTGCGGGGTGGCCTTCGGAATCTTTATAACGACGATGTCGAACGGTCCATCTTCGAGATCGAGATCGAGGATCGACCGAATCGCGATGCTGGCCGCGCCCGCCCGCTCGAGGTTTTCGGTGATTGCCTGGCGTCCTGCAGCGGACTCGCACACCACGGTTGGCGCCCACGAGGAAACCCCGCATGCAAGCGCCCCGAAGCTATCCCCCACGATGATTGTCTTCGGAGGATCAGTATCGTTCGAGCTCTGCGCATCGAGTTCGGCGAGATGGTCCAGCACGTACTCGTCGGCAGCGTCCCACGCCCGGAGGGGGCGCTTTCCAGCTCTCGGGACGCGAGCCAGCCCAAAGCTGCCCTGCGGGACATTCAAAGTTTCCATCAGTTGTTTCTCACCCGGTGGTTGATTATGTCGGAGGAGGCTCTGTCGCCAACATGCGAGCCGCCTCCATGAAATCGATCGCGTGCAACGTGCTCACGAGCGATCGGTCGAGCTTCTCGACTCCCGAGCTCAGCTCCGGGTCCTGTGAGAGACGAACGGCCTGCCGGTTGATCGCCTGCTCAAAGAGGTTGCGGGCATACCGGGCGTTGCCGAACTCTTCGCCGCGGGGCGCACGCCCAAGGATCAAACCAAGGACCGGCTCGACGTCGTTGTCGAGTTGATAGTCCGCATCGTTCACGAGCTTGTTTGTGATCGCCACCAACTCTTCGCCCGAGTAGTCCGGGAAAGAAATCTCGCGGGCGAAACGCGAGCGAAGCCCAGGGTTCGAGCGGAGGAAGTCGTTCATCAACCGCGGGTAGCCAGCAACGATCACGACGAGGCGATCACGGTGGTCTTCCATCCGTTTGATCAGTGTTTCTATTGCTTCTCGACCAAAGTCATTACCGATCACACCCTGCGGCGACAGGCTGTACGCCTCGTCGATAAAGAGGACTCCATCGAGCGCTCGTTTCACTGCCTTGTTCGTCTTGTTCGCAGTGTGTCCCACGTATTGGCCAACGAGCCCGGCTCGGTCGACCTCGACGAGATGACCCTTTTTCAGCAGCCCGAGCGCACCGTACATTTCTCCGATAAGCCGGGCGACAGTTGTCTTGCCCGTGCCCGGATTTCCAAGAAATACCAGATGTTGGCTCGTCGGAACTTCGGCGAGGCCGTGATCTTGTCGACGAGCTTGGACCTGCAGAAATGCAATCTGTGTGCGGACTTGTTCTTTCACTGTGTCGAGCCCGACGAGGGCATCGAGATCGGCTTGGATCTCTTCGAGGGGTCGGGCCGGGGAGCCGAGCGCTCCTGCGGGCAAACCAATGTTGCCAAGGCGCTGATCGAGTCCACGATCGGCCGCCTGTTTCCGGACGGTCTCTCGGGTTTGGTTCAAGCGTTTTCTGAAACGTTCACGATTGGACACAGTAGAAAACTAGCCGTGCCACGTACGATTGGAGCGATGGGCCGTTGGATGCTTCTTTCGACACTCGCGTTGGCGCTGCTCGTCGCGGCCTGCACCGGGTCCGATCCTGTGAGCCTGGGCGAGGTCCCCGAGACCACAAATGCCCCCGAATCCAACGACGCTGAGACCACCGCCGATAGCTCGGATTCGACACCTGAGGACGACAGCCCCTTCCCAACCGAAGACGAGATAGCCGCGATCGAAGCTGAGCTGCCAATCGTCTTTGCTGACCCCGACGCTGGGATCGATGCCGAAACCCTCGACCTATTCATCACCGGTCAGGAGCTGTTCGACCTCGAGTGGGTCGAAGCAACCGTCGACGTGGATCAACCAACCGACGGCTTAGGCCCACTCTTTAACGCCCAGTCATGCGCGGTTTGTCATCCGAGCACGGGCCGCCGCCAAGTACCACCCGAGGGCGAGCTGGTCGATGTTGGTCTCGTCGTGCGGCTATCGGTTCCAGGCGTCGACCCGGTCACCGGCGCTCCCCTACCCGAACCGGCCTATGGCGATCAGGTTCAGGACCGAGCGATCGAAGGTTTTGAACCCGAAGGAACGATCTTCACGAACTACGTCACCCAACAAGGATTCTTTGCCGACGGCACGCTCTTCGACATCATCTGGCCGACGGTCAACATTCGCGATCGGCAGCACGGGCCCCTGACCGAGGGCACGCAGGTGTCGGCTCGTATCGGGGCACAACTCATCGGCATGGGCTTGCTCGAAGCGGTTCCTGACGAAACGATCCTCGCGCTCGCTGACCCAAACGATGCGAACAACGACGGGGTGAGCGGGCGTCCGAATCAGGTGTGGAATCCAGTCACCGGGCAAACCGAGATCGGGCGTTTCGGGTGGAAGTCCAACGTTGCCACGCTCGATCAACAGATCCTTCAGGCGTTCCACGGGGATATCGGCATCACATCGCAGTTGCTTCCCGACGGAAACTGCGCGCCCGATCAGACAACGTGTGACGAGGCTGCGAGCGGTGGAGAGTTCGAAGTATCCCCCGAACAGTTCGAAGCGATCGATGTGTACGTCCAGAGCTTGGCGGTGCCGCCACCGAGGACCGAGGGTGATCCCGATGCCGAGGCAGGACAGGTGCTGTTTCGTGAGTACGGCTGCGCATCGTGCCATACCGAAACGTTGATGACTGGCGAGAGCGATATTCCTGAGCTCTCAAATCGTGAGATTCAGCCGTACACCGATCTATTGCTCCACGACCTTGGGTTCGATATGGGTGACGACCGCCCCGACTTCATTGCGACAGGCAACGAATGGCGAACCGCTCCGCTCTGGGGCCTCGGGCTCGTGCCGGTAGAAGGCGACCGAGGGCTACTTCACGATGGACGAGCGCGTACGATCGAAGAGGCAATCCTGTGGCATGGCGGAGAAGGCTCGTTCTCGCGAGCCGAATACTTGCGGGCCGATCTCGAAGATCGACAGCTTCTGCTCGCGTTTCTCGAAAGCCTGTAGTCGAAACGACGCAGGTGGCCGCAATGCCGGTCAGTGGCGTTTAGGCAGCGGTTTCTGCCTGAAGCTTCAAGACGATGAAGTCGAAGAGCGAGAGCAGCGTGTTCTTCACCGACTGCCAGTCTCGGGCGTCGCAGTCGACGACCGGAATAGCTGGGTGCAATTGGAGTGCACCTCGGATGTCGTCGAGTCCGTGATCGACGCTGCCGTCGAAACGGTTGACGGCCACGATGAATGGGATGTCACGCTTTTCGAAGTAGTCCACTGCAAAGAACGAGTCTTGGAGTCGACGGGAGTCGAGTAGCACGATGGCGCCGAGAGCGCCCTGGCTGAGGTCGTCCCACATGAAGCCGAACCGGCTCTGTCCAGGGGTTCCGAACAGGAACAAGACGAGCTGCTCGTCGATAGTGAGTCGCCCGAAGTCCATAGCCACAGTTGTCGTGGTCTTGGTTGAGACCTTCGAGACGTCATCGACGCCGACGCTTGCGCCGGTGATTGCGGCTTCGGTGCGAAGTGGTTCGATTTCGGAGACGGCGCCGACGAAGGTGGTCTTGCCGACGCCGAAGCCGCCAGCGACGACGAATTTTGCCGAAACTTGCTGTGAGTTTTCGTTTGCCATGTCTACAGTTCCCGAACCCGGTTGATAATTCTGCTCATAATGTCGAGGTTGTCCGATGTTGCACTCTCGACCGTTGCGTGAGCGCTCAGAAGACCCTCGCTAATCATTTCGCTGACGAGCGTCATCGTTGTCCCTATCGGCAGGCCGAGGTGAGATGAAAGCTCTGCGACCGAAATTGGTTTTCCAGCGATCTCGCGCACGGTCTTCTTTTCGAAGCGTGTCTCGACTTGCGGGGCAGAAGTCTCGACGAGTGTCTCCACTCGCACCGTGGCTTGTGCCTCGGTCTTCCCTCGCGTTACGACGAATGGACGGAGACGCGGTTCTTCATCTTCGAGGATGATTCCGTCGTCCCAGTCGTCTCTTCCCATCATGATGGGTTACGCCATGATCGAGTTCTGAAGCTCAGCAATGAGTGCTGGCGACAGAACCTTGCCGGCGCGGTCCGAGAAGAGTGTCATTTCGTAGGCAACGCCACCGAGGTCGGCGGACTTCCCTGCGATGACACCGAGGACGGCACCGTGACCAATGTTCGCGATAAGCAGGAAGCTCTTGCCCATCTCGATCATGACCCGCTGGACCTCGGTCTCTCCAAAGCAATTTGCTGCGCCATGGATAAGGCTTGAAAGTCCGGCGGTGATTGCAGCGAATTGGTCAGCGTTGGCGGCCGGAAGGGCTTCAGAAGTCGCCAGCTTGATGCCATCGGCTGACACGGCGAGAGCGTGGTAGACACCCTCGGTCTGCTGTACGAAGTTGTTCAGCAGCCATGCGAATGCTTCACCTGGGTTCTGCTCGCTCATGAGTTTTCTCCTTCGTTCACTTCATCGAGTCCTGCTGCAATGCCCTTGGCAAAGTGTCCGAACGAGATGCTGCTCGTCTTGGTTTCTTCGGCTGGTTCTTCATCTGGGAGTGCCAGTGGAAGAACAGCTGGTTCGGTTTCGACCTCTTCGATCGTTGCCTGTGGCATTCGGGTAGGAAGGCCACCGAACGTGCTGGTCGGCGCTTCTGGTTCTGGTGCCGCGGTGATTACTTCAGCTACTGCTTCGGGCGCTGCTGGCGCTTCTGCGACCACTGGAGGCGTCGGCATGACCGGAGCTTCTGGCATTGGGTCGACCGATGGTTCTTCAACGATTGGTGCGGGCATTGCTGGAGCAGCAGCGATGTCTTCGATGGGCGCTTCGACCGGTGCCGACTCTTCGGCGGTCCGCTGTACGGCTTCCATGGCCGAGACTTCACGCTCTGGTGGAGGGGTGAGCTTGGTCAGTGGCCAGCTTTCCTCGGTCAGGCTTAGGTCAGAGTCATCGACTACCGGAGCTTCGTCAATGACGGGCTCCTCGATCGCAGCTTCGACTACGGGAGCTTCGACCTCAGGGACCTCAGCCACGGGAACCTCGACCTCAGGGACCTCAGCCACAGGAACCTCGACCTCAGGAACTTCGTTAATGACCGGCTCCTCGATCTCGGCTTCGACTACGGGAGCCTCAGCAACCTCATCGAGTTCAAATTGCTCGACGTACTCCTGCTCTGCCTCGGCTACTACCGGTTCTGGAGCGGCGTCGGGAACTGGAAGCTCAGACACAGCATCAGGAACTGGAAGCTCAGACACAGCATCAGGAACTGGAAGCTCAGACACAGCATCAG
>CAYVHV010000004.1:0-9695 GCA_964451305.1 uncultured Acidimicrobiales bacterium | reverse complement strand
GAACTGGAAGCTCCGATGCTGCATCGGTGCTTTGGCCGGTTGAGAAGAAGTCAGCCGCATTGTCTGCATTGACTTCAACTGGGGCGCTAGCGGCCGGCGTGACGGGAACCTGAATTGGGTTCTCGGCAACTTCGACTGGGAAGTGCGCCTTTGGAATCGTGACGGTGACGACGGTGCCTTCACCTGGAACGCTCTGTAGACCAACGTGAACGTTGTGCTGCTGAGCGAGACGGCCGACCACGAACAGACCGAGGAGGCGAGAAGGCGCTTGATCGAGTTCTGGTGGGTTGGTCACACGTTCGTTCAGGACTGCAAGGTCTTCAGGGTTGATGCCGAAGCCGTTGTCCTGGATCTGGAGCTCGACCGCGGTGTGCGTCTCGACTGCGGAGAGCGCAACGGTCGTTGCCGGATCCGAGAACTGCGTTGCGTTGTCGAGAAGCTCAGCGAGCATGTGGGTGATGTCGGTAACAACAGCGCCACTCATGTCGAGCTCTGGCAGGTTGCCAATCTCGACACGCTCGAAGTACTCAACCTCAGCGAGCGACGAACGAACAACGTCATCGAAGGCCACTGGGCGCTTCCACTGACGTGGCGAACGGTTGCCGGCCAACACGAGAAGAGATTCAGCGTTACGACGCATTCGGGTTGCAAGGTGATCGAGCTGGTACAGACCACGGAGGGTGTCTGGGTCCTGCTCGTCTCGCTCAAGATCCGAGATCATGGTGATCATGCGGTGGTTGAGCTGCTGGTTTCGTCGGCCGAGGCTAACGAACATCTCGGCCACGTTACGGCGTGAGCGAGCCTGGTCGGTTGCGACCTTCAGAGCGCTGGACTGCATTTCGTTGAATGCCTCGACGATCGTTCCGATCTCGTCGTCGGCTTCCTTTGGAATTGGAGCGAGCTCGGGTACCTCATCGGAAGCACCGATCGTGCGGAGCTGAGCAACAGCTGCTGGGAGGCGTTCGTTGGTCATAACGCCAGCGTTCTCCATGAGACGACTGAGCGGTCCAACAATCGAGCGGCCGATCACGAAGATCAAGGTGAACAAGAGGAAGCCACCGAGGAGAGCAAGGAAGAGCGAAAGCGACTGGGCTTGTTCGATCTCTGCGAAGTTCTCATCAACATCAGCACGCAGCACGTCTTGGGCTGCGAAGGAGGCTTCGTTCCACTCTGCACGGTTGAGGTTCAGCGATTCGATGAGATCGACCGAAGGCAACGATGCGACAGCATTGTCGATGAAGTCGGGGCCGAGGTCGGTTCCGGTGGCGTCATCGAGCTGGGCGAGAACGAGCGTCTCGATACGGGTCAGCTGCGTGCGTCGTGCCGAAAATACTGGATCGAAGAATGGCTGCGTTCCGTCGGTCAGCGTGATCGAGGCTGCTTGTTCACGTGCGGTTTCGGCCGAACCAAAGTCCGAAACGAGGCTGCGAACAGTGCCTGGGTTGAGGTTGTCAACGATCAGGAGCTGAAGCCATGACTCTTCCTGAAGACGAGAGGCGTCACGAGCATCGGTCATTGCGACGGCGGTGAGCACGGCGTCAGCGTCGAGACCGGTCAGCGCCTGGTCGGCAATGCCTTCCTCGAGGACGTCGAGAGCGTCGGAGTATGCAGCGAACGCCGTAGTGCTCGCCTGGCCACGATCCTCAGGGAGTGCTTCGGCGGCCAACGCAGCGACGGTCCAACCACGGTCGTCACCTGCACGCTCAATGCGGTCCTTGGTTGCATTGGTCGCTTCGATGAGCTCGGTGAGATCTGCGTTCTCTCCTTCCTCGGCGCTAAGAACGGCGAGGCGCTCATCGGCAATCCTGGTCCAGAGTTCATCCAAGTTGGCGATCGTTTCGACGGACTCGAGTGCGTCCTCGTTGATCTCACCCTGGGTGTTCTGGCTTCGAATGCCGACGGCTGCGACGACAGCGAGTGCCAAGAGCGGCACCGCCAACATCACGATGAGTTTGGTTCTAATATTCATGGTTCTTTTCTGTCCCCTCGCCTAGAGGCGGTTGAGAATTTCTGCTCGTTTTGCGTCGTACTCGGCCGTAGTGATCAGGCCATCGTTGAATAGCTGGGTGAGTTTGCGGAGCGCTTCCTTGACATCTCCGTTATCGTTCGCCTGACCTTGGTTTTTCGGTGCTCGTGCGGCACCACCGGGTGCGCCTGGGGCACCGCCACGTCCACCGGATCGTCCTACGGGCTTGCCGCGGTACATGATCTGGTTGCCGTCACCGCTGCCACCGCCACTACCTGGTGCGCCGTTTCCTCCGCTACGGCCTTTGTCGACCGCGTTCCGAAGAACTTCAAGGTTTTGTTTTTTGCGGTCGTTTGCCACGATTGCCTTTCGGAGTCCGTACCTAAGCCTGAGAGTTCGAGTCTCGGGGGGTTACCCGGCGAACTCGTCCTCGTAGAAGGCGTCGATTTCGTCCTCGACAAGTGCGTCGGTGTAGTCGACGAAGTCATCGTTGTAAGCAGGCAGTGCGTGCTCGGCAATATCGAGACCGATCATTTCCTCTTCGACCGATACTCGGAGCCAGCCGATCTCGCGGAGGACAACGAACATGGCGCCAGAGGTGATGGCAACGAAGCCGAGGACTGCGACGAGACCAAGGATCTGGGTTCCGAGGAGATCGAAGCCGCCGTAGAGAAGGCCTGCTGGACCTTCGCCACCGATGACCGCGTCAGGGTCAGCAAAGATACCGACGGCGATGATGCCGAACGATCCACAGAAGAGGTGGACCGGGATTGCGCCGACGGGATCGTCGATCTTGATGCGGTCGAGCAGGAGCACGCCGGTGGTGGCGATGACGCCGCCGATTGTGCCGACGATCATTCCGGCAAAGATGTTGAAGTTGAGTGCGCCACCGGTAATGGCCACGAGGCCACCGAGGACACCGTTACCGATGAGGGTCACGTCTGGAACCTTCAGCGAGAGCCACGTAGTGATCGTGCCGCCGAGGCCGCCGAATGCTGCACCCATTGCGGTGACAGCAGCGACCTGACCGAGCTGAATGTCAGCCGAGAGGATAGAGCCGGCGTTGAACGCAAACCATGAAACGAGGAGGATGAAGACACCGAGAACAGCGAGCGGCACGTTGTGGCCCGGGATTGGGATCGAGTTGCCGTCTGCGTCGAAGCGTCCGATGCGAGGACCGAGAATCTTCGCACCGATAAGGGCGGCCATGCCGCCAACACCGTGGACGAGCGAGCCGCCTGCGAGGTCGACGAATCCAGCCTGAGCAAGCCAACCATCGAGGTTCCACACCCAGCTGACGACAACTGGGTAGATGATCGACGAGAGCATGGCCGAGTAGGTGAAGTACGCCTTGAACTGCACACGCTCAGCAACTGCACCAGAAACGATCGTTGCGGTTGCAGCAGCGAAGCCCATCTGGAACAAGAAGTGGACCGGAAGGGCCAGGTTGTTGGTGTAGGGAGCAAGGTCGTCGGGAGCACCCCACAACCAGTCGAAGCCGAACCATGCGGCACCGCTGAATGCAATGTGGTAACCCACGAGAGCGAATCCAGATGCACCCACCACGAAGTCGAGGAGGTTCTTGAGCATCATGTGTGCTGCGTTCTTTGCACGGGTCAAGCCAGCCTCGACCATTGCGAAGCCCGCCTGCATGAAGATCACGAACATCGCACAGAACATGATGAACAGGTTGTCTGCAAAGACGCCCGGCACGCTTGTGTCGACCTTCTCTGTTGCCTGTGCTGCGACCGGCGAGGCCTGCAAGAGCACTGCCGCAAGCACGGCAAACCCTGTAATCCGCTTTTTCATTGAACTTTCCTTCCAGTTCCGCATGCGCTCGGTTCGCACGCGGGTTCGGTGTGTACGTAATCAATCGACGTTGTGAGAGATCGTTTGATGGTCCGGAAGGACTAAAGCAGGTTCTTTGGCCCGTGAAATACGGGTCAAAAGGCCGGTGCGGCAAGCAGCAGCCGCTGGTCGCTGCCTAGCTCGTCGCCAATGGTGCTCGGCACAGACCGTCGTCAAAAGACGCGGCGCTGCGGTATCGATCGCGGATGTCATCACCTATGGAGTCGGCACGCGGAGTCGTGAACTGAGTCTTTTTCAACGACCAATTTTCAGCGACGCTATCAAAATCTGCGTCAGAATCGGCCGAGGCGCCGTATACGACCGCTGCTTGGAGGGCAGCTCCGGTCGCCACGGTCTCGTCATTTTCGGGGATGTGGACATCACGCCCTGCAATGTCTGCCAAGCGTTGGCGATAGGCCTCAGACCGTGCACCGCCGCCGACGAGGAGCAGTCGGCCGTTGCTCGAGCCACCGCAACGTTCGAGTGCGCTCAACCCTTCGAGAAGCCCACAAATCACACCGTCATGGGCGGCTCGGGCCAGGTGTTCGCGGCTGGTCTCGTTGGTGAGACCGACCATGATTCCGTTGGATTCTGGACGATCCGGGGTGCGTTCCCCATCGAAGTAGGGGACGAGTACCGGGGAGATTGCTTCGGTACCGGCAGCGAGGGCTAATTCGGCCAATCCGGGAGCGTCCGTTCCGAGCCACCTCGCCACCGTGTCGGTCACTTTCGTTGCATTCAATGTGCATACGAGCGGGAGAAACGCCCCGGTTGCGTCGCTGAAGCCGGCGACGGCGCCCGTGATGTCGGTCGTTCGCTGATCAGACTTTGCATAGACGGTCCCGGACGTGCCGAGGGAGACAACGACGTCGCCAGGGGCCAACCCCAGACCGAGCGCTGCTCCCATGTTGTCGCCGGTTCCTGGGCCGACGATGACGTCTTCGGAGATTCCGAGCTCACCTGCGACTGATCCGAGGATCGGCCCGGCGGCGTCGCGTGGACCGAGGACTCGTGGGAGACGGTCAGACCAGTCCGCGTCCGATCCAATCGCTGCTCGAACGGCTTCGGGAAGGTAGGTGTCGTGTGCTCCGTCGAACCATCCGGTGCCGGATGCATCGCCTCGGTCGGTGACGTGTTCCCCGGAGAGTTTCCAGGTCAGATAGTCGTGGGGCAACATAACCTTTGCGACCTGGCCGATGATGTCGGGCTCGTGTTCGGCGACATAGGCAAGCTTTGTCACGGTGAAGGCCGCTACCGGAACCGAGCCGGTGTTCGAAGAGAACCACTCGGCACCGAGTTGATCGACGAGGCGTTCGGCGTTCGGCGCCGAGGTGGTGTCGTTCCACAGCTTCGCTGGTCGAAGTGATGCGCCTGTGTCATCGACGAGCGCCAGGCCGTGTTGTTGGCCAGCGACCGAGATGGCGACCGCTTCGGCACGTCGGTCTCCGAGTTGTTGGACAGCGTCGACCAACGCGTGCCACCACGACCCGGGGTCTTGTTCGGAGACGGGTGGCTGAGTGGCTGGGTGCGGAGCCTTTCCCGTGGCGATTAGTTCGCCGCTCTCAAGATCGCGAAGCTCCGCTTTTGTGGACTGGGTAGATGAGTCGATACCGATTACGAGGGCCATGACCACTGCTTAGCAATCGAGCTGAGGACAGCTCAACCCGGGCTGCGCGCTGGGCACCACGTCCCTGTCACCGAGGAATGGTCACCAGAGCAACTGGCACCTAGTTGATGTCGAGGTCCTGGCGGTCGTTCACATCGGAATCCGGGATTGCGGGAAGGCCCAGAATGTCGAGGGCGAGGTTCGCCGCGTCGTGACCACGAATTGGTTGGTCTCCGCCTCGGCCGATCTGGTCTTGACCAGGGTCGGTTCGACTCGTGGGGTTCAGTTGATAGAGGTCGGTTCCGGCACGAACGCCATCTCCCCATACGACGAAGGGAACGATGTACGCCTCGGGTACGTCGGGGGTGTTATGAAGATCTTGCCCATTGGGCCCACCGTGGTCGGAGGTGACGATGATCGTCGTCTGGTCGAGCACACCCGCAAACTCGAGACCGTCGATGAGTTGACCGATGGTCTGGTCGCCGGTCGTCACGCCGGTGCGGTACTCGATCGAGCCCCAGTTGTGTTGATGTCCTGCCGAATCTGGTTCCCGGATGTGGAAGAACCCGAAGGTGTCTCCCGATCCGGCAACGAGGTCATCGATGAAGTCGCCGTAGCTGGTCAGTGGGTTGTCCTTGACAAAGACATCGATCTTCTCGGTTCCGTCATTGGCCCCGATGACATCGTTGGCTCCGCTGCGAATCCAGCTTCGTTCGTGGAGGTCGAACTTGTCCTTGCCGTTGTAGAGGACGGTTCGTCCGCCGTTGTCGTGCACGACGTCGAATACCGACGAGACGTATTCACCTGCGGTGTCGTGCGCGGTGACTCCTGGAATGTCGTTGTTGAAGTTGACCCCGTGACCGTTTGATCCGTTGACGAAGCGGCCGGTGAACTGGGAGGTGTGGTTTGGCAGGGTTCTGGTCTCGTCGGGGTCGGTCCGAGCGTTGAGGGTGAAGGTGCCCTCCTCGGCAAGTCGGAAGAGATTTGGCGTGATCTGGGCGCTCACGAAGTCTGAGCGAAGGCCGTCCACGCTGATGTGCACGACGAACTGGCGGTCACCGTCGACGGGTGTTGTGCCTCCGTTTCCTTGCACGCAGGCGATGTCTTGTCGCCCGGCTGCGGTGAAGACTCGCAGTTCGTAATTTGCCGAGGATGATGCGTCGCGATCGAGGAATGAGCTGACTCCTGGGCCTGGGGTTGTGAGCCAGTCGCCGTTTCGGCGCAGCACGTTTGTGCCACCCCCGTCGGTCCAGGAGATGAGGTTGTCGCTTCCATTTCGCGACACCGTGCACGGACCGTCTCCGATCGGACCGCCGCCACCACCACCACCAGCGGAACATGACCGGTCGGTGCTCGAGTTTCCGCTGAACGTTCGCACGACGTAGATGCCGTTGGCTGGGCCGCCGTTATGAACGAAGGAGGATTGCCCGTTGCCCGGCGTCGACAACCAATCGCCGTTCAGGCGAATAACGTGGAACCCGCCGTCATCGTCCCACGACACTACGTTGTTCGAGCCGACCCGGTCGATGGTGCAACCGGCCGCTGGAGCGCCTCCCTGCGTGCACGAAACGTCATCAATATTGCCGCCCGGGCGGGTGCGAATGACATAGCTCGCACCCGACGGCGCGTTTGAATCACGGTAGGTCGACACACCATCGTCTGGGGTCGCGAGCCAGTCGCCGTTGCGGCGAATCACGTTCGTGCCGTCACCGCGCTGCCAGTTGATGACATTGTCGTCACCGCTTCGAGTAACCGTACAGTCACTCGCTTGGGCACCTGCGCTCGTCGCGGAGAGCGGAAGAAACGCTCCGAAGAGTACGACGACGATCAGCGCAACAAGAGCGCGCACCGAATGAGAAGTTCCGCCAACAGAAGTTATGTCAAGCACAGTTCGACCGGCGTCCAGTCCCTTATCTCCGCCACCGAACGAAAAGTAGCACGATCACAACGAAATCGAACCGCCCGCGACGAACCGTGTGTCACATCTGGATTGGAGTTCCTACGCTGTGTCGGTGGCCAACGCAACACCTCCGTACCCGCCAGAACACGACCCGGCGAAGGCCGCGGCGAAGCGGATCATGTCAGCGCTCTATCCGGACGTGACGATTTCGATCGATTCCTCAGGCGAGGTCACCGGCGTTGCGTCATTCGCTCCGGAGAAAGAGCACACGGGTGCGCCGGGTTGGGTTCAGGGCGGACTTTCGGCGACCGTGCTCGATTTCGTCTCTGCCCGGATCGCTGGAGCGGCGCTCGATTCGCGAATAGCGACCGGAACGCTCGATCTTCGCTACCGCCAACCCGTGCTGATCGCGGGCGGGCCTTACGAGGTCCGCGGCTCGTGTCTGCCAACGAGTTCGATGACCGTCCGGGTCCGCGCGGCGATCATGAGCGCAGAAGGCAGACCGCTGGTCGAGGCGAACGGCTTGTTCATAGCGGTGAATCGGGACGACCCGGACAACGTGGTCCCGCGCACGGCCGAGTAGCTATGACAGATGTTTGAGCGCTTCGCGCTTGCTCAGACCCGAGAGCGAGTCAACGTTCTCGGCAACGAAGTTTCGCACCGCGTCAGCGTCGGTCCGAGCGTATTGGCGTAGCGCCCACCCAATTGCCTTGCGCATAAAGAACTCCGGGCTTTCCGACCGCATCGAGCAATACGTGAAGAGTCGGTTGGTGTCGGTCCGTTCTTTGTACATGAGTTGGTGGAGGATGGCCGTACGTGCGAGCCACATCTCCGCGACGTCCGCATCGCCCTCAGCCTCGATCCATTCGTCCATGACCTCGAGGAGGGCGGGGTGGTTTGTCACCATCGTCCCGACGGTATGGACGGCGAGCGAGTCGACCGTGTCCCACCACGGTGTTCGCAAAATGAGCGCCCGTACAGCTTCGAGGTCGGTGGCCCGCAGGTGCGCTGCTCCGGCGCGGACGGCATCCATGCCGACGTAGTGAAACTCGCGCTCTGGCTCATCCCAAAGCTGGCCGACCATCTCGAGCAGTTCAACGGGGTCCATCTTCTTCGCTGCCTGGATGATCGGCTTCGACACGAGTCGCCGCTCCCCCGCTGAGCATCCGAGATAGACGAACTGGTCCTTCATATAGGCAGCCATATCGGGGGCGCGAGAGGGATCGGCGACCGCAAGTAGTTCACCTCGAAGCTGAGCGATGTCCACACCGAGGTTCTACCGCAAACAACCGTGTCCGGGTTTAAAATCTTGATGCTGATCGATCGGCGGAATGCCGGTGAAGGGATGGGTGGCAACCAATGAGCGTTGACATCGATATCGCTGTAGAGAAGAGTGCCGATGGCAAGTGGATTCGCGAACGGGTACCGGCGCGAGTCCCAGACTCGGAGACCTTCGAGCTGGCCAATTCGCCCATGATCGTTCGCGGGTTGGCCGCCGATGATCACATTCGATTGGCCGACGATGGACAGTTCGAGTTGATCACGTGGGGTCGCAACGTTGCCATCCAAGTCTTCGGCGAGTGGGGCGAGGTCGACGCACTCGCTCAGCACGTGGCTGCATTGGGCGGACGCTTGGACGGAAAAGAACCGCGAATGCGCGTGTTTACCGTGCCGCTATCCGTAGGGATCCACACGATCGAAGAGACGATCGACCGCGTCGTTGCGGACTGGCCGAAGCTGAGCTGGATGTTTGGCAACCTCACGACGATCGACCTCTTGGCCGGTCATGACGAGACCGGCGAACCCGTCGTCGAGTCCCTCCACGCCTTTGCCCACTCCGATGGAACGTTCGAGTTGCTCGTATCTCCGCTCCTCGTGTCTGGGGTTGCATCTGGCGATCACGTCGCACTCGGAACCGATGCAACCTTCGAGGTCACCGCCCGCAACGGCAACCTCGCGGTGCAAACCCTCGGTGATTGGGAGATCGAGTTCTTCGCTCCGAGAGTCGTAGAGCTCGGTGGACGTCTCGATGGTGATGCGGGAGGCCAGGCCGCAGCGTTCACCTTTCCGGGGTCCATCGAAATCGACTCGATACGTGCGCTCTTCGATGGTGAAGCTGCCAGCAACCCCGATCGAACGTGGCGTATCGCAAACGACGAGGCCGCGTAGACCGATACATCTCGGCGAACGGTACGAGGGGTAGGCGAGGTAATCGGCAGATTTTGGGTGACATCTCGCTCGGGTTTACTGTTGAACCAACGACAGCGGGGTGGCTTCGAGCCAAGGGAAGGAGAGGTCTCGATGCGTGCATCGATGCATCTCCATGACCACTCCGGGGTACCCCCGGGGATGATGCGGTGCATACACATCGCACC
>CAYVHV010000003.1:60550-137157 GCA_964451305.1 uncultured Acidimicrobiales bacterium | reverse complement strand
CGCCCAGAAGTCGCCCTTAATGAGTCATACGGCCCAAAATCTGTGCGCGTTCGACGGTGAAATTAGATTTCGCGCTGAATCGATGAAATACGCAGAGCGTTCACCCGGTTCTTACAAATGGCGCTACGAGAGCGCCTCCCCCTTAAGAGAAAGCCCGCATCACATGAGCACGATCGATATCACCGCTGAACAATTCGAAGACACCGTTCTTGCAGACGGCATCGTCCTGGTCGACTTTTGGGCCGACTGGTGCGGACCATGCAAGTCATTTGCTCCGGTATACGAAGCATCGAGCGAGAAGCACGAGAACATCACCTTTGCCAAGGTCGACACCCAGGCCGAGCAGGCATTGTCGGGCGGGCTCGGCATTCAGTCGATCCCGACCATCATGGCCTTCCGCGATGGGGTTCAGGTCTTCTCACAGCCAGGAGCACTTCCTGAAGCCGCTCTCGAAGACTTGATCGCCAAGGTCGAAGAGCTCGACATGGAAGCGGTTCATGCCGAGATCGCAAAGCACCAGGCCGAGCACGAGCACAACCACTAAACGCAATTTTGGTGGCCTGAGCGGCGGTTGGAACGCCTAGGTCGCCAAATCACGCTGGACGAGAGAGGCCCGGCACGCTGAGCGTGCCGGGCCTCTTCCGTTTTCTACTTCCGATGTACGTGGGCGGAAATCGCTAACGAACGCTCTTAGAGCGTCTTGACGATCTCTGCCATCAGGTCGCCAGCTTCGGTCGGGTTGAGACCGACCTTGACGCCTGCGTCTTCGAGCGCTTCCATCTTGGCTTTCGCCGTGCCCTTGCCACCTGAAACAATGGCGCCAGCGTGGCCCATCTTCTTTCCGGGAGGTGCGGTAACGCCAGCGACATAGCTAACGACCGGCTTGGTCACGTTTGCCTTGATGTACTCGGCTGCCTCTTCTTCGGCTGAGCCACCGATCTCGCCGATCATCATGATCGCTTCGGTCTCCGGATCAGCTTCGAAGGCCTCGAGGCAATCGATGAAGCTGGTGCCAGGGACGGGGTCGCCACCGATGCCGACGGACGTCGTGACGCCGATGTCCTTTTGCTGCAGCTCGAACACCGCTTGGTAGGTAAGCGTTCCTGAACGGCTCACGACACCAACGGGGCCACCAGGCTTTGCGATGTGACCTGCGGTAATGCCGATGTTGGCCTTGCCCGGGCTAATGATGCCTGGGCAGTTCGGTCCGAGCAGCTGGGTGTCGGGAAAGTCCTGCTTCAGCTTGTTGAAGAACCATGCTTCGTCGTGCATTGGCACGCCCTCGGTAATGACGACGACGAGATCGAGGCCAGCTTCTGCAGCCTCGAGCACGGCACCGCGCACGGCAACTGGAGGGACGAAGATGGCGCTTGCGTTGGCGCCGGTCTCGGCCTTTGCTTCGGCAACGGTTGCGAAGATCGGCATGCCGTCAACGTCGGTGCCTGCCTTCTTTGGGTGTGTTCCGCCGACGACGTTGGTGCCGTAGTCGCGGTTGAGATTGCCGTAGTAACGGCCAGTACTTCCGGTCAAGCCTTGGTAGACGACCTTGGTGTTTTCATCGAGAAAAATACTCATTGTGATTCGTTCCTTATTGGGTCGTCGTAGCTCAGCCAGCAGCCAACGCAACAGCCTTTTCGGCGGCGCTCAGCATGGTGGTTTCCATAATCAATGCATCGCTCAGGTGAGGTGCGAGCATGTCGCGGCCTTCCTGGGCGTTGGTGCCATCGA
Organism: uncultured Acidimicrobiales bacterium; assembly: GCA_964451305.1. Taxonomy (GTDB): domain Bacteria; phylum Actinomycetota; class Acidimicrobiia; order Acidimicrobiales; family SHLQ01; genus SHLQ01. The sequence continues at coordinate 135,429 of CAYVHV010000003.1, read as the reverse complement.
GGCGAATGACGATCGGACTGTCGATCGACACTCGCTTCCTTGCTTCGATGATCCCTTCAGCGACCTCTTCACCTCGGGTGATGCCACCGAAGATGTTGATGAAGATCGACTTCACGTTCGGATCGTTGTTGATGACCTCTAGCGCCGCGGCCATCACGTCAGCGTTTGCGCCACCGCCGATGTCGAGGAAGTTCGCTGGCTTTCCACCGACCTGGTTAACAACGTCGACGGTGCTCATTGCGAGACCAGCGCCGTTGGCGATTACGCCGACCGAACCTTCGAGACCAACGTACTGGAGGCCCTGGGCGTGAGCAGCCGCTTCGCGCTCATCGCGGGTCTGGGTCTCGTCGTATTGGGAGTAGTCCGGGTGACGGAACGTCGAGTTGCCGTCGAGGGTGACCTTTGAGTCGAGGACGTGAACAACGCCTTCTGGGGTGAGGATCAACGGGTTGATCTCGACCATGTCTGCATCGCCTTCCACATACGCGGTGTAGAGCTGCTTCAAGATGACCTTGGAGCCTTCGACCGCTGCTTCTGGCAAGTTGGCGGCTGCAACCCACGCAGCGACGTCGTCGTCGGAAAGACCAGCGACAGGATCGACCCAGATCTTTGCGATCGCATCAGGGTTTTCCTCGGCGACGGTCTCGATCTCAACACCGCCTTCCTTGGACAACATGCCGAGGTGCTTCTTCGCTGACCGGTCGAGCGTGAAACTGGCGTAATACTCCTCGGCAATGTCCGAGGCCTTTTCGATCCAGACACGCTTGACTTCATGGCCCTTGATGTCGAGGCCGAGAATGTTGCCTGCGTGCTCGCGAACGGCGTCGACGTCGGCGGCAAACTTCACGCCGCCGGCCTTGCCACGGCCACCGGTATGCACCTGAGCCTTGACCATGACGGGCGTACCGAGCTCTTCAGCTGCGGCGACAGCTTCGTCGACCGAGAACGCAATCTTTCCTGCGGAGATCGGCATGCCGTACTCCGCAAAAAATTCTTTGCCTTGATATTCGAATAGATCCACAGTGTTCCTCCGAGAGGGGCCGGAAAGGACGTCGTGTTCCACGAGTCCTCTTGCGATACTAGGCAGTTAGAGAACCATTGCCGTGTAAACGGCCAAGGCTTGTCGTTAAATACTGGAGAACCGAATTCATGCCCGTCGCCAAGGGTCCAAAATTTGACCTTCGAAGTGCCGCAATTTTCGGCGGTATCGCCGTGCTCGCGGCGATCGTTATTGGGTTCTTCGCCGTCCGCTTGGGTCAACAGTCGAACACCCTTGTTCTCGGCGATCCCAACTTTGGTCAGATCAACGTCTTCCGGATGGCCGAGTCCATCGACGACGATGGCCCGGTGCTGTGGCCTGATATTGCGAGCAACACGCGAGACATCTGGCTTCAGCACATCGGCGATGATGTGGGTGAAGGTTGGGTTGCGTTCGACGCTCGCTTGCCGGGCGCCGGGCGCGAGTGCAATGTTGAGTGGAGCGTCGCTAACCAAACGTTCACCGATCCGTGTACCGGCGAGGTCTTTCCCGCCGACGGCGAGGGTCTCCCCCAGATTCCGGTGTTCATCGACGAGACGATCCTCGTGATCGATATCAACGGCATTCACTCCGACGACGACTTCGTTGGCTTTACCGGCTAACGAGCTTTGGCGAGCAACGACGCTCTCAGGCGTTTCCGCTAAGCAATCCCTTGGCGTGAACCGCGGCGACGCGTAGCGCCTCCTTGTCGGTGATGGGAACGCCTTTGCGGCCCGCTCGCTCGGCCCACTCAGCGAGAATTTCGGACCGATCACCCTCGATCTCGTCCAACGCAGAGCGGAGCTCGTCGGCCTCGACATTCAGCTCGTACTTCTCGGCAAACGCATCGGACGGCAGAGCCCGCAACTCATCGGAGATGTGCCCCAACCGCATGAATACGATTTGTTCAGGTGTTGCGTCGTCGAGATTCATGCACCCAGTGTGGCCGAGGTTTACAAATCTGTCAGCTGGCCGAGTTCAACGAACGAGCGCTAGATCTTCTCTAATGGCGCCCAGCTGAGGAGCAGCTGCTTCTCCCCTGCATCGGGGAAGTTCACACGAGCCTCAGCCTTGTCGCCAGCCCCGGTGATATCGATGATGACTCCTTCACCAAACTTCGCATGACGCACATCATCACCGACCTTCAGGCCAATCTCGTCAGCACCCGATGGAGTTGGCCCACTGCGCTTCATCGCAGCGTCGACCATGGACTCCCGATTGGCAGCGCGAGAACGTTCTCGGTCGGCGGCCGAGTATCCACCGCCATAGGACGAACCGCCACCACCGTAGGACGAGCTGGGGGTACGCGACCCTCGACCGTAGCTGTCGCCACTCGACCCAAAGCTCGATGACCGGCGCCGCGAGCGGCTTCCCTCGGCGTCTTGGACGAGGCTCTCGGGGATCTCATCGAGAAAGCGACTCGGTGGGTTGTACTGGGTCGTGCCGTGCAGCATGCGGCTCCATGCGTGCGACAAGAACAAACGCTCACGGGCGCGCGTGATGCCGACATACGCGAGGCGGCGTTCCTCTTCGAGTTCTCGAGGTTCGCCCAACGAGCGCATGTGTGGGAACACCCCGTCTTCGAGGCCGATCAGGAACACCACCGGATACTCGAGGCCCTTCGCCGAATGCAAGGTCATGAGCACGACCTGCGATTCGTCCTCATCAATACTGTCGGTGTCGGCGACCAAGCTCACCTGCTCGAGGAACTCTTCGATCGATTCGAAATCCTCGGCACCACCGACCAGTTCGGCCAGATTTTCGAGCCGACCCTCGGCTTCGATCGAACGCTCTTCTTCCAGATCGGCCATGTAGCCCGAGGCATCGAGGAGGTAGCGGATCATCTCGGCAGGTCCGGTGTCGACCAACTTCTCGGCCGCACCATCGATGAGCACGAGGAATTCGTCGATGCCTTTCGGTGCTCGACCGGATACTCCGGCTTCGTCGTAGTTGCGCAACGCATCAATGAACGGCACACCCATCATCTGTGCCCATTGGTCGAGCTTTGCGACCGTCGAGTCGCCAATGCCACGTTTCGGCGTGTTCAACACGCGCTTCATGCTGACCTCGTCGACGGGGTTTACGACCGCCTTCAAATAGGCCATGGCATCTTTGATCTCGCGGCGATCGTAGAAGCGGGTGCCACCGACGACCTTGTACGGGATGTTGACACGAACGAGGTATTCCTCGAGCGCACGGCTCTGCGCGTTGGTGCGATAGAAGACCGCCATGTCACCCCAGCGGTGCAGTCCGCCTTCGTGGATGCGTGCAAGTTCGTGGGTCACCCACTGGGCTTCGTCAGTCTCATCGTCGGCGAAGTACCGAAGGATCTTCTCGCCATCGCCTTGCTCGGTCCAGAGCTCTTTGGGTTTACGACCTTCGTTGTTCTCGATGACGGCATTCGCTGCATCGAGAACGGTCTGAGTACTGCGATAGTTCTGCTCGAGGAGCACGACCTGAGCGTCGGGGAAGGTCGTTTCGAACTCGAGAATGTTGCGGATGTCCGCGCCCCGGAATCGATAGATCGACTGGTCGCCATCTCCCACCACGCAGACCTGACGATGTGCTTCGGCGAGCATCGTCACGATGGCGTTCTGCACCGAGTTGGTGTCCTGATACTCGTCGACGAGGACATGCTTGAAACGGCGCTGATAGTGCTCGAGCACGTCGGGGTGCTTCTTAAACAGCTCGACGGTGTTGAACAACAGATCGTCAAAGTCCATCGCTCCGGCTTTGAGCAGACGCGCTTGATATTCGGCGTAGACCTCGGCGATCTTGCGCTCGAAGATCGTCGTTGCCTCTTCGGTGTACTGAGCGACCGTCTTGTAATCGTTCTTGGCTGAGCTGATCGCCGAGTGCACGGTGCGCGGAGGGAACTTTTTCGAGTCGAGGTTGAGGTCGCGCAGCACATAGCCGGTCAGCCGGACGGCGTCGGACTGGTCATAGATCGTGAACGACGATGGGAAGCCGAGACGATCAGCATCGCGGCGAAGGATCCGAACACACGCCGAGTGAAACGTACTGACCCACATCTTTTCGGCAACCGGCCCGACGAGCGCACCCACGCGGGTCTTCATCTCGTCAGCGGCCTTGTTGGTGAAGGTGATGGCGAGGATCTCAAACGGTGAAACCCGACGTTCTTGGATGAGGTGCGCAATGCGGTGCGTCAGCACGCGGGTCTTGCCCGACCCTGCACCGGCGATGATCAGCAGCGGACCCCCCTCGTGCAAAACGGCATCTTCCTGCGCCTGGTTCAACCCATCGATCAGCTCAGTAGTCATCGCTTCGCACCCTATCGAACCTGCGTTCTAGACGCTCCTGTTACCCCGGCCCAGTCCACACCCTTCGATTTGGGGTCTGACCCCAAATCGAAGGGTTGGCCGCGGTGTGGCATTACCTCGGAGGTAATTGTCTTCGTTACCTCAAACACGTTCGATGTTGGTATGACACACACCGCTCCAACGACTCCCGCAGTCGACGACACTCCACCCAACGCTTCGGCCACGCGCTCGATCGCCCTTCAGCTGAAGATGGCATGCGCTGGCACGATTGGTTTTGCGATTCTCATTCTTCTTGGAGTCCACCCAGCGACGGACTGGCCGGTGAGATGGTTCGGGGATTTACTGTTCTGGCCGCTCGGAGATATGACATCTGAGCTCCAGGACGAGGCCCGCCTCTTGGCCGCGATTATCGGTGGCATCATGACCGGCTTCGGATTGCTCATTTGGATGCTCGTCGACGAGCTAATCGACGATCATCCCGCAGTACTTCGTCGGTTGGTCATGACGACGATGGCGGTCTGGTTCATCTTGGATAGCGGCGGCTCGATCATCGCCGGTGCACCGCTCAACGTCGTTGGGAACATCGGCTTCCTTCTCATGTTCATTCTTCCCGCTCGGCGCCTCGCATGACCTACGGTGCAACTATGTCAACAACGTTTGGATCCGTCCTCAAGGAATGGCGCGGCGTTCGCCGCATGAGCCAACTCGACCTCGGATCGCTCGCCGAAGTCTCACCCCGGCATATCTCGTTCATGGAGTCTGGCCGGTCAAAGCCGAGCCGCCCGATGGTGCTCCATCTGACGAACGTGCTGGAGGTGCCACGGGCAGAACGAAACCGATTCCTCGGAGCGGCCGGATACGCACCGATCTACCGAGCCCAAGATCTCGAGGCCCCCGAAATGGATCAGATCCGAGACGCGATCAGCTGGACACTTCAACAGCACGACCCGTTTCCGGCGATCGTTCTCGACCGCCATTGGAACATCCTTCAGACGAACAACAGCGCGTCCATGATGTTCGCCATGCTCTCCGTGGACTCCGATGGGAGCCTGCTCGACGTGTTCCTCCAGGACAGCGACCTCAAGAAGCGGCTCGACAACTGGAGCGAGGTTGGCTACTTCTTGCTGACTCGCCTCCGAACCGAGAGCGCGGCCCTCGGTGGCGACGCAGTGCTCGACGCGGCGATCGCACAACTTGTGGGCGATGAAGAAATCTCACCGCCGAGCGGCGCCCAGCTCGCTCCCGTACTGCCGGCGGTCTTTCAGATCGATGATCTCCGGGTCTCGCTATTCTCGACGATCGCGCACTTCGGCTCAGCCGAGGACATCGCACTCGCCGATCACCGCATCGAATTGTTCTTCCCCGCGGACACCGCGACGCGAGAGCTCCTCGCCTCGTTGGGATAGCCCTTCGCGTCGAAGCGCACCCGCCGGACTCAGGTCAATAGTGCCTTCCACGCCTTGCCTGCCTTTCGACCACCGGAGATCGATGCGACCCCAGCAATGGCCCCACCGGCGTGCGGCATTCGGGTGTTCTGCGGTTGGAGAAACGAGATCCGGTACTTTTCACCGTCGACCACAAATGAGCATCCACCACTCATTTGCACCGCAGGAAACTTCACATTCGCAACGTTGGCAATCTCTGTCTCGAACGCCACGCTCGGGTTTCCATCGTCGTCTTCGAGCTGAAGCCGGACCATCCCGTTCTCATACGACATATGGCCGGGCTCACTGCCCGTCATGCCATGCAGACGCCAAACCTCAGATACCTGTGCTTCCATCTGTACCCACCAACTCTCTCGGGGTCCATCCCCGTTGAGCGGACATCGTAGAAGCAATTCGATGAGTTCTGGGCATTGGACCCAAAGAACACATCGAGATTTGTCTCGCCGGGTTTTAGCGGGTTGCGACGATCCAATTCGCGCCGGTTTCGGTCGCTTGTAACAACACAACCTCGTCATTGCCTGCCGCAACAAGGGAGAGGCGGTCCGGGGCGTCCACATCGATCTGTGCGGCCACGAAGCTCTGATCGTCTGCGATCGCAACCGCAGCGCCGCCGTTCGAGACACTCAGCAGGCCAAGGGTGCTCGAACTCACCGCGACACCGTCCGAATCGGCGTTGAGTTGGTTCCAGGTCTCACCGCCATCGGTCGAGATAAGGCTGACATTTCCTCCCGTAGCGACGTTGGACAAGATGATCGCCCCACCGTCGACAGAGACGACAGGAGCCGAACCGGGAACGCTCGGCGAGCTCAACGCAGCGCCGGTCCATTCCACGCCGTCGGTGGATCGAAAGAGCGTTGCGCCTTCGCTCGAACGTCCCGCTACTAGGAACTCGTTTCCGAGTGTCGTAACGCCGGAAACCGCGGTCGCTGCGAGGCGGGCGGTCCGCTCATATGGACCGCCGACAGGCCCAACCCAAACATCGGGCGAGCTGTTATCACCAAGGACGATCACACCCGATTCACCGACCGCCAATCCGGTTGCAAACGGATCACCAGCGAGCGGAGCCGAGACATCCCATGTCGCCAGATCTGTCGACGTTCCAACGAAGGTCGCTCGCCCAGTGTCCGAGTCGAACGACTCGAACAACGCAACGAACGTTCCATCGTGCTCGACGAGAAGCGAAGCCGTCGCACCTTCGGGGACACCCAAGACCGCGACTTCGTTCCAATCGAGGCCGTTACTCGACGACAATCCGATCACAGACGTTTCCTGGCCGAAGCGAGTGGCGAGGCCACCGTAGCCACTCGACCCAACGGGAACGACGAGCACGCCCGAGCCAGCGGCGAGCGAAACTGCCGAAGCCCGGCTCTCAACACGGACCGGCGACTGATCGATCTGGAGCGACCGTGACACCCCAGAGATCTCGGTGGTGGCTTCGACAGCGGGCTCAGCGTCGACTGGCGCTTCCGTCGGTTCTTGGGGAGAGCTAGCTTCGGCGGCTGCTTCGAGCGGTGCTTCCTCGACAGGCGCAGCTCCTTCGACGACGGCTTCGGTTTCGGCCGGCTGGTCTATCGATGGCGCTGCGGCTGAATCGGTGGCGTCTTCGGCGGTTTGATCGATACCACCATCAGCGACCTCGAGCGAAGAGTCTGAGCTCTGGGTGCCGAGAATTGCACCGAATCCGATCGCGCCGAAGACGACGACCGCGGCCATGACGCCTAGCACCCGATTACGCTGACGACGTTTGTTCGCGACCGATGCCAGCTCGCCGATCGCTGGCGCTGACGACACTTCGGTCTCACGGCTCGAGCGAACGAGTTCCGAACGCAATCGTTGTTCGATATCCATCAGTGATCTCCGAGGGTGCGGTTGAGTTCTTTGAGCGCACGGTTCGTACGACTCTTTACGGTTCCGGGCGCAACGTCGAGTGCTTCGGCGCACGCGTCGATCGTCCAGTCGAGGTAGTAGCGCAGGACGAGTACCTGGCGCTGGTCCGCAGGTAAATCCGCGAGCGCAGAAGCGAGCGCCGGGTCCGGCGGCGTATCGACAGTGACCTCCGGTCGGGCGATCTTCGCTGCGTACTTTCGATCGCGCGAGTGTCGACGAAACCTGCTCGTCGCCCAATTGTGAGCCGTGCGATAGATCCACGCCTGCGGCTCGTCGAACGAGCCGACGGTGTTCCACCGGTGATACGCCCGGGTAAACGCTTCGTCGACAGCTTCGTTTGCAAGAGCATCGTCGCGAAGAGACAGCGCCAGCGCACGAACCAGACGGCTCCGATCGTTTTCATAGACCGTTGCGAAGTTATGCATAGCGATCACGGGCACCGAAGAAGACCCGACACGTTGGCGCGCCGGGGACACAAATCCTGGTTGCATCGTCGTCTCCACACCCCCTCTACGCCGTCCCCATATGAAAGGTTCCCAGAAATCTATTGTTTGGTCGATTCCGCGGCACCTCCACGGCATTCACAGCATTCGCCTTGGAAGAATCGTGGCGTCGATAGCATCGGTCCATGGCTGCTCCAATCCGCTTCTCCGCCAACATCGGGCAAACCCCGGTCGACCAACTGGCATCGACCGCACAGCGTGCCGAAGAACTCGGGTTCTATTCAGTCACGGTGCCCGATCACCTCGATGACCAACCAGCGCCGCTCATTGCGCTCACCGCCGTTGCAACAGCGACCTCAACCATCCGGCTCCTTCCTCTCGTTCTGGCGAACGACTACCGCCACCCTGTCGTCCTCGCGAAAGAACTCGCCACCCTCGACGCACTTTCAGGAGGCCGCCTCGAGGTTGGGCTCGGCGCGGGTTGGATGACGAGCGACTATGCGCTGTCGGGCATTCCCCTCGACTCGCCCGGCACTCGCATCCGGCGCCTCCGAGAGTCCGTCGAGATCATTTCCGGACTTCTCCGCGGCGATGAGATGACCGTCGATGGAGAGTTCTATTCGGTCGGTGGTGCATCGGGCACGCCTTTTCCCGTCCAGGCCGGGGGCGTTCCGATCATGCTGGCTGGCGGCAAAGAGAAGATGTTGACCCTCGCTGGAGAGAAAGCCGACATCATTGGCATCAACCCTGGGCTCACCGCAGGCGTGATCGACGAGCAGGCAGGTCGCGATGCGACACTCGAACGAACCGATCAGAAACTCGAATGGGTCCGCAATGCCGCCGGCTCACGATTCGATTCGTTGACGATCCAGACACGCATCCACCTCGCGATGATCACAAACGAACGCGAAGCTGTCGCCCAAGAGATGGCACCGCTCCTCGGTATCACTCCCGAGGAAGCACTCGCTTCGCCGCACGCGCTCGTCGGGACGGTCGACCAGGCCGTCGACGAAGTTCTGAGATGGCGAGAGCGTTGGGGCTTCTCCTACATCTCTATCAATGCCGGTGACATGGAGGCCTTCGCACCGGTTATCGAGGCCCTCGACGGCCGCTGATCTGTTCTGGGAGACCTGCTCTCCCTCGAGCGAGTTAGCTCGCGCGATCTATGAGCGCGGCAAGGATCGCGTCGATGGTGGGAGCACCGCACGTGCTGACGTCGAAGCCTGCTGCGACCGCTGTTTCGCCGGTAACCGCTCCGATACACACCGCGCTCTTCGGCGCAGCACCGACGTTCGCTATGTACCGGTCGACAGCTGACGGCGACGCAAACACGACTGCATCGGCCTGCTGTGCCGAAGAGACCGAGGCTGGATCGAGATCGGGCATCACATTGCGATAGGCCGAGACCACCTCGACATCGACACCACGGAGCGCCAAGCCATCGGCGAGTTCTGGTCGCCCGACTTCGGCCTGCGCAATTAGAACACGGCCAGCGAACGTCGTATCCGCGAACGCATCGAGCAGACCTATCGAGGATGCGACCTCGGGGAGCAAGTCAGCGGACCATCCAGCATCGGCGAACACCCGACCAGTTCCTCCGGCGATGACCGCGAGCTGAGGCCGTTCGACCGGCAACGTCAATTCGACGATGCGACGGGCCCCGTTGGGAGATAAGACGACGAGCCAATCCGTGGCGCCGAGCTGGGCAACAGCCTCTCGAAGAGCAGCTCCATCATCCTCGGCGTCCACGATCTCAAGGAGGGGCAGCGCAATCGTGGTCGCACCGGAGTTCGCCAAGGCATCGAGCAAGGGGGCGGCCTGAGGCACCGCACGCGTGACAACGATTTTCTGTCCATCGAGCCGAGGCGTCGACGATGCAGTTTGCTCAGGCAAGGCGAGCCCGGAGGTCGGCGGCAAGGCCGCGACCGATCGCCTCGCCGTCACTCCCCGACCGTCGCTCGAAATGGACCTCTTCTCCCCCATCGGAGAGCATCCCGCGAACCTCTATCAAGTCATCGTCGAGAAGTTGAGCGAACGCCCCAGCCGGAAGATCACAGTCGCCGCCGAGCTCGACAAGGAATGCTCGCTCTGCGTTCAAAATGCGATGTGCTTCCGGGTTATCGATTGCGTTCAGCGCTTCGATCGTCGCATGGTCATCGACTCTGCACTCGACGGCGAGGGATCCTTGGCCGACCTGTGGCAACATCGTTTCGATATCGAGCCGCTCCACAACATCGGGAGATAGGTCGAGCCGGTCGAGCGCGGCCGCAGCGATCACCACAGCGTTCAATTCGCCGACACGGCTAAGGCGAGTATCGATATTGCCGCGAATTTCGACGGGCTCGATGTCGGGTCGAGCCGCGAGCAGCTGGACTTGTCGGCGGATCGACCCGGTGCCAACAGTTGCACCCTCGGGCAGGTCGGCGATCGTGCTCCCAACGAGCGCATCTCGGTGATCGGCACGGTCTGGAACCGCGCAGATGACGAGGCCCTCCGGTGTCAGCGCGGGAAGGTCCTTGGCCGAGTGAACGGCAATGTCTGCTCGACCGTCGAGCACAGCGGCCTGAACCTCCTTGACAAAGATGCCTTTGCCACCAAGTTCGTGGAGGGGCGTGTGCTTGTCCCTGTCACCCGCCGTCGAGACAGCGAGTGGCTCGACTTTTGGACCGCCAGCGGCAATGAGCAGCTCGGCAACATGGTTGGTCTGCCAGCGGGCAAGTGCGCTGGCGCGGGTGGCCGCGGAGATCGTCACACTCTGACCCTAGATTCAAACAGCCGAATTACGACTATTGATCGAGGTCGAGGTCGAACAGTTCCTGCAGTGCCTCGGCGAGGCGTTCACCCTTGGCGGTGCCGGCAGTGTCGCGAAGTGCCGCCATTGGCGAATGCAACAGCTTGTTCAGAAGCGCTCGGGTCACCGCATCGACTTCGGACAACGTGGCGTCATCCACATTTCCGACACGACGGTCTACCTCTGCGACTCGCAATGCTTCGACCTCGTTGCGGAACAGCTTCACGAGTGGCTCGACCTTGCGAGATGCCGACGTGTTGTTGAAGCGCACCACCTCTTCATCGATGAGGTTCCGCACCGCTGCGATTTCGCCGCGACGTTCAGCTCGCCCTGCCTCAGCAAAGGCGGTGAGGTCTTCCATGTCGAGGAGGGTGACGTTGGAGATGTCGGCCGCTGCGGGATCGACGTCCCGCGGAACTGCGATGTCGACGATCAGCATCGGGCGATCTTGTCGAGTCGCCATCACATTGGCCAGCACGCTGTGCCCGACCATGAGATCGTTTGCACCGGTTCCGGTGAGCAGGACGTCGATGTCGGTGATGGTCTCGCCGAGCGCATCGAGCGGAACAACATCGCCGCCGACTCGTTCAGCGAGGCGAGTAGCTCGCTCGATCGAACGGTTGCAGATGACGATTCGACGGGTGCCAGCGTCGCGAAGCGCAACGGTCATGCCCTCGCTCATCTCGCCTGCACCGAGTACGCAGATCGAACGACCATCGAGGGAACCGAGGCGGTCGGTTGCCATCGCAACGGCTGCCCGAGATACCGATGTGATGTTCCGCCCTATCGCCGTCGAAGCGCGGACCTTGCGTCCTGCAGTGCCGGCAGCGGAGAACAAGTCGGTGAGTTCGAGCCCGACGGTTCCAGCGGACTTTGCCATCTCGAACGCTGTCTTTACTTGGCCGAGAATCTCGGTCTCTCCAAGGACAGCCGAGTCGATGCCACATGCGACACCAAAGAGGTGCCGGGCAGCATCGTCATCGGCGTGGATGTAGAGGTGGTCTGCAAACTCAGCGAGCGGAAGTCCCGAGTGGCGCGAAAGACTGTTGCGTACGTCGGCGAACGCTGGGTGGAAGCGCTCCACTCGCACGTAGATCTCGGTGCGGTTGCACGTCGAAAGCACGACGGCTTCGGAGATGTCGGCCGAAGAGGTGAGGTCGTCGAGGACCTTGACGAGATAGTCAGCACTAATAGCGAGCTTCTCGAACGCGTCGATCGGAATCGATCGCTGATTCACCCCTACGACTACTACGGACATCTGACCTCAGAATGTTGCGTCAACAACCCAATGTTATCGGTATAAGAGTCGTGCCCCGGCAGGACCTTTGCCAAGTTCTTAGGCGGGTTCGTTTGTCACACGTGTACCGATGTTTATGGGAAACCCACGAAGGGTGGTCGCCATTTCATTTTCATCGGTGAGACCGTTCGAGGTCCGTCCTACGCGGTGCGGTCTTCGGAGCGATTGGCTTCGACATCTTCACGTTGTTGGTAGTACCCCAGTATCTGAAGTTCGGTGGCGAGATCGACCTTTCGAACGGGCACCGAATCGGGCACCTGTAGGACGGTTGGGGCGAACGTGAGGATCGACCGTACACCTGCCGCGACGAGCGCGTCACTGACCGATTGTGCGGCACCGCCCGGTGTTGCGATGATGCCCACCGAGATACCGCGTTCGGCAATGAGCTCGGGCAAGTCATCGATGTGGCTAATCGCAATCCCGTCGATGACCTCTCCGACCTTGTCCACTGATGAATCGACGAGTGCAACGACGGGGAATCCCTTGTTCTGAAATCCGCCGTAGTGAGCAAGCGCCTGGCCGAGGTTGCCCATACCGACAATCGCTACAGGAGCTTCGGTCCCAAGACCGAGGACGCCGTCGATTTGAGCGAGCAGCAGCTCAGCGTCGTAGCCGACGCCGCGAACACCGTAGGTGCCGAGGTAGCTTAGGTCCTTGCGAACTTTTGCAGCGTTGACCCCAGCGAGTTCAGCTAAATCTGAGGAACTCGCCGTGGACTCGCCGGTCGAGATGATCTGAACCAAGGATCGGCGATAGACCGGTAGCCGCGACACGGTCGCATCCGGGATCTCTCTCATCTCACTCACCCCGCCAGAGTACCTCTTGTGAACGGGTGCACAAAGAGTTGCGGAGTGTATAGAGGCCCGGAATTTCAAAAATGGGCCGCCAGACCCATCAGAGCGAAACCACTAAAGGTGAGATTGTGAGCGATCCGAAGTAAGGATCGTGAGCGAACTACTCCCCGAACCGAACATCCTGCCTGAGGGCAAGGAACATCGTTTCTTTGGTACCCGATTTTTCGCACTGCTCGCAGTGCTCTTTCTCGTCGCAGGAACCTTGGCGCCGACGCCCGCTTCGGCACAGTCGAGCTCCGACGAGACGACTTTCGTAAACCTCGTCAATCAGGTTCGGGCGAGCAATGGCCTTCCCCCGCTCGTCCAAAACACGCAGCTCACAACCCTGGCGCGTGGCTGGGCACAAGCTCAGAGCGATGGGGTCTGCGCAGACGGCGCCTACATCTGCCATGCGAGTCCGATCAGCCAAGGCGTGACCCAGGATTGGCTCAAGCTCGGAGAGAACGTCGGCACCGGCCCCGATGTGGTCGCCGTGATGGACGCGTTCGTTGCCTCACCCGGTCATTTCCGAAACATCGTGGACCCGGCCTTTACCCACATCGGCGTCGGTGTCGTCTGGGACGGAGATCGGCTCTACACGACGCACCGTTTCATGACCCTCGACTCTTCCGCGCCAGCAACGACAGCGCCAACGACCGCTCCGCCAGCAACGACAGCGCCGCCGCCGACCTCGCCACCGGCAACGTCAGCTCCTACGACAACCTCAGTGGCGCCTGCGACGGCGTCAACCCCAGCTACCACACCCCCAACCGTCGCAGCACCGACCCGAAGTGGAACGTTGGCAGCACCCGCTCCGACGAATCCTGCCGACACCGCCGATGCTCCTCGCGCCGGAGTTGTCGATGAAGGAACTACCAGCGACCGATCTGTTTCAGTTCCAGTTGACGATGAACTCGGCGAGTCAGCGAGTACTCCGATCGCGGAACCAAACGAGTTCAGCGAGGGCCAGATCAACCTCGATGAAGATCGTGCTGCGGTTCTTCTCGCGGGGCTTGAGGCGCTGTCGTAAAACCGAGCGGCGCAGTAAACGCCACTCCGCCACCAAACAGGCCTTCCCACCGGCCTAGACAAACCGACCGGCGCGGTATTACGGCCGAGAGAGCGTGACGGGTGTGGAGGTGCCTTCTGGCCCTTCGATCTTGTCGATGCGAATCTCGTCGCTGGCGGAGAGTCCGAGGTGCTCTGCTGCTGATGTGCCGTTGAGTGCGAGGGACACGAGCCCAGATGAGTCGACGATGGCGCCGACTTCGCCCGTGCCGAGCGACCTGTAGGCGGGGCGCATCGCCACCGTCTCGGACCGACCTTTGGCACTGATCGAGAATGGGTTGCCCCAGTCCTTGAGGTCTTCTGGCCCAATGTTGAGCTGGACGTTGCCGTAGCGATCGATCCAGAGGACCTCGACGATGAGCCCACCATCTTCGGTATCGATTATGGGCAGTAGTCCTGGGGTGAGGGCGCTCGGGTCGATGGCTGGTCCGAGCTCGGCAAGGTCGACTCCCATGCTGAGGTGCGCCGCGACTGGAGCAAATACGTCTCGTCCGTCGAAGGTGCTTCCGAGTCGGGGAAGTTGGTAGTCCTCGTTCGTGAGCTCGACCGCCCTGCTTGCACCTCCGACCATCGCAACGGCTGACGCGAGGAGGCCGTTGTCTGGCCCGACGAGCACCGAGATGCCATCGCCCACTTCGACGGCGACCGCCTTGCGCTCCGTGCCGACTCCAGGGTCGACTACGGCGAGCACCACTCCGGGGCAGACGTACTGCGCGGATCGGGCGAGTGCCAGCGCGCCGGCTCGGACGTCGTGAGGGGCAATGCCGTGGGTGAGGTCGACAACGCCGACGTCGGGCGCGATCGAACGGATGACCGAGTGGACGACACCGACGAATTCGTCTTGGTGTCCAAAGTCGGAGAGGAAGGAGATCGTCGAGTAGCGCACGTGTCAAAACTAACAGCGCGAAAACTAACTGAGGCCGGGCCGAAGCCCGACCTCAGATTTACAAGCTGACGTGCAACGAACCGAAGTCTGTTACTCGCCGTTAAGCCGTTGGGCAACACGCCGAAGCTGTGCCCATGCGCCAGATGGCGTGTGAGTAAAGCCGGACTAGCCAGCCTCGGTGTATCGATCTCCGAGATAGAGATCGACATCATCGGGGCGAAGCCTGTACGACCGACCTACACGGATGGCTGAAAGCTCGCCCGCTTTGATGAGTCGGTACACCGTCATGGTTGACACTCGCATGAGTTGTGCCACTTCTGCGACTGTCATGAAGTGCCGACGTCCATCGAGTTCACTCACGAATTAGCTCCTTCTCCGCCTGCAAGACTCCTGAACCTAGGAGACTTCGCGCCGAACGAAAAACCGGAACAGAAAAAACCGCAAGAAGGTGCGGAGAGTGCGATTTGTCGCGCGGTACGCGGGAAATCTGACCCTTTCGCGGGTGCTAATTCTCTTCGCCGAGTTCGATCGAGCGCTCCGTGGCCGCAGCGACCACACGATCGACGAGTCCGAGCAGGTCGGCCTCGGCGAAGACCGAAAGTCCAGCCGCTGTTGTCCCGCCCGGCGAGGTGACCCGTTGTCGGAGAATGGCCGGGTCTTCACCCGAGCTACTGAGTAGCGACGCTGCTCCGAGAAGGGTCTGGCGGGTGAGAGCATCAGCAACTTCGGGCGACAGGCCGCGTGCGATTCCCGCTGCGACGAGTCCTTCTGCGAGGTGAAATACGTAGGCCGGGCCGGACCCGCTCAGTCCGGTCACTGCGTCGAGGTCGTGTTCGTCGACGCGGACGACCATGCCGACCGCGCCGAGGATGGACTCTGCCCACTCGAGGTCATCGTCTGTTGCATGGGTGCCGCCTGCGATTGCGGATGCGCCTTTGCCGATGAGCGCCGGTGTGTTGGGCATGGCCCGGACGACGTGAGCGTCAGGTGCTGCCGACTCCATCTCTGAGATCCGGACACCGGCTGCGACCGAAAGTACCCGCACTCCCCGACCCGAGATCTTGGAGACGACGTCGCCGACGTGTTGAGGTTTGACCGCAACGAGCGTGTCCATGTCCCCGTCAACAGCGTCCGACACCGAAATGCCAGGGAAGGTCGTTTTGAGTTCTTCAGAACGGGCCACGTCGAGTTCTACAACCCGGATTTCGCCCGCTTCTGCGCGACCTTCAGCAAGATATCCGCCGATGAGCGCTTGGCCCATATTTCCGCCACCGACCACTTGAAGTTTCATGTTGGCGACCTTAGAGGCAGTTCACGGTCGACTGGCAGATGCCGTCCACGACCGCGACGCGTTCATCTCGTCAGCTTCATCACATCAATACAGTATTGCGCATCATCGGGTTGTATATAGGTACGTTAATTTGCACCTAAATGCTTTTCATGTATTCTCAGTATATGCGGCACTGCCGGTGACGGTCTTCGGGGAAGTAGATACGACCGGCGGTGCCCGCACACACTCCCTAGGAAGCGGGAAATCTGTTTGCGAACCCCAAGCGGAGAAGCGCAACAAAGGACTGCTCGATCACGGCGTGAATCGTGCCCAAGACCCGGTCGAGCATCTCGGCGGTGACATGGCCGAGTTCAGCACGTCCTTTGAGATAGATCGCCTGCTCGTCGCCGATCGTAAACGTCACATCCCGTAGACGGTCGTTGCGGACGAGTAGCTGTTCGTAGAACGCTGCGCCATTGTCCTCGGGCGACGGCATGACATAGACCTCGTAGCTAAGCGTCCGTTGATCGAGCTCAAACCAGACCGAATACACATCCTTCGCGTCACCGTTCACGCGAACAAACCAGCGATCACGCTCTGTTTCTTCATCGGCAACGACTGCGGCGATCATCGTGGCGAAGTCGGGATCTGCTTCGAGACCGCCGAGCCAATCAGTCAGCACCTCGAGCGCGGCCGACCGGATCTCCGGGGTTGGTGGTGAGAACTCATCCATGGCCAGATCGTACGATCATCTGCAGTCGACGAGGCTGCCCGCTTCGACCTGCTCGGTGTAGATCCGTCGCAGTCGGGCAGCGAGTCCCGACCAGGGGTACCGGCTTGCCTTCACCGCAGCAGCTGCAGCCAGGCTCGCCTGGTGGGTCTTATCTCCCAGGATCGCATTGACCGCTGCCGCGTAGTCCGCCGGGTTGCGCTCCTCGATGAGATAGCCCGTCGTTCCATCCTGGACGAGCGTCCGCAGTCCGCCGACCGACGCGGCGACGACCGGGATGCCGCACGCTGCCGCCTCCAGCGCGACGAGGCCGAATGACTCCGAGCGGCTCGGCATGACCACAACATCAGCAGCCCGATAAAAGGTTGAGAGGGCATAGTGCGGTTGCGGGTCGACGAACTGGACCCGATCGCTGAGGTCGAGCGCAGAAATGATCTCTTTAATCCGGGCGACCTCCGCCTGACCTTCTCGACCACTCGCACCACCAACGATCATCAGGTTCGCCGAGGTGTCTTCGAGCTGTGCGAGCATCTCGACGGCGATATCCACGCCCTTCAATGGCTGGATGCGACCAACGAAGAGCACGAGTGGTCCGCCCTCGTAACCAATGGCGTCGCGAGCCCCCTCGACCGACCCCGGCGAGAAGAACGCTCGGTCAACGCCCGGGGCGACGATCTCGATGCGTTCGGGCCGCGCTCCGTACAACTCGATCAGTTGGCGACGCTCTTCTTCGGCGTTGGCGATGAGCACATCCGAGCACGTCACGACGCGCGTCTCCGCATCGATACGTTCCTGAGGTTCATCGTCTCCCATCTCCGCCTTAACCCTGGCGAGCGTATGAAATGTCGTGATCAACGGGAGGCCGAGGGGATTGTTCAGCTCATGGCCAACAACACCGCTCAACCAGTAGTTCGCATGCAGTACGTCGACCGGGTTGTCGGCGAGCCATGACGTCATCCATTCGGTGAAGTCAGGCACGATTGCCGGTAGCTCTTCCTTTTTCAGATCCACCGGACCAGCGGGTACGTGGATCACTCGGAACCCGGGCTCAACTTCGACGATCGGATCGAGTTCATCGTTCCAACGACGCACGAACACATCGCAGCGAACACCGGCTTGAGTAAGCGAGGACACAAACTCTCTGATGTACACATTCATGCCACCGCTATCGCCGGAACCGGCTTGAGTGAGCGGCGATGTATGCAGCGAGATGATCCCAGCGCGAAGCATCAGTTTCCCCTACCGAGACGACGTCGGGCAACGTCGAACATTGCGACGGTCGCAGCTGCGGACACGTTCAACGATGCCACCGATCCCTGCATCGGAATCGATACAAGCTGGTCGCATCGCTCTCGGGTCAGACGCGAAAGCCCGGGACCTTCAGCGCCAAGAACGAGGCAGATCGGCTGATCGGCAATGTCGAAATCGAAGATCGACCGGTCGGCCGCTTCGTCGAGACCGATGACCCACACGTTGTGCTTCTGGAGGGTCTGGATCGCAGCTGGCACGCCGGCAACGTTTGCCACCGGCACATGTTCGATCGCACCGGCTGCCGTCTTCGAAACCGTGGGCCCAATCCGAGCCGAACGGTGCCGAGGCAGGACGATGCCCGTCGCACCAGAGGCATCCGCCGAACGAAAGATCGCACCGAGGTTGTGCGGGTCGGTGACACCGTCGACCATCACAAGAAACGGGTTCGGCTGCTCGATCAGATCTTCGATCTCGACGGTAGGGAGCGGCTCAGCTTCGGCGAGCACACCTTGTGCGCTCTCGGTTTGGGCCAGACCATCAAATGCGTTTCGCCCAACCTCTCGAATAGAGACGCGTCGGTCTGCGGCGAGCATTTCGATGTCTTCGAGAATGTCCGCGGTGTCGAGGCCCGTCTGCATGACGATCTCGCGGACCTTGCGGGTATCGGCGAGGAGGAGCTCACGAACCGCTTGACGCCCTTCGACACGATCCCCACCCGGGCCTTTGTGCCGGCGTCCTTCACCGGTCGAACCCGGTGCACCGTCGTGTTGATCTCCTCCCGCCCGCTGTCCAGACCGCGGCGGTCCAGAACGAGATTGTGTCCCCCGCTGTTGTCCACCCTTGCGCTGTCCTTGGCGTTGCTGACCGCCCCGTCCCTGTTGCCCGCCACCTTTTGGTCCACCTCGCTGCGGCTTACGATTCCGACCTTTAGCCATTGGACTGCTCACCAGATTCCATGAGAAGTGCCGTTGCCCAGCAAGCGATTCCTTCGTGACGTCCAAGGGCACCAATGCCCTCTGGCCGTTTGCCTTTGACGGTCACGGGAGCACCGAGAGCGTCGCTTAGGCGTTGTTGCATCTCCTCGCGACGCGGAGCGAGCTTCGGGGCGTCGAGTACAACCGAACAATCGGCATTCTGAGGAGACCACCCTGCCGCTCGGACGCTCGCTGCGGCCGAGCGAAGCAACTCGATGCTGTCGGCACCGGCATGAGCGGGATCGGTATCGGGGAAGTGCGATCCAATGTCGCCAAGGCCGGCCGCGCCCAAGATCGCATCCGTTACGGCATGAGCGATGACATCGGCGTCACTATGGCCAGCGAGGCCCGGTGTTGCATCGGGAAAGGTAACGCCACCGAGCACCATTGGTCGTGCCGGATCATCGGCGAAGGGGTGGATGTCAAAACCCTGGCCGATGCGAAGGGCGGGGATTCGGTGATTGGTATTCGTCACTGGTTCTTTCCGGCGAGATTCTTGAGGATGCTCTCTGCGACGAGCAGGTCGGTCGGTTGGGTCAGCTTCTGGTTGACCGCGTCGCCCTCGACGATGACGACCTCGTGACCCAGCGCTTCAACGAGCGTTGCGTCGTCAGTTGCGTCATCGTTGCTGGCGTGTGCCCTGCGAAGCGTACCGATGTCGAAGCCCTGTGGGGTCTGGACCGCGAGAAGTTCGCTCCGGTCGACCACTCCCCCGTCTTTGTGGCGAATCGTGTCAGAAACCTCGATCGCCGGAACGACCGCTTTGGCGCCGGAGGCAACAGCACCGACCACTCGATCGAACACCTCGGTCGATGCGAGTGGTCGCGCGGCGTCATGAACGAGCACGACCGATGCCGTGTCCGAAACTGCCGAGAGTCCTGCACGCACCGACGCGGCGCGGGTCGCTCCACCAGCCACGATCGAAACGTCGGCGTCAACCGGCTCGATCGTGGTCGATTCGACCGAGTCCTCGGGAACGACGACAACAACGCCCTTGGACGACCGAGCCGCGGTATCGACGGAGTGCTGGAGCACCGTCCTGCCATGGATCTCAGCGAACTGCTTACGGCTCCCAAAACGAAGTCCGGAGCCTCCAGCAACGACGATCGTCCAGACTTCTCGCAGATCATCGGTAGACGATTCGGCGCGTGAGTGGCTCATGTCACTAGTATTGCCTCGTTATGGTCGAAACCTCTCTTCTTAGTTCCGTCGATCTCTTCAGTGAGGTTGACGAGACAGTCCTCTCCGAACTGGCGAAACAAGCTGCCGAACGTTCTCTTTGGCGCGGGGACATTTTGTTCTCCGAGGCACAAGAGCCCGACGCGCTGTACATCGTGATCAGTGGTCGCATCGCAATCGCAAACAAGTCGGTGGATGGCCGTGAGTCTGTCGTTGCATTGATGGAAGACGGCGACCTCTTTGGAGAGATGGGCTTGTTCGATGGTCTCGGCCGTTCGGCAGAAGCTCGCGCCCTCGAGCCTTCAAAGGTCGCAGAGATCCCTTACGGGCCAGTACGCGCTGTGTACGAAGAGCACCCAGACCTGTTATGGCGTGTGGTTGATATGCTCGCTCGCCGCCTTCGCTCGATGGATGAAGCACTCGCGGACTCGGTCTTCCTCGATGTCACGGGCCGCACGGCCAAGCGCCTTCTCGAGCTCGCTGGCGACAACGATGAGTTCACCCTTCCAATCACCCAGGAAGAACTGTCCGGCATGGTCGGCGCCTCGCGTGAACGAGTGAATAAGGCAATCTCCGCGTTCATCCGTCTTGGTTGGCTAAGCCAAACCGATCGTCGATACACGATCACGAACCGCAAGCAGCTGGAAATCCGTAGCCGTTAAGCAGCGGCATCGCTATTGCGTCAACCCTTCGATTTGGGGTCAAACTCCAAACCGAAGGGTTGGGGTTACAGCCACTTCTCGTAGTAGGCAACTTCTTCGTTGGGACCGTAGGGGCGGCCTCGCTCCATCTCGCTGAAGCCGAACTTCTGGTGGAAGTGATGTGAGTGCGGGTTATCGGGAATCGTGTTGACTTCGGCGGCCAAGACCCCTTTGCCAAAGCCGATCGCCCACGCTTCGAACGCGTTGTACATCGCAGGTCCAAGGCCTTGCCCTTGGGCATCTGCAGTCACCGCAACGCGATCGACGTACGCCAGTTCTGACGTGTACTTCGCAGTAAAGTGCGCAAAGTTCGGACTCGTGTACTCCGGGGAAGCGTCATTGTCGAGACCGATCAAAAAGCCACGCGGCACATCATCGTCGCCTTCGGCAACAATGAAGAACGCCGCGACCCGAGCGAAGAACTCGAGCTTGTCTTGGTCGAGCGGACCGACCGCGGGTTCATTCTCTTTGTTGATTGCAAGGACAGCTTCGGCATCAGCCGGTTCGTAGGCGCGCATCTGACTACGTTAGCCCGCGGCTCATCCTCCGATGGCTGTCAGTACATCGAGCTTTCCGGCTCGGCGAGCGGGCATGAAACCAGCGACGAGTCCTACAAGCCCAGAGACCACCACGAGGGCCAGCAGCGAGAGCCATGGAATCGCCAGGTTGTTCAGAACCACGTCGGGTGTAGCGGTCACGATGAGAACTGCGAAGAGAATGCCAACGGCAGCTCCAAAGAGCGCACCGACCGATGAAACGATCGCCGCTTCCCATCGCACCATCTTGTGCACTTGCTTTCGGGTCATCCCGACAGCCCGCAACAGACCAAGTTCTCGGGTGCGTTCGAAGACGCTCAGTGCCATGGTGTTGATGATTCCGATGAAGGCGATCAGGATCGCCAGTCCGAGGAACCCTGTGAGTATCGACAGCAGGAAGTCGACCTGCCCGGTGATGTCGGCACGATATTGGGCCGCTGATTGTAGGAGCACCTGAGGGAAGTCGCCGGCCAGTGCTGTGATGGCGGAGTCGGCTTCGGCGAGGCCACCATCGATAGCGTTGATCGCTACCCAATCGAACGTGTCTTGAGTGCCGATGGTGTCCCACCGGGCATCGGTCACGACGAGGCCTTCGAAGATATTGCTGTCGGCAAAGATGGCCTCGATGACAAGTTCGGTCGTCGAGCCATCGTCGAGCACGACGTTCACTTCGTCTCCGAGGACGAGCCCGTTGTCTTCAGCGAACCCTTCCCAGATAGCGGCCGAACCGTCATCGATCGAGCTGAAGTCGCCTTCGATTAGGTCGAGGTCGAGGACGACGGGAAGCACATCCAAGTCGGTCGTGGCGATCTCGATTCCCTCGATCCCACCGACCTGCGTGCTCCAATATTTGAACCCGACGACCGTGTCGAATTCGGGTGCTGCCGCGAGCTCAGCCACGATCGATTCGGGTACGAGTCCGCTCGTGTTCGCAAACGCGGCGTAATCAGCCTGGACGGTGGTCTCGAGGAGCTCGTTGAGGTCGCTCTTCAGCGTTTGACCGATGACGAACGCCATCGATACGAGCGAAAGACCGATCATGAGCGCAGCCGCTGTCGTCGCTGTGCGCTTCGGATTTCGGGCGGCATTCTCTTTCGCGAGAACGCCCGGCCGCTTGTAGGCAGCGGCGAGCGGCACTCCGAGCAACCGACTGATCGGTGCCGCCACGAGTGAGCTGAGCAGCGTGACACCAACCAGAAAGAGGGCGGCGCCGACCCCGAGAAGGGTGAGCAGCGTCGCGGTGCTCTCGAGGCCTCCGAAGAGTGCGACACCGGTCAACAGACCGCCAGCGATTGCGAACACAGCGCCGATGATCGTCGACCGTCGGCTGCCTGCGTTGACGACGTCGGTCCCACTGATCGCGGTCACTGGAGATGTACATCCTGCGCGGCGAGCAGGGACCCAGGCGGAAATCAGTGTCACCGTGACGCCAACACCCATACCGATCGCGACCGTTGCGAACGACAACGGTTTCCCAAACGGAGGTAACGAGGCTCCGACCCCGTTGAGGACCGCTTCTAGACCATACGCAAGCGCAACTCCGACGCCGATACCGATCCCGGAGGCAACGAACCCGACGATCAGCGCCTCTCCGAGCACCGCTCGCTGGACCTGCGTCGGGGTTGCTCCAACAGCTCGAAGGAGGCCGAGCTCGCGAATTCGTTGGCTCATCACGATGTTGAACGTGTTCGCAATGATGAATACCGACACGAAGAGCGCCACGATGGCGAACGCTCGGAGGACCCACGCAAAGATGTCGATGAACTGGTTGAAGCCCGCGGTGGTCTCCGCGTTGAGATCGGCGGTGTCGAGAACCTCGTAGCTCTCGCCGAAGAGGGTTTCGATGTCGGTTCGAACATCGACTACCGGCCGGGTCCCGTCGATCGCCACAGCGATCGAGTTGAAGTCTTCTTGGCCGAGCAGCGTCGCCGTCGTATCTGCTTCGAAGGCGATCAGGACCGCACCGTTGGCCTGATTCTCTGAACCAAATCGAAACGTCCCAACGAGCTCTGCGGACGTGAAGCCATC
Source organism: uncultured Acidimicrobiales bacterium (assembly GCA_964451305.1). Taxonomy (GTDB): domain Bacteria; phylum Actinomycetota; class Acidimicrobiia; order Acidimicrobiales; family SHLQ01; genus SHLQ01. The sequence continues at coordinate 111,811 of CAYVHV010000003.1, read as the reverse complement.
GGAAGTCGGAACGACAAGTTCGTATGTTTCGCCGATCTGCAGGCCCTCATTCGCAGCAGTATCGAGATCGACCACCCATTCGCCCGGCCCTTCGGGAGCACGACCTTGTTCGATCGTCGATGAATTGAGCTGTTCATCGACGGTCCAGCTGAAGGCGAATACGGGAGGGCCTTGAGGTCGTACGAGCGTCCCGTCGGGGCGAACGATGAAGACCGTGTCAGACCCGTAGTTTCCTTCGGCTTCTCGCACACCGGGCACAGATTCGATCTCGGCTTCTTCGTTCGCGTTGAGCGGCACATCGGCGGTGAGCCGGTCGACCTCGAGGTCGGTTCCCTCGACGATCTCGGCGGCGAGATCGCCAAATGATTGACGCAGGCCGTCGCTGAGAATGTTGGCTGAGGATACGAACCCGACACCGAGCACAATCGCGAGTGCCGTCAATGCAAGGCGAATCTTGTTCGCGGCCACGTTTCTCGTCGTGATGTTCCACATAGCTACACCCGCTCGCTAGGAGCGTTCTGGGCGGTCGAACGCAAAGACTGAAGGATCGACTCGGTACTCGGATCTCGCAGTTCACTCCGGATCTGTCCGTCGGCGAGAAACACCACTCGATCGGCATATGACGCCGCGACCGGATCGTGGGTGACCATCACAATCGTCTGTTGGTACTGGCGGACAGCGTCGGCCATAAATTGGAGGATCGCCGCACCCGTCGTGCTATCGAGATTTCCCGTCGGTTCATCCGCAAACACGACCTCCGGTCGCGATGCCAACGCCCGAGCAACAGCAACTCGTTGCTGTTGGCCGCCGGAGAGTTCATTGGGCTTGTGACCAAGACGATCATTGAGCCCGACAGCGCGGACGACTTCGTCGAACCATGCCATGTCGAGCGTCGATTTCCCGAGGTCGATTGGAAGGGTGATGTTTTCCGCGGCGGTCAATGTCGGGATCAGATTGAACGCTTGAAAGACGAATCCGATCTTCGTCCGGCGTAGGAGTGTCAGTTCCTTCTCAGAAAGCACGGACAGATCGACGTCACCGATGACCACCCGACCTGAGGTCAACCGGTCGAGACCAGCCAAGCTGTGCATCAACGTCGACTTGCCCGAACCTGACGGGCCCATGATTGCGGTGAACTCGCCGGCCCCGAAGGCAATGTCGACAGAATCGAGCGCGACGACCTGGGTGTCGCCTTCGCCGTACACCTTCCGAGCTTGCTCCGCGTACGCGGCGACCAGCTCAGGCCGTGTGTGTGTTGGTGATTCGAGCATTGTCATATCGGGTCTCCCGCTGGTCACACGTCATCACGCGACGACGTACTTCCATCTTCAAGACCCGACACACGCCTGTCATCAGGGGTTCCCCGGAAATCGGTGTCAGGGTTTTCCCTAATACCGACCGCATCTGATCACAGCGACAACCGCCGCTCGAAGAGAGCCTATGGTTCGTCAGTGAACGGGCGAAGCGGCCGTACGACGCCCCAATCAACATCGCTCTCAGACCCGGTCAGTTCTGGACCGCGAGCTGGACCCTGTCGAGGGTTTCGGCCTTGCGACGGTCGTTGCCCTTGACGTCCTGAAGGCGCTCCGGCTCGCGCTGGCGGGCGGGAGAACCCGCTGTTTTGGCCGCCGATCATGCCGGTGAGGTGGAGCGCTTCGGTGAGGGTTTCGGCGCGCAAACCAAGAATGCCATCGGGGGTTGGAGGCGCTCCGGCTGGAATCACCGCACGGGTGAACCCGACACGAGCCGCCTCGATGAGACGACGTTCGGTATGGGCCGACTGGCGAAGCTCACCAGCGAGACCGATCTCGCCGCATGCAACCAAGCTGGAGTCGAGCGCGTTGCCGGTAACCGATGATGCGAGTGCGAGCGCGATGCCAAGATCGGCTGCGGGTTCGGCGACCTTAACCCCACCAATGGCCGACGTGAACACATCGGTCTTCGCGAAACCAATATTCGAACGCCGTTCGAGCACGGCAATGATTAGTGAGAGCCGTCCGTTGTCGACGCCTTGAGCGGAGCGTCGTGGCGATGCAAGCGGTGATGGGGCGACGAGCGATTGAACCTCGACGAGGAGCGGCCGATGACCATCGAGGACGGGAACGACGACCGACCCGGCAACGTCTTTTGCGCGGTCGGCGAGAAAGAGCCGGCTCGGATCGCTGACGGACTCGAGCCCGCTTCCCATCATTTCGAAGACACCGAGCTCATCAGTGGCGCCGAAGCGGTGTTTGATCGCTCGAAGAAGACGGAGCGCATGATGGCGATCGCCTTCGAACCCAAGGACGGTGTCGACGACGTGTTCGAGCGCCCGAGGCCCGGCGAGGCCTCCCTCTTTGGTGACGTGGCCGACGAGCACGGTGCTCATGCGACGACGCTTTGCCTCGGTGACGAGGATGTGGGCGCAGTGTCGGACTTGACCAACAGAACCTGGAGCAGATGTGAGATCGGGGTCGTGCACGGTTTGGATCGAGTCGATGACAACGAAGTCGGGAGACAGGCTGTCGCAGTGCTGGAGCACTGCGGGCAGTGAGGTTTCAGAAACGAGCCACAGGTTGTCGACGACCGCATCGAGGCGTTCGGCGCGAAGCCGCACCTGTTCGCTCGATTCTTCTGCCGAAACATAAAGGCAGGTCTTGCCCTGCTGAGCCAGAGCGGCAGCTGCTTGAAGGAGCAAGGTGGACTTGCCAATTCCTGGCTCGCCTCCGACGAGGGTGACCGACCCGTTGACGATGCCGCCGCCGAGGACGCGATCGAGTTCGGGGAGACCGGTAGCTGTTGGCTGGAAGTCGACGGAGGTGATCTCGGTGATTGGCCGAGGTGCTTCGCTGACCATTGCCGGAGCTGCTGCTACCCGGTTGGCCAACTCCTCATCGTGGCTGTTCCATTCGCTACAGTCCGGGCATTGGCCAATCCATTTGTGGGCTTTGTGTCCGCAGGACCTGCAGAGGAAAACTGTCTTCGTCTTTGCCATGAGCAGAGACTACGAAGCGAGTCTGACAACGTTGCCGTGAACGACGGGAAACGGAATTGGCTCAGCTGCTGTGGGCGCTTCCACAGCATCGGATGCGAAGAGTTTGCGGTATCGAGCAGCGACCGCAGCTCGCTGCTGCGGAGTCTTCGCCGAGCGAAGCGCCCGGTGATACACCGACAGATGGCGACGTCGACGATGTGCCGCAGTCGTTGGGGCCAGGCGTTCTTCACTGCTCGAGCTGGTGTCTGGACTGAGTGCGAGTGTGGTGATCATGTTCGGAAACCTTTTGAGTTCGTGCTGATGTGGGTAGTGCTACAACGGGTCTCCGCCCGGGAACGAACATGCTATCGAACAATTGTTCCTAGAACAACCGTTCGACTCTCGGATCTACGGAACTTCGAATCACACAAAGCCTCTTGGTGAATTTGACATAGTTGTTAATTAACGGATACGTTAACCATGATGTCGAAAGCCGCCAGCTCTCCTCTTCTCGACGACGACTTCCTCGACGAGGCGTTCGCCGCCCTTGCGAACCCAACCCGCAGGGCGATCTTGGCTCGACTCGCCGATGGTGAGGCGAGCGTGAATGAGATCGCCGAGCCGTTCGACATGAGCCTTCCGGCGATCTCTCGGCACGTCAAAGTCCTCGAGCGCGCTGGCCTCATCCGTCAGGGAAGGCGCGCACAGTATCGACCGTGCACCATCGACGCCGCCCCCCTTCAAACAATCTCGAAGTGGACCGAGCAGTACCGCGAACTGTGGGAAACCAGCTTCGACCGCATGGACGAATACCTCTCAGAAATTCAACACGACCGTTCAACGAAAGGCTGAACAATGAACCAACCAGCATGGGTCGCCATCGAGCGCACCTTTAACGCACCGATCGAGACCGTCTGGTCGATGTGGGCCGAAGGCGACAACTTTGCAAAGTGGTACGGCCCACCAGGAGCGACCATTCCACGAGCCGATATGGAGGCGACCGTCGGCTTCACTCGACTCGTCTGCATGGAAATGTCCACGCCGAACGGCGACATGGTGATGTGGTTCACCGGAGAAGTCCTCGAGGTGTCCCCACCAAACCGACTCGTCTACACCGAGTTGATGTGCGATGCCGACGGCAACCCAACCCCGCCGGAGGCCATGGGCATGCCGGAAGGCACCGACATGACCACGACGGTGGAGGTCAACCTCGAAGAGGTGGACGGCGGCACCAAGATGGTGATGACCCACATCGGTGTCCCCGCCGACTCCCCAGGAGGCCAAGGTTGGGAGATGGCGATCGGCAAACTCGAAGCGCTCTTCTAGGTTCGAGATACTCAGCCGACACACGCGACACTGGCCGCACCCATCGGGTGCGGCCAGTGCGTGTAAATTCTCAGCCGTCGTGGTGGCTGATCATTTCGTTGGTCGGTCGTTAGGCCGTTACTTCGTCCTCTTCCTTGCGACCCGTCACTGCGACGATCACAAAGCCAATGAGTGCAAGCACACCCGCCCACGCTGCGAGCGTCAACGAGTTCGCACCGGTGAAGGCCAACTCAGGGGTTGGGACGGTCACGGTAGGACCAGGGACGAACTGAGGAACGATTGTCAACGTCGATTGCGTTGCGATGCCAGCATCGATGGTCGGGTTGAACTCGCCACTGGTGAGCGTGATAACTCCGGTGGTTCCGCTGGCACTGACGTCAGAGTCCTCGGCATCGTTGCCAACGTTCTGATCTGTGAAACCGCGATCCTCAGGATCTTCGAAGTTCACCGTGTACGCACCGGGTACGAGGCCCGTCACTTCGTAAGCACCGTTCTCGTCGGTGGTCGTCGTAGCAACAACCTCGCCGGTAGCGGTGTCGATCACCGTGACGATGATGCCGGGAACACCTGGCTCATCTGGATCTTGGATGCCGTCGTTGTCCTCGTCGAGGAAGACGAAGTTTCCGAGACCGGCTTCGGGGGTGAACCCAAAGTCGACCGTGAAGTTGACGTTGCCATCAGGCTCTTCGGAAGCAACCAACTCGATCGGATCGGTGAAGACTCCACCGTCGACGAAGTTTCCGTTGTCATCACCATCGGTGTCATCGTCAGGATCGGGTGCAGCTCCAGCGACGTCGTTGCCGTTTGCCGAGGTCACACCATCGAGTGGGCCACCAGCTGCGAAGTTCACCGGCAGAACCTCGACGATGTACTCGCCTTCTGCAAGGCCATCGAAGCTGTAGTTGCCGTTCGCATCGGTGGTCGTGGTCAACGGTTCGCCGTCGGGGCCGAGGACCGGGCTGCCATCGCCGAAGAGCAGAGCGAGCTCCACACCAGCGATCGGGGCTTCGCCCTCGTCCTGAATACCGTTGTTGTCATCGTCGAAGAACACGAGGTTTCCGATCGACAAGCTGTAGACACCAAAGTCAACGGTCAGGTTCGAATCCGCATCTGGCGTGCCCGTTGGCGAAGCATCTACTTCACCGGTTGGCTCGCCTCCAGCGGCCAAGACCACTGGACCAGACGACAGTCCATTGGCCGCTGCCGGACCGGCGACGATGCCATCGGAGTTCCCATCGACATCATCGTTTGGATCGGATGAGACACCGTCCCCAGTCGATCCGTGGTACCCCTCGAGAGGAGCACCCGGAGCGAACTCAGACGCTGGGATGTGTACTCGGTAGGTGCCCGGAGCGATACCGGTGAACAGGTAGAAGCCGTTCTCATCGGTCATGTCAGTCGCAACAACGTTTCCGGCTGCGTCGACCAATTCGATGGCCACACCTTCAGCAACACCCTCGTCTGGGTCTTGCACACCGTTGTTGTTGTCATCGAAGAACACGGTGTTACCGAGCTCAAGGCCGGGCAAGAAGCCGAAGTCAACCGTCAGGTTCGAATCTGCGTCGACAGCATCACCTTCGAGCGCCTCACCGGCTGGCTCGCCGCCAACGGTCAGCGTCACTGGTGCTGAGATCGATGCGAAGCCGTTCGCTGCGTCACCGTTGTCATCGAGATCGACATCGTCATCAGGGTCCGGAGCGACACCGTTTCCAGCGGTCGAGCCGAGCCCTTGAAGAGCTGCGCCATCAGCCTGCTGTGTATCGGCGATACCGACGACGTAATCACCTTCTGAGAGATTCTCAAAGCGGTAGTTTCCGTCGGCGGTGGTCACCGTGGTTGCGATGAGGTTTCCAGCATCATCGAACAGCTGAACCTCGACACCGGAGATACCTGGTTCGGTCGGGTCTTGGAACCCATCGCCATTCGAGTCGAGGAACACCGTCGAACCGAGGCGCAACGAACCAACGAAACCAAAGTCGACAGTGAGGTTCGAGCCCGGGTCGCTGAACGAACCGTCTTCGTCAACTTCACCGGTCACCTCTGCACCGCCGAGGGTGACAGGAGCGCTGATCGACGCAAAGCCAGCGGCTGGATCACCGTTGTCATCGAGATCGACATCGTCGTCCGGATCGGGCGCAGTGCCGTTTCCGTCGGTCGACGTGAATCCTGCGAGCGCTGAACCGCTCGCCTGCTGATCGTCAGAGATAGCAACGACGTAGTCACCAGCGGCGAGGTCCTCGAAGAGGTACTTGCCATCAGCGTCGGTCGTCGTGTTTGCGATGAAGTTTCCATCGGCGTCGAGAAGCTGCACGACAACACCTTCGACACCAAGCTCGTCGGCGTTCTGTACGCCATCGATGTTGATGTCGATAAATACCGTGTTGCCGAGGCGGTAGCTTCGGATGAAGCCGAGGTCGACCGTGAGGTTCGAATCATCGTCGGAGGTCGGACCGTTCTCTTCTGCCTCGCCGGTTGGCTCGACATTTGAGGTCAGCGTGACTGGAGTGCTGATCGACGCAAAGCCAGCGGCTGGATCACCGTTGTCATCGAGATCGACATCGTCATCGGGATCTGGCGCAGCGCCGTTTCCGTTCGTCGAGTCGAGACCGTCGAGCGGGTTTCCCGAATCCTGCTGACTATCAGCGATAGCCACCACGTAGTCACCTGGGAGGAGACCCTCGAAGATGTAGTTACCGTTCGAATCCGTGGTGTCGGTAGCGACGACGTTGCCGTCGCTATCGAGCAGCTGAACTTCGACGCCTTCGATTCCAGGCTCACCAGGGTTTGCAACACCGTCGTTGTTGAGGTCTTCAAACACCAGGTTGCCGAGGCGAAGTCCTTCGACGAAGCCGAAGTCGACGGTGAGGTTGGAGTCTTCATCGACCCAGCCACCTTCGACCGCTTCACCGGTTGGCTCGTCGCCAGCGGAGAGGGTTACCGGCGCCGAGATCGATGCGTAACCCGCAGCCGAGTCACCGTTGTCATCGAGGTCGACATCGTCATCAGGGTCGGGTGCGACACCGTTTCCTGAAGTCGAGCCAATGCCCTCGAGCGGTCCACCAGCATCCTGGTTGGATTCTGGGAGCGCAACGACATAGTCGCCCGCTGGGAGATTCTCAAAAACGTAGTTTCCGTCGGCGTCGGTGGTCGTAGTTGCAATGACGTTGCCGTCAGTGTCCAACAACTGCACTTCGACACCAGCAATGCCGGGTTCGCCAGCATCTTGGTCGCCATCGCCGTTCGAGTCGAGCCATACGGTGCTACCCAAACGAAGGTCACCTGTGAAGCCAAAGTCGACCGTAAGGTTCGAGAGCGAGTCCACCCACGTGCCGTCTTCGGTTACCTCGCCGGTCGGCTCGGAGCCACCGATGGTGACCGCTTCGCTGATCGACGCAAAGCCAGCGGCTGGATCGCCGTTGTCATCGAGATCGACATCGTCGTCCGGATCCGGTGCGACACCATTTCCGTCCGACGAAGACAATCCGTCGAGGGCAGGGTTCTGATCCGAGATCGCAACGATGTACTCGCCAGCGTCGAGGTCCTCAAAGCGGTAGTTTCCGTCGGCGTCCGTTGTGGTGCTTGCAATAAAGTTGCCCGCTCCGTCCAGTAGCTGCACGTCGACGTTTTCAATGCCGGGCTCGCCGGCATCTTGGACACCGTTGTTGTTCGGGTCGAAGAAGACCGTGTCGCCGAGGCGATACGAAGGAACGAAACCGAAGTCGACGGTGAGGTTGGAGTTGCCGTCGGGGAAGAGGCCGTCTTCACCAGCTTCGGCGAGTGGTTCGCCGTCACCGAGGGTCACCGGTGTCGAGATCGACGCAAAGCCAACGGCTGGGTCGCCGTTGTCATCGAGATCGACATCGTCATCGGGATCGGGTGCAACACCGTTTCCGTCGGTTGACTCGAGGCCCGACAATGGAGCGCCATCGGCGATCTGTGTGTCGGCAATAGCGACGATGTACTCGCCTGCGTCGAGACCGGTGAAGAGGTAGTTGCCGTTCGCATCGGTCGAGGTCGTGCCGATCTGCGCAACCGGATCACCAGCTGCGTCGACGGTCCAGAGCTGAACTTCAACGCCGGCGATGCCAGCTTCGTCGGCATCGTGAACGCCGTCTTCGTCGAGGTCGAGCCAGACGGTGTTGCCGAGCTGGTATGACTCAGGGATGAAGCCGAAGTCCATGGTGTGATCGGTGTTGGTTGCGGTGAACTCGATCGTTGGGAGACCGGCTACGACAACACCGTCGGAGTCGTTGGCATCATCGCTTCCAGCGTTCGGGAACGTTGGGAAACCGAGGCCGTCATGTGCGCCTCCGTTGAACACGCCACCGACGTCGTAGTTGTCTTGGGAGACGACGATGCTGTAGTCGCTGCCGTGGTTGAAGCCATCGATGTCGACCGTGTTGAAGCTGTAGAGGCCATCTTCATCGGTGGTGGTCGTTGCAACGACGTTGCCGGACGAGTCGCGCAGTTCGATGACGACGCCGGCGAGAGCGAGCTCGTCGGGGTCAGCAATGCCGTCTTGGTTCGCGTCGAACCAGACTCGATCGCCAACTTCGATCGGCGCCACGCCACAGACAGCTTCGACGTCACCGACACCAGCTGCCTTCTCGAACGTTCCGGTTGCGAGGTTTGCTCGGCCGTCGTAGATGCGGTATCCACTCTCGTGTTCACCGGTCTCGTTGTTGAACCATTCGAGACCACCGGACTGCCAGGTGTTGGCGCCGTTGATTGGATCGAATGCGTTGCTGATTACGTATGGACGACCCGGGATCTGGACGCTTGCGCCCAGGGTGGTCTCGCCGTGTGAGTTCTGGTAGTTGTCGCCGGTGTAGGTGAAATCTACGCCCGACGTTGGAAACGTGTATCCGCCTGAACCGTTGGACTCAGCGCGGACGATGTCACCGGAACTGATCGGTTGTTGCAGTTGGTATACCTGACCGTCGGCACCTTGATAGAAGGCGTTCGAGCCCATCTGGTGTCCCCAGAGGTCCATGAAACCAATGACGAGGTCATCGCCGTCGATCTCGATGTCGGAGAGCAGTGGCTGGGCGTATGCCTGGCCACCAGCTGGGTACTGCGGGTAGTTACCAATGAACGGTGGTTGGGTAACCCATGCACGCCAGTCCGACTGTCCTCGGAAGAAGTTGTCGTTGTTTGCATTGGTGGTGCCGTTCTGAGTGCCACGGCTCGTCGTTGGGAGTGGCACGTTCGTGCGGAGGCTGAAGCCACCGTTGAATGCGTACACGTGAGCCGAAAGCTGCGATGCGTCGCCGAGTGCAGGACCGTTGACGATGTCGACCGGGTAGTCGGCTGCGTTGACGGTGCTCTCTGCCGAGCAGGTGACGCCGACGAGCAAGGTGCTTCCATCGAAGCCAAGTCCGAACGGACGAATGTCTTCGTTCGAGCATGGAGCGCCGGTGGTCGACTGCGTGATCGGCGTGGTGTTGACCGCACCGGCCGAACCATCGGCGTTCACAGCGATCGACACGAGCAGCTTGCGTCCGAGGTCGACGGTGTAGACGGTGCTTCCGTCGGGCGAAACTTCGATGTCGCCGAGGCCTTCACGACCGACTGCCGAGAAGGCGTCGAAGTCGTTGAGCCATCCATCTGACTCACCTGAATGTGGGTCGGTTGCTGCAGGGTCCACGGTCAGCCATGGTCCAACGTTTCCGTCAGGTTGTACGGCGTAGATCGTGGTTGGGTTACCGGTAGGTCCGAGCTGGGTATGACGCTTGACGAAGGCAGCACCGAGGGTCGTGCCGTCTTCCAAGGTCTCGATACCGAAGACGGTACCGACCTGGCCGAGGGTTGCTTCGACGACGTATTCGTCTTCTTGCCAGTCCGAGCCGGTGGTCGAACCGTTGTCGACCGCGCCGTCGGTCACCGAAGCGATTGCGACTTGGCTGTCGTGGCCTGCAACGTCACCGAAGAGGAAACATGAGGTAACGATCTCTGGCCGGTTCTCACAGAACGTTCCTGGCGCTGCGATACCTGCGCTGCCGATTCCGTCGACTCCACATTCGCTGGACGTCTCAACAAACTGGGTGAGACCAGCAGCATCGGGACCCTTTGGGGTACCGTTCCACTGGCTTGGAAGCCCTGAGAAATCAATACGAATTGGGAAGTTCTCGGTGTCGAGGTCTAGCTGCCACGATCCATCACTCCCGGTAACCGTGTTGAGCACGGTCCCGTCGTTCGTCGTAATAGCGACGTCGATTCCGTCGACTCCGTCATCTAGGACTGAGTCAAAGTCATTACTGACAAAGCTGTAGTCCTCGGTCCGTTCTCCATCTGCGTCATAGTCTTGAAAAACTATGCCCGAGCAAGTCGTCGAAGCAGCTGTAGCTGTTCCGGCCGTAATTGCGAGTCCCGCCGCAGCAATTGCCAATACTAAGGCGCCGATGAAAACGCTTCCTCTGAAAGCATTTCGCAACATGGTGCGCTCATTCCCTATATGTCCGTCGGCACGCGGTGTACGGCCGTCCTTTATTTCTCGGAATGTAAGGGCTCGCGATTAATAGGGTCTTTTGGTCATGCGTGTTGACCTAAAGTCCCAAATTGCCAGATTTCCCGATGTCGCAGGACTCTCGAGCGTCGTCGCACCCTATCTGGCACGACAATTTGCTTAGGACAACGCTTGGTTCAAGTTTCCGCTTCGGAAGCCCTCGAGATCGAGCGTCACGTAGACGTAACCAGCTTGTTTCACCGCAGCGATGACATCTTCACGATGATCGAGCACGCGAGACAGCGCAGCTACTGGAACTTCGATTCGAGCGATGTCCTCGTAGTGGCGAACCCGGACTTCGGGGAAGCCGATCTGTTTGAGCGCGAGTTCCGCGCCCTCGACCGACGTCAGTCGTTCGATCGTCACCGGTGTCCCATAGGGGATTCGCGATGCCAAACATGCTGCTGCGGGTTTGTCCGCTGTAGCGAGCCCCAACAGGCGGCTGATCTCGCGGACGGCTTCTTTGTCGAGGCCTGCATCCACAAACGGAAATAGAGCTCCACGTTCAGCAGCCGCATGCTGGCCCGGGCGATGATCCCCGAGATCGTCGAGGTTCACGCCCAAGATGACCGTGGCATCGAGTTTGGATGCGATTGGTTCGACAACGTCCATGAGCGCATCTTTGCAATGAAAACAGCGATTTCCATCGTTGATCCGGTACGCAGCATTCTCCATCTCATAGGTCTCGACCTCTCGCCACTCCAGGCCCCAGTCGGCCGCGAGCGTCTCACAGTCGTGGCGTTCGATGCCGGCGAGCGAAGGAGAGATCGCAGTGACAGCCACTGCGTTTTTTGCGCCGAGCGTCTCGGCTGCGACGTACGCGAGGAGCGCAGAGTCGACGCCCCCGCTGAAGGCGACCACCACGCGTTCGAGCTTTCGCAGTTCGTCCTGCAAGGCCTCAAGAGCTAGCACCCCACTAGTTTGCTCAGGTTTGGGCGATCCTCCACCATCGTGCCCGGAGGCCTGATCAGTCCATCGCGGTTGGCGAGGAGCTGATTAACTCATGCCATGACTTCAGAACGCACTTTTGCCGGAGCGAACGCGCTCATCGTCGGAGCCAGCGGCGCGCTCGGTTCTCGGATTGCGACCAGCCTCGGCATGGCAGGAGCTCACCTCACCCTGGTTGGCCGACGGGAAGATGCACTGCTCGCTGCGGCTGCATCGGTCCCAGCCGAACGGGTGCAGCGAATGGTCGCCGATCTGCGGGACCCGTCCTTCATCGAGACGGCAGTGGCCGACTCCGCTCGTTCCACTGGCACGCTCGATATCGTTGTGAATGCCATGGGCGTCGTTGCCTTTGGTGACGTGGCTGATCTCGACACCGATGTGGTCGAGGAGCTCTTCCTCACAAATACGTTCGGGGCCATCTTCCTTTCGAAGGCAGCCCTTCCAGTCATGAACGAGGGCGGCACCATCGCCTCAATCTCGGGAATCATCGCTGAGCGAAACATGCCCGGCATGGCCGCATACGGCGCGTCGAAGGCAGCCCTGTTGTCGTTCAACGAAGGTTTCGCACGAGAGGCCCGCCGTAAGAAGGTTCGCGTGCTCGACGTGCGCCCTCCTCACACCGAAACCGGTTTGGCCGATCGGGCAATCGCTGGGACCGCGCCGAAGTTCCCCGAAGGACTCGACCCCGACACGGTCGCAGAAACCATCGTCGCGGCGCTCGCCGACCCATCCGTGAAAGACCTCCCCGCGAAAAAGTTCTCCTTGGGGTCTGACCCCAAATCGAAGGGTTAGATGGCGAACTCGGCGAGTCGGTCGTAAGCGGATTGGGCTTCGGGGAGGACGGCCTTCGCTGCCCTGTTGAGCTCGACCTCTTTAGCCACGAACGGTTCCCAACCTGAGGACTGCCAGACACGGTCATACCAATGGGGTGCCCAAACACCGTCCTCGGGTTTCGGACCAGCGGGCCAGGTGAGCATTGCCTCATCAAAGTTGAGACCAACCCGCTCGCACAGCGTGGCCAACACACGGCGAGGGTCTTGCAGCAACGTCGTACTGTCGATCACGGTCGGAGCGTTGCCGGCTGCGACCAGCCCTTCGAGGATCGAGAGCAACTCGGTGAACCCGGTATCGGCAATGGTGACGTCAGGTAGCTGCACCTGCAACGACGACAGCATCTCGGTCGGCTCTCGAGTGAGCAGAATGTTCGACCCAGCGGCGAGAAAGCTCCGATCGAGTGTGAGCAAGTGCTTCGCCATCTGTTTGAAGAACACGACCGGCGTGGCGTAGTCAGCCATCAGCACATCGGAGACCACCGCCTCGCCGTCCGTGTCCTGAGACGCAATGACCTCTTCGCTAACCGGATGCAACCGGCCAGTCGATTGGAGGTAGTAGGCGTACAGCGGCTCGTCGACGACCGTGGTGTCGACACGCTGGCGCCACGAGTACATCAGCGCTGTCGAGAGGTTGCGCGGACTCGACCACATGTTGATGCGTTGGGTCATTCGTCTCCGTTCGTGTTTCGGTGACGGCCTAGAGCGGAGACTTGTCGGTTGCTACGTACTTATGGATGTTCCGCTCGACGGGACCGATGCTCATCATGACCTTTTGCAACACCGCCATATGCGGGGCCTCGAAGTGGGCCTGGAGATGCTCTTCGCTCTCCCACTCCTCGAACAGATGAATCGTGGTCGGGTCATCGAAGCTGCTCGTCATGTCATAGGACACGCAACCTTCTTCCTTCGCTGTCTCGGCCATCATCTCGGCCATCGCAGCAACGGCGACCTCCCGATCTTCGGCTTGAATCGTGAACGTTCCTGCGATCAAAATCACTGTGATCCCCTCAATGGTGTCTGCCGAGCGACGTCGGCGTCGATGGCCTCACGATAGAGTCCGATGAGGCGCGCAGTCATCTCGCCGATCGCTCCACCACCATCGCCGATGCTGCGCCCATCTACTTCTCGAACCGGTGTGAGCCCCCCAAAAGTGCCGGTCACGAAGACTTCCTCAGCGGCATAGACATCGGTGAGGGAGAAGCTCTTCTCGTGCACGGTGATACCGGCTGCGCGAGCGGTTTCAATAACGAGCGCTCGGGTGATTCCCGGCAAGTTGTACATACCTGTCGAGGTCCACACTTCACCTCGGCGGACGATGAAGAAGTTGGTGGCGTTGCACGTGGCAACCGCGCCGTTGACATCGAGCATCAGCGCTTCGTCCGCACCGGCGCCAACCGCTTGAATCAGCGCAATCACCTCGTGCAACTTCGAGTGACAGTTCAGGTTCTGGTCGAGCACGTCGGGGCCCGGCCGACGGACGGTGGCGGTGAACAGCGAGATGCCGCCGGTAGCCACCGACGGATCGGCTTTCTTATGCTCGGCGATGATAACGATGTTTGGGCCGCCGATCGTGTTCGACGGGTGCTGGCTCGGTGTCTTCTTATCACCGCGGGTGATCATCAACCGAGCGTGGACGTTGTCGTCCATATCGTTCGCCTCGACGGTCGCCCGAAGCGCAGCCACGATCTCTTCGCGAGTGCCGATATCGAGATCGATGGCTTTTGCCCCGGCGAAGAGTCGGTCGAGGTGACGATCGAGAAAGGCGAAGACACCGTGGTGCAGACGGATCCCTTCCCAGATCCCATCGCCGACGAGGAAGCCACTGTCAAAGACCGAGATCTTGGCCTCATCTCGGTGAAAGAACTCGCCGTTGATGTAGATCTGCACATCGGCGTTTCGTTCGTCAACCACCGCTGCATGTGTACTTTTCATGCTGGCAAGCTAGCTGAAGACAAGCCCTGCCGCCGCAACGTCTTCGAGCGCAAAACCGGCGCTCTTGAAGACGGTGATCTCATCGGGTGATGTCCGACCCCCATGGGTTCCATCCACGAGCTCACGGAGGTCCGCGGCCACATCATCCATCGTCATAATCCCGGCCTCGATCGGTTGTGAAATGTCACCGGAAATCGACCCGTCTTCTCGAGTGTCGAGAAAGACGGTTCCACGGGTAATGACATCGTCATCGGATTCGCGCATCTCGGGCGTGAACGCTCCGATGAGGTCGACGTGAGTTCCCGGCTTCAGCAACGCTCCCTTGACCAGCGGCGACGTCGCTCCAGTAACGCAGGTGATCACGTCGGCTTCGGCCACAGCAGCATCGAGATCGTCGGCCGAACGTGCCGAGATGTTGTGCGTCACGAGGTGGTTGGCGACACGCAGTGCCTTGTCGCTATCACGCCCCCAGACCTCGACCGTGTCGAAGTCCCGTACCTCGCAGTGCGCCAACGCGGTCATCGGGCTGAGTGCGCCAGTGCCAACGACGAGAAGCCGAGAGGCATCGGGGCGAGCCAGACGTTTCGCGGCTATCGCTGACGCTGCAGCGGTGCGTCGCGTCGTCAGCTCGTTACCATCGCACGCCCCGAGGAAGGTGCCGTTGGCACCGCTGAAGAGCAAGACCCCTGCGTTGATCGTCGGAAGGTCGAGCGCGCCGTTATCCGGGAAGAACGTGACCGCCTTGATCGCAATAACCTCTCCTACGACCCACCCGGGCTTGAGGAGAAGCCCTCCATCGTTGCCAGCACTATCGGGAACGGTGTGCACCGTCCGCTCCGGGGCGACGGCACCGTCGGTGACGAGGATCTCCTCGATCGCGGCGATGAGCTCGGTCCATGGCAAAAGCTCACTGACCTGCTCGGCGGTGAAGAACTGGGGGCTAGATGCCATGTCGAGTTTCCTTCTCGTTGGAAATATTCACGTTCAACGCAACAAAGCCATCTGTTCGAGCGGTCAAGGCCCACGATTCGTTGCGCGGAACCGTCACTGCGTCATCGGTGCTGATGAGATGGCTGTAGTCTCCGACCGACAGCGTTGCCTCACCGTTCAAAACGAAGAACAGACAAAGGTCGCCGTCATGGGAACCACAGAGTGAGTCCGAGGTGCCTGTCGCCCGAATAACACGTACCGATGCAATGCCCGCCGTTGCGTTACCAATATCGGTCACTCGTTGATCCCAACCCGGCTCGTCACTCACCCACTCGGCGTCTTCAGCCCGATCGACGCTAAATCGTTGACCACCAAAGTCCCGGACCGGGTTCACGTGAGCAGTAGGGAGGGTGATCTCATGATCGATGTGTGTCGCGTGCTCGGCGGGCGACGCAATCTCGATCACTTCGAGACCGTCCGAGCTGCTCAAGACGCGGTGTCGGATGTGCGGCGGCTGCAAGATGCAATCCCCTTCCGTCATCCAAAACGGCTCACCCTGGTCTTCGTATACGAGTTCGACCCGGCCGCGCCGGCAGTAGATCATCTGGAAGCGAACGTCGTGGTGGTGGACGTAATCGGGAACCGGTCCGGCCTCGGCGATTCGGATATGTGATGCGACGACGCGCCCGCCGTGTCGTTGCGGGATGAGGTCTCGATACAACATCCCGGCGCGACCAGTCCCCCAATCGCCTCCGACCGTGTGCACGAATATGTCGTTCAATGCCGGTATCGATGGATCCGCGAGGACCGGCTGCACCGTCGTCCCAGAAGAAAGCTCCACCGCCTCGTCAACGTCTGCCACGATTCGTGGCGCTCCCGCCGACGACGAGCAATCCAGCCGAACGCGCAATCCGTGGCCCGAGAGCTCAGCGACCCGAGGGGCGTCGGCTGGGAAGATGGCGTCGAGTTGGAACCCCGTTGCTTCGAGGAGCGTGATGTCTTCGCGAAGCGCTGTCGTTGGCACTTCAACGACGGCTCGTTCGGACATAGCGTCACTCTATACACCGCCCTCCCCCAGCGGCCTATCGAATCGAAGTGTGCGAGTCGGATCCAAAATTCAAAGGGCCCAGCCTTTCGGCTGGGCCCTTCTGTACGTCGTTCGTTGTTCGACGACTCACCGCCGGTGAAGGCGATGTTCAGTTTAGCTACTACGAAGCAAAGACGAACTCAGCCTGAGCTGGGTCTGCGCCGTCAGCGCCGTAGGTGTCGATGAGGTACGAAGCTGCAGCAGGCTCGCCGGCGTCAACGAACTCGTATGGTCCGCCGATTCCGTCGTAGTCGATGTCTTCGCCAGCTTCGATGAGCTCGAGGCAGAGGGCGAAGGAGGTGCATTGGGTACCACCACGGGTGACATCGTTGATCTCCGCTGCAATCGCTGCGCCACCATCGGCGTCAGCAACAACTGCTGCGAGAGCGGTGATGATCACTGCGTCGTAGGTCTCAGCACCGAATGCGGTGGCTGCTTCTGGATCACCCATTTCTTCGACGAGACGGTCGATGAAGTCGGAGATCGAACCAAGGTCAACCGATGGCTGAGTCTGGCGGAAACCTTCGAGAATCGCTGGCTCCTCGAGGAGAGCCTGAAGGTTTACGTTGCCGTCAACGCCCCAGACGTTTACGTCAGAGGTTGGGCCAATGCCACGCTCGTTCATTGCGGTGACGATGTTTGCTGACTCGTCGAAACCAATGACCAAGATGGCATCGGATCCAGCGGAGACAAGTGCGTCAACCTCAGCGTCGAAGCTCTCGACGTCAACAGCGTATGGAAGGAATTCGTCGATGATGCCACCGGCGCCTTCGAAGTTCTCGCGGAATGCGTCGGCAAGACCGGTTCCGTACGATTCCTGACGGAAGATCACCGATGCGGTTGCGTTGCCCTCGGCGAGAATCTGGTCGGCGAGCACGCGGCCCTGGAGCAGATCCGAAGGAGCCGTACGGAAGTACAGGCCGCCATCGTCGAAGGTGGTGAAGTCAGGTGACGTGTTCGCTGGCGAGAACTGGATTACACCAGCGCTCGTGATGCGGTCGATAACCGTGAACGACACCGCTGATGAAGCTGCACCGATGATGGCATCGGAACCTTCAGCGAGGAGACGGTCAACTTCAACAGCAGCGGTATCGGTCGTGGTGTCGCCCGAGTCGCCCTGGTTGATGACAACGTCGGCGCCAAAGACGCCGCCAGCAGCGTTGATGTCAGCAATTGCAAGCTCAGCGCCAGCAACCTCGGCTGGGCCGAGGAACGCAAGGTCGCCGGTTACTGGGAAGATGGTGCCGATGTTGAGAACGCCATCGTCGCCGCCGGTTGAACCAGCCGCGCTCGAGTCGTCCTCGTCTTCCATGGCTTCTTCTTCTTCATCCTCCATGGCTTCTTCTTCGTCTTCCATGGCTTCTTCTTCTTCGTCTTCCATGGCTTCTTCTTCATCACCGTCGACGGCTTCTTCAACCTCGTCGGCGACTTCGCCTGCGGCTTCGGTAGCGCTGTCTACGGTGCTGCCACATGCGGCTGCGATCATCACGATCGCAAGCAACATGCCGAGCATTTTCAGCATTTTTTTGGACATAAAAGGACCTTTCATCCTACGGACCCAAGCCCCTCCATTTTGGGCAGATCCTTTAGCTGGTAGAGCCTAGATGGCAATTCAGTAAGTTTCCACGCAGGTAACTACGCAGGAGCCACATGTAACACTCTGGTCACACACGATCATCACGGACCGCAAATGAGCGACAGCAGTTGGATTCGTTAGCGGGTTTTCTCCGCGAGCGTGCCGAGATAGAGCGCAATCACATTCGGGTCGGTGAGCAAGTTCCGGCCCGTATCGGTGTACGCATTGCGCCCCTGATCGAGAACGTACCCTCGGTCGCAGATTTGCAAACACCGAGCCGCGTTCTGCTCGACCATGACCACCGCAACTCCAGCGGAGTTGATCTGCTTGGTATTGATGAACACCTGATCCTGAAGAACCGGCGAGAGACCGGCCGACGGTTCATCGAGCAAGAGAACCTCAGGGTCCATCATGAGCGCTCGACTCATGGCGAGCATCTGGCGTTCGCCACCGGAAAGCGAACCGGCTCGCTGATTGAGCCGCTCGCCGAGCCGAGGAAACATGTCGGTGACGAAGCCGAGCCGTTCCTTGAACTCCTTCTTGCGCAGGTAGATGCCCATCTCGAGGTTCTCCGAGATGGTGAGCGATGGAAAGACGTTGTTGTTCTGCGGCACATAGCCAATGCCTCGACTGACGAGCTCGTGAGCGCTCAGGCCAGTGATGTCTTCCCCGCGAAACGTGACGGATCCTTCGCGCACGGAAAGCAACCCGAACAGCGCCTTCAAGAGCGTGGACTTACCAGCGCCGTTAGGGCCGATGATGCCGACCAGTTCGCCGGGCGCGAGCTCGAGAGAGCAGCCGTTCAAAATGTCAACGCCCGGAACATACCCGGCGCGAATGTTGTCGGCGTGAACGAGAAGTTCCTTGCTCATTCTTCTTCTCCCATGCTGTCGCTGCTGGTTTCAGCAAGTTCGTCGTCTTCAAACGACAGGTCCGTGTCGTGGTGCGAACCAAGGTATGCATCGACGACGGCCTGGTTTGCGCCGATGTCGTCGGGAGTTCCCTCGGCGATGATTTTGCCTTCAGCCATCACGACCACCCAGTCGGAAATGTCGCGCACAACATCCATGTCGTGCTCGACGAAGATGACGGTGCGGCCTTCAGCACGAAGCTGTTTGACGTGTCCGAGCAGTGACTGTGTGAGGGCTGGGTTCACGCCAGCCATCGGCTCATCGAGCATGACGAGTTCTGGTTCGGTCATGAGCGCACGGGCCATCTCGACGAGCTTGCGTTGGCCACCAGACAAGGTGCCCGCGAACTGATCGCTCATGTGCGTCATGTTGAATCGATCGAGCAAGCTGCGGGCCTGTTCCTCGACTTCACGTTCGCGGGGCGACCACAGCGGAGTGACGAGTGCTTTGAGGAAGCTCTCGCCCGGCTGGTCCTTCGCCCCCAACTTCATGTTGTCGATAACGGTTAGTCGCGACAGTGCTTTGGTCAGCTGGAAGGTCCGCACCATTCCGCGGGCCGCGAGCTTATGCGAAGCGACACCATCGATGGACTTGCCGTTCAGCTCGACATGACCTTCGTTTGGCTGGTCGAAACCGGTGAGCAGGTTGAAGAACGTCGTCTTGCCCGCACCGTTCGGGCCGATCAAAGCGGTAATTGCTCCGCGCTGGACGTGCAGTTCGTCGACATCGACTGCGGTCAAGCCACCGAAGCGACGCACCACGTTCTTCGCGACGAGAATCTCATCTGGCTTGCGCGAGCCCGGTACAGGGTCGACATCGTCAAAGACGCCGTCGATTGGATTCGGGATGTCCTCGTCCATCGCAGCGCCAGCGCCGCCGCCGCCGGCGGTGGCACCGAAGACGATTTCGTCGGCGTCGGGATCGTTTACATCGAGCGATTGGCTCGTCGAGTCATCAGCGGTCATCGAGGGCCATCTCTTCCCTATTGCCAAAGACACCTTGAGGTCTCAGCCACATCAACAGCATGAGCGCCGCTCCGAAGATCACGAATCGGAGTTGGTCGACGTTGAGGATGCTCAGATTCAAAAATGTCTCGAGCTCATCGGAGAGGTCGGTACCGATGAGTTCACGCATAAAGGTGATCAGTGCAGAAATGAGACCCCAGTAAATGATCGACCCAGCGACCGGTGACGCAACCTTGCCCACACCACCGATGATGAGCACCGTCCAGATGAGGAAGGTAATAACCGGGTTGAAGGTATCGGGCTGGACGGACTGGCGGGAAATGACCTGCAACATGCCAGCGAACCCGCCGATGACACCACCGAGAATGAGCGCCTGAAGTTTGTATGAGTAGGCGTTCTTGCCGAGTGCACGAGCTGCGTCTTCGTCTTCACGAATCGACTTGAGCGCACGTCCCCACGGGCTCCGAACCAACTGCCAGTTGAGCAGCAGGAAGAACCCGACGAGGGTCCAACCAACGAGCATGACCCACAGGTCGTTGGCCCGGTACTCAAAGAAGAAGAACCGGTAGGCCTCGGTTCCTGGGCGGGTGAAGACATTGAACTCGAAGAACGGGTCGGCAAAGTCGTTGATGCCCTGAGCTGCACCGGTGCGATCGGTGTTGCCTCGCCAGCGCACAAAGATGCGCAGCGCTTCGGACGCAGCGATCGTGGTGATGCCCAAATAGTCCGAACGAAGTCGAAGCGTGGGAATCCCCAAAACCAGCGCCATCAGGACCGGCAACAGGATGCCCACGAGAATGCCGAGCCAGAAACTCTGATCGAGCCAGAAGACGGTGATTCCAACGCCGTACGCTCCAGCGGCCATGAAACCCACGTGACCGAAGTTCAACAAGCCAGTGAAACCAAAGTGGATGTTCAGACCAATCGCCGCCATTGCGAACACCATCGCGTTCACGCCGATCGACTGCGAGAACATCTGTTGGAGGACGATGCCCCAATCGATACCCATTAGCCGATCCTCTCTGCACGCCCGAGCAAGCCTTGTGGCCGAACGAGCAACACCACGACCATGACCAGCAAAGCGATCATGTTCTTGAGTTCAGGGTCGAGCACAATCGTCGACAGGTTGATGGTGAGCCCGATGAGAATCGCCCCGAGCAGCGCGCCGTACGCCGTGCCCAAGCCGCCCAAGGTCACCGCAGCAAAGATGAGCAGGAGCGTACGGAACCCGAAGTCCCAGCTCACTTGGTCGAGAGCGAAGAACGCTCCACCGAGCGTGGCTGCAGCAGCTCCGTAGATCCAGACGCTCGAGATGACCTTCTGGACGTCGATGCCCGAAGATTCGGCGAGGTCGCGGTTGTCGGCAACTGCTCGCATGGCCTTACCGATCTGCGTGCGGGTGAGCAGCAGGCCGATCCCGACCAGCACCAAAACCGACACGCTCATGGCGATGATGTCCTTTGGCGGCAGCTCGACTGGTCCGAGTGAGATCGCCGTCTGGGCTGAGAAGTCTCGGAAGGTGCGAGAGCGGCCGGTGAAGAAGTAGAGGAAGAGATAACGAAGCAAGATCGACAGACCGATCGTGATCACGAGCTGGGCGATCAAGCTGACGCCCTGACTGCGAAGTTTGCGGAACAGGATCCGGTCGAGGAGGAAACCGAAAATTCCGCCCGAGATCATGCCCAAGATCACAGCGAAGATGAGGTTCACGCCGCCACCGAACGGTGCGGGTAACGGTGCGAGGACGCCCGCAACGCCCGCTAGCCCGTAGAAGTTGAAGAAGTAGGTGGAGAGCCCGCCCCACGTCACCATCTCCGCGTGAGCGAAGTTGACGAGACCGGTTGTTCCGTAGATGAGCGATAGCCCGATCGCTGCCATGGCGAGGTACAACCCCTGCTTCAGCCCTTCAGCGGTGAGCTGAGCGATTCGACGCCCTAGATCGCTCCCCTCGTTCGCCGCTGCGAGTGCAACACCGTCGGACTCGAGGGCGAACAGGACGGTCCGTTCTTGTCCCGGTTCAACCATCACGGTCAGCGACGTCCGATCGGGTGCCCGCAACGACACGCCGTCGGGCAGGCTCGCCGGGTCGACAGTGACGGTGTACTCGCCTGGTTCTGGAAGTGCGATAAACACCGCACCGTCAGGTCCGGACGCTACGTCGCCGACCCCCTCGACCGAAAGCACAATGCCTTCGACGAATACGTCCTCGCCCGCATCATCTTGAAACCGGAGCGACGCAATGATCGCCTCTCCTCCGGCCGCGTCGTCTTGAGCAAGAGCGGGTGCTGTAAGCCCGAAAATGCTCAACAGCACAATCAACATGCCAATCAGTGGCTTCTTATTTATCATCGCCTCGCATCTTCGAGAGGTGGGAATTCGAAACAATAGCTCTGCATCAGATTCAAGCCAAAGTCGCTCACCTCGACCATCTACGCTCTGGAAATGACAGCAGCACGAGGTTTCGATGTAGCGATCGTCGGGGGCGGCATCGCCGGCGTAAGCGCCGCTGCCGAAATTGCCCGAACCCACTCGGTCGTACTGCTCGAACAAGAGGCAGAACTCGCGCACCACACGACCTCCCGCTCTGCAGCGATCTATGTGGAGAGTGAGGGCGGACCGGTGTTCCATCGGTTGAGCACGGCGAGCAAATCGTTCTTCGACGAGTCACCGGGTGCTGACAATCCGCTCATGACTCCACAACCCGTGCTGAAAGTCGGCGATGCGTCAATGGTCGACACACTCACGGACGAATATGAGCTCGGTCGAGAGGTCACCCCGAATCTTCAGCTAGTGCGCGGTGATGCATTGACCGACCTCTGCCCGGTCCTCGACAATTCCGTGCTGAGCATCGGCATCCTCGAAGACTCCGCCGGGTCGATCGACGTCATGGGATTGCACCAGTTGTTCCTCCGGACGGCCCGACACCATGGTGCTCAGGTTCGTCGTTCCGCCAAAGTCATCAGCGCTCGGCGCGACGACCACTGGTACATCGAGACGGCGGCAGGCCCGATCGAAGCCACGATTATCGTGAACGCCGCTGGAGCATGGGGAGATGTCGTCGCCGAAGCCTGCGGGGTTGCACCGCTTGGGCTTTCACCGATGCGACGCACGGCATTCACCGCCCCGATCGGACATGATCCGAGCCGATGGCCGTTCATCTATTCGCAGACGCCCGGGCTCGAGTGTTACTTCAAGCCTGAGGCTGGCAATCAACTCCTCTGCTCGCTGTCGGAAGAGACTCCATCCGAACCCATGGATGCAAAGGCGGCGGAACTCGATGTGGCGCTCGCGATCGACCGAATCCAGACGATCTCTTCCTTGCGTCTTCGAACGGTCAAGACGGCGTGGGCGGGTCTACGAACGTTCGCGCCCGACCGGAACCCGGTCTTTGGCTTCGACTCGTCGACGGATGGTTTTCTCTGGATGGTCGGTCAAGGCGGCTGCGGCATCGTGACGTCTCCCGCTGCTGGCAAGATCGCCGGCGCGCTGGTTCGAGATGCTCCACTTCCCCATGCTGTGACAGAGCTCGGCCTCTCAAAAACAGACTTGGCCCCTCGACGCTAAAGGTCGAGAGGCCAGCCTGGAGAGAACCGAGTTTGTGCTCGCTAGTACGTCGCCATCGAATCGAGGGGCGCCGGTGTCGGCGTTGTTCGATACTTCGGCGATGGACCGCGTGGATTTGTCCAGCGGTCGCCATCGGTGCATAGGAAGACGAGGTTGACGAATGGTACGAGGTACCACCAGGCGCTGTGGTTGGTGTCGTGCATGCGCCGCGATGCAACCGCGAGGCTCGGTAGGAATGAAGCGAGTAGAAAGATCAAATAGCCGATCGCGAAGATCGGACCGATCCCGTCGAGGGCGGCCAAGATCTGCAGGATGATCCCGATCCCGAAGTTGATGAGCGCGAAGTACCAGTACTCGGCTCGACGGGCTCGGCCCTCAAACTTTGTCCCGTCTGCCCATGCCTTCTTCCAGTACCCGATCGGCGAGAGTTCGACGACTGCATCGACCTGATGTCCAGCGGCGTACGGGTTGTGTCGCGCTGGCGCTCCAGGGAACCTATAGCTCGATCCGGTTTGACCGGTTCCGTTTTGGCTCTGGTCCGTCGCCCCGTAGGTCACTCCATAGCTGTTGTCGTAACCAGCCGAGGTTTGCGCGGCGAAGGGCTGAGGCGTCGTCGGCTGAGGCGCTGTGGTCTGTTGTACCGGCTGAGCTTGCGGAACCGGGCCACCCGTCCACTGCGTGCCGTCCCAGTATCGAGTTGTCCCGATGGGGTCACCCTGTGCGTAGTACCACCCAGCACCCGGATGAGCGCCAGCGTTTCCGTGGCCTTGGAGGTTTCCGTTGTTGTCCAGCCGTTGATCCATACCGAGTTATCGGGATGAGACACCTCACCTTTAGCGGCTCTTCCGCCTGGTGCTACGCCGGCACTAACGGTGGGTTTGCTTCGATCTCGCTCAACGTGTCCTCGAGTGCGCTTAGGCGTTCAGCATCGCTGGCCGACGACCGATCGAACATATGCGCCGAAAGAAGAGGCCCGACTGCCCGCAGTCGATCATCACCGGTCAAATCGAAAAGCGCATCGGCATACCCGAGCGCTCCTTCATGCTTGTGACGAGGACGGCCGACAGAATTACCGATCGCTTCGAGCCGCTGGAGGGCCGCCTCCATTCGGGCATCGTTCGACAGCGCACGCCCACCCACACTCGAATCATCGCGTCGGAGCAAATAGATGAGCATCAACAACAGGAGCAGAACAACGAGGACAACAATCGCGACGAGCAACCAGTCGATACCGCTCGAGGTATCGGTGTTCGGTGTCCGCTGTATGCCATTTTGACCATCGGTCGTCGGGCCGGTTGACCCGTTGCCTCCAGACTGGCCGCCATTGCGATCTCCGGTCGCGCCGCCCCCGTCACCGTTGCCGACGGATCCGCCGTTGCCAGCCGAACCGACGTTACCTGTATTGCCAGCATTGCCAGAACCCGTCGTCCCGTCGCCCGATCCATTTGCAGAACCGTCCCCGAAGCCAGAGCCACCGGCCGAGCCTCCCCCAGAACCAGAGCCTGAACTCCCAGAACCGGATCCGGAACCTTGATTCGATCCTGCGCCACCGTCTTGTTGTCCGCTCCTCTGTTCGCTCGAACCTGAGCTGGTCTCGTCATTGGCTCCGCCCGATGGGATGAAACTGAGGCTTGCGAGCAGTGTCGCCAGCAAGAATGCCGCAATGGTCACTCCGACGATTCGTAGCACTTCCGAAAGTGTGAAATTTCGACGAGCGCCACGGGAGCGCGAAGCGAGAAGGAGCGCGATCGGAACAGCAGCGATCGCCCAACCGCCACCTGCGAAGATGGCCACGAGCGCTACGACCACGAACGCTGCGACGGGAAGGGCCCACGCCAGCAGATAGACCGCCGAGAAACAAAGGAAGATCACCACGAGCGCCTGCGGGTCCGTGAAGTTCTCGACGACGCTCACCACAAGAGTTGATAGCAACGCCAGGCTGGTGGCGATGATCAGGCCAGCGAACTGGCGCAACGGCGAGTCGGGTTCGGTAGTCGCTTCGTCAACGGTCATGACACTCGCTTCAGCCCAGTAGGACCGACCTCGAGGTGCGGCCCGTGGGGGCGTGGCACTCGGCCAGCTTCTGCGAGTGATAGCCGGCGAACGAGTTCTTCGCGAGTGCTCACGTCTCCAATGACCGGAACGTATGGGTGGACCTGCGTCATCTGGGGAGCGGCGAGCCACGGATCGGCTAGTTGCTGATCACGTTCGTCGCGGTAGAAGGCTGGGGCGAGCTCGATGGTGTGGAACCGGACGGTGACACCCTGATCGAGCAGATTGGTCACGACCGCACCCGCCCAGCCAATGACGTTGACCGTCTCTTGAGGTGTCACCCCACCAACCCCGAGCGGCTTGAGATCGAGCACGACATCGACGTCGCCATATTCTTCGATCTGCGGGTCGCGAACGTGCAGTGTTCCAGTTCGAGCGGTTGTCGTCCACGAAACGCGACTACGCCGGTCGCCAGGTACGTACTCGCGCAACCGACCAACTTCATCGAGTGATAGCGGAATGATGTCCTTCGTGAGCGCTCCGAGGCGAGGCACGCGACCCATCGTCATCGGCGGAGTGAAGACCGCGATACGTCGAACCTCAACGAGGCCGAAAGCAGACACCGACAATTCGAACTTCGCAAAGCTCTTCGCGAGCGGAATCCACCCTTCCGCCATACGAACTCGACGCGGGACGACCTCTGTCGGTTCGATATAGAACGATTCCATCTCGAGAACGTCGGCAACGGTGAACTTCATCGGCGTGACTTTCAAACCGGTCGGCCCTGGAGCGGCCGACACGTTGATCGTGATGAGTTCAGGAAGCGCCGCCTGAGCTACTTCGCAGCTGAGCGACAACTCTCGGTTCAACATCACTCGCCAACTTTCGAGTGCATCGAAGCCACCGACGAGAACCAGCACGAAGAGAAACCCGTAGGTCACTCCGGTATCGAACAGCCAGAGGATGGCCAAGAGCACAACGGTCATCCACAGAACGGCCTTTCCCATCCGCGTCAGCCGGAACTTCACGGTCGAGTACGTCACCGAGGACCGATGGTGGTAGCTCATCTGCGTGGGATCTCGACGAATCGCCGGCGGTTACGCCGCGGCTTGGACTGGCACAGGTACGGACTGGATAGCGCCGCGAAGAAAGCCTTCATCGAAATGCGCGGGAACACGATGGCGAACGACTGGAAGGACAGCGTTCTGGATGTCCTCGGGAGCGACATACGAACGCCCGTGCATAAACGCAAGGCCTCTGGCCAACGACAAGAGCGTCTCGGAAACTCGCACCGACAACCAGACCTGAGGGTCGGTCGTCCGAAGAACCGAGATGAGATCGAGGGCGTACTCGATAAGCGCGGCGCTGACGTGTGTGTTCTGCGCAGCCTCGAAGATCTTCGGGAGTTCGGCGGCGGCTGCGACCGGTTGAATTCCGCTCGCCTTCGCGATCCCGGCCTGGCCAGACACGATGGCGCGCTCGGCGTCGCGTCCAGGAAGCCCGAGTGAGAGTTGCACGGCAAAACGATCCAGTTGCGCGGCACCGAGACGATGGGTTCCGGCATCACCGTGTGGATTCTGCGTCGCAATCACAACGAACGGCGACGGCAACAACATCGTCTCACCGTCGACGGTGACCTGCCGTTCGGCCATGGCTTCGAGGAGAGCGGACTGCGCTTTTGCTGTCGCGCGGTTGAGTTCGTCGACCAACACGATGGGAGAGAAGATCGGGCCGGAACGAAACTCCCAGTCGCGACCTTCTGGGTTAAAGACATGCACTCCGGTGATGTCGGTTGGAAGGAGGTCGGGAGTGCCCTGGACCCGGCTCAGCTGCAAGCCGAACAGTCCGCCCAGCGAACGGGCGAGCACCGTCTTTCCAACCCCAGGGCGATCTTCGAGCAACACGTGACCACCCGTGAGCACGGTTGCGAGCAGTAGGCGAAGATTCTCCCGCTGGCCAACAACGACCGTTGATAGTTCGTTGAGCAAGTAGTCCGCAATCGCCTGCACTCGCGCTTGATGTTCGTCGACTGGTCCGGTCATGGCGTTCCTGTCGGCGAAGCGTGCGACTATCTAAATGGACTCGAACATTTTTCTAGGTCCACCGACCTACGCGCGTGTCTTCTCCGAGTTGCCGCTCGCCACCCAGTGATCGGGGCCGAGCTGCATCAACGTCCCAACGCCACGTCGCACGTCGGTGTCCGTTTGCATATGTTCGATCTCGACACCAGAGCCAGGAACCGCCGACAGTAACGTGCGCGTGTACTCGTGCCCGGGGTTCTCAAAGATCGTGTCGGCAGCGCCGATCTCGACGACCCGTCCCTCCTTCATCACCATCACTCGATCACTCACATTGCGAACGACCGCAAGATCATGGCTGATGAAGAGCATCGTCAGATCATGTTCGGCTTTGAGGTCGTGAAGCAGGTTGAGGATCTGCGACTGCACGCTGACGTCGAGTGCGGAGGTTGGTTCATCGCAGATGAGCACCTTCGGTTCGACAGCGAGAGCGCGAGCGATACCGATCCGTTGACACTGACCGCCAGAGAACTCGAACGGCTTGCGATCGAGTGATGTCGGGTCTATCCCAACGGATTCGACAAGCTCGGTCAGCCGCGATTCTGTCCAACGTTGTGATGTACCCCAAATGTCGACACCTTCACGAATGATGTCTCGAACCGGGCGCCGCGGATTGAGCGCAGAGACCGGATCTTGAAAGATCATCTGGATATCGGTGCGCAGGGATCGAAGCTCGTCCTTGCCTAGCGCGTCGAGTCCGCGTTTCTCATAGGTGATCTCACCGCTCGTCGGTGGCGGTAATTGCACGATCGACTTCGCGGTCGTCGACTTACCCGAACCCGATTCGCCAACGATGCCGAGCGTTTCGCCTGCTCGAACATCGAAACTGACGTCGTCGACCGCCCGGAACGTCTTACCCTTGCCCACATCGAACTCGACGATCAGGTTTTCCACGCTCAATAGGGTGTCGCCACCGCGCAACCCGGCGGAGATGCCGCCGTCACGTTCGACAGAAGAACTCCTCACGACGACCCCTCCTCATCACTACCCAACTTCGGGAGCGGAGCGAGACGTGTGCCCTTCGGCATCGACAGGTCGAGCACCGAGCCGAGCAGCGCCTCGGTGTATCGATGAGCAGGTGCGGCGAAGAGATCCGACGTCGCTGCAGTTTCGACGGCACGACCCTTGTACATCACCACGACCTCGTCGGCGCGGTCACGAACAACCCCAAGGTCGTGGGTGATCAACACCATCGCCATATCGAGCTCATCGCAAAGCGAGTCGAGCAGATCCAGGATCTCTCGTTGAACCGTGACATCGAGCGCAGTGGTTGGTTCGTCGGCGATGAGTAGCGATGGATCGTTTGCCAGGGCCATTGCGATAACGACTCGCTGGCGCATACCACCCGATAGTTCGTGAGGGTACTGCCTGAAGCGCTGCGTGGGGTCGGGGATGTGGACGAGGTCGAGCAATTCGAGCGCCCGCGCCTTTGATGCGGATCGAGAGAGGTCGCTGTGATAGCGCATCCCTTCGGTGAGCTGCTCGCCAATTCGCTTGACCGGGTTGAGCGAGGTCATCGGGTTCTGGAACACCATGGCGATGTCGACGCCGTAGAAGTGTTTGCGGCGGTCCTTGTCCAGGTCGAACAAATCGAGGCCGTCATAGGTTGCGGTGCCCGTTACTTCTGCGGTGGCCGGCAAGAGGTTCATCAGCGACTTCACCGTCACGGATTTGCCCGAACCCGACTCGCCAACGATGCCGAGCGTTGCTCCACGATCGACCGAGAAGCTCACGTTGTCGACCGCCTGCACCGGCCCGCTCGCCGTCTTGAAGGTGACGGAAAGGTCCTCGACGGTGAGCAACGCCATTAGAGCTTGAGCTCCTTCGCATCGAAGACCTCGCGAAGGCGATCGCCCGCATAGTTGAGCGAGAGAACCGTCAGGAACAACACACCGATCGGGAACAGCGCTGCGTGCGGACCGTTCTCGAGGTTCCGAGCCGAGCTTCCCGCGTCTTGGATCTGACGACCCCAACTCAAGCCGTCTTCGACCGAGATTGCTAAGAACGCAAGCGTTCCTTCGGCGACGACGGCAATGCCCATTCCAAGTAGTGCGAGCGCCGACATGGGGATGACGACGTTCGGTAGGAGTTCCTTGGTGATGATGCGCCAATCGCTCGCCCCGAGCAACCGAGCCGCTTGCACAAACTCGCGCTCGGCAAACACGAGCGTTTGCGCGCGAGCGAGGCGACCGACCGGAGCGATCGCAAGGATGCCCAAGCTGACCGACACCCACGCGACGGTTCGACCGAGCAGCGTCGTTATCAAGATCGCGAGAATCAACGCTGGAAAAGACAGCAAGGTGACGAACAGGAACGATACGACCTTGTCGAAGATGCCTCGGAAGTATCCGGCAGCCATCCCGAGCGTTCCGCCGATGCCGAAGCCGATCAGGATCGCAATGAAACCGACGAGCAGCGAAATGCGCGAGCCCCAGATGGTGAGCGAAAGCACATCTCGTCCGGTCGAGTCGGCTCCAAACCAGAGCCCGGACCTCGGGCCTTCAAGGCGCCCACCGATAGCGGTCTCGTTCGGGTCGGCGATCGGCAACACGGGTGCCAAGAGTGCGAGCGCGACGATGAACACAACGAATCCGGCGCTCAGCCAAAAGCCCAAGCCCAGCTGGCGAGCGATCGAAGGCGGAGGCGGCGCATCGACGGACTCGAGCACCGGGGGTGTCGTTGTCACGTCAGCCATCGAGCTGCACCCGAGGATCGAGGAAGCTGTAGAGCAAGTCGACGAGGAAGTTCACGACGACGAAGATCACCGTGACGACGACGACGATCGCGAGCACAACTGGGAAGTCATCCCGAATGATTGCTTCGACGACTCCAGCGCCGATACCCGGGACGCTGAAGTAGCTCTCGACGATCAATGAGCCACCGATCAGCGCGCCGGTCTGAATACCGAACACCGTGAGCATCGAGAAGAGCGAGGGCCGTAATGCGTGACGAAAAAGGACTTGCCACTGCGGTAAGCCCTTGGCTCGTGCGACCGCGATGAAGTCCTCTTGGAGCGTGGAGATGAGGTCGGTGCGGAGCAAGCGTTGATAGGTCGCGATGAGCGGCACTGCGAGTACTGCTGCGGGCAAGAACATGGAGACGAGTCGGGTCCGGATCGTTTCGCCATCGAACCGGGTCGGGAAGATGTTCCAACGCACGGCGAAGAGCCAGAAGGCAATGACCGACAACGCAAACACCGGAATGCCGAGCATCCCGAACGACACCACCGTGCTGGCCTTGTCTACCGCCTTGTAGGCCTTGGACGCCGACCACATTGCCCACGGCACCGAGATCAGAAGCGACAGCACCTGCGCATAGACCATCAGCTGGATCGTCACGGGTAGTTGACGCCCGAGCTCCTCACTCACCGTCGTACCGTTGGCAAAACTGCGGCCGAAGTCGCCCTGAGCCATATCGCCGAGCCATAGGCCGTAGCGAACAAAGAACGGTTCGTCGAGGTTGTACTCCGCTCGGGCCTGTGCCCGCACCTCGTCAAACTCTGGACCCGACGCTTCATCGGCGATCGCACCCAGAATGTTGAACAACGGATCGCCGAGAAAGTTGAGGGCCGCGAACGCGAGCAGCGTCACCGACAGCACGACGAGCACCATCTGTACCAACCTGCCGACGACAAACTTCACGAACTCGTGCTCCCCTTACCCAGCGATACGTCTTTGGCCCGTCCGACGTTCTAGTTGGTGAGGAACAGGTGCTGAAGGCGGAAGACTCCGCTGCTCTGACATGGGAGCACCGCACCCTCCGGCGAGGTTGCATCACACAAGCCACCGATGTTGTCGGCAGCGCCGACGGTCCAGTTGGTGTGTGTGATCGTGATGTACTGGAACGAGTCCCGCAGGTTCTCTTGGATCTCGGTCCAGATGGCGTAACGCTCATCGAAGTCCGTCGTCGCTCGCTGCTGTTCGAAGAGTGCATCGCGCTCTTCGTTGCAGTTGCGAGAGAAGTTGATTGACAGTGCACCGATCGTCGAGCAGCTGAGGAAGATCGAGTCGATGTCGGGGTCGGCGAAGCCGTGGTAGCGCCACGTCGCTGCGTCGTAGGCACCGAGGGTTACCTCGTTGATGTGCTGATCGTTCGGCACGACTTGGAGATCGATGTTGAAGAACTCTGACCAGGAATCGCCGACGATGGTGGCCATGCGGGACAAGGCATCGCTGACATCGTGCTGGTACTCGATGTTGACTCGGCCATCGGTGCACTGATCGGGCACATCGGCGCAGTACGACTCGACGAGTGGCGCCGCGAGTTCGGGAGCGTCACCGACCTGGACGATGTCTGGAACATGCCACGGCGTGTCGCTCGAGAACAGCGAGTTTGCCTGCAGTGCGGTGCCTTCGTTGATGAACTCGTCGTACTCGGCCTGCGGGAACGCAAGCGTGGCAGCTTCGCGGATTCGAATGTCGTCGAAGGGCGCGACCTGTGCGTTGAGGAGCATGAAGAACTCTTCGCCCGATTGATCCTCGATGCGGGTGATCGAGTCGCCTTCTTCGCGAAGCCGCAGGATCGATTCGGCGTCGGTGTTGTGGGTGAGATCGAGATCGCCCGAGAGCAGGCCGTCGACGCGCTGGGTGTCGGAGCCTGCCTGATCGGTGATCAGCTCGATGCGATCGAGAATCGGCGCGGCGTCTTGGTTCCAGTAGTTCTCGTTCGGCACGAGCACGGTGATCTGATCCTGGATCCGTTCGTCGATGCGGTATGGGCCAGCGCCGACCGGCAACTGATCGAGACTTGGATCTGCATCGCGGGCATCGAGCCACGCTGGTGAACCAATCATCCCGACCTGCTCGGCAAAGAAGCTCGGCAGCTGCGTGTTCGGGCCACTCGCGTTGAAGCGAACCGTCAGGTCATCGACCTTCTCGAATGGCACTTCGGTTGCGAACGCCGGCTTAAAGACCAACGACGTGAGCGGATCAGCAAAGAATGCCTCGGCGGTCCGGATCACCGCGTCGGCGTTCAGGGTTTCGCCGTCGCTGAACTGGATTCCGTCTCGAAGGGTCATTTCCCAAGAGGTGAAGTCATCGCTTGGTGTCCAGCTTTCGGACAGGTTGTTCTGCCACTGGCCGTCGGCATCGATCACGACGATGGTGTCGAAGATGGCCGTGGCGATGAGCGTCGGTGCCCTATTCAGCGGAGTGTTGGTTGGATTGAGCGTGTCGGCTTCGGTCTGAAGCCCGATGCGGATGGTTCCGCCCGTCTCAATTTCTTCGAGCTCAGATGCGGACGCGACGTCGGAGCCATCGGCGCTTTCGTCGACGCGGGACTCCTCGTCAGCGTCGCCTTCGGCTTCGGCCTCGGACCCACCATCGTCGCCAGCTCCGGTATCAGCCGCGCCGGAATCGCTCTCCGTCGAGCCACCCCCACAGGCTGCCGCGATCAGCGCGAACGCGAGCAGAACAGCAACGAGCCGTGCCAAACGTTTCGATCCATTGCGTTCGATGTCCCCAGTTTCGACTCGCAATTTCACGTCTCCCATGACGGTTCCCCTTCTATTGCGACAGCTTCTGCACGTACCGACAGCTGCCGAATCCCTCATTATGCTCGCTTACCCAGTGGTAACTTTGCAAAGCGTAGAGCATTGTTCGACCGTTATCCGCGCAGGTCATCTACCGACAGCGTTGCTGTCAGCTGGTCTGGTGCGAGCATCAGCTCGAGCACCGCACCGGTAGTGGACTCCTCCGCTCGCATAAACGCCGCAGCGAAGTCAGCGGTGTGTTCGACTCGTTCCGAGTGAAATCCGTTCGCCTTTCCAATAGCGACGAAGTCGGGGTTCACGATGTCGGTGCCGCTCACGCGGGCTGGATACGTCCGCTCTTGATGCATGCGGATCGTTCCATACGTGCCGTTGTTGAATACCAACACGATCGGCTGCGCTCCCACCTGAGTGGCCGTCGCCAACTCTTGGATCGTCATTTGAAACTCGCCGTCACCAACAAAGGCCACGACCGTCCGAGATGGTTCGGAGACCTTGGCGGCTATCGCAGCCGGAAGGCCGTACCCCATCGACCCACTCTCGGGAGCGAGGAGGCGAGCATCGGGACCGAACGCGAAAAATTTGTTCGGCCAGGCAGCAAAGTTGCCAGCACCGTTCGTGATGATCACATCGGCTGGCAGGTGGTCTTGGAGCCACAGCATGATCTCGGCCATGTCGAGGTCGCCGGGTTGAGGCGGTGCCTGAAGTGCAGCGACCTGACTCGCCCGGCCGCGCTCGAGCCATTCGATGCGGCCTGCCGGAGTGGTGAGCTCGCGTGCGGCGAGCGCCTGCCAAAAGTGTCGGCTCGTGGACTGGACTGCGATCTCCGGCTGAACGATCTTGCCGAGTTCGCCGTCGCTCGGATGGACGTGGACGATTCGCTGAGACGGATCCGGCATCTCGAAGAGCGTGTATGCCTTTGTCATCATCTCGTCGAAGCGGACATCGACCGCGATGATCAGGTCGGCTTCGGTGAGTAGCCGTTCGACGTGTGGGACCATCCCGACTCCAGCGTCGCCGACGTAACTGGTCGAATGGTTGTCGATCACATCATTGCTTCGAAACGATGCAATGACGGGTACGTGATTTGTCTCGGCGAATGCTTGCAGCCGCTCACGGTTATCGACCGAACCTCGAAGCACACCGGCGATGATGATCGGGCGCTCGCTGCCGTTCAGCAATTCGGCTATCGAAGCGACAGCTTCTGCCGATGGCGCTGGTTCGGCAATGGCGACCGCCCGGCCGGGCGGCGCGTCTGTCTCCACCGAGAGAACGCCCTCGGGGAGGGCCACGACGACCGGCCCTGGCCGACCGGACATTGCGGTCGAGAACGCTCGGCTCACGATCTCGGGAATCCGATCCGCCGACTCGATCTGAGTCGCCCACTTCACCAGCGGACCGAAGAACGCCCGATAGTCCACCTCTTGGAAGGCTTCGCGGCCGAGATGTTCGAGACTCGCCTGCCCCACGAAAAGGATCATTGGTGATGAGTCCTGCATTGCGGTGTGTAGGCCGACGGATGCGTTGGTCGCGCCAGGTCCGCGGGTGACGAATGCGATTCCGGGCTCCCCGGTCAGGCGGCCCCACGCCGACGCGGCATATGCAGCACCTCCTTCTTGGCGACACCCAATGAAAGAGATCGGTGACTCGTAGAGCCCGTCGAGCACATCGAGGTAGCTCTCGCCGGGCACGCCAAACCCGGTGGTGATGCCCTGCGCTTCGAGACAACGTACGAGCAGGTGCCCGCCTAGAAGGCTCATAGTGGTATCGCCCTCAGGTGCCTTCTGTTAGCTCTCGCTCGAGCCGCGACGGAAGAACTTGAGCAGCAACCAGATCGCGGCGAGGGCACCAACGACGGGGGCGGCTTGCTTTGCAACGACGCTACCGAGGCCGATGTTGCCAAGGTCGAGAACGTCATCGGAATCGTCTTTGGCATCGGCGGCCGGTCCGGACGAACTCGGTTCTGTGGGTGCTGACGCATCCTGTGTGGTGGTGTTCGCCGCAGCGGCTGCGGCGAGAGGCGCCGCCTCGACCTCCGGTTCGCCAGCAGCCTTAATCTTCTTTTCGACGCAGTCGACGAACTGTCCGATCAACTTGGTGGAGACGTCCTGCATCACGCCACGGCCGAATTGCGCAACCTTGCCGGACACCTTCAGGTCGGTGAGGATGTCGACTTGGGTCTGTTCGCCGACGGGTGTCATCTGGGCGGTGATCAACGCCTGAGCATTTCCTGCGCCGCGGGTGTCGCGACCCTTCCCGCTGATGACGACCTTGCGGCTTGCCTCGTCGCGTTCGACGAACTCTGCGGAGCCCTTGTACTCCGCGGTGACGGGGCCAACCTTGATCTTGATGCCACCGGAGTACACGCCGTCCTCAGCACTTGTCAGCTTGGCTCCCGGCAGACACGGAGCGATCTCGGGAATGTCGGTGAGTAACTCCCAGGCCTCGTTGATGGGTGCGTCGACGGTGAACGAGTTCGAGATTTCCATGTGCCGAACCTAGCTGCTCGAACGAACGCGAGCGAGACCGCCGTCATGGTCCGTGGTCAAAATCCCTGAGAGACAGAGGACGGACCTACTCGTCGGGTATCCACGATTCAGTTTGTACACCCAAGCCGTCAGCGATGCGGTTGACATAGGCGTAGTAGGAGACGACTTCGGTGATGTCGAGAATGTCTCGGTCTGAGAAGCCGTGGCCGCGAAGCGTTTCTACGTCGGTTGCGACCATGTCTCCTGGGGTGTGGGTGAGCTTCACCGAATAGTCGAGCATTGCCCTTCGGGACTCTGATAGCTCAGCGGTCCGCCAATCATTCGTTATCTGAGCGTAGAGCCCGTCGTCTTTGAGCAGCCGGCGCAGACCGCGCCCGTGATGGACCATTCAATAGTGGCAACGGTTCTCGAATGACACGACAAAGGCGATGAGCTCGCGTTCGACCTTGCGCAGCGACGCTGTTCCGGCCATGGCCGACTGGTACAGAGTGTTGTGCGCGATGAGCGCCCGAGGGTTGAGCGAATGGATCGCCATGATGTTGTCGATGCGGCTGTACTCAGCGTCGACGACATCGTCGTAGTGCTCGGCGAGACCGTCGGTCTCCACCCATTGTTCATCGGGCACCATGGAGATGAAAGAACGACTGCGATCGAGCGGCTTGTCCACACCGCAGTTCTACAGCATCTAACGTGCGCGGTAATGCACGTCGTCCTCGTCCACCCTGAGATCGCTCCAAACACCGGCAACATCATCCGGTTGTGTGCGAACGCCGGGGCGTCCCTCCATCTCGTCGAACCCTTGGGTTTCTCGCTCGATGACAAGCTGCTGAAGCGAGGTGGCCTCGACTATCACGAGCTCGCCGAACTCACCGTCCATCCAGATTTTGCGGCGGCCCAACAGGCGTTGCCCGGTCCGACGTACACCTTCTCTTCGTCGTCGACCCGCCGATACGACACGGTCGACTTCGAGCACGACGCCGTATTCGTGTTCGGCGCCGAGCGCAGCGGACTCCCAACCGAGGTGCTCGACGAGTTCCCGGTCGAGAACCAGTTGGCTATCCCCATGCGAACGGGCAACCGGAGCCTGAATCTCGCAAATGCCGTGTCGGTCGTCGTCTATGAAGCCTGGCGTCAACATGGCTTCGCCGGCGCTACGGCCACAGGTGCGACCACCAGCGAAACCCCCGGCGCACCACCCTTCGACCACTAGCCCTAAACATGACCTGGAGGGTCAGACCCCAAAGGTGACCTTAAGGCGTAAATATGACCTGGAGGGTCAGACCCCAGAGGTGACGTTAAGGCGCTAGCGCTGGGCCATTCCTTGAGAGTGGAGGTACGGCAACATGTGCGGCCTGCTCTCTTTACCGAGGAGCGAAGACATGTCGGCCGACCAGGTTCGGTCGACTTTCCCATCGGTGCGCTCGCGGTAGTACTCACGCATCTGTTCGTCGTATGCCGAGATCCCGTCGCGGTCCGCGCTCTCGTCGTAGGTCTCCTCTTTCAACGTCACTGACAATGGAAGGCGAGGCTTGAGGGCGGGATCCTGGTCGGGCCAGCCGAGACACAGCCCGAATATCGGCACGACCTGATCAGGCAAGGAGAGAAGTTCGGTCATCTGGGCGGGGTCGTTGCGGATGCCGCCGATGTAACAGATACCGAGACCGACCGATTCGGCCGCCACAACCGCGTTCTGTGCAGCGATGGCGCAGTCGGTGGCCGCAATGATGAAGTGCTCGGTCATTCCACCGTGAAACTCACCACCGCCCATCTCACAAGCAACCGCCGAGCGATGAAGGTCGGCGCACCAAACAAAGAACACCGCCGCGGTCTCGACATAGGTCTGCCCACCAGCGAGCTCGCCAATTGCAGCCCGGGTCTCGGGATTGCGCACTCGAATGACCGTCGAACCTTGAAGGTTCGACGACGTTGCTGCCGACAAGCCAGCGGAGATGATCGACTCCACGAGTTCATCGTCGATCGGGTCCTCGGTGAACTTGCGAATCGAACGATGGTTTTTCAAAAGGTCGATGACATCCATGGCCGACATCGTAGGTCGCTCTCGAAAAGGAGATTCCTTTACGAGCCCAATTCAGCATTTCGAGGCCCCGTCCACCCCCGCATTTCGGCCAGATAATCGCCCTCGGTGAGGGGCTGAGCGCTCACCGAAGTTTGTTGCCGCTCGGTGACAACTGTGCAACAGCCGCCGACGTGCCTTGTATCGGGGGTAATTCGTCAGTTATGTTATCGACGCTCTGGTTCACCCTCGGGTGAGCTCTGCCAACGGTGGCAGTGAGCACGGAGGGAGAGATCCAAATGACTAAGACAAACAAGTTGCTTCGGCTGCTTGCGATGTTGCTCACCATCACGTTGGTTGCAGCAGCATGCGGCAGCAGCGCTGACTCGGCAGACGGGGATGACGACAGCGCAGCAGAGACCGACGGTGGAGACACCGAAGGTGGAGAAGGCGAAGACGACGCTGAGCAGGTCACCGCTACACAGGGCGGAACCCTTGCGGCTGTCCAAGACGCTGGAATCCTCCAGTGTGGCGGCAACGACACCCTTCCTGGCTTCGGTATCACCGACGCTGACGGAAACTTCGGTGGCTTCGATGTTGACTTCTGCCGCGTCGTTGCAGCAGCAGTTCTCGGCGATGCCGAGGCAGTTGAGGTAACCGCACTCGAAGCTGCTGCACGTTTCCCAACGTTGCAGAGTGGCGACATCGACGTCCTCATCCGTAACACCACGTGGACTGCTTCACGTGACGGCGACGAGCAAGCAAACTTCCTGCACACCACGTTCTACGATGGCCAGGGATTCATGGTTGCTGATGACAGCCCAATCCAGAGCATTGATGACATGGCAGGTGCGACCATCTGCGTTCTCACCGGCACGACCACCTTGCTCAACCTCAACGCAACCTTTGCCGACCGTGGCATTGACTTCACGCCTCTTGAGTTTGCGTCTGACGCCGAGCTCAACCCTGCCTTCCAGGAAGGTCAGTGCGAGGTATGGACCACTGACTCCTCAGGTCTTGCAGCGTTCTCGTCCGGCATCCCATTTGCAACCCGCATCCTCGGCGACATCATCTCGAAGGAGCCTCTTGGCCCCGTCGTAGCTGATGGCGACACCGAGTGGGCACAGGTCGTCAACTGGGCAACCATGGCAACCGTTCAGGCTTGGGAATTCGGAATTACGTCCGAGAACATCGAATCCTTCATGGACTCCGAAGACTCGAACATCCGTCGGTTCCTTGGACTTCCAATCGCTGACGAAGATGGAAACGAAACCGTCGCAACCGTCGGTCTTGGTCTTCCACCAGAGTTTGCTT
This sequence comes from uncultured Acidimicrobiales bacterium, assembly GCA_964451305.1. Lineage (GTDB taxonomy): Bacteria > Actinomycetota > Acidimicrobiia > Acidimicrobiales > SHLQ01 > SHLQ01. Next base: position 72,906 of record CAYVHV010000003.1, on the reverse strand, counting down.
GGAACATCGTGAGCCAGGTAGGCAACTACCAGGAGATCTTCGACCGCAACCTCAACCCAATCGGACTTGAGCTCGAAGGTAGCCCGAACGACATCTGGACCAACGGTGGCCTCCAGTACGTTCCACCATTCCGCTAAGGAACACACAGCGCGTGTAACAAACGCGTGACGTGAGCGTTAAGTGAAGGGACCGAGTTGGACATCCAACTCGGTCCCTTCTAGTTTTCGGCAACGATTTCAATCGCACAATGTTGTGCGTGGAGGGGCAGATGATCACATTCCTGTTGTGGGCACTTGCAGTATTTCTCATCGGCATCTCGATATATGTCGTTGGCCGGTTGTTGTTCGACGCGTTTCAACTATTCCGGATGCGCGCTGCCCGCGACGACAGCGCCGTCTTGTGGCGCGATGAAGGAGCGATCGGGATTGCGGTCCAAGCCGTGTCGCTGGTCGCAATCGTGGCGCTACTCGCCTTCCTATGGGGCAACTTCACGACTCGCACGAGCGAAATCGGTCTCGACCTGACCTTCGACTTCCTCGGCCAGCCCGGAGGCATCAGCATTGCCGACAACCCGTTGGGTTCAAATGACTCGGTGGGCGCGGCGATCACCGCCGGCTTCTTCAACACGATCCGAGTGATCCTCGTCGGCATCCCGCTCGCCGTAATTCTCGGAACGCTGGTCGGTGTTTCTCGCTTCTCCTCAAACTTTCTTCTACGCAAGCTGGCCACCGGCTACGTCGAGTTCTTCCGGAACATTCCGCCGTTGCTCGTGATCATCTTCATGTGGGCAGCGGTCTTCTTGACGGCTTTCCCTCGGGCGACCGAAGCGTGGCGTCCGCTCAACGGCTGGTTTATTTTCAGCAACAACCGATTCGCGTTCCCGTCGCTCATGCGTGCAAATGACAACTTCGATACCTTCCGGATCATCGTCTTGATCGCATTGGTCATTGCCCTTGCGGTTGGCTTCTGGCGAACACAGGTGTTCAACAACACCGGAGCTCCCCATCGCCGAGTTTTATGGGGATCGGGTGCATTCGCGTTGGTCGTTGCCGTCGCGTTCTTTGCTCTGGGCGGACCGATGACAACATCGAAGCCGAGCTTGGATATGGAGTTCGCCCGTATTTGGGAAGGCGGCATCATCATGCAGATGCCGTATGCAGCGTTGACGACAGCACTCGTGATCTACACCGCGACCCACATCTCAGAGATCGTGCGTGGCTCGATTCTCGCGGTTCACAAGGGTCAGGGCGAGGCCGGAGATGCTCTGGCTCTCTCCACCTTCCAGCGCTACCGCTTCGTGATCTTGCCGCAGGCGTTCCGCGTGGGATTCCCGCCGCTCATCTCACAGTTCCTCAACTTCTCGAAGAACAGTTCGCTGGCTGTTGCGATTGGCTTCACCGAACTCACGAGCGTCACTACAAACCTGTTCGGCCAGTCTCGGCCTGCGCCCCAGCTCCTGCTGATCCTGGCGCTGCTGTACCTGTTCGTCTCGCTCGTACTTTCGCTATTCGGCAACATCGTCAATAGACGATTGCAATTGGTGGGGAGGTAGATCATGGTTGCAACCGCCGCCGGGGACATCCCTATCATCGTCGAAGACTCGCCACCGAGTGACAAGCTTCCACCGGGCGAATGGCTCAAGAAGAACCTCTTCTCAACACCTGGTAACAGCCTGCTGACCATCGTGCTAGGCGCGTTCTTTGCCTTCTTGTTCTTCTTGTTTGCTCGATTCGTGATCACGTCCGAGTGGCAGATCGTCCGCACGAACCTCGCCAACTTCATGGTCGGGCGTTTCCCTCGAGACGAACTGTGGCGTCAGTGGGTCTCCCTCTACTTTGTGTTGCTCGCCGTAGGCACCTCATCGGGTGCACTCGCTCGAAGCGCACATGAACTCGCCTTGGAGCAAGAGCTTCCAACTGAGAAAGAAACCTTCCAAAGTCTGCTTCGTCGATTCTGGCCAATCGTGTTGGCAGCGGTGTTCTTCGTAAGCTTTGCTCGCACACTGCCGCCATTCATTGGCTTGGTCATCGCCTTCGTCGTCATCGTCGTCGCCCGTGAAGTTGGATGGCGCCTGCCAGCGGCTGTCCGCAACGGCGTTCTCTTCTTCGGGACACTCTTGATTCTTGCAGCGATGTTCGTACTCGCTGGAGCATCGAACTTGATGGGATTCACCGTCGGCGCCGTCATCTTTGCGTGGGTCTCAACAGAGCTCAGTCGTCGAAACTTCGATGCGGGCCTCGCTGGATTGGCCAAGCGTCAAGGCCCCGCGTTGATCGCGGGTGTGATCGCTTGGATCGTGATCCGACTCATCCCATTCGAAGGTTTTGGTTGGGAAGACTGGGGCGGTCTTCACGTCACATTCTTCGTGACCGTGATCGGCATCGGGCTCGGCATGCCAATCGGAACCATGCTCGCCGTAGCTCGCCGCTCCAACCTCTCGGTTCTCCAGAGCGCCGCGGTGATCTTCATCGAATTCGTCCGCGGCGTTCCACTGATTTCGTTGCTGTTGTTCTCTCAGATCCTCCTCCCCTTCTTCCTTCCACAGGGTTTCGAACGACCAGCTGACCTCACGCTCGCCATCTTTGTGATCATGTTCTTTAGTGCTGCCTACATCGCTGAGATCGTTCGTGGCGGCCTCCAGGCAGTTCCGAAGGGGCAAACTGAAGCGGGTCAAGCCGGTGGCATGTCCGCGTGGAACATTCAGCGAATGATCGTTCTTCCTCAAGCATTGCGCTCATCGATTCCTGCAATGGTTGGCCAGTTCATCGCATTGTTCAAAGACACCACCCTGCTGGTGATCATCGGCATCGGACCCGAGTTGCTCGGTGTCGCCCAAGTCGCGAATGCGCAAAGTGAATTCGTTGGACGAGGACTCGCCCCACTCACCTACATCTTTGTTGCGGTGGGTTACTGGGCATTTGCATACACACTGTCGAAAGAGAGCCGACGGCTCGAAGCAAAACTGGGAGTTGGCACACGATGAGCGAACCGAAGATCAATTCAGATGCCACGCAAGTTGGTGGCAACGGCCGCGTCATGATCGATGTCCAAAACATGGACAAGTTCTATGGGGACTTCCATGCGCTGCACAGCATCGACATGAAGGTCGGAGAGCAGGAAGTGGTCGTGGTGATCGGGCCCTCAGGCTCGGGCAAGTCCACCCTGATCCGCTGTATCAACCGACTCGAGCGTCACGACCGGGGAATCATCGAGGTCGACGGGATCGAACTTTCCGACGATGTGAAGTCGATTCAGAACATTCGCCGTGAAACCGGCATGGTGTTTCAGAGTTTCAACCTGTTCCCACATATGACCGTTCTTGAAAACATCACGCTCGCTCCTCGCAACGTGCGCAATATCGCCAAAGCCGAGGCCGAGGCCACCGCGATGGAACTTCTCGAACGAGTGAAGATTCCAGACCAGGCGCACAAGTTTCCGGGTCAGCTCTCCGGAGGTCAGCAGCAGCGTGTAGCGATCGCCCGCTCGCTTGCGATGAAGCCGAAGGTCATCCTTTTCGACGAGCCCACGTCAGCGCTCGATCCCGAAATGATCAAGGAAGTTCTCGACACGATGAAGGACCTTGCCACTGAAGGCATGACCATGATCGTCGTGACTCACGAGATGGGCTTCGCCCGCGAGGTTGCCGACCGCGTCGTCTTCATGGCCGACGGCGAGATCGTCGAAGTTGGAACCCCAGAACACTTCTTCACCAACCCTCAGGAAGACCGCACCAAGCTCTTCCTCAGTCAGATCCTCTAACCGACTCGGAAGTCGCTCGGCGTTTGGGAAGCTCAAGAGCGTTCCAATCGTTGTAGTACTGCCTCGGTGACGGCGTCGGTCGTATTGGTTAGGGCGCGCTCTAGACCGAACTCGTCGGCGAGCGAGATGGCGTCGATCCGGTCCTCAACATGGTCGAAGACCTGGCCCGCAATGGCGAGAACCGGAACGCTATGCACAGCCGCGAGTGTCGCAACTCCTCCAATCACTTTGCCGTTGAATGACTCATCATCGAGAAAGCCTTCTCCGGTAATGACCATGTCCGCGCCGATCACGGCTTCTGCAAGCCCGATGATCTCAGCCACGATGTCAAAGCCGTCGACCAAGGTCGCGCCAAGTGCGGCGAGGCCGCCTGCAAGCCCACCAGCAGCACCACCGCGAACGAGTGTCGAAACGTCGATTCCAAATCGGGAGCGGTAGTCGTCGACAAGCGCTGAGAGGCGGTTGCTGAGCATCGAGATCTGCGCAGGGCTCGCTCCCTTTTGTGGTGCAAACACGGTGGCGGCATCAACAAAGAGTGTCCGTACATCGCAGGCAACAACGACGTCGACGCCCGTCAGCCGCGCAGCAGACCCGCCGAGTGCCTCGATAGCGCCGAGCCCTCCGTCGGTCGTTGCCGACCCGCCGACTCCGATGATGATGCGCGTCGCTCCCGCATCGACCGCTTCGGAGATCAGTTCTCCCACCCCGGCGGTAGTCGCGGCGAGCGGATCGTTCTTTTCCTTCCCCCCAGCGAGCACAAGTCCCGACGATTGCGCCATCTCCAGGACAGCTAACCCTTGGTCGAATCGCCACTCCGCGTTGACCGGGCTACCGAGCGGGCCGGTCACAAGCGAAGAACGATTCGCTCCACCCAACGCTGCCAGTGTCCCCTCGCCCCCGTCGGCCATGGGCACCTGCGTGCACGCATAGCCCGCGATTTTGGCGGCGCTCGCAATCGCAGCGGAAACCTCCTGCGCTGTCGCCGTTCCTTTGAACTTGTCAGGCGCTGCCACGATTCGCATAGAGCAAGTATTGCCTATCGGCACGGCTAGTGGACGGCCTTATTCGCTACGTTCAAACCAATGGGTGAACACACCGATTTCTCTGCCAAGATCTCGCACACGCCGAACCTTCTCGATCGCTCGCCTCGCGAGGGCGACCGAAACATGTGTGGCACTACTGACGAACGGTTCGGTACTCTGACGACATGACGCAACCGGCGAGCGATGCTCTGTCCCATGACGACATCGTCGCGTCGATGACCGGTGGCATGGTGGACGAAATCGCCAACACGTTCACCGGAAGTGACCTTCTCCGGGCGGACGGTCGTCCACGACCGGAGTTCCGCGCGGAGCTTCGCAAGATCGATAACGGCCGAAACGCAGTCACCGTTGCGCTGGTTCTGATCGCACCGGTGCTCGTCACGTGGGCGGTCGTATCTACTCCCACGTGGTGGGTGCTCGCTCTTGCGTTCGCTGCGATGGGCATGATTCAGACCCGCATGTACATCCTCCACCACGAGGCAGCACATCGACTGCTGTTCTCGAACCGGATGATGAACGATTTCATCGGTATCAGGATTCTCGGGTGGCTCCCGCTGGGAACCGGCACGCATCACTACCGTCGAGGCCACGCCAACCATCACCGGGACGAGTTCGGACCGAACGAGCCCGACTTTCTGCTCTACGCCTTCTACCCAATCTCCAAAGTGTCGATGCGCCGGAAGCTCCGCCGAGACGCCACCGGAGTCTCGGGCTACCGCACGTTGAAACCGCGCCTCGCCGGCTTCCAGAACCGCGAGTACCGAGACCTCACGGCCCGTTTCATTCTTGGGCAGGTGCTCCTCGCTGCGGTGTTCGTCTTTTTTGCACGGTGGTGGCACTACCCGGTGCTGTGGGTCCTCCCCTACGTCACGTGGTACCAAGTCCAGAATCGGTTGCGATCGATCGCCGAGCACGGTGGCATGACGCGTTCGAACGATCGACGCGAGACCACTCACCATGTCGAACAGCATTGGCTCCCGAATATCTTCATGTCGCCATTCAACGTCGGTTACCACCTCGCACACCACGTCGACTCCGGCGTTCCCTTTCGAAACTTGCCAAAGTTGCATCGAGCGCTACGCGACGCGGGCTATCTCGAGGACACCACAATCTGGCCGAACTACCGATCGCTTTGGTCGACGCTCATGCGAGGTCCGCGAACCTCCTAGGGTGGAAGCGTGTCACGTCCACTTCTCATCGCATCTAACCGCGGCCCGGTCTCCTTCACGCTCGACGGAGACGACCTCGTTCCCTCTCGCGGAGCAGGCGGGCTCGTCTCAGGAATCGGACCGCTCGTCGCTGGGACCGAAACCACGTGGATGGCGGCCGGCCTCTCAGAAGGAGATCGGCGCGCTGCCTCGTCCGGGGTGATCGAAGCCGAAGGCTTCCGCGTCCGCACACTCGATATCGATCCTGGCGACCTCGACCTTGCATACAACACAATCGCCAACGAGACGCTCTGGTACATCTACCACGATCTCTACAATCGTTCGCGTGAACCTGTGATCGACACCACCTGGTACGAAGCCTGGTCGGCGTTCCGTCGTTTCAACCGCGTGTTCGCCGAGACGATCGTCGCCGAAGCCGAAGAGAACTCGATCGTTCTTCTCCAGGACTACCACCTTGCGCTCACCGCGCCTCACATCCGCGACGAACGCCCCGACATCTCCATCGTCCACTTCAGCCACACGCCATTCCCCACGCCGGGAGCTCTCCGCATTCTTCCTGAGCTCGCGAGAACCGAACTGTTGTTGGGGTACATGGCCGCGGGATCGCTGGGCTTCCATTCGAGTCGCTGGAGTGATGCCTTCATCGATGATTGCCGCGAGAACCTCGGTGTCCGACCAACAAATACGTTCGTATCACCGCTCGGTTCCGATGTTGCTCAGCTCAAAGAGATGGCAACGTCACCCGAGTGCGAGTTCGAGTTTGCTGAGCTCAATGCTGCGGTCGGTGACGCGTTCGTTATCGGACGCGCCGAACGACTCGAACTATCGAAGAACATCATCCGCGGCTTCTGGGCGTTCGATGAACTTCTTGCGATGCGCCCTGACCTTCATGGTGAAGTGATCTTTGCCGCGTCGTTCTCACCCACGAGGACCGACGTTGCCGACTACGGGCGCTATCGCGCTGAGGTCGAGGCGGCGATCGAAGAGATCAACGCTCGCTGGCGAACACCGGACTGGACTCCAATTCACTATTCGATCGAGAACAATTATCCTCGGGCGATCGCGATCTTGCGCCGTTACGACGCGTTGTTGGTCAACCCGATTCGCGATGGTCTGAACCTCGTTGCGAGCGAAGGACCAATCGTCAACGAGCGGAATGGCCTCGTCATGCTGAGTCGAGAGGCTGGCATCTTCGATGAGATGTCGGGCATTGCGACCGAAGTACACGCATATGACATCATGCAGACCGCTCAGGCCATGTCCGACATCATCGATATGGATGAGGGCCAGCGCAAAGATACCGCCGCCGATCTTCTCGATATCGCGACATCTCGCAACCCGCGGATATGGCTCGACGAGCAGCTCGCCGCGGCGGCGCCCGATGGTGAACTCAGCTAGCTTGCGGACATTGCGCTGCTCAGCTCAGTGAGCAGCGCAACGACATCTTCAGGGGTTGCGACGACATCGGAAACGATGTCGATGAGCTCCTTCGGCGTTTCGGCGCCATTGACGAGCACCGCAGCCGTGGCGACGAGCGAACCGTCCTGTTGTGCGGCGAGGAGACGTTCAAATCCCGAGCGATCGCCGACATCGTCTCCGAAATAGACCGCAGCGGAAAGTCCCTTGAGCATGTCCCCGATAGCGTCGCCCTTGTCGCGTTCGATCGGCGGATGGATCTCCACCGACATCTTGGCCGACCGGGCATGCAGGCCCTTGTCCGCAGCAACCTGCGCGGCCCAGCTCTCAACGTCGGCTGCTCGCTCGGGTGTCGCCCCGCGATAGTGCACGGTGAGTGAATAGGTCTTGTCTTCGACAGCCGACGCGCCGAACTGTTCGGCGGCGTCGGTCGCAACGCTGGAAATTACGGGCATCCATTCAACCGCGGTTGAATCGACGGTCTGCTCACCATCTTTGCGGTGCTCGATCCCATACAAGCCGGACAGCTCGAGTGGAGCGTCAAAGAACTGTTCGAGAAACGACACCGGGCGTCCGGACACGACAGCGACTCGCCCACTGGAGTGCGCGAGGTTGGAGAGGGCTTCAACGGCCCCATCGACCGGTTGCACCGCCTCGGGGTCAGCAATGATGTGCGACAACGTGCCGTCGAAATCGCTGAAGATTCCAACGCTCTTGGGAGAGGATGCTGCGACGGCTACGACCGAAGCAAAACTAGGAGGCGAATCAGGAGTCAGGTGTTTGACTCTCTACGGGGTTTGAATTGCGCCGTCGGATCCAATGATCACAATGACGTTCGCGGCCGCAGCCTGAGTTTGAGCGTTCTGGTTGACCGGAATCGAACCATCTGGTGAAACGGGCTGAACGATGTCCGGACCGGCACCGAGAAGCCCTGCCACAGCAATCGCGTCAGCATCGAAGCCTTCTTTGTACAGAATCACCGACGTTGGGCCGTTGGGAGCGTCTCCGGCTACGCCGATGTATCCATCGGCAATCAGAACGTCGGCTGTCGCCCCTGCGATACCAGCAATGCCGACCGCGTTCGCGACGAGCACATTCACCTCTGATGGAGGGCGAGCAACATTAGTTTCAAGAGGCTCTTCGGGGATACTCTCGGTTTCGGCGCCTGCGTCGGCGTCACCACCCGCCCCGTCAGCAGCTTCGGTGGCGGTGTCATCAACATCACTCGCCTCGCCAACGGTTACGCCGCCCTCGACAGCTTCATCGTCACCCTCGACCTCTTCGGTGTCATCGACGACGGCCGCGACCTCGGTCTCTGGGTCGTCGAGAGCGAACATCAATAGAACAAGGCCAATGACAATCGCCAAGGCGATCAGCATTGCGCCGCGTGCTGCAGCTCCACCGGTGGAGCGAGCGAGTGAGCCGTCGTCGGCTGCGTGGAATCCCTCTGTCATCGTGCTGGTGGCCGTTGCATTTGGCCCTCGAAACGCGCACGCCGGCGGCGAGCACGTAGCCGGCGAAGACGTCGGATCACGAGGGGATCGAATGAGAGCGCCTCTTCAGAGTCGACAATGTCCGAGAGGAGGTCGTAGTAGCGCGAAGTCGAAAGATCGAAGCGTTCACGGATGAGCGCTTCCTTTGGGCCTTCGTTCGACCACCACGTTCGTTCGAACTCGATAATTGCGAGATCACGTTCTGTCAATGCCATCGGGGCAATTCTCGCCTGCGCGGCGTCGCAATACAAGCACCCCCGCAAGCCATTCGCCCGACCTCGAAGGTGGGGCTAGACACAATTGGAGCCGCCTATCGGAGTCGAACCGATGACCTACGCTTTACAAGAGCGTTGCTCTACCAACTGAGCTAAGGCGGCAAATCCGCTGAACGGCGGAGTGAACGAGTCTAGAGCGGTTCACAAAAAGTGAGACCAAATTCTCAGATCTATGACGGCAGCAAACCGTCGACCGTCGCCTCGCCGGTGGTGTAGCGACGGGTGACCTCTGCCTGAACCGTGTCGATGAGACGGTGCAGGGTTCGACGCTCTTCCGAGACATTGTCCTCGAGGGCGTTGAGCTCGAGAAGGCTCGATGACAGTGCGTCTTCCTCCATCGCAACGACATCGCTGAGCTGGTCGACCGGGACGATCTCTTCGAGCCTTGCTTCGAGCTTGGCGCTAACTTCCGCATCGGGCTCGAGCGAATGTGGTGGACGAACAGAGCCGGGCGAGACCGCCCCGCGCGCTTCGGAGAGGATGTCTGGGAGGCGACCGATGAGTTCACCGGAGTCGCCTTCAGCCCCACCCTCACGACGGCGCTGGAGTTCTCCACCGATGATGTCGACGCGCCCCTGGATCAGGCGTCGTACGTATGAGCAGCTGTTCTCCAACGTCTGCAGTCGAGAACGGACCGTCCGCAGATCTTCCATGGTCCGCGACTGAAGATCGTCGAGAAACGACGGGTCGCTGACAAGGTCGAGTTCTGGGGTCATAGCAGTTCCTTTTTACGACGGTGTATGGCCTACGCATCAACCTAGTCGGCAGTGAACGCTGAACTATGAGCTTCGGGAGGATCTCCGACGTGGGTTAGCCGCCGGAAACGGGCGGCAACAACGCAACTTCGTCCCCCGCACTGACCACCGTTGAGGTGTCGGCGGTTACGCCGTTGACCCAGATACGACAGATCGGAATGAGGTTCGCGAACTCATCGCCGAACTCCGCGGATGCGTTCTGCAGGACTTCATCGACGGTCTCGCCATCAAATTGCGCCTTACCGGTTCCGGCGGCGACTCGAACGGTTGCAAAGAGACGAAGTGTTGGCACAAGGTCAGTGTACGAGGCAGCAGAGTGTACGTTAAAAGCCATGTCCCGCATTCTCCTCGTTCGCCACGGTCAATCGGAGTGGAACGCTGAAGGGCGATGGCAAGGACAGGCCGATATTCCGCTCTCTGCGCTCGGCCGCCGACAAGCCCACGCCGCCGCCAAGAACCTCGGTTCGTTCTCGATGATCGCATCGTCGACGCTGTCTCGAGCTGCCGAAACCGCGTACATCATTTCCAACGAGCTCGGAATTGGACCGATCGTCCCCGTGCCCGAGCTCATCGAACGAAGCGCTGGTGAATGGAGTGGCCTAACCCGCTCAGACATCGAACGGGAATGGCCCGGCTACCTCGATGCTGAGGATCGCCCCCCGAACTACGAACATGATCCGGAGCTGTGGCTCCGTGTCGAAGCTGGGCTCAAGATCGTTGCTGACATGATCGCCCCAGGCGACGAGGCGCTGGTCGTTGCCCATGGTGGCATCGTCTACATGTTGGAAGAGCGGCTTGGTCAACGTCGCGGCAGACTCCCCAACTTGGGCGCCATCTGGATCGACATCGCAGCTGATGGCACGGTGACTCCTGGCGAACGGGTCGATCTCATCGACGAGGGCGAGTTGTCGTCGTCGCAGGAATCGGACATCTTGTAGCCGGTGACCGCGGAAACGTCATCGGTTCCGGTTCGCATCATTACCTCGGCCCGGCGAAAGAAGTCGGTCTCTGCGCGTTGGGTCGGTGAGACGATCGAGATTCGGATGCCGGAAGGACTGACGGCTGCAGAGAGCCAAGGTCATGTCAACGAACTCACGAAACGGTTGTTGAAGAAGCGCGCTGCGAGCCGCGTCGACCTCGTTGCACGCGCTAGCGCGTTGGCGAAGGAGTACGGCCTTCCCGAGCCCTCGTCGATCACCTGGTCGTCACGCCAGCAGCAACGTTGGGGGTCGTGCACTCCAGCGACAGGCACGATTCGTATCACGAACCGAATGAGCGGGTTTCCGTTGTGGGTGATCGATCATGTGATCCTGCACGAACTCGCCCACTTGGTTGAGCCGAACCACTCCCCCGCATTTCACGACCTCATCGATGGCTTTCCTCATGCAGAGAAGGCCGAAGGCTTCCTGCTCGCCGTGTCCCTCGGGCATGCCGGAACGCTGAGTGCAGATGGTTGAGACTCCCGGGGTTGATCTCCCCGCTATCGAGTTGGCCGATGTCGAAGCCGCTGCTGAGCGGATCGCGCCCTTTGCAGTCCGAACTCCGGTTATCTCCTCAACGGTGGTGTCATCCATGCTCGACGCGCAGGTCTTTTGTAAGGCCGAGTCGCTGCAACGGACCGGTTCGTTCAAGTTTCGCGGAGCGACGAACGCTATCGCTGCGCTCTCAGATGAGGAACGAGCTCAAGGCATCATCACGTTCTCGTCGGGCAATCACGGTCAAGCGATCAGCAGGTCTGCAGGATTTCACGGTTGTTCGGCGACGGTCGTCATGCCTACCGATGCTCCGGTGATGAAGCGAGCTGCAACCGAACACTGGGGAGCAACCATCGTCGAGTACGACCGGTACATCGAGGATCGCCCAACGGTTGCCGCCCGAGTGCAGGAAGAGATCGGTGGCGTGATCATTCCACCGTTCAATCATCGACACGTGATGGCGGGACAGGGCACCGCAACGCTCGAACTGCTCGACGAGGTTGGAGATCTCGACATCCTCTTCGTGTGTCTCGGTGGTGGTGGGTTGCTGGCCGGATCATCGACCGTGGCCAAAGCGCACAACCCAGACATGATCGTGGTGGGTGTCGAACCCGAGGCTGGCGACGACCATGTTCGGAGCCGCGAGGCAGGCCGCATCGTCACGTTGCCCGAGGTGCCGCGCACGATCGCCGATGGCCAGCAGACCGTCGCCCCCGGAACCCTGACATGGTCGGTGAACAGCACACGTTGCGACATCTTCACCACAGTGTCCGATGACGAGATCGTCGACACGATGAAACTGCTCTTCTTGCACCACAAGCTCGTCGTCGAACCGAGCGGAGCAACCGCACTTGCAGCAGCGCTTCACCGAGGCCTGGTCGAGCCGGGCATGCGAGTCGGGGTGACCCTAAGCGGAGGCAACATCGACCTCCAAACCTTCACCTCCTTCACTTTTGGGGTCTGACCCCAAA
>CAYVHV010000003.1:12926-60450 GCA_964451305.1 uncultured Acidimicrobiales bacterium | reverse complement strand
GAAGGGTTAGAGGGCTCGGAGGGCGGCTCTGATCTTCTTTTCGCTGACTTTTTCTTTCGTGCCTACTTGTTGGGCGAACGTGGCGATGCGGAACTCTTCGAGCTGCCAGTTGAGCTCGACGAGCGCCGGGGTCATGCCGAGTTGATCGACGTAGTGTTCGAAGTCAACTTCGAGGGCCCGGACCTTCACCATGAGCTGACGATCTTGAATGACCCGATCGGAAAGCTTGGCGAGACGAACCTCGATGCCCTTCAGATATCGGGCAATGTCGCCAAGTCGATCCGCTCCAACACCGCTCAGGTGGTTCGGATAGACGAGCCGGCTCAGCTGATCGAACATGTCTTGTCGAGCGGGAAATACCGCGTCGGAGGCATCTCCGGCCAACGCGTTCTGGAGTCGAGAGCTTCGCACGAGGATGTCTACCGCGATCGGCCCGAGCTCGTCGACGGCGGCGGGCAAGCCCGCACGAACTTTCGATGCGAGCGCCTCCCAGTCGGATTCATTCCAGACCGGCCCACCAGCATCGGAAAGCAGTCGAGAAAAGATTGCGTCGGATGCATCGTTGACCCAGTTGACCTTCGAACCGTGAGGGCTCGAAGCAATCGCAAGGCTGGCTCGGTTATCGAGCAGTCCAGCCAGTAAACGTGCCGAGCCACCGACGTTGAGTCGAAGTAAGCGGAGCGTGCCGTTCCACATGGTGTTGTATTGGGTGTCAGCGTCGGGGAAGAGTCGAAGCGCAACGGTTGCTCCTTCATCCACCAGAGCCGGGAACGCGTTGACGGCTTGGCCTGCGGCTTGGGTGCGAAGTTGTTGCGGTATCTCGCCGAAGGTCCACGTGGTTTGTTCGACCGAGACGATGTCGTGCTGGTCTCCAGATAGGACGTCGCGAACTTCTTCTTTGAGCTGACCTCGAAGGGTTTCTAAGTTACGTCCTTGTACAACGGTGTCGCCCGAATCGGTAACGACCCGAAAGATTGGGCGAAGGTGATCGGGCAATCGATCGACGACGAGCGCGTCGGCGGGCAACCGCACGTCCTGAACCGTCTTCAACGCAGCCCGAACCGACTCGACGAGATTGCCGTTCGAGTCCTCGAGGTCGGGCAAGATTGCCTTCACCGTGTCGGGGATTGGAACGAACGGTTTGCGGACGGCCTTAGGCATCGATCGAAGCAATGCCGTGACGAGCTCTTCACGCAGGCCCGGCACGTTCCACTCGAACGCCTCGGCGTCGATGTGATCGATGAGCGAGATTGGGACCGTGACAGTCACGCCATCGTTGACAGAAGTCGAATCGAATTCGTAGTCGACCTCGAGTTCTAGTTCGCCCGCCTGCCATGTTTCTGGGAACTCTTCCTCAGCGCCACCTGAATCATCCGCATCGAAAATATCGTCGAGGCGCAGGTCGAGCATTCGCGGATCGCGTTTGCGCTGTTTGTTCCACCACCGGTCGAAGTCGCTGCCGGAGGTGACCTTGTCCCCTACCCGTTGGTCATAGAAGTCGTAGAGCACGTCGTACTCGACGAACAGGTCGCGCCGCTGGCGAGCGCCGAGGCGACGAATTTCCTCGAGCACCGATTCGTTCTGTTCGAAGAACGCATGATGTGTATCCCAATCGCCTTCAATGAGCGCGTGATGAATGAATAGCTGACGCGCAACATCAGGATCGACACGCCGATAGTGAATACGGCGACCCGCCACGAGTGGGACGCCATAGAGGCTCACCCGTTCGATCGTCATGGCCGAACCTTTGGCGCGGTCCCAAACGGGTTCGTCATAGCTGTACTTCGAGATGTGTTCGCCGGCGCGTTCGGCCCACTCGGGCTGGATGCGTGCCGCGCTATGGGCCCAGAGACGGTTGGTCTCGACGAGCTCGCCGGCCATCACCCAGTTCGGAGGCTTCTTCCCGAGTGCTGAACCACGGCTGATGAGGAATCGAGCATTGCGGCCGCCCGTGAATTCGTTCGACGCCGAATCCTTGACGCCGACTTGGGAGAGCAGCCCGGTGAGCAGCGCCATGTGCACGTTGTCGCCTTTGGCAGCTTCGTTGTTGACCTGCCACTTAAATGACTTCGCGGTGCGTTCGAGCTGGCGGTAGATGTCCTGCCATTCTCGGAATCGGTTGAAGTTGATGTACTCGCGTTTGCACATCTTTCGGAACTGGCTGTTCGAGCGGCCTCGTCGCTCGGTCTCGAGATAGTCCCACAGGTGAATCCACGCGAGGAAATCTGAACCTGGTTCGTTGAAGCGAGCATGGAACTGGGCTGCGTCGTCACGTTTCTCGGCAGGTCGTTCACGAGGGTCTCGGACCGATAGAGCTGACGTGATGATCATGACTTCGCGCAAGCAGCCCGTTTCGGCGCCTTCGATGACCATGCGACCGAAGCGAGGGTCGACGGGTAGCCGGGAGAGTTCTCGGCCGATCGGAGTCAGCCACTTCTTGCTACCTTCCCGTCCGGGGTGCACCGCGTCGAGCTCTTCGAGGAGCGCCACGCCGTCGCGGATGTTCCGTAGTTCGGGCGGCTCGACGAACGGGAAGCGCTCCATATCACCAAGACCGAGCGATGCCATCTGCAAGATGACCGACGCCAGGTTTGTTCGAGTGATCTCCGGTTCGGTGAACTCGGGACGAGCGTTGAAGTCGTCCTCGGAAAACAAGCGGATCGCAATACCTGCAGCAACACGTCCGCAGCGACCCGACCGCTGGTTGGCCGATGCTTGTGAGATGTCCTCGATGGGCAACCGCTGAACCTTAGTGCGGTTGCTGTACCGGCTGACCCGGGCGGTACCAGGGTCGACGACGTACCGGATACCGGGCACCGTCAACGACGTCTCTGCGACATTGGTTGCGATGACGATGCGGCGGCGAATACCGCTCTTCTTTCGTTCGAACACGCGGTGTTGTTCAGCCGCGCTCAAGCGCCCATAGAGGGGCAGGATCTCGGTGTCTCGAAAGCGAGCCTCGCTCAGGGCGTCCGCGGCTTCACGGATGTCCCGCTCACCAGCGCCGAAGACCAACACATCCCCAGCAGCTTCGTTCTCTAATTCATAGATCGCTTCAACGATCGCTTCAGACTGTGTGAGCGACTCGCCGGTCTCTGGGTCTTCGGGTGGCCGGTACCGAACTTCGACGGGGTAGGTGCGGCCCGATACCGAGATGATCGGAGCAGGCTGACCTCCAGCATTGCTGAAGTGGGTTGAGAACCGTTCGGTGTCGATGGTCGCCGATGTGACGATGACCTTTAGGTCAGGACGTTTCGGCAAGAGCTGCTTGAGATAGCCGAGGAGGAAGTCGATGTTAAGGCTGCGTTCGTGGGCCTCATCGATGATGATGACCGAGTACTTCGACAGCTTTCGGTCGTGTTGCATCTCGGCGAGCAAGATGCCGTCGGTCATCACCTTGATCGCGGTCTTTGCCGATACCTGATCGGTGAATCGGACCTTGTAGCCAACGAGGCCACCGAGTTCGTCATCGAGCTCTTCGGATACCCGCTCAGCGATCGACCGGGCAGCGATCCGGCGCGGCTGGGTGTGACCAATCCAGCCATCCTCACCAAGGCCCAGTTCGAGGCACATCTTGGGAAGCTGCGTGCTCTTGCCCGACCCGGTTTCGCCCGCGACAACAACGACCTGGTTGTCACGAATAGCGTCGAGGAGCTCTTCGCGCCGTTCCGCAATCGGCAGATCTGCCGGATACCGAATCTTCACGACCGTCTACCGTATGGCGTCAGCAGCGGCTTAGGACCGCAGCCCGCAATCAAGCCAGCCCATACTCCTGTTTGATGGTTTGAAATTGGAACCAGCCGGCGAAGGCGTAGCCGCTCTGGTCGTAGCTGTACTGCGCGTACTCGTCGGGGATGATGATCGGTTCGCCGGCCGCTTGCGCAACGAGTTGACTTTGGCAGGCTCGTTCGAGTGCGATGAACCACCATGCGGCTTCATCGACCGACTCGCCGGTGGTGATCACGCCGTGGTTCTGGTGAATGAGCGCCTTGTTGTCCGCAAGCGAGGCCGCGAGCTTCTGCCCCGATTCGAGATCGGTCACGATTGCGCCGCCGTCGTCGGAGTGCATTGCGACGTCGTTGTAGAACATGCAGTGATCTTGGGTGATCATCTTGAGAGGCTGACCGAGCGTGGAGAAGGTCTTTGAGTACATGGCGTGTGAGTGGCATGCAGCGATCACATCGGGGCGGGCTGCATGGATTGCGCCGTGAATCGCGAAGGCCGCGTTGTTGAGCGGTCGGTTGCCATGGACAACGGTGCCGTCGTGGTCGACGCAGATGAGGTCGCCGATTTGGACAGCCTTGAATCCCATGCCGAACGGATTGACCCAGAAGCGGTCAGCGAACTCCGGGTCGCGAACCGTGATGTGGCCAGCTGCACCTTCGGCCATGTTGCGATCGCCGAGGATGTGCAGCGCGTCGACGAGCATCTGCTTGCGGTACTCACGCTCTTCGGCGACATCATCGAACGACGGTGGCAACGGGATGATCATCTCTTCGGTGACCGTTGCGGTGTCGGAGTTCGCCAGATCTGTCGATTGGTCATCGATAGCGGTCATGATGCGGGGTCCTTTGCTGCTGCCATGGCTTTTTCGAGCGAGGCAATGGTGGCTTCAGCGCCATCGAGGTCGCCCGACTGCAGTTGGTCCATTGCACCCTGAAGGTCGGTGAGACGACCTTGGAGTTCATCGACGTCGGGTGTCTCACCGGCGTCGAGGTCAATGACCGCTTCAACGTCTGCGACATCGATCGTGTCTTCGGAAGGAGCAGCGCTCGCCTCTGGTTCCGACGGTGCCGCGTCGATGGTTTCGGACTGGGGTGTTTCAGACTCTTCGAGCATGGCCGCAGTGTAATCAACAGGTGGCGAGGCCGCGTCAGCGACGGCTACTCCCTGTCCGTGGGTTCGGCAGAAGAGGGCTCACGAGAGAACTTCAGGGCGTCCCCTGTCCGAAAGGGTTTCGGCCGATCGTCGTTGTCATGACTACGATCGTCGCAGGTCGAATGATCCTGCGGACATGGAGGGACTCACGATGGATAGTGACTGGAATCTGGTTGCAAAAGCTCGGACGGACTTTGCAGATGTGCTCGACGGATTGAGCGAGGAACAGCTGGCTGGACCGACGATGTGTGCGAACTGGACACCTCTCGACATCGCCGCCCACATGGTGAGCTTCGTAGAGATGTCGCTTCCGACCATGATGATCAGCATGGCGAAGGCCGGGTTCAACCCGGACAAAGCGTGGATTGCCAACGCGACGAAGTACGCAGAGATGGGAGCGCCGGCGATCTCGCGATCTCTTCGAGCAAACGCCGCCAAGACCGCTCCGATCAAGTCGTTTCCGGCTGGAGTTTCGGTGGTCGATGTGGCCGTGCACACCCAGGACGTCCGCCGCCCCCTCGGTCTAGACGGAGAACTCGACCCCGATGTTGTGCGAGCGGCGCTCGACTTCTGCACTCAGGCGAAGCAAGGCAAGATCCACGTCGACCCAAAAGACATTGCTGACCTCCGTTTCGAAGCTACCGACATCGACTGGTCGTGGGGTTCGGGTGCCGAGGTTCGCGGCACCGGAGAGGCCATACTCATGGCGATGAACCGCCGCGACGTGGCGGGCGAACTCGAGGGAGATGGCGTGAGCCGTCTTCCTCGTTAGAACACCCAACAACGGAGATGCGCTAGTGGCAACTGAATGGACGAGGTTGGCGAAAGCACGCACCGACTTTGCCGACATGATCGACGAGATGACGGACGAACAGCTCGCTGCACAGTCGTTATGCACCGAATGGTCCGCCGCCGATGTCGCGGGCCATATCGTGAGCCTGGTCGAACTGTCGCCACTGAAACTGGCTATGGGCGCCGCCAAGAATCGCAAAGATGTCGATGGATTCTTGAGCACCCAAGCAAAACAGTTCGCTTCGCAAGGCGCATCATCGATGTCTCAGATCCTCCGGGCTAAGGCGGCCAAGCAACTGAAGCCGTTTCCGGAAGCGTCGATGGTGTCAGACACGGCGGTGCACACCCTCGACGTTCGACGTCCACTCGGCATCACCACTCCCCTCGATCCCGCCGTTTTGCGAATGGCCCTCGACTACAGCGCTGGTGAGCTCGAGAAGGCGATGAAGGGCAGGGAGACCCCGATGCTCAACGCCACCGACATCGACTGGTCGTGGGGAACGGGTCCAGAAGTTTCCGGCACGGCTGAGACGTTGCTCCTCGCGATGAACCAGCGTGATGTCTTCGACGACCTCGAGGGTGAAGGCATCAGCCTCCTCCCGACCTAGCGCGAGTCCCGCTGCGTTCTCCCGGGAAGCTCTCCCGCTATAAGGCGACGGCGATCGCCTGGGCGAGGGTTTCGGTGTGAGTGAGCGTGATCTTCCACTCGGTGATGCCCAATTCAACAGCCTTCGCCGCTGCCGTCTCATGTAGGACGACCGATGGCGCTCCGTTATCGGCCTTCACGATCTCGATGTCGGACATGGTGACTTCGCCGAGGCCCACACCCATGGCCTTCATTACCGCCTCCTTCGCAGCCCATCGAACGGCGTATCGTTCGGTCGGATCGTTCTTGGCATCGGCATAGGCGCGCTCACCCTCGGTGAAGGTGCGTGCCTTGATGCCCGGAGTCCGCTCGAGAGTGACGCGAAAGCGTTCGAGTTCGACGAGATCTGTGCCGATTCCGATCATATGAACCTTCCCCTTCCGAGAGGGAATTGTATGACACCCGAGCTAGTTTCGAATCTATGGCAGATTATCAATGGGGATTTCGGACACGAGCGTTGCACGCAGGGGCGCGACCCGATCCGTATTCGGGAGCTCGCGCAGTTCCGATTTATCAAACGACGAGCTTCGTTTTCGAAGACACTCAAGACGCGGCTGACCTGTTCGCCCTTCAGAAGTACGGTTCGATTTACACCCGTATCGGCAACCCAACCATCGCCGCATTCGAAGAGCGCGTTGCCAGCCTTGAAGGCGGCATCGGCGCGGTCGCAACCTCCTCTGGCCAAGCAGCCGAGTTCCTGTCGATGATCGCCCTAGCTGGCTCGGGCGACAACATCGTCGCCAACGCTTCGCTCTACGGTGGAACGGTCACCCAGTTCGACGTGACATTGCGTCGCCTTGGGATCGATACTCGTTTCGTCAACGCAAACAATCTGGATTCGGTCAAGGCCAAGGTCGATGACAACACCAAGGCGATCTTCACCGAGATCATCGCCAACCCATCCGGTGAGGTCGCCGACCTCGAAGGACTCGCCAAAGTCGCGAACGAATTCGGTGTGCCACTCGTCGTCGACAATACCTTTGCAACGGCCTTCCTTTGCCGTCCGATCGAGTTCGGCGCCGACATCGTCGTCCAATCTGCAACGAAATTTCTCGGCGGACATGGCACGTCGATCGGCGGCGTCATTGTCGACTCGGGTGGCTTCCAGTGGGACAACGGCCGTTTCCCACTGATGACCGAACCAATCCCGAGCTACAACGGCCTGCGCTGGTGGGACAACTTTGGCGAGTACGCCTACCTGACGAAGGTCCGCAGCGAACAGCTTCGCGATGTCGGTGCATCGATCTCGCCGTTCAATGCGTTCCAGATTATTCAGGGCATCGAAACCCTCCCCCAGCGCATGACAGAACATGTCGCCAATGCCCGAACAGTCGCTGAGTGGCTCGACGCAGATGATCGGATCAGCTGGGTCAAATACAGTGGACTGGCAGCGTCACCGCACAAGGCGAATGCAGACAAGTACGTGCCGATGGGGCCGGGAGCGATCTTCACCTTTGGTGTTGCTGGCGGCCGCAACGCTGGCCGGACCTTTATCAACTCGCTTCAGATGATCAGCCATCTGGCCAACGTCGGCGATGCAAAGACGCTGATCCTTCATCCAGCATCCACAACTCATCAGCAGCTCAGCGATGAGCAACTCAGAGCCGGCGGCGTGTCCGACGAGATGGTCCGCATCTCGGTCGGCGTCGAAGATGTCGAGGACATCATCTGGGATCTTGACCAGGCACTGACCGAAGCAGCCAAGGCCGTAGGAGGCTCCAATGTTTGAACGCAAACGTGAACCGGTCGAGGGTTGGACTCCGCCGTCCCCGCTCGAACGTAAGGCAATCCTTGACGAGACCGAATCGATCGCAATCGTCGGAGCGAGTGCGAACCCAGCCCGTGCATCGAACTTTGTTGCCACCTATCTGCTGTCGAGCTCAACGAATTTCCGCGTGTACCTCGTCAACCCGAGAGAGACCGAGATTCTGGGCCAGCCGGTATACCCGTCGCTGCAAGACCTTCCGGAGACTCCGGACCTCGTCGACGCGTTCCGCCGTTCTGAAGATCTTCCAGGCGTTGCGGAAGAATCGGTAGAGGTTGGTGCCAAGACCTTCTGGGCTCAGCTCGGATTGTGGAATGAGGACGCCGCGAAGATCGCAAGCGATGCCGGTCTCGATGCGGTCATGAACCGGTGCACCAAGATTGAGCACGCCCGCTTCGCCGGAGGACTTCATCTCGCCGGCTTCGACACCGGCGTCATCAGCTCGCGACGCCGATAGCGGTTTCCAGGGCCTCCAGGCCCGCAGGAAGACCAATACCTACATGAAGGCCCGGCGGTCGGTCTCGGCGACAAAGAGCGCTCCGTCGCGAACCGCTCGCGCTTCGTCCAGTGGGATCATCCCGATGGTGATGCCAGCACCGGCGAGGTTGATGGAGAGGGTCGCGAGGCCGCGCTTTCGTTCGAAGAGCGTCTGCTGCACGGTCACGCTGTTCATCTTGCGGAGCAATGCTTCGTTCTTGACCCGAGTGAAGAACTCGTTCTGATCGGCAATGGCATCGACACTCACTCCCCAGCGGCGCAACCTCGTCCGACGACGAACTGAAAGCCATTCCAGCGGCACGATGAGGAAGAAGAGCAACGACCACGGTCCAACAGGCGTGAACCAGACCCCGATGACGAGCAGCAGCACAAAGACGGCGACATTGCGCGTGTCTTTGTAGATCTGTAACGGCGACACTCGACGATCGAGTTCGGGGACGCCGAGCGCTCCATCCAGCCCGAGGCTCCGAAGTTCGGCGATCTCCGCATCGCTCGCCCCTGGCACCGTTATCGTGCCTCCTCCTGCGTTGGCCGCTTCAGCCGACACAGAACTGCGAATGCCAATAAGCGAAACATTGCTGATGCCAGCCAGACGGGTGAGAACCGATTGGGAGACTTGGACCATCTGCAATCGAGGCAGGCTGGCCGCGGTGCTTCTCTTTGAGAGCAGCCCGGCGTTCTTGCGAAGACCGGAGGCCGTCTCGGTGACGGTGAGCCCCCAATCGGTCAGCAGTACCCGAATGATGTTGAGGATCATGCTGAAGATGAGCACGGCGAGCAAGACGAGCGGCACAACCCAAAGCAGCCAGAGCCCCGCGGAGAAGTTGATGTTGGGATCAGGCACAGAAGAAGGAAGGCGATCGAGGATCTCGCCTCCAAAGGCAAACAGGGGCGCCAGAACGGCGAGACCGCTTAGTGGGAACTGTGTGACGGCGACCTTGATGAGCTCGCCAGGGGTTCGCCGGACGACTACTCGATCGCGAACGGCTTCTCCATTCTCGACAGGCCGCGTCGGGATGCCATCGACGCCGATCGCAGCCGTCGCCGGGGCGGCGATCGCATTGGCGCGATGATCAGCAGCCGCGGCTTGCAGGGCTTCGGCTACCGGGCGTTTCACGGCGTCAATCGTGAACTCTGACGTAGCGGTTCCCGCAGAATCGGCAGAAACCTGCACAAGATCGACGATGCGGTGGAGCAACTTCTGTTCGATCGAAACCGACTGGACTCGATCGAGTGGGATGACCAACCGCTGCTTCGAGATGACGCCCTGTTCGACCCGCAGCTCTCCATCGGCGACAGCGAATGTGTATCGCCACCATCCCAGAGCCGAGATCACGAGAAGGATCGCAGCGATGAAGATGACACCTATGGCAACGGCGAGAATGGATGGTGACCGGCTGAGAACGAAACCAGCACCGACAACGATCTGGACGATGCCGACGCTGCGAACAAACCGCAGCACGAGGAACAGCACTGCGAGCGGCGACTGGCGTTGAGGTTCGGTCAGATCGATTCTCGCCACTCCACCCGGTGGAGCGGCGGGCGCTGGCATGCCGATCGACTGTGCAGGGGCCGGGACCGGAGGAACCGTTGATGGTGCAGGAGGCACCGGTGGCGTTGCGCTCGGTGGAGTTGGCGCCGGCGGCGGTGGTGTCGACGGCAGGTGTTGCCCGTCGTTCGGTTCGGTCACTGTTCCTCGATGAGCTCGCCAGCGCGCTCGATGACGAGAGCTCGAAGACGGGTTGCGTCCTCGACTCCAAGCCCAGCGATCGCCAGATCAGGACCGGCCGAGTTAATCCCCAACGTGGAGATTCCAAAAAGGCGCTCGACGGGCCCTTGGCGCATCTGTGCATGCTGCACTCGAACGAACGGGACGGTCTGCACTCGCTTGACGAGCAGCCCGTTGCGATAGGACAAGTCGTGTTCGCGAACTTGGTATGCAATGTTCTTGATCTCGAGGATCTTGAGCACGACGGACAGCATGATCAGGGCGAGAACGCCCCCCGACAGTGCGATTGGAATCCACACATCCATATCCGAGAGCGCTGCAACAGCGATCCCGATGGCGATAACGATGGTTGCGAAGATTCCGCGGCCGATCAATGCGACACGTAACAGGTTGGGGTGGACGGGAACAAACGCGTCGTCTCGCAATTGAGGAATGCCCGACACATCGATCGGTTCGTTCGAGAACGAGGAAGCCACGGGCTCAATCGTAGTGGCGGGCCGACGAACTCGGGAACGCGTGGCCCCGACAATGAGTTGTAGTGCATCGAGTGGCGAAGGACCGTGGGGTCGATCAGAGAAATCTTTATCACCACCTATTAGGCCCCACGCAATGCCATGATCCAATGGTGCTACAACTCCCGGAGAATCTTCCCGTCGTCCTCGTTCACGGAGGCCTCTACGACGAACCCCAAGTAACTGGTGCGTCGTTCTGGATCGATACCGGCGTCGCCCCGATGCTCAACGGACGCAACGTCGAGGTCATCGTCCACGAACGTCCGGTTCAACCAACATCATGGGTCGAGGAGGCTGAGTCTCTCGCGGCCACCATCGAGCAATCTGGTCACGAACGAGCGGCGATCGTCGCTGGCTCGAACGGTTGTAGCGTTGCGCTACGGCTGCTGCTCGACCGACCTGAGCTCGTTGCGAGGACAATGCTGTGCTGGCCCGCAACCGCGGGCGATCTTGTGATCGACGGGCTGGCGCGGATCATCATCACCGATGCGGTTGGTGATGATGCAGCTGATGCGCTGCTCGACGGCTTCCCGATACGCGGCACGACAGCTGAGGAGCTCGCGTCGATCAGCGGCGAGATCGTGCTCTATCCGTCGATGCCCGAGAACCAAGCCCACCGCCGCTCAACCCAAACCGAGCTGCTCACCACTGTTCCCGGCGTCATCCTCGTCGGCGGTAGCCCCGAACCATTCGATGCTGCATTCAGTGAGTTCGTCGGGGGCTTTGTAGACCTCGTCGAAGCGTTCTCCAAGGTTCACGCCGACGACTGATCGAGTTAGCTATCAGCTCGTGAAAGGAACGCTCAGGAGCGCCAGCGGTCCGCGAGTTCTTGGATCGAAACCACGAGCAGGTCGCCGACGGACTCTTGTCCGAGGCGATCGATGCGGAATGAATCCTCGGTCTCGGTGACAGCGCCGTGGAGCGCCGAATACCGGTTGCGGTATCCCTGGAGCACGCCTCGCATGATCTCGGGGTCGAGGGTCTCGTGTAGATCGATGTGCAAGAGCGTCATGCCCGTGGTGTGGTTGTCCTTGACCTCGGGAATCATGATGATCGTGCGTCCGTCGCTACGACCCTTGGAAACAAGCACCTCGCGTTCTTCGGCGACCCGTTGCTTCGTTCCACGCAGCGCGGGCGACTTGTCGGTTCGGCTTGGAATCGTCGATGCGACTCCTCCGCGATCGACGACACTGATCGTGCCGCCAGACTCGGAGAGGTCGATGTCGTAACGGGTCCAACCGGCGACCGAAATAACGGCCGGGTCGAGGTTCGCCAGAGTACGAATCGTTGAGTAGGTAAGGCCGTCTCGTGGCGTTCCAGCCTCGAGGACCTCCGACACGAGCGGCACCTCGAGCAAGGTTTCATCGGTACGCGAAATGCCGACGGTCACGGTCTTGGCCTGATGCTTGATTGCGTCGACGGGACGGGTGAGCTCATCGATCGCTCCGCCGAGGGCGAAGGTCAGGTCTTCGATGACGACGGCGGGGGTTCCGACCTTGCCGTATTCGGCTTGGTAGCTGTCGAGTGGCACCGCGCCACTTGCGTAGCGGAAGCGGCCCATCAGCTGAACTGCAGTCGAGGCTTCGAGGTGACCGTTGTAGGCCCCCACTCGGACACCTTCATTGAACTTCGTCTGCGCGGCTTCGATGCTTGGACGAATCTGCTCGAGGAACTCTTCGCCCGAGAGCGAGCCCCGAGTTTCTTCGATCAGGTGCTCCACAGCCGACCGTGCTTCGCGCAGTGGCGTTGCCTGAGCGTCGATGGCGAGCGCAGCTTCGTAGCCGAACAAGTGGCCGACGACGGTCGACAACACGAACGACAGGCGACGGTGCACGACCGGCACATAGATGACGTCGAGCGCCGATGAGAAGCGCGTCTCACCCTCGTTCGCGATCACGATCGGTGCCGACTTGTGCGAACGGAAGATCTCTACCTCTTTGCCAACATCGTCGGCCGTCGAGCCTTCGAGGCCGGTTGCGCAGATAAGGATCAGCGGTTCAGACGAGAGGTCGATGTGCTTTTTGTCCTCGGTCGAGTCCGCGGCGATCGACTTGTAGCAGAGCTCGGAGAGCTTGATTCGAAGCTCGCGAGCCGCAATCAGGTTGTAGCCGTTGCCGACCACAGCCCAGTAACGGCGTGATGGTGCGTGTGCGCTGGCCGCACGTGCGATGTCGCCACGCTTAGCGATCGTCTCGACCATGCGATCTGGAAGATCTCGAAGGTCGGCGAGCAACTGCTGGCGGTCTTCGGGCTCTTCACGATTCGGGATGGCGAGGTCACCAATAGCGATTGCGAGTAGGAAGCCAGCGGCGATCTGTGCGTAGAACGCCTTGGTCGATGCAACACTCATTTCCACGTCACGGCCATCGGAGGTGTAGAACACGCCCTCGGCACGATCGGTGAGGTCGCTTCCGCGACGGTTGACGATGGCGAGTACCGACGCACCGCGCTGTTTCACGATGTCGACCGTACGGTTGGTATCGGTTGTCGTTCCGGACTGGGAAATGGCAATGATCAGCGAGTCCGACATGTCCTTTCGAAGACCGAATCCACTGAGCTCGGTTGCAACAAGAGCCTGAACGCTGATGTGCCCCTCAACTTCGTCGGTGATCGACGCTGCGACCGCTTGGCCGGCAACAGCTGCGGTTCCTTGGCCGATCACATAGATGTTCTTGATCTGGCCGGAGCTGAGCTTCTCCGCGACCTGGCTCGGCATGATCGATTCTGGAACCGTGACCGAGAAGTGGCCATCGGTCTCGACGAGCTTTCCACGCAGGGTCTTGCGGAAGCTGCGTGGAGACTCCGAGATTTCCTTAAACAGGTAGTGCTTGTAGTCGCCACGATCGATGTCTCGTGTGGTGACCTCGGCGATCGCAATATCGGCATTGGTTACTGGAAGCACCGTGCCGTCGTAACCCACGCGCTCGATGCCGGAGATCTCGCCAGCAGCGGTGCCTGAAAGACGCAAGATCTGCCCGCGGCTCGCACTCGGGTTATCCGGGTTCGCCGGCGTCTCGCCGTCCATGCGGATGTACTCGGTGGTCTCTTCGACAACGCCGTATGGTTCGGACGCCACGATGTAGCTGTCCTCACACAAACCAACGTAAATCGACTGGCCACTGCCACGAAGTGCGAGCAGAAGGTCGTTCGGCGCTTCTTCGCTGGAGAGGCCGATCGCGACCGATCCCTCAAAGACCGACACTGCACGACGGAACGCTTCGGTGATGTCATGACCAGCGTCGAGGTGCTTCGACGTCAGCGTCGGGATGACCTTGGTGTCTGTGGTGATGTCGTCTGCAATGCAGAGTTCTTCGGAACGGATCAGATCGCCATAGTTATCGACGTCTCCATTCAGAACTGCCGTGCAATACGGTCCGCTGTGCTCAGAGGTTTGATCCGAGTTGACGGGGTGCGCGTTGGGCTCAGAAACAATTCCGACACTCGCCCACCGGGTGTGGCCAATGACGACGACCTCAGCGGTCGAGTTATCGAGGGCCTGACGGAGAAGGGCGTCATTGCGGATGCTGTTGCGAAGTGACGCTGTGTTGTCACCGAGCTCGCCGATCTCCGCGGCGACTTTGTATACGAAGCTGAGACGCTCGCCCACGCGGCGGACAGCCGAATCGGTGAATAGGTCGGTCTTGTCGCTACGCGCATCGAGTGCGGCGACGATCGCTGCATCATCGAGGTCGAGCCCGTGGTTGCTGACGAGCAGGTGAACTCCAGCAGAGTCACGACCACGAACTTCCATACGGTCGATCGCCGAGAGTGCTTGGTGCACGGAGAAGATTGCGTCGATGCCTGCGTCGTGAACGTCGCGACCACCGAGGTCGGAAACAACAACGGCAGCGCGGAGACGATCACGTTCGATCGCCCATGCGGCATCTCGTGCGGAGATGAGGAGCGCGTTGACCGCCTCGAGGTCGAGCGCGTCGACCGTGGCCTTCGAATCGAGGTCTGCTTCGAGCGCATCGAGGTGAGCGTTCAACGAGCCGAGCTCGGCGCGCAACAGATCGCTCAATCCTGGGTCCGCGATCAGCAAGCGCACGCCGGAGGTGCCGCGCAACAGCGTGTCGGCGGCGCTGAGGCGCTCGACGATCGTCGCTAGCGGTCCATCGGCGTGTTCAAGGGCAATGCCATCGAGGACATTGGCCGTTCCATCAACCAGGCCGAGAATGTCGTCTCGGGTTGGTACCGCACGATTCGACGGGCGACGAATGACGGCGATAATTCCGCACATGAAAGCTCTCTTTCAAATGAGCACGCGCAGCGGTGCTCAGCTCAATGCCCATTGTAGAAAACGCCGGGACTTGACGGGGGGTACCCATGTACCTTTACGACCGGGCAAGAAAGCCCTTGTAAAGACAAGTCGTATTGATTAGGCCGAAAGTGCTTCGACAGCAGCGACGAGCCGTTCGGCGGATTCGGTAGCAATCTCAGAGGTTTCGGCCTCGACCATAACGCGCACGACCGGCTCGGTCCCAGACTCGCGAATGAGAACACGGCCGCCAGAGCCGAGGGTTTCTTCTTCTGCGGTGACAGCCGTAGCCAGCTTCTGATTGAGATCGGGGATTTTCTCTGCTGTTCGGACGTTGATGAGGACCTGTGGGAGTCGATCCATGACCTCAGCGGCCCATGCACCCATGTCGACATCGCGACGCCGGACGGCATCGAACAACTGCACTGCGGTAAGGACGCCGTCGCCGGTCGTTGCGAGATCGCGATGGATGACGTGACCGGACTGCTCGCCACCGAGTGAGTAACCACCGGCATCGAGCTCTTCGAGCACGTAGCGGTCGCCAACGGGCGTTTCGACCATGGCGATGCCGTACGAGTCCATCGCCCTGCGAAAGCCGAGGTTGGCCATGACGGTGATCACGACGGTGTCATTGGTAAGGACGCCACGTTCGCGGCGATCGAGCGCGCTCATGGCAATTATCCGATCACCATCGATGAGCGTTCCATCGCTACCGACCGCAGCGATGCGATCAGCGTCGCCGTCGAACGCAAAACCAGCGACGGCCTGATGTTCGAGGACGGCGGCTTGAAGAAACTCCGGATGGGTCGAACCAACCCCTGCGTTGATGTTCTGACCGTCGGGTTGATCGGCAAGGCTGACGACGGTGGCGCCGAGGCTCTCAAAGATCTGTTGCGCGGTCGTCGACGCGGACCCATTGGCCGAATCGAGCACAACCGTGCTGCCGTCAAAGCGTCGTCCGTCGACCGACGCGATCACCGCGTCGATGTAGCGATCGATCGAACCAGCCGTGATTGTCGGTGCCGTTACTTCGGTCGGGTATCCAGCAGCGTGAGCATCGTCGAGCTGGCGCTGGATGACGTCTTGGTCAGCATCGGAAAGTTTGAGCCCACCGGCGGAGAACAACTTGATGCCGTTGTCCTGCCACGGGTTGTGCGACGCCGAGAGCATGGCTCCGGGCAAGCCATCGGCTTTGCACACCCACGCAACCGCTGGGGTCGGCACGACTCCGAGATCGCGAACAGCAACGCCGTTGCTCGCTGCGCCTTCGGCGAAGGCCTGCTGAAGCGCTGGACCCGATTCACGGGTGTCACGACCGACGACGATCGTGTCGCCGTCGAGCGTGCGCGCCGAAGCAGCACCCAATGCTCGAGCAAACTCGACCGTCAGCTGAGTAAAAGCCTCCGCTCGAACCCCATCAGTCCCAAACCTAAGCACGAGATATCACACTAGTTCGAGGCTGCGCAGCCGACTCGAACGGACGCGGCCTCTGACCAACTGCCGAGCATCGAGAGCCCGCAAGGGCTCGGATTGCGACCGCAGCGCAAATTAGCGCTTGCTGTACTGAGGTGCCTTACGTGCCTTCTTGAGGCCGTACTTCTTCGATTCCTTCTTACGTGAATCACGCGTGAGGAAACCAGCCTTCTTGAGCGAATCACGGAATTCCGGATCGACTTCGAGGAGTCCACGGGCAATACCGAGGCGCATCGCGCCGGCCTGGCCGGTAGGTCCACCACCGTGCATGGTGACGCTGACGTCCCAGTTGCCTTCGGTCTCGGTAACACGGAATGGCTCGCTGAGCTGCTGGCGGTGCACGGCGCTTGGGAAGTAATCCTCAAGGGTGCGACCGTTCACGGTCATTGTGCCGTCGCCTGGTACGAGGCGAACTCGGGCTACTGCACGCTTGCGGCGGCCGGTGGTTTGGATGGGAGTAGTCGTTGCCATGTCTCTTCAGTCTTCCTATGCCCGGTGCTTTGCGTGAGCGAATTCGAGTGGCTGCGGGTTCTGCGCCACGTGAGGATGCTCGGGGCCGCTGTAGACCTTGAGCTTGGTGATTTGCTGACGGCCGAGGCGCGTCTTGGGCAGCATGCCCTTGATGCTGCGAGTCACAGCCTGTGCGGAGTCCTTGGCCATTGCTTCGGCGTAGGTGCTCTCCTTGAGACCACCCGGGTACCCGGAGTGGCTGTAGACCATCTTGCGCTCAGCCTTGTTGGAGGTGAGGACAATCTTGTCTGCGTTCACGATGATGACGTGGTCGCCAGTGTCGAGGTTCGGCGTGTACGTCGGCTTGTGCTTGCCGCGAAGTACGTTCGCAACCTCGGTTGCGAGACGGCCGAGCACCATTCCTTCAGCGTCGACAATATGCCATGAACGCTCGATCTCAGATGCTTTAGGTGTTGTGGTGGTCATTTCCGACTCCTGCGAATAGCCGCGGGCAGTGGCGGCTCAGTACGAACGACGAGTCTACGAGAGGTCGCGGAACAAACCAATACGAAAGCGCGCGATTACGCGTATCTCTCGTCACCGGTAAATCGCAGAGTTCTCAAGCAATCTCGCGCGAAACCGACCGTTCGCGCGCCCCAACCCCTCGTCAATCCCTCCGCCACGCAAAGAAGTCGTCCGAACGTCCAACGCAGCGGCGGCGTTTAACGGGTGTTATTACCAACTTGCGAACTGCCGAGGAAGTTTGTTCACATCTGTCGGGTTATTAACTAGCGTGAAGAATATGTCAACGATCCTCGTAGTAGACGACGAACCCATGGTGCGCGAAGTCCTCTCGCAATATCTTGCTGCAGACGGCTTCAATGTCGTCGAAGTAGGAGATGGAGATGCCGCCGTATCCGCCGTCACCGAACACAACCCCGAACTCGTCCTTTTGGACCTGATGCTTCCCAAGCGCAACGGTCTCGACGTCCTGAGCTTTATTCGGAGTACATCCCAGCTGCCGGTCATCCTTCTCACCGCACGCGGCGAAGAATCTGATCGGGTCCGTGGGCTTGAAGCAGGCGCAGACGACTACGTCGTCAAGCCGTTCTCGGCGCGAGAGGTCGTTGCTCGTGTGCGATCGGTCCTCCGACGCAGCGCCGAGGCGAACACCGCCGCCGAGATGATCACCCAGTTCGGCGACGTCACTGTCGATCCCGCTCGCTGGGTTGTTTCAAAGGCCGGCGAGACCCTCGAACTTCCTCGAAAAGAATTCGAACTCCTGAACTGCTTCCTCGCCCACCCCGGCGAAGCGCTGACCCGCGAAGACCTCCTTCAGAAGGTTTGGAGCAGCTCGACCGAGTGGCAGGATCCGTCCACGGTCACCGTGCACGTCCGCCGCCTTCGTGGACGTCTTGAAACAGACCCCTCGAAGCCCAAGCACCTCGTGACCGTGTTTGGCGTCGGATACCGTTTCGACCCATGAGCCAACCCCAAGGCCAATCGGCGCCGAACCGCGAGACCCCCTGGCCACAATTTCTGATCGCCATCGCGGTCATTGCAACTCTGGCTGGTCTCGGAACCGTCGTCGGTGCCGAGATCACCATGCCGGAGACCATGGACGAGGAGCGCAACGACCTCATTGCGCTCCTGGTGTCGATCGCCGCTGCATCCGTTGCGATCACCGTGATCTTCCGACTCTTCGCGCCGAGTTCGCTCACCCGACGAATGCTCGTCGCTGCGATCTCCGGACCTGTCGTGATCGCTGCCGCGCTGTCCGCTGGGTCGCGCTCGCCATTGCTCGGCGACACCGACCTCACATTTCTGTTGCTCCTGCTCGCGTTTGCGACCGTGCTCGGCATCGGCGTGACCTACACCCTCGCGACTCCGTTGACTCGAGACCTCGCAGAACTCACACATGTGGCGCAGAGGATCGGCGCGGGCGACCTCGAAGTACAGTCCGAACTCGAACGCATGGACGAGGTCGGCGACCTCTCGTCGGCCCTCGATGCCATGGTCCGACAGATCGCTTCGTCGAACCAAGCCCGTGAGGAAGCCGAACGAGAGCGTTCGGTCACCCTCGCATCGCTCAGCCATGACGCCCGCACACCGCTGACGTCAATGCGGCTGGCCACCGAAGCGCTGCTCGATGGCGTTGCCCCCGACCCCGACCGCTATCTGCGGACTATCGAATCTGACCTCACCGCCGTAGAGACGCTCATCACCGACCTCTTCACGATCGGCCAGCTCGAAGCAGGGCGCTACCAAGTTGCGAACGGCCCGGTCGATGCCATGACGTCGATCAACGACGTCGTCAGCAGAATGATCCCGATCGCAGATGATCGCAACATCCAGTTGTTGGTCAGCGGACCGGACACGCTTTCGGTAACCGCCGACCCTCAACAACTCAGCCGGGTCCTGCAGAACCTCATCAGCAATGCCCTGCGCCACTCTCCTGCCGATGATCGCGTGTGCATCGAAGTGGACGGCACCGATCGCCGTATCTCGGTGCTCGATCAAGGCACCGGGTTCCCGGAAGACTTCACCGAAGAGGCCTTTCAACCGTTCCGCCGCCACGACGAGGCGCGCGAGCGCGCACAAGGCGGCGCTGGCCTTGGCCTTGCGGTCTCAAAGGGCATTATCGAAGCATTCGATGGCCGGATCTGGGCCGATCCCGGCCCGGGTGGCGCAGTTCATATCGAGCTTCAGCCCGCATAATCCAAACGTGTACGTCCATTGATCTGACTCGGGCTACGATGCGGATCGATGACGGGGACACAGGGAAAGATCGAGTCGGATATCGAGTTCGCAGCACCGACTGGACCAAAGCTCGCCAAAGAGCTTGCGAGCGTGCTGCAAGTCCCTCGGCTCGCGCTGCGCTCCCCAAAGATCATGAGCCTGCCCAAGGGCGACGAAACGGTGATGGTCTTCCCTGGTTGGAGTACGTCAGACTTGTTTATGTTGCCGATTCGGTCGAGTCTTCGGACGCTCGGACACACCGCCGTTGGTTGGGGTTTCGGATTTAACTCCGGCGAGGTCGAGGGCATGCTGCCATCGATCGTCAACACCGTCAGGCATCGAGTGTCCAAGGCCGGCAAACCAATTGCGCTCATCGGCTGGAGTTTGGGCGGGGTCCTCGCTCGCGAGGTCACCCGCGATCATCCGGAACTCGTCAGCCAGGTAATCACACTGGCAACGCCGGTTTTCGGCGGACCGAAGTACACCCGCGGTGCGAGCGCATACACCGATGAGTACGTGAACTACCTCGATGACCTCGTGGCCGAACGGAACGAAATTCCGATCGAGCGTCCAATCACCGCTATCTACTCGAAGGCCGATGCCGTCGTCGACTGGCGGGCGTGCATCGACACCTTCAGCCCAATGGTTGAGAACATCGAAGTCCGGTCACCGCACGTCGGAATCACGATCGATCCCGATGCGTGGGAGATCATTGCCAACAAACTCGCCTCGCCGCCACCGCCATATAACGACGTCATCGAACTCCCATGAAACAGTTCAACGGACGGGTCGCAGCCATCACCGGTGCCGCATCGGGGATTGGTCGTTCGTTGGCCGTGGCACTTTCCGAGGAAGGCTGTGGGCTCGCCCTATCCGATGTCGACACTCACGGCCTCGCCGAGACCGCATCTCGTTGTGGTGAGGGCATCGAGATCACCTGCACCACTGTCGACGTCGCCAATCGCGACGCCGTCTTCTCGTGGGCCGACACGACCGCGCGTCACCATGGCGAGGTCAACCTGATCTTCAACAACGCCGGAGTGAATCTCGTCCACGATGCAGCGACCCAGTCGGTCGATGATGTTGCCTGGGTTATGGAGGTCGACTTCTGGGGGGTCGTCCACGGGACGCAAGCATTTCTCCCACACCTGCGCTCTGCTGGCGCCGGGCACATCGTGAATATCTCAAGTGTGTTCGGACTCGTATCGATCCCGACTCAGTCGGCATACAACGCCGCGAAGTTCGGTGTGCGTGGCTACACCGATGCGCTCCGCATGGAGCTCGAACTCGAAGGTAGCCACGTGTCAGCAACCACGGTCCACCCGGGAGGAATCAAGACGAACATCGTGCGCAACGGTCGTTCGCAGTTCGCCGACGATCATGCAATCGACCGATTCGAGGCGATGGCGATGACGACGCCGGACAAGGCCGCGCAACAGATCCTTCAGGCAGTGCGGCGCAACCGACGCCGCGCCCTCATCGGCCCCGACGCGGTGCTCTTCGACGTTGGTTCCCGACTCCCAGCGGCAGTCACGCAACGGATCGTTAAGGCGTTAGCCAAGCGCTCGCTCCCAGATGAGCAGGACGAATGACCGCACCAGGTTGGTACCACGCCCAGAACGACCCGATCGGCACCGTCCGATATTGGAACGGCACACAATGGGTCGGTGAGGCTGTGCCACAACCCCTAGCGCCGCCTGCAGCCCCCAACCAGCAGATGCCAGGCCAGCCGATGCCGGACGACGTGCCGAGGCTGGCGTCGGTCGGAGCCCGTGTTGGTGGCCGCGTGATCGACTTCGTACTTGGCACAATCGCGTTCGCTATCTTCATCGCCACTGGCATCGGCGGCAACGACCCAACATATGTCGCAGGCGGCAGCGGTTATTCGCTGAATTTGGGATCACAGCGGCTCGATACCGGTCTCGAGTTCGTCATCCTCGGCCTCTTCCTGATCGCGTACCACGCGCTGTTCACGCACTTCTTCGGGGGTACACCGGGCAAGCTCCTGACTCGTACTCGCGTGGCAGACCACGAAACCGAGGCAACCCCGGTAGCGCTACCGAAAGCAGCGCTGCGTTCGGTGAACTACCTCACTTTTGTCGTGATCGGCATCCTCATCAGCCTGGAAGTGGCGATGACCTTCGTGAACTTCGGTATCGGAATCGCCTCATTCGTGCTGCTCTTCGTGAATGATCGCCGAACGGTGATGGATCGTCTCGCAAAGACGAAGGTCATCAAGGCGTAGGAGGGAAGCCTCCGGAAGCTCGTTAGTAGCGGACTTCCCAGAAGGTCAACCCTTGGGGTGGCGCAACCTGGCCCGCCGCTGTCCGATCCTTCGCGTCAAGCATGTCGGGGATAGCTGACGGAGCGAACTTTCCGCTACCGATATCGACGAGGGTGCCGACAAACGAGCGCACCATTTGGTGACAGAACGCCGTTGACTTCACCCAGAACTCGACGACGTCGTCGTCGGTAGTAACCCACTCAGCCTCGAGCACCCGACGCACCATGCTCTTCTCCGGCTCGCCCTCTGCGACCTTGACCCGCTTGCAGAACGACGAGAAGTCATGTTCGCCCAGTAAGTGCTGGGCTGCCTCGTTCATGGCTTCGATGTCGAGAGGCGTATACACATGCCACGACGTGTGCGCTCGCAACGGATCGGGGTGCGGAGCGACCAGCACCTGATATCGGTACCGGCGCCACTGCGCGGAGAAGCGAGCATCAAACTCATCGTCGGTCACGGCGATGTCACGCACGACGATGTCGGGCTTGCACAACCCATTCAGCGACTGCTGGATGCGGTCCGGGGTTGCTCGGGCGTTCTCTGGGATCTCAAAGCTGATCACCTGCCCGCGGCCGTGCACACCTTTGTCGGTCCGACCAGCACACGTGATCGTGACAGGCTCGCCAATGATCTTTGCCAGCGCGACTTCCAGATCTCCAGCAACCGTGCGCACGTCCCGGTTCACCGCAAAACCATGAAAGCCACTGCCGTTATAAGCGACAGTGGCCCTCAATTTCATTTCTAGATCCTACCCAATGCCCTCGGCACCCTTACGAGAACCCACACGCTGATGCGGATCTCGGCCGGAAGTGCCGAGAAAGGTACTGGTTTGAGGTTCTGGGCCAAAATGGCGAAGCCAGCCCAGGTTCTCAAACCAATTCGATACGCGCCATTGGAGCGTTGTCACCCGTGCGAGGGCCGAGCTTCATGATGCGGGTGTAACCACCTGGACGATCGACGTATCGAGGACCGACCTCGTCGAACAACTTGGTGGCCATCTCGCGATCGCCGAGGAACTTCATGACCTGACGGTGGTTGTGCACGCCGCCCTTCTTGGCCTTGGTGATCATCTTCTCAGCGATTGGGCGCATTGCCTTCGCCTTGGCTTCGGTGGTCGTGATTGCTTCAGCAGCGATCAAGGACGCAACGAGGTTCGCCATCATGGCCTTTTGATGTGAGGCGCTGCCGCCGAAGCGGGGCCCCTTCTTTGGAGTTGCAACCATAGCTAGTCCCTCGTCCGCAGTGAAAGGCCGCGCTCGTCGAGCTTCTCGATGACTTCATCGAGCGACTTCTGGCCGAAGTTGGTAATTGCAAGAAGGTCGTCCTCGGTCTTTTCGAGGAGCTCTCCAACGCTGTTGACCTGTGCGCGCTTGAGGCAGTTGCGAGGACGCTCTGAAAGGTCGAGGTCTTCGATTGGCTTCTCAAGGTCAGGTGATCCAGCAACGACTGGGCTCATCTCACCAAGTTCGAGGCCCTGTGGCTCATCGCTCATCTCTTCGACGAGCTGCACAAGGGTACGAAGGGTCGCACCTGCAGACGCGAGGGCGTCACGAGGGGAGATCGATCCGTCGGTGACGATGTCGAGTTCGACACGGTCAAGGTCGGCCTGTTGGTCGACGCGGGTAGGCGTGACGTCAAAGGCGACGCGACGAACTGGCGAGTAGATCGAGTCAACCGGGATCACACCAATGGTGTCGGTCTGGTTGTTGCGATCGGCGCTCACGTAGCCGGCACCCTGATCGACGGTGATGTCGATAGCGAGATGTCCCTTGCTGTTGAGCGTCGCAAGCGGAAGATCTGCATTAAGGATCTCAACGTCGGCGTGCGGATGGATATCGCCCGCGACGACATCGCGTGGACCACGAACGTCAAGACGAAGCGTGACCGGTTCTTCGGAGTGCACCTTCAGGACGATGTCCTTGAGGTTCAAGATGATGTCGGTGACATCCTCGGCAACACCTGGGATGGTGTCGAACTCGTGGAGTGCGTCGTCAAAACGCACCTGGGTGATCGCGGCGCCGGGGATGGAAGAGAGCAGGGTACGCCGGAGCGATGCGCCGATCGTGTGGCCAAGACCTCGTTCGAGGGGCCCGATCGCAAATCGCTGCGTGTTGTTCTCTTCTTCTCCGATCGCTTCGACCGTCGGACGCTGAATAACCAGCATGTGTTCTCCTCGGAACTTCGAAGACGACCCCCAAACCGGATCGGCCTGGGGCGTTACTTTGGTTGATTGGTGTACTTCGGGAGCCTAGTGGTGAGGGCGTAGCGCCCAGAGGATACCGACACGCTCCCGGGCGTCGGTATCTCGCTCCCGCAGGGAGATTATTTCGAGTAGAGCTCGACGATCAGCTGCTCGCGGACCGGAACATCGATGTGTTCACGGAGCGGCATCTGATGCACAACAGCTTCGTACTTGTCATCGCCAGCATCGATCCACGCTGGCTTGCTGCGATCGAGAACGTCCATGTTCCACTGCAAGGTGACGCCGTTGCGTGCCTTGGCGCGGATGCTGACCTTGTCGCCTTGGCGAACGCGGTAGCTCGGAATGTTCACGCGCTTGCCGTTGACCTCGATGTGGCCGTGGCTCACAAACTGGCGAGCTTGTGGACGGGTCGCTGCCCATCCGGAGCGGTACACAACGTTGTCGAGGCGAAGTTCGAGGAAACGAAGCATGTTCTCACCGGTAACGCCGGTGCGACGGTTTGCTTCGTCGTAGATGTTGCGGAACTGCTTCTCGTTCAAGCCGTAGGTGAAACGTGCCTTCTGCTTTTCCTGCAGCTGCAAGAGGTACTCAGAGACGTTGCCGCGGCGACGGGTCTGGCCGTGGTCGCCCGGTGGGTATGGGCGCTTGTCGAGAGCGATGGTCTCGCCCTTGGTGCCCCAAATGTTGGTTCCGAGACGGCGAGATACTCGCGCCTTTGGTCCGGTGTAACGAGCCATGAATCAGACCCTCCGACGCTTTGCAGGACGGCAGCCGTTATGAGGAACGGGCGTGACGTCTTTGATTCCAGTAACTTCAATTCCGGTGTTCGTAATCGACCGGATAGCGGTCTCTCGGCCGGAGCCGGGACCACGAACAACAACATCAACTCGACGGACGCCGTGTTCCATGGCTCGGCGAGCAGCCTGCTCGGCTGCCATCTGTGCTGCGTATGGCGTGGACTTGCGTGAGCCCTTGAAGCCAACGTTGCCTGCCGATGCCCAAGAGAGCGCATTGCCGTCTTGGTCGGTGAACGTGATGATCGTGTTGTTGAACGAGCTCTTGATGTGGGCCACGCCGTGCGTGACGTTCTTCGACTGCTTGCGCTTCTTGCGCGGTGCTGGGGTCGCCATGATCAGACCTTCTTCTTTCCGGCAACGGTCTTCTTTGGACCCTTACGAGTACGAGCGTTGGTGTGCGTGCGCTGACCGCGGACCGGCAAACCACGACGGTGGCGGAGGCCCTGGTATGAACCAATTTCCATCTTGCGCTTGATGTCCTGGCTGGTCTGGCGGCGAAGGTCGCCTTCAACCTTGAGGTTCTCTTCGATGTACGCACGGATCTGTGCGACCTCGGTGTCGGTGAGATCACGGACTCGAGTGGTGCGCTCAATGCTGAGCGAATCGAGGAGTGTCCTGCTGGTGGTGTGCCCGATACCAAAGATGTAGGTCAGGCTGATCTGCACCTGCTTCTCGCGTGGAATGTCCACGCCTGAAATACGTGCCATTCCTAGCCCTGCCTCTGCTTGTGTCGGGGATTCGTGCAGATGACCATCACGCGACCATGGCGCTTGATAACCCTGCAGTTGTCACACATCTTCTTGACGCTTGCTCGAACCTTCACGTTCGGCGTCCTTTCTTGTTCTTCATAGTTGTTCCTCGGCGGTGCCGAGGGATTACGAGTTGTAAGTGGTCGTACCGGTAGTCGCTGCCCTGAAGCAGTTACTTGTAGCGGTACGTGATCCGACCTCGTTCGAGGTCGTATGGGGTCAGCTCCACCTGGACGCGATCGCCCGGCAAGATCCGGATGTAGTGCATACGCATCTTTCCGGAAATGTGCGCGAGCACTTTGTGGCCATTTTCCAGTTCGACCCGGAACATGGCGTTGGGGAGAGGCTCGACAACGGTCCCCTCCAATACGATTGCGTCTTCTTTAGGCTTTGCCAGTGGAACTTCCTCCTACGAGAGTTCAATCCCGCGCACAGAAAAGCGCGCAGAACCAGCGGATAAACCTAGCGGACGCGGAAGAATCAACCAACTGGTGAGCGAAACAATCGCGACGACCAATTTCGCCCTCCATACGGACGCGCAGCGCGTCGGAGGGACCACGGAGCCAATTGTCTACGCTCAACCCATGGTTTCATTGAGTCCTGAGCAGTTCGAACGAGAGGTCGTTACTGCTCTCGATCTGCTTCCTGCCGAGCTTCTCCAGCTGATGGACAACGTGATTGTGGTCACCGGAGATCGCCATGATTCCGAACCCGACATCCTCGGCCTCTACGAAGGCATCCCACTCACCGAACGCGACGGCTATGGGCTATTCGAGCTTCCGGACCGAATTTCGATCTACCGACTTCCACTCATGGAAATGTGCAGCTCGTCAGAGGAACTCATCGAGGAGATCCAAGTCACCGTGATCCACGAGATTGCACACCACTTCGGAATCGACGATGACCAACTCCACGAAATGGGTTGGGGGTAGCCCTGCGGGCCTGACGGCCCTTGGGCACTGCGCCTTTTCCTACCGCTTCGCTCCAGAAAAACGCTCAACCCACTGGCGCTAGACGACTTACAGCCCCAAGGCGCCTTGGACGCGGGCGAAGACTTCGTCTTCTTCGCCGAGGCCATCGACGACGATCAGCTTGTTGCGCTCGGCGTAGAACTCGAGAAGCGGAGCGGTCTGTTCCTCGTAGTTGCGCAGCCGCTCGGCGATTGCTTCTTCGTTATCGTCCTCACGGCCGCGAGACATCATGCGAGCGGTGACCTCTTCGAGAGGGACATCGATATTGATCGTGGCGGTCAACTCGACGCCTTGGTCGGCGAAGATTTGCTCGAGGGTTTCTGCCTGACCAGTGGTGCGGGGGAAA
Organism: uncultured Acidimicrobiales bacterium; assembly: GCA_964451305.1. Lineage (GTDB taxonomy): Bacteria > Actinomycetota > Acidimicrobiia > Acidimicrobiales > SHLQ01 > SHLQ01. The sequence continues at coordinate 33,360 of CAYVHV010000003.1, read as the reverse complement.
CCATCGAGGAGAACACCGTTCTCGGTGATGTCGTCCTCGGCAAGACGCTCAGCAACAATGCCGTTCATGATCTCATCGCTGACGAGACCACCCGCTTGCATAATCGCTTCAGCCTTCTTGCCCAGTTCCGTCCCGGCAGCAACTGCGGCACGCAGCATGTCACCGGTCGAAACGTGGACGATGCCGTACTCGGAAACAAGCCGGAGACACTGCGTGCCCTTGCCTGCGCCTTGACGGCCCAAGACGATAATTCTCGGAGCCATGCTCAACCTCAATTTCGTTGGATCAACTATGGGGACTACTTCGACTTAGCGAGGAAGCCTTCATAGTTACGCATCATGAGCTGGCTGTCGATTTGTTTCATGGTCTCGAGAGCAACGCCAACGGCGATGAGGATCGAAATACCGATGAAACCGAAGCCTGCAGCACCGAGGCCGCCGCCATGACCTGCATCAAGGTTGAACCCGATGGCTCGCATGATCAAGTTCGGCAGCAACGCCACAGCAGCGATGAACAACGCTCCTGGCAAGGTGATGCGGGTGAGGATACGAGCGAGGTAGTGCTCGGTCTGGGGACCGGGACGAATACCCGGGATGAAGCCACCCTGCTTGCGGATGGTGTCGGCCTGCTTTGCTGGATCAAAGGTGATCGCGGTGTAGAAGTACGCAAAGCCGACGATCATGAACCCGAAGACGACGAGGTAAAGCACCGCACTTGGATCGACCAGGTTGCGATCGACGAAGTTGCGAATGCCGTTGCCCCACGCAGTGTCGGGAAGCGCCACAGCGATGAGGTTCGGCAGGTACAGAACCGAGCTGGCAAAGATGATTGGGATAACGCCGGACTGGTTGACCTTGAGCGGGATGTAGGTGCTCTGTCCGCCGTACATCTTGCGACCAACAACGCGCTTGGCGAAGTTGACCGGAATGCGGCGCTGGCCGTTCTCGACGAACACGATGCCGACGAGTGAGATGCCGAGGATCACGCTGAAGGCAACGATGGCGAGGATGCCTTCGTTTGTGTAGAGCGTGGAGAACTGTGCTGGGAACTGGCTAACGATCGACGCAAAGATGATGAGCGACATGCCGTTGCCGATGCCCTTCTGCGTGATGAGCTCGCCCATCCACATGACCAGCGCAGTGCCGGCGGTGAGGGTAAGGACCACGAGGAGAACCGTCCACACGTTGAACTTCGGCAGGAGAACAAAGCCGCCGCCAAGGCCATCGGCACGGTTGAACAGGAATGCGAAGCTCGTCGACTGGATGACAGCGATTCCAATGGTCATGTAGCGGGTCCACTGGGTGATCTTTCGCTGCCCAACAGCGCCCTGCTGTTGCCATTGCTCGATTCGTGGAACCACGACTCCGAGGACCTGCATGATGATCGACGCCGTAATGTACGGCAGCACGCCGAGGGCAAAGATCGCGAACGTCGTAAGTCCACCTCCGGAGAACAACTGGACGTACGCGAGAATGCCGCCCTGCTGCTCGGAGTTCTCACGCAGCTGCTGAACGGCGAGGGTGTCGATTCCTGGAGCAGGAATGAACGAACCAAGTCGGTACAAGCCAAGCGCAAAGAGGGTGAAGAGGATCTTGTTTCGAAGATCCGGCACCCGGAACATGTTTGCAATTCGTGAGAACACGGTGTTGCCTCTCGCAAAAGTCGTATGGACTAACGGTAGCCGAGCAATCCTAGAAGGTGGCTTGCAGGCCAATAAACAATCGGTAAAGGAATTCCGCGCACGAGGTAAACGACCCCACAGCTTCGAAAGTCCTTAAAAGCCAAAGAGACCGGCCCGCGGATGCGGAACCGGTCTCTTTGAGAACTATCGGTTGGTGTGCTGGTTGCCCTTTGCAGGCGGACGTGGTGAGTCGCCCCATGGCTTTGGAAGGATCTCGATAGATCCGCCAGCTGCGGTAATGGCCTCTTCAGCGCTCTTCGAGAAGGCGTGGGCCTTCACGGTGACGGCGCCGGAGAGCTCTCCACGACCGAGAACCTTGATGAGCGAGTTCTTTCCAACGAGGCCCTGCTCGAGCAGTGTCTCGGGAGAAACGTCGGTCAATCCAGTTTCGGCAATCGTGTCGAGGTTGATTCCCTGGTACTCAACCCGGAATGGGTTGGTGAAACCGCGGAGCTTCGGAACACGCTTGTGGAGCGGCATCTGGCCACCCTCGAAACCAACGCGGACCTTACCGCGACCACGGCTGTGCTGACCCTTGGTACCGCGGCCAGCGGTCTTGCCGCCCTTGCCACCAATACCACGGCCCTTGCGCTGCTTGGCCTTTGTTGAGCCCTCTGCGGGCTTGAGATCATGAATCTTGATCGCCATTTATGACTCCTCGACTGAGACCAGGTGAGGTACCCGGCTGATCATGCCGCGAACCTCAGGGGTGTCGGGCTTGGTGACGGTGCGTCCAATCTTTCCGAGGCCGAGCGCACGGATGGTTCCGCGCTGCTTTGGCTTCGTACCGATTGTCGAACGTACCTGGGTGATGTTGAGATCAGCCATGGGTTACGACTCCGTTCGGGAACCAGCCGATGCTGGGTCCTTTGCGTCTCGTTCGGATTCCTTGTAGGCCTGAAGCAGGCCAGCTGGAACGAACTCTTCTGGATCGAGGCCACGGAGGCGAGCAATCTCGTCCGGGCGCTTGAGGTCACGGAGACCCGCAATGGTTGCACGTGCAACGTTGATGTGGTTCGGCGATCCGAGCGACTTGCAAAGCACGTCCTGGATGCCAGCCTCTTCAAGGATGGCGCGGGCTGCACCACCAGCGATAACGCCGGTACCGGGAGCAGCTGGCTTGAGCAGAACACTGCCTGCGCCCATCTGTCCAAGAATTGGGTGGACGATGGTCGTTCCGGCGAGAGGGACGGAGAAGAGGTTGCGCTTTGCTTCCTCGGTGCCCTTCTGGATCGCGAGTGGAACTTCCTTTGCCTTGCCGTAGCCGAGACCGACCTGGCCATTGCCATCGCCGATCACGACGAGAGCGGTGAAGCTAAAGCGACGCCCACCCTTGACGACCTTGGCGACACGGTTGATGTTGATCACTCGGGAGTCACGGAGACCACCCTCGTTCTCGCGATCATTGTTGCGTCCACCACGATCATTACGGTCGTTGCGGTTGTTGTTTTCGTACGCCATCAGAACTCCAGTCCTGCGTCGCGGGCAGCGTCAGCCAAAGCAGCGACACGTCCGTGGTAGAGGTTGCCGCCGCGATCGAACACGACGGTATTGATGCCAGCAGCCTTTGCCCGCTCAGCGACAGTTGCGCCGACCTTGGTTGCTGCGTCGACCGTGTTGCCACGACCGTCCCAGCCGCTCTCGACGGTTGACGCCGATGCAACGGTGGTTCCCGCAACGTCATCGATGACCTGGGCCACGATGTGCTTGTTCGAGCGGAAGACAGCCAAACGTGGACGCTCGGCTGTTCCTTGAACCTGCTTGCGAATTCGGTAGTGACGACGCTGGCGCTGACGGCGGCGTTCGGCAGAAACGTTCTTTGCCATTACTTCGCCTGCTTTCCGGCCTTGCGGATAATCCGCTCGCCTTCGTACTTGATGCCCTTGCCCTTGTAGGGCTCTGGCTTACGCCACTTGCGGATGTCCGCTGCGACCTGACCAACGAGCTGCTTGTCGATGCCCTTGATGATGATCTCGGTCTGCTGAGGGACCTCGAACTCGATTCCCTCAGGGGCCTTGATGTGGACCGGGTGACTGAAACCGAGCTGCATTTCAAGGGCGTCTTTCCCCTTGGCTGCGGCACGGTAACCAACGCCGACGATCTCGAGCTTCTTGGTGAAGCCTTCGCTGACGCCGATAATCATGTTATTGACCAACGTGCGTGCAAGACCGTGCATGGCCTTGTGGTCTTGAGCATCGCTCGGACGAACGAGGGTGACAACACCGTCGTCCACCGCTCCGGTGATCTCGCCCGGAAGCGTGATCTTGAGCTCGCCCTTGCTTCCCTTGACCGCAACATCGGCGCCACTAAAGGTGACATCGACGCCGCTTGGCACGGGGATAGGGGTGTTTCCAATACGTGACATCGCTGCTCCTACCAGACGTAGGCGAGGACCTCGCCACCAATACGGCGGCGACGAGCTTCGCGATCGGTCATGAGGCCACGGTTCGTCGACAGCACGGCTACGCCGAGACCGCCGAGGACACGAGGTACCTCGTTGGACTTCTTGTACACACGAAGGCCCGGCTTGCTCACTCGGGTAATACCCGAGATCACACGCTTGCGCTCTGGTGAGTACTTCATGTCGATGCTGAGCACTCGACCGGGACCGGTCGGGTTGTCAGCAACGCTGTAGTTCGTGATGTAGCCCTCGCTCTTGAGCAGCTCTGCGAGCGTCTCCTTGAGCTTGCTGGACGGCATCGAAACGTCGTCGTGCATGGCGGTGTTCGCATTACGAACACGCGTCAGCATGTCGGCGATGGGGTCGGTCATTGTCATGTGTGTTTCCTTCCCCTACCAGCTGGCCTTTTTAAGACCAGGAATTTCGCCGGCATGACCCATCTCACGGAGACAGATACGGCAGAGACCAAACTTCTTGTACACGCTGCGAGGACGACCGCAAATGCGGCACCGGGTGTAGGCGCGGACCTTGAACTTCGGGGTCTTCTGCTGTTTGTTAATAAGCGCCTTCTTTGCCATTACTGGCCTTCCTTCCGAAATGGAAATCCAAATGCATCGAGCAGCGCACGGCCGTGCTCGTTGTTGACTGCGGTCGTCACGATCGTGATGTCCATGCCGCGAACGGTGTCGACGTCGTCGTAGTTGATCTCCGGGAAGATCAACTGCTCGGTCACACCAAAGGTGTAGTTGCCACGACCGTCGAAGCTCTTGGTTGGGAGCCCACGGAAATCTCGAATACGTGGTGTTGCAAGCGAGATGATGCGGTCGAGGAATTCGTACATGCGATCGCCGCGCAGGGTAACCCGAGCGCCAATCGTCTGGCCTTCACGCAGCTTGAAGCTCGCGATGCTCTTCTTGGCCTTCGTGATCGAAGGCTTCTGGCCAGTGATGATCGAGAGATCGGTCAGCGCACCCTCGATGGCCTTCTTGTTGATCGCAGCTTCGCCGACGCCCATGTTGACCGAGATCTTCTCGAGCCTCGGGACCATCATGATGTTCGGAAGTTCAAGGTCAGCCTTCAGCTGTGCCTGGATCTCGTCGAAGTACTGCTTCTTCAAGCTTGGAATAGTTGTTTGGGTTGCCATCAGAGTTCTGCTCCGGTGCGCTTGCAGACCCGCACCTTGGTGCCGTCGGTCAGGAACTTGTATCCAACGCGGGTTGGCTTGCCATCCTTGGGGCTGATCACTGCGACGTTGCTGACATGCAGAGGCATGTTCTTGTCGATGATGCCGCCAGGGTTGCCTTCGCCGAGTGGGCGCTGGTGCTTCTTTGCAAGGTTGACACCTTCGATAACGACGGTGTTCTTCGCGGGGTAGGCCTGAGTGACTTCACCCTCCTTGCCACGATCCTTGCCTGCAAGGACACGGACCTGATCACCTTTTTGAATCTTCATTTAGAGGACCTCCGGTGCCAGCGACACGATTCGCATGAACTTGTTGTCACGAAGCTCACGACCAACCGGGCCAAAGATGCGGGTTCCACGCGGCTGGTTGTTCTCGTTGATCAACACAGCGGCGTTCTCGTCGAAACGGATGTAGCTACCGTCCGCACGACGAATTTCCTTCTTGACACGGACGACGACGCACTTGACGACCTCGCCCTTCTTTACAGCAGCGCCAGGGTTTGCGTCCTTGACGGTTGCGACGATGACATCGCCGATGCTTGCGTAGCGGCGGCGGGTTCCGCCAAGGACCTTGATGCACAGAATCTCACGTGCACCAGAGTTGTCGGCGACCTTGAGTCGACTCTCTTGTTGAATCATTAGCGAGCCCTCTCGATGATCTCGACGAGACGCCAGCGCTTCTTCTTCGACAGCGGGCGGGTCTCTTGAATGCGAACCCGGTCGCCAACGTTTGCGTCGTTGTTTTCGTCGTGAGCAAACAGCTTGGTGCTGCGCTGAACGGTCTTTGCGTAGCGACGGTGGCGTACACGATCGACCGACTCGACAACGGCGGTCTTGTCCATACCGGCCGACACGACAACACCCTCACGAATCTTGCGTGGGTTCTCGCGCTCGCCGTCAACGGCTGCGGTCGCTGCGGCTGGCTTGGCGGCCTCAGCTGGTGCAGCTGCGGCTTCTTCAGTTGCTTCTACGTCGCTCATGAGGCGACCTCCTCTGCAGCATCGAGTTCTTCAGCTGCCGCAATTTCACGGGCACGAATCTCGGTCAGCGCACGAGCCTTGTCCTTACGGACCTGGCCGAGGCGAGACGAGCTTGTGAGCTGACCGGTTGCGTTCTGAAAACGCAGGTTGAACAGCTCTTCTGAAATTTCGTCGAGATGGGTCAGCAGATCTCCGTAGGACATCTCTGCCAGTTTCTTCTTCGCCATTAGAAGCCCTCCTCGCGCTTGACGAACTTGCACTTGATCGGCAGCTTCTGAATTGCACGATCAATTGCTTCACGTGCGATCTGCTCATCATTGAATGACAGTTCGAACATGACCTTGCCTGGGCGCACGACGGCGACCCAACGCTCCGGGTTGCCCTTGCCTGAACCCATGCGGGTCTCGGCTGGCTTCTCGGTCACTGGCTTGTCGGGAAACACGTTGATCCAGACCTTGCCGCCACGCTTGATGTGACGGGTCATGGCAATACGTGAAGCTTCGATCTGGCGAGCGGTGATCCAACCTGGCTCGAGAGCCTGGAGACCGTAATCGCCGAACGTGACTTCGGTGCCGCCCTTTGCGTTTCCACGCATGCGACCACGATGGTGCTTTCGGTGTGCAACCTTGCGGGGCATCAACATTTAGGTACCTGCTCTCAGTCCGCGTCGCCGGGACGGAAGTTGGGTGTTTCGCCCTTCTCACGGGTCGAAGCCTCGATGGCCTCTTCCTCAGCGAGGAGCTTTTCGAACTCTGGATCCGCATCTGGAACCAATGGTGCGAGCTCTTCCTCAGCGGCTACTGCAGCCTCTTCGGTTGGCTCGGGCTTGCGAGGCGCCGATGGGGACGACACAACTTGGCGTGGCTTGTTCTGACCAGAGGTCTCGCCGACAGCCATTGCAGCTTCGCGGGTGATCTTGTCTTGAGCTTCGCTCTTGTACGGAAGACGGTTGCCCGTGTAGATCCATACCTTGACGCCGATACGTCCCGCTGCGGTGTGTGCTTCGCGGAAGCCATAGTCGATCTCTGCACGAAGTGTGTGCAGAGGAACCTGACCTTCGCGGTACCACTCACGGCGAGCCATTTCAGAGCCACCGAGGCGACCTGAGGTCTGGACTCGAATGCCGAGAGCGCCAGCTTTCTGAGCGTTCTGAACCGCACGCTTCATTGCACGACGGAATGCGACACGGCCCTGGAGCTGGTCGGCAACGCCCTGTGCAATGAGGGCTGCATCGAGTTCAGGAGTCTTGATCTCCTGGATGTTGAGCTGCACCTTGTTGTTGCCGGTGATCTTTGCCAGACCCTGGCGAAGACGATCGGCTTCAGCGCCCTTGCGGCCAATGACGATGCCCGGACGTGCGGTGTGCACATCGACTCGGAGGCTGTCACGGCTGGACTTGCGCTCGATCTCGATCCGGCTAATCGCAGCATGAGGGAGGTCCTTCATGATGAACTTGCGGATGCTCGAGTCTTCGATGATGAAGTTCGCGTAGTCCTCACGGCTGGCGAACCAGCGGCTCTTCCAGTCGGTGGTAATACCGAGGCGGAAGCCGTAGGGGTTGATCTTCTGACCCATGAATTACTCTTCCTCTTCCGACGTAGCGGACTTGGCTTTGGTGCCGGCCTCGACGAAGCCTGCAGCTTCGGCTGACGCGGTGTCTGCGAACCAGACCTCAGCAACCGTTTGGTCGTACCAACGACCGTCTGGTTGGTGGTACTTGGCGGAGTTTGCGTTGCCCTTGATTGGGAAACCTTCTGGCATCGACTCATCGTCGAGGGCCTTGTGGCTACCGTCGCCGTATGGCGCATCAGCGGACAGGTCGGCTTCGAGAGGATGCGGAATTGCGCCCTCTTCATCAGCTGACGTCTCTGTGACGACCTCGTCGGCCGGAGCGTCGTCACCCTTGGACTTTGCAACACGTGCGGCGCGGTCGGCCTTTGGCTTTGCAGCACCACGACGATCGGCGCGGTTGCGACGAACCTCGAGCTTGTCGTCGTCCATGCGGGACACGATGAGCGTGATGTGGCAGGTGCGCTTGCGGATGCGGGTGGCGCGTCCACGTGCACGTGGGCGCCAACGCTTCATGGTTGGGCCTTCGTCGGCGTAGCACGCCGAGACGTAGAGCTCTTCAGCATCCTGCAGGTCGTTGTGCTCTGCGTTGGCGACTGCCGAGTCGAGCAACTTGCTGATCGGCTCGGCAATGCCGCGCTCGGCCAACGTGAGGTAGTCAGCAGCGTCAGCGACGTGCAGCCCACGGATCTCGTTGAGCACCTCGCGGGCCTTGTAGGCCGACGCACGTACGTGCTTGACCGACGCCCGGGTGCCCGGACGCTCGTTGGTCTTTGGACCGGTCATCGACGCGCTCCTCGTTCTTGTCCAGCGTGGAACTTGAAGGTTCGCGTTGGAGCGAACTCGCCAAGCTTGTGGCCAACCATCGATTCGGTGACGTACACGGGAACGTGCTTGCGTCCATCATGAACAGCCAACGTGTGGCCGAGCATGTCTGGAATGATGGTGGAACGACGTGACCAAGTCTTGATGACCTGCTTTTCGTTCTTCTCGTTGAGTACGTCGACCTTCTTGAGCAGATGCTCATCGACGAACGGGCCCTTCTTAAGGCTGCGTGGCATGGTTCGTTACCCCTAACGACGCGATCCGCGCTTGCGGCGTCGGCGAATAATCATCTGATCGGACTGCTTCTTATCTGAACGGGTACGCATTTCTGGCTTGCCCCAAGGGGAAACCGGATGGCGACCACCCGAGGTCTTACCTTCGCCACCACCGTGAGGGTGGTCGACCGGGTTCATGGCGACACCGCGAGTCTGGGGGCGTACGCCCTTCCAGCGGTTACGGCCGGCCTTACCAATCTTGATGAGCTCGTGCTCGGAGTTGCCAACAACACCTACGGTTGCACGGCCATCGATTGGAACACGGCGCATCTCGGTGCTTGGAAGACGAAGGATGGCGTATGGGCCATCCTTAGCTACCAGCTGCACGCTCGATCCAGCGGAGCGAGCAATCTTGCCACCACCACCGGGCTGCAACTCGACGTTGTGCACCGTGGTACCGACTGGGATGTAGCGAAGCGGCAGGCTGTTGCCCGGCTTGATTTCGCTGCCCTGACCGTTCTGGAGGATCTCGCCAACGCCGACACCTTCTGGAGCGAGAACGTATGACTTGTGACCATCAAAGTAGTGAAGGAGCAGGATGCGACAGCTGCGGTTTGGGTCGTATTCGACCGCTGCGACCTTTGCTGGGACCCCGTCCTTGTTCCGGCGGAAGTCGATCTTGCGGTACTGCTTCTTGTGGCCACCACCGCGGTGGCGGCTGGTCTTGCGACCGTAGCTGTTGCGACCACCGGTACGAGACTTGCTCTCGAGCAACGACTTTTCTGGTGTCGTCTTGGTGATTTCAGAGAAGTCGGAGGATGTCTGGAAGCGACGTCCTGGACTTGTTGGCTTACGTTTACGAAGAGCCATGGATCATCACACCTCGAACAGGTCGATTTCGTAACCATCGACGAGCGTGACCATTGCTCGCTTGGCATCTGGGCGCTTGCCGAACGTTCCGTTGCGGCGGTTGCGCTTGCGCTTTCCCTTACGGTTCAGCGTGTTCACCTTCAGGACCTCGACCTCAAAGAGGGTCTCGACGGCCTTCTTGATCTCGGGCTTTGAAGCATCCGGAGCAACGGTGAAGGTGTACACGTTCTCTTCGAGAAGGGCGTAGCTCTTCTCGGAAACAACTGGGGCGATGAGTACATCGCGGAGATCAACAGCCATGTGTTACTCCTCCTCTTCTTCCGAACCGCTCACATCGGCCGTGCCGGCGTCGGTATCTGGGGCGGGTGAATCTTCGGTGGTAGCAGCCTTGGTGCCGGCCTCGGTGAATCCAGCTGCGACAGCGGACTCTGCGGTGTCGAACCAGACTTCAGCAACGGTCGATTCGTACCAACGGCCGTCAGGCTGGTGGAACTTCATCGAGTCGGCGTTGCCTTTGATTGGGAAGCCCTCGGGCATTGCATCGTCTGCGATTGGAGCATGCGATCCAGCGCCGAATGGCTCGTCAGCCGCAGCGGCTGGTGCTTCAGCAGCAGCCTCTTCGACCGGTGCTTCTTCAGTAGGCGCTGGTGCAGCAGCCTTGGCCGCTGCTGGCTTTGCCTTTGGCGCATCTGCAGTCGGAAGTGCGTCTTGGCTGAACACGACGGTGTCGGAGACGAGCACGTCGTATGCGTTGAGCTCGCCCGAAGGGAGCACGTGTACGTTCGCAATGTTGCGGAAGCTCAAGGCAACGTTTGCGTCGTCTTCGGTGAGCACGACGAGCACGCGGCCTTCGTCGGAAAGACCGAGGTCCGAGATTGCCTTTGCAGCATCGGAGGTCTTCGGTGCATCGAACCCGAACGAGTCGACGACGACGATCTTGCCGTCAGCTGCACGATCGGACAGTGCCGATGCGAGAGCGAGCTTGATCATCTTCTTTGGCGTCTTTTGGCTGTAATCGCGAGGCTTTGGGCCGTGTGCGATGCCGCCGCCACGCCACTGTGGCGAGCGGATGGAGCCTTGGCGTGCTCGGCCGGTGCCCTTCTGGCGCCATGGCTTGGCGCCACCGCCACGCCGTTCAGCGCGGGTCTTGGTGGAGTGCGTGCCAGCACGACGAGCTGCGAGCTGAGCGGTAACGACTTGGTGCATGACCGAAACGTTTGGCTCGATGCCAAAGATCTGGTCTGGAAGCTCGGCGCTGCCGGCCTTCTTCCCTGCAACGGAGGTGACGTCTACTGATGCCATTAGTTCGCTCCCTGCTTCTTGGCTGCGTTACGAAGCAATACCGTTCCGCCCTTTGGGCCGGGAACGTTGCCCTTGACGAGGATGAGGTTCTCCTCGGCGTTGGCTTCGACGACGGTCAGGTTCTGCGTGGTGACCTTCTGTCCACCGCTGCGACCGGCCATCTTCTTTCCCTTGAAGATGCGTCCGGGAGTGGCGCACTGGCCCACCGAACCGGGCATACGGTGCACTCGGTGAGCACCGTGACTTGCGCGTTGGCCCTTGAAGTTGTGTCGCTTCATAACGCCCGTAAAGCCTTGGCCCTTGCTGACGCCGGTGGCATCGACGAGTTCTCCCTCGGCGAGAACGTCCGCACCAATTTCTTGGCCGATCGTGAATTCGCTGACATCGTCCAGGCGGAGCTCGACGAGCTTCTTGCCTGGATCGACGCCTGCTTTCTCGTACTGGCCGAGTGCTGGCTTGGTAAGTCGATGTTCTTTCTGGGTGCCGACCGCGACCTGTACGGCGGAGTAGCCGTCGGTCTCGGGGTGCTTGATCTGCACGATGCGGCATGGCGTGACCTTCAGGACAGTCACAGGTACGACCTTGTCGTCCTGCCAGACCTGCGTCATTCCCAGTTTTTCACCAACGATGGCTTTGGTGGCCATAGTTCTCATTCCTTTGGGCCCTAGCGAGCCTTGGTGTGAAAGTTCGTACGGTTTGGCTCGTGGGAGATATCCCACTCACGCGAACGCTCCGCATTGGCAGGGCCAAGCGGAGCGAGAATTCGGTTTTGCTCACTGGTGTCCGGAGGCCTGGTGAGACGTCGATTGTGTTCTGAGAGACTCAGTTGTTCGGCTGTCGATGCATGCACTACCCGAGAGCACTGGACTCACGAGCATTGCGCGCCGACGTCGAACGCACAGCTCGGTAACTCTAGCCCCAATGGCTAGAAGGACCAACTCGGTGAGCAATCAATGTGGTCATGGTGTCACTCGACACGGTCACCCCACCAAAACCACACCGAAATTTGCAGTTGATGGTCCTCTGAGGACCAACACTCTTCAAATTTCGCTTTTAGTTGTCCGTGATGATGACTCGGTCCGAACCGCTGCGTCCGAAGACCTCGGGGTTAAAGATCTCTTCGGCCGTTGCGGGAGGAACGACGAACGTTCCCGGGATCGTGGCCTGAGCAACGTAGGAGTACTCGAACGTTCCGCCCCCGAGCCTGGTTGCGAAGGCTTCAACCCGGTCACTGCGAAGGTTCTGATGGTTGAACCACCGGCGATAGAACGAGATACCCGTCTGTTGCTCTTCCTCAAAGATGGTCTGGCTCGTCTGGAGCACCGGGTTGATCGCTTCGAGGCCCGCAGCGAGCGGATCGACCAATGCCACCTGATTTCGGCGGGCATCCGCAACCATCGTGAGACTCACCCGCACGTTGGCACCAGCTCGGATTTCCCATGTGCCGTCATCGAGTTGCTGCACGTCGGATGGATCGTCGATGGCCTCGTACGTTCTCGCAACCACGAAACCTTCGTCTCGGGGGTCGAGGTCGAAGTCGCTCGGCGCGTAGTCGAGGCCGAGGCGATAGTAGAGGCGCCCCTCGCCATCGGCGTTCACGATGATCGCGCTCGAGTTCGCGTCATCCCCAGCGGCGAGAACTTCAGACATTGGGACCCTGGTCGTGAACGTCTCGGTCGAACGTCCGACGAAATCGGATTCGTTCACGTAGGTGCCACCCAGCCATGCGCGAGCAACGAAGTCCGGCGTGACATCTTCGAACGTGGCGAAGTACTCGTTCATCGCAAGGAGGATGAAGGCATTCTCCTGCGCGCTGTTCCAACGGCCACGAGTCTGGTTTGCCAACAATCCGTTGACGGTCTTGATGATGAGGTCGTTGTCCGGCTCTTCGCGGACGAGTGCGTCGAGCACGATGCCGTCGGTTCGGCGGTCCGAGTGCGCAATGAGATAGCCATTTTCGCCAAAGTCGGTTGCGAACGTGGCTTCCGATGGGGTTTCGACCGCTCCGTTCTCGATGCGGCGCAGGATCTGGTCGTAGACGTCGCCTTGGTCGACGGCGGTCAGTAGTTGTGCTGCCGAACTCAACGCGAGGTCGTCGCCACTCTGATTGAAGAGTTGCTCGGCCTCGGCCGATACGTTCTGACCCGCGAGGTTGACGACATAGAGGCCATAGGCGCGGACCGCTCGTGTCGTCCGCACGTCACCGTCATTGATAAACGCCTCGATCTGGCCGCTGACGTCGAGCGCACGTTGGAGCGCGTTCGCGTCGACGGTGTAACCGTTCTGCTCGGCGAGGACGAGGGCGTGGGTTGCTTGCACGGTGACCCATGGCGACACTTCGCCGTTGCGCCGCCACCACGACCATGTTCCTGCCGAATCCTGAAGCGCGATAAGGGCATCGATATCGGCCTGCACCCGAGCATCGAGGACTTCGGGAGACGGAAGGCCTTCGGCATCGAACGCAACGAGCACGTCGCGCAACGCCGAGATCGCCATGATTCGCGACGCGAACCCGTCGGCGGTTTCGTAGCGATAATCCGAGAGGAACAGCACCGCGTCGGTCAAGGCGGAAACAGCGGTGCTCGACGTCGAGATGTCGAGTCCTCCGACCTCGGCGAGCACACCGTCGGGGGTGAGCAGTTCCTGGGCGATCGATTCTCCCCCGTCGAGGACACCGTAGGTGGCAAACGCCTCCGAGGTCGCAGGCGTGAATACCGGCATCGACACGATCGCCGCATCGGCGAAGTCGCCGCTGGTCGCGGCGATCCGCATCGTTGCCGTGCCGACCGCTTCGGTCCGCGCAGCGAAACGGACTTCGATTCGAGCGTTCGCTGGCACCGTGACCCGAGTACCCGCGTCACCGGTGAGTACGAGGTTCTCAGCAACGACAGCGAGGTCGATTTCAGCGGCCTCGTCGCCGAGGTTCTGGACGACGACGGGGAGTTCGAATTCGTCGCCGAAGTTCAAGAATGCCGGAGCGGTTGGGCGGATACTGAGGGGCAGTTGCGCAGTGATTTGCGCTTCACCGGTGCCGAAGCGATCCGCGCCCGAGGTGGCGATCGCCATCACCCGGTAGCGGGTCAGCGAATCGGGAAGTTCAAAGTCGATGGTCGCCGAGCCATCGGCGCCGGTCACCTCTTCTGGAGCGAACACGGCGAGCGCAGCAAAGTTGTCGCGCAGGTCGATCTGTTCCTCCTCCGGACGCGGGTCCCCTGCGCGATCGGCGCCTTCATCTGCCACTCCAGCGGCCAATCTGTCACTCTCCGCTGCCGCGTCAGTCGAAAAAGCTTCAGCGACGGCGTCTGTCGCAACGTCGATCGACCCCTCTTCATCTTCCATCGCTTCTTCTTCTTCGCTGTCCTCCACGTCCTCTGGAACGATGATCTCTGGCGTAGCGAGTAGCACTGCGGGGCGTAGAAGATCGGCGGTGACCGTGTCGCTGATCAGCGGATAAAACGCTTCGATCGGGTCACCGAGCTCATAACCGGTCAACGACAAGACGGCTTCGTCGACAACGATGACCGAGACTCCAGCGCCAGCGACAGCCTCGCCGTTGGCGTCTGAGACTCGCACCTCTACCGAAGTCGACTCGCCGGGCGCAGCGAGGTCTGAAGCAGGCGCCGCAACGACGTCGAGTGTGCGCTCTCCCGTAGGGATAGGAAGTCGAAGCTGCCCCGTCGCGAACGCTGGCTGCTGTGGCGCACCTTCGAGCACCGCCCCGTCGGCACCTCTGCGATCTGTTGCGCCAACCATCTCGACGCGCACGTTGATGTTCGGGATGTCAGCAGACGTGATGGGCACGTCCAGGATGGCGCTGCCATCGGCCGCATCGAATGGGACGACCGATTGGATCCCGGCACGATCGATGATGAGCAGACCACTCGCCGCGGCAAACGGTGCTTGCACAAGAACTTCGGCAGTGTCGCCCGGCGAGTAGCTCTCGGCGTCGGGGATGATCGTGACGGCACCAGCGGCGAGCCCATCGATCGATGCGGCAGTTCCGCCCGATACCCACTGGTTGAGGGTGGCGCGGTTTTGGCGATCGTCGTCGTCGAGGACCACGGCGGAGATTTCCCAGCGTCCGGGTGTGTCAGGGTCGAACGTGCATCGCATCGATTCATCTCTGTCGACAGCATTGACCGAGTTGACTTGGTTTGCCGTCGAGGTGACGATGCAGGTTTGCGGATCGACGATCTCCGAGACGAAGCGTCCATTGCTGAACGATTCGCTCAAGCGGCCAGCGGTGACCTCGACGGAGCGACCAGAAACAGGGTCCCCGTCGATATCGACGACCACGGCGTCGACGACGAGGTTCTCTCCCGGCTCGACGAAGCTCGTATCGGATCGAAGGCCCACGTAGTACTCCGACGGGTGGACGAGGACTGCTGTGTTGGCGGTAATCGTCTGACGATTGACGTCGGTGACGGTGGCTTCGAGACGAACGCTCGCCGGCTGGTCGACGACGGTGTTGTCAGGAGCGGAGAAGTCCGCCTGGAGAAGGTGTCGGCCCGAGGCATCTGTCGTTCCCGTGAAAGTCGTGACGTCACCTGGGTTGAAGCTCTGCCCACCTCCAAAACCGTCGTCGTAGTAGCCAGAGAACCATGGCGAGGTCCACTCTCCGAACGAGAAGTCGCCCCAGTTCGGAGGCGAGTAGCTTCCGTCTTGGGTAGATACGAACCACTGGACGGTCGAATCGCTGAGCGGTCCACCAGCGAAGTACGACGCGGTGGCGGCGAATGTTGCGGGCTCGCCCACGATGTACGGAGCGGAGTCGACCGGTTCGACAGTGGCCTCGAAGTCGGGCGTGCGAAAGTCCTGCACTTCGAAGTTGTGGACGGTTCGGTTGCCACCCCGGTTGAGCTCTAGGCGGGCGTTGCCGGCGTTGATTCCCGGAGGCAGGTCGATGGCTAGGTTGAAGCCACCAAATTCGTTCAGCTCAAGTTCGCCGCTATCGATATCGGTTCCGCGAGAATCGACGATGCGATAGGTGATGCCGGTGTTCGGCGTAAGCGTCGGCTGGAAGTTCCCATCGGGCCAGCGGTAGAGACCGATCACCTGAACCGTTTCGCCCGGGCGGTACAAGCCTCGATCGTCGGCGACAAACCACAGACCGTTTCGCTGCCGTTCGACCTGTCGCCATTCCGATCGTGGTGAGACGACGCCTTCGCCGTCAGCCGACGCGACGATACCCGAGATCGTCGAGCTGTCGAGCGGTATGGATAGCAACCCGGCGTCGTTCGTCGTAAACGACTCGTCCCGTTGGCCGATCACGCGGACTTCGGCATTCGCGACTGGCAAACCGGTCGTTAGTTCTGTCGTCCAGACCACGAGTTCGTCACCGTCGGTGAAGGCATCGACGATGAGGTTGGTGTCCTGAACCCACGTGAAGATCGGTCGATTGTTCCAATAGTCACGATCGTCGCGATCGAGCGGTTCTGCTGGTTCGACCAGGATCGCGACAGGTCCGTCGGCCTCAGCAAAGATGTCGGTGAGATCGACGGTTGTTTCGACGACGGAGTCTTCGTCAGAGTCGACAGCTACCTCGGTGTCGATGATCTCTGGCCAATTCCCCGGCTCCCAGTCCTCTCCGAAGAGCTCGTTCTGAGACTGCCGGAACTCGGCGTACTGGCCCGGCGACATCGACCACGCTCGCACCCGTAGTGCGTCGTGGTTAACGGTTTGGTAGACGACACCGGGCGAGTCAGCGAACGGGTCGGTGATCACGAAGTTGTCGACCGGCCCTGCAAAAGCTCGAGGGGCGGCGCCGACCGCAAAGCCTGAGCGAAGTTCCACACCGAGCGTCTGTCCATAGACGTCGGTGAGCTGCGCGTTGAAGAAGATGTCGTAGTCGGTGTTGCCGCTGGTCGCCCCGCGAACGACGACGGCGTTGCCCGACACCTCGACCCGAGCGCCTGGGAGCTCCGGGCTGATCGTGACCCATGTTGGATCGAACACGTCGACATCGATCTGATTGGTGAAGCGAGTCACGAGTGGTTGGAGGGGAACACAACCCCCGTTGCAGCCGTCGCCTTCAAATTGCAATGGAGGGAACGTCCGACCGGTCTCGGTCAATCTAGTGGTTCCGACGAGCGGACCTTCGAGCGATGGAACCCCTGGCCCGACCCGTAGCCGAACCGCGGTGTTCGCATCGAGTGATTCGGTTGGCGTGATGTAGATCACGCGATCGGGTGTGGCTTCGATCCAGCGAAGATCGGACGTTGGATCCGAGAGTGCGTCTGCGACCTCTTCGTCAGTCGCAAGACGCACCGATGTGACTTCGCCCGACTCGAACTCGATTGCCTCGATGGCGGCTTCGGGTTGCACTCGCTGATCGAACTCGACAGCGAGAACCGGTGTTAGCCCCATTCGGTCATTGAGACCCGCGACCCACACAGGTTCGGGTGACCGAGTTGTGAAGCTGAAGTCCTGAGCGGTCTGGAGCGTCGCGCCGTTGACGGACTCGGTGCCCGCCGGAACCGTGATGGTGAATTCGGTCGAACCGGGGAGGCGATCGAGCGAGTCGTTGCCTCCACGTCCAACCTCGTCGATTCCACCGCTTGGTACCGCCTCGAGACGAACGGTTCGGGTGCCGAGCCAGCGCCATCTCGTGACGAATCCCCGCTCGGCGAGCGTCTCGCGGCTTGGGGTGATCTGTACCGGCACGTCGAGTTGGTCCAGCTGATTCAGCGTTGAAAGCGGAATCATTGGCTCGTTGAAGGTGAGCGATATGAACGGAGCGATGTCGACATCGCCTTCGGGTTGTACGCGCAGCACCTCGAGAGGGCCATCGGCTGAACTATCGGGAACGAGCGGGCTGTTCGCGTCAGGCGGAAAGGTCAGGTCGGTGCGGGTCTCAACCGTCGGTGGAAGCAGCGTCTCCGCTGGCCGGTTCACGTCGACTTGTTCGGCCGCAGCCTCGGTCCTCAGGTCGCTGACCGCTCCAACGCGGCCGAGAATCTCATCGACCTCCGTCTCGGTCAGTGTCTGGCCAACGACTACCGCAGTGTCCGAACCGGTATCGACTTGAGGAGCGGGAGCGCCGTCACTGAGACGGACTTGAAGACCCGTTGATGATGACAGAACTTCTTCGAATGGGAGAGAGTCGAGGCTGTCAGTGCTTACCTGACCAACCGGTGCGCGCTCGTTGAGGATCGGGGTTGTCTGGCTATCGGGATCGGCGCTGCCTCCCCCGCTGCATGCACTCGCTACGAGCGCGATGAGAAGGAGGAGTGCGAGCGGGAATCGACCGCGGCGCGCCCGGTTCGTGGATTCTCGATCTTCCGCCATGTGTGGCCCCTTGGATTGTTCCATGCGACTTCTACGTTCCTATCGGCCGCTCAGTTCCCGAGAGAAGGAAACGGTGGAATAGAACGC
Source organism: uncultured Acidimicrobiales bacterium (assembly GCA_964451305.1). GTDB lineage: Bacteria > Actinomycetota > Acidimicrobiia > Acidimicrobiales > SHLQ01 > SHLQ01. The sequence goes on along the minus strand of CAYVHV010000003.1, from coordinate 14,961 downwards.
GGTCTGCGCCTTGCCATCGCCCTCCTGCTTTATAGGCGATTACTCCCATATCGGCTGGGCCTCTCGACCCATGCATGCCCAGACCTCTGGTTCCTACGATCGTTCTATGGATACGACCGGCACTGAGATCCACGGCGGATGCAGCAACACCAACCGTTGGCGGGTGATCACCCAAGAGGAATGGGATATGGCCAATGCGCTGGCCCAAGAGCGACAACGCCGTGCACGTTCCCTCGTCGTCGAGCATCGCAGCTGCTATGAGGTGAAGTTCCCAGAACCGGAACGGTTGTCGGCATCTGGGTTGCCAGTTGCGATGGACGCAAACTTCGCGAGCCCGGCGGAAATTCTGAAACGGGCGGAGAAGTCGAACGCGTTGCAACGACACCTTTCGCTAACCCCCAGCATCGAAGAATTATGGGACATGCCTGTCGATTGGTCCGAGTGTGTCGAGACTCCCCTCGAGCGAGAGTGCGGGGTCGACGAGCCCACACTGACGTTTCATGATCTTCGTGAACGCGAGATCGACCTTCGCGGCGGCCACATCATGTTTGATCATCAGCCCCGCCCGGCCGCAATGGCCCGCGCCAAGAACAAGACCTGAACGCTGCACCAATAGCTCACACCTCATTCGAGTTGTTCTGACGTAGAGCGCAACCTCCACACCGGCTGGATGTTCGAGATCCACACGTCTGTCGTGCACGTGGGGTTCTTAAACCGCGTTTGCCGAATGTCACCTAGGTGTTTGGTGCGGATAGTGTTTGTTGCCGCCCATGTGGCGTGCGCTGTCTAATTCACCTCTAGAGGTACTAGTTCCATGCACGTAGAAACAAAGAATCGCCCTCGCTCCCTCTGGGTTGCGTTGCTACTCATCTTGAGCCTCGTCGCCGCAGCCTGCGGCTCCACCGATAGCACCGCAACAGCGGACAGCGACTCGGGCGATGCAGAATCCACCGACACTGCTGGTGCAGATGGCTGGGAAGCCGTTCTGGCAGAGGCCGAAGGCCAAACCGTTCAACTCTGGATGTGGGGTGGAGACACGGTCCTCAACAGCTACATCGAAGACACCGTTGCCCCGATCGTTGCTGAACAGGGTGTGACGCTCGAACAAGTTCGCATCGAGGCAACCTCCGATGGTATCGACCGCATCGTCTCTGAGGCCGAAGCCGGTACCGACGATGGCGCCGTCGATCTCATCTGGGTCAACGGAAGCAACTTCTCCCAGGCGAAGGACGCGGGCCTTTGGGCCAACGACTGGGTGTCAGGCCTGCCGAACGCGTCGCTCCTCGACGCCGATGATCCAACCTTGTTCAACGACTTCGGAGTTCCTACCGATGGTCAAGAAGCGCCGTGGAGTCGCGCGGCGTTCACCTTTGCCTTCGATTCATCGGTCATCGACAACCCGCCGACCAGCTTCGAGGAACTCGCCGATTGGGTTGCGGCGAACCCCGGCCGCTTCACCTATCCAGCGCCTCCGGACTTCACCGGCTCGGCATTTGTCCGCCAGGCCGTGCAAGCGCTTGGTGAAGAAGAGGCCTTTGCGCTTCTCGCGGAGATGGAACCAAACCTGTGGAACGGCGGTTCGCATCCGGTCGACGAAGCCGAGCTCAACACCCTCTTTGGTAACGGCGAGGTCGACATTGCAATGAGCTACAACCCGAACTTTGTTCAGGTCAACGTCGATCAGGGCATCTTCTCCGGCGAGACCCGTCCATATGTCTTTGACAGCGGAACGCTCCAGAATGTGAGCTTCCTCGCCATGCCGGCCAATGCTGGCTCTTCGGCCGGCGCTCGGGTTGTCATGAACGCCATGCTGAGCGCGGAACTCCAAGCCGAAAAGCTCAACCAGGTGGGTGTACCTGCGGTTGTCGATATCGGCGATGTCGCTGAAGCTTCGGATCTGCGCCTCACCGACTTCGGCACGCCGCTCGAAGAACTTCCTGCTGATCAGGTTCCAGTCCTCGATGAGCGCTGGCGTACTGAGGTACTGGGCTAGTCCCAGCGAAATACTGGGCTAGTCCCAGCGAAATACTGGGCT
>CAYVHV010000003.1:0-12826 GCA_964451305.1 uncultured Acidimicrobiales bacterium | reverse complement strand
TACTGGGCTAGTCCCAGCGAAATACTGGGCTAGTCCCAGCGAAATACTGGGCTCGTCCCAGCGAAATACTGGGCTCGCCCTAGCGAGTTACTGGGCTGGCCGCCGAGATGCTGGACCGGCCTCATCGATTCATCGAACAACCAAGTTCCCCGGAGGGGATGAATAATGTCAGAAACCACAAGCACAGATGTCTCTTCAACAGATGAGGACGACATGTTCGACCTCGTGATCATCGGTGGCGGCAGTGCCGGTCTGATCGCGTCAAAGGGAGCCGGCAATGTTGGCGCATCCGTCGTCATGGTCGAGCCAAACCCACCGGGTGGCGACTGCTTGTGGACCGGTTGTGTTCCCAGCAAGCGAATCCTCTCCGCTGCCCATGCCGCACATGTGATGCGAACTGCTTCAAAGCACGGAATTGCCAGCGTCGAGCCCCAGATCGACTTCACCGCTGTGATGGACTCGGTCCGAGGATCTCAGGAACACATCTCGCACCACGACTCGGTCGAGACGTTGGAGTCCTTCGGCGTCGAGGTCATTCCAGCTCGGGCAGAGTTCATTGGTGACGGCGAAATCAAGGCTGGCGATCGCGTTATCCGGTATCGCAAGGCAATGATCGCAACGGGAGCTACCCCCGTCGTTCCCGGAATCCCTGGACTCCGTGAATCCTCGCCACGCACCTCGGACACGATCTGGGAACTCGAGAAACTCCCTGAGCGCCTAGTCGTCATCGGTGGAGGCGCAATCGGTAGCGAGCTCGGTCAGGCGTTCGGCCGATTGGGCTCAAATGTCACACTCGTCGAAGCTGGCCCTCGCATCCTGCCAATGGTCGGCGAACAGGTTGCCGAGGTCGTTGGCGCCCAGATGCGTTCGGAAGGAATGACCGTCCTCGAGGATTCCAAAGTGACCGCCGTTGAAGGAAGCACGACCGACGGCACCGCCGTGGTTATCGTCGACGATGAAACCCGAATCCCATGCGATGAGATCCTCGTTGCTGTTGGACGTCGGGCAAACACATCGGACATGGGCTTGGCGTCGGTTGGCGTTGAACTCGATGAGCGTGGCCACGTCGTTGTCGACGAGATGTTGCAGAGCTCAAACAAGCACATCTACGCCGGCGGCGACGTTGTTGGCAAGATGCCGTTCACTCACACTGCCGGCCACCACGGTGCCGCGGTCGTGATGAATGCGCTCTTTAAGATTCCTCGTAAGTTCGACCACGACAACATCCCGTTCGCCATCTTCTGTGACCCTGAGGTTGCGAGCGTTGGCAAGATCGACGGCGATGTCGAACAGCACCACTTCGAGTACGACCAGCTCGACCGGGCAGTCACGAGCGGTGAACCACAAGGGTTTATCGATCTCTTCACCCAAAAGGGCAAGATCGTCGGTGCGACCGTCGTTGGCCACTCGGCTGGCGAGACCATCAACGAGCTCACTGCACGTGTCAACGACGGAGCGAAGCTGCGCACCGTTGCGTCGATGATCCGCCCGTACCCAACGTACGGCGAGGCGATTGCCAAGGCTGCGAACAGCACCTTGAGCGAAGAGCTCTTCAACGACCGCAACAAGAAGGTCGCGGGCAAGATCCTCGACTTCCTGGGCAAGTTCGACTCCGCTGGCGAGTAGCCGGTCCTCGGGTCTTGCTAGCCGGACATCTAGTGCTGGCCGAGGCGGGCTCGACGGCGAAGCTCTTCGCGCATATCGGCAAGACTGAGTTCGCTCAGGCCGATCACGATGAACGAGAAGCGCTGCATGACGCTTATGCCAACGATCCCTGCCCACAACCACATGAGCGGGTTCGTAAAGCCAGGGAACGCAAGAATCACCGCCATAGCGATGATCGTTTCGGTTCCTTCGGCGAGGCCAGCTGGAAAGTTCAGGCTCCGCTCATCGCCTTCGTGATCGGTTCCTTCGTCGGAGAGGGTCTTCTCTGCAACGAGGCTGGACCATGCCAAGAAGGCGGCACCGTTGAGGTAGTAGAGGAGAAAGACGACCAGCGACGCAATGCGCGCCTCTGGGACGGCGATGCCGATCGCGACCAGCATTCCTCCGTAGATCGCAAAGTCGGCCATGATGTCGAGGAACCCGCCGAGCCTGGTCGGACCTACTCGTCGGGCTACCGATCCATCCAGCCCGTCGATAAGCCGATTTATGAGCCACATACCAAGCGCCAGCCACCAGCGATCGACCACGATTGCCACGCACGCGCCTACACCGATGGTGAATCCAACACCGGTAAGGGTGTTCGCACTCACGCCGCGCATCGCTATTGCTTCAGCAATGCGATCCAAAGGGTGGTGTAAGCGTTGACGAATCGACGCATCAAACATGGTGGGCGTTCCTCAATTGGCATGCTCCCGGCCGTTGTTCTGGTCGGTGGTTTGAGCGTTGCTGCCTTGGCGGGAGTGATATCCGCATCGCTACGTCCAAATGCGGTACTGAATGGAGCGTACGGGACAGATGCATGGGTTCGTCTATTCGACGACCCGATCTTTGTCGAGGCGTTAATCTTTACGATCCGTGCCGCGGTGCTCTCAACACTCCTTTCGGTAATCATTTCGGTCCCGTTAGCGTTCGCATTGCGCCGCCATACCGGCCTCGCTCGTGCACTCGTCGGTGCACCCATTCCAATCCCGCATCTCGTGACCGCTTCTCTTGTCGTCTTGTGGCTCGGCCCCAGCGGGCTCGCGGATCGAATTCTGTTCACCTTGCCGATCGTTCGCGACTCGTTCGGCTTCGGCGTTGTGCTGGTGTACATCCTGAAGGAAGTGCCATTCCTTACGATGCTGATCCTCGCCGCCCTCGGCGAGGAAGACGTGTCGCGAGAGGAGGCCGCCCGCACGTTGTCTCCAAGTCGCTGGGCCCGCTGGCGAAGCGTTTTGCTCCCCCAGCTCCGTCGGCCACTCACGCTGGGTTCACTCGTCGTTGCTGCCTTCGTGATCGGCAGCACCGAAGTCCCACTTGTCGTCGGCCCGCTCACACCCGATGTTCTGACCACGTGGTCCATCAACGTCGTACGCATTCGAGGACCGATCGCCCGCGCTGACGCCGCCGCAGGGCTCGTGGTGAGCTCGGCGCTGGTCATCGTGCTGGCGATCGCAATGATCTGGTTCGCGATGCGTTCTCGTTCGAGGAAACCAACATGAGCCGCAGGCTGCAGGGAACAGGACCTCAGGCGATCGCTCCTCGACTCTTGGTGTGGTCGATGATCGCGCTGCTCGTCGGGCCCTTCGCGTTGCTTCCGATTCGTGCGTTCGCTGACGAATGGCGCGCCCCGAACATCATCCCTCAGCGATTTGGGCTGCGAGGCATCACCCGCGTCGTGGAAGATGGCCTGCTCGTCGAGGCGGTCAGCAACTCGGTAATCGTCGGCCTCGTATCCGCCATCATCGGAGTAATCTTTGCGTGGCCAGCGGCTCGCTCTCTCGCATCCCTCGGCACGGCCCGAGTCGCGTGGCTCGCAATCCTCCTGCCGCTACTGCTGCCACCGCTCGTCGTTGGTGAAGGACTACGGGTGTGGTTCCTGCGCCTTGGGCTTGCGGACTCGCTCGCTGGCCTCGTGCTCGCCCACCTCGTGTTCGTGATGCCGTATTGCATCCTGATTCTGACCCCCGGGTTCACCCCTGAGCTCCTCCGGCGGGAATCGGCGGCGATGGTCCTTACCGGAGACCTTCGTCAACGGTTCTTCTCGGTCACCTTGCCGGCGCTCAGGCGGCAGGTGGCATTGGCGCTTGCGTTGGGTTTCACGATTTCGTGGGCGCAGTACGGTACGAGCCTCGGTGTTGGGGGCGGTGTTCCGATGTTGCCGCTACTCCTCGTCCCGCTCGTTCGCGCCGACCCTCAGGTGGCCGCAGTGCTCGATGTGGTCCTCATCGCCCCGCCCTTGATCGCCCTCGCCCTATCGCAGAGTCAACGGACGACGCAGCCGCTCCCGATCTAGTTTGAGCTGCCTCCGGCCGCGTCCGTTGCAGCTTTTCGCTTTTTCGTGAACCGTCGCGCAACGATGGTGCTGCCGACGATCAACACCGCGAGAGCGACCGACGCAACGACGAACGAGGAACTCGTCATGTCGTTGGAGCTGGCAGCAAAGAACGTGGACAGTGCCGTTCCAGGTGCGATCCCGATGGCCGTCGCGAGAACGTACCGACTGGGACGAACCGACGTGAGCCCAGCCGCGTAGTTCAGTCCGTTGAATGGCACGATCGGCATCAGGCGAAGGATCACGATCGAGAGAAAGTCGTTGTCCATCAGCCAATCGTCGATCGAGGTGAGACGATCGCCGAGAAGTTCGTTCATGCCTTCCTTACCCACGAAACGCGATACGAAGAACGCGATCGTGGCTCCGATCAAGGCAGAGACGCCAGCGACGGGGAACCCAACGGCAAAGCCGAGGACAGCCCCTGCGGTGAGCGTTCCTAGCGTTCCTGGGACCATGAGGACGACGCCGGCGATGTAGACAGCCATGAACGCAGCGATCCCGAGGCGGCTGTCAGCGGCGTTCTCGAGGAGCTCTCCAATGCCATCGGTGCCTACGATGGCTATCGTCACGGCCGCGCCAATGAGAATCACCGCCAGCACGATCAAACGGATCAGCGCCAATGAAAGTTGTGGACGTCTCATAGGCTCAGCACTCCCGGGGAATGTTAGAGCACTCACGACGCGCTTCCCCTGTTAGCCCATCACTAACCCCCTGAAAGTTGTCTTATGAGTCTGCAGTCGCGTATCCGTGCTTTCGAACAACGCACACGCCCTGTCGACCCCGTGGCTGCAGCCGCGCTCGCGAAGCGTTGGGAGACCATCCCGGAGAGAAACCGGGTTCCGGGCCAAATGCTCGGACGGAAGACGACCGGTTGTGAAGCCACCCATGGCGTCTTCCCGAAGTGCAACTTTGCCTGCAAGCCGTGTTACCACTCCGCCGATGCGAACAAGGTTCGTGTCGATGGGCCACACACGCTGAAGAATGTGAAACGCCAGATGAAGTACTTGTCGTCCCAGCGAGGGTGGGGAACGTACGCCCAGCTGATCGGTGGCGAAGTCAGTCTTTTGGAACCAGGCGATCACGCCGCGGCGATCGCGACCATGAGAGCCCACGGGCGAATTCCGATGAGTTTCACCCATGGCGACTTCGACTACGACTATCTACGAGCGATCGCCCTCGACGAAAACGGTGAGCCTCGCTTTCCACACCTTTCGTTCGCCGCGCACTTCGACACGACAATGGTTGGGCGCAAGGGAATCAAGAAACCACAGTCCGAACAGGAGTTGCATGAATACCGTGCGGGCTTCTGCGACATGTTCCACCGGCTGGAGGCCGAGCACGGAATCACCCACTACCTCGCGCACAACATGACGGTCACGCCACAGAACCTCGATGACGTCGCCGACATTGTTCGAACCTGCCACTCCCAGGGCTGGCGAATGTTCTCGTTCCAACCAGCGGCCTACATCGGAAACGAGTCGCGCTGGGCGGAGGGATATCGCGAGTTGACCTCGGATGCTGTCTGGGGCGAGGTCGAACGCGGAGCGGGTACGACGCTTGGCTACGAGGCAATGCAGGTCGGCGATACACGCTGCAACCGCGTGACGTGGGGGGCCTACATCGGAGATCGGTACGTGCCGCTTCTCGACGACACCGATCCGCTCGACCATCAAATGGTCGCGTCGTGGTACGAGGCATTCCCCGGGAACTTCATTTTGCGCGACCGTGGCGAGTCTGCCGCTCGTATTTTGCGATGCCTGGCGGAGAAGCCGTCGATCGTGCCGGAGATGGCGAAGTGGGCAAAACGTTTCGCCGAACGTGGTGGCGGTGTGAAGCAGCGGTGGTGGGAAGCGTCAGCGACGACGTTCGTGATGCATCAGTTCATCGATGCGGCAGATACGGCCGCGGGCTGGAAGCACATTCAAGAGGGCACCCGAGCCACCGATGACCGGATCCTCGAAGCCCAAGAACGTCTCGAAGCGTGCGCCTACACAATGGGGCACCCCGACACCGATCAGCTCGTCCCAGCCTGCGTGCAGCACGGCATTCTCGACCCTCTAGAAAACCGAGAACTCGTGACGTTGCTGCCTCTGCCAACATCCAAAAAGTCCGCAACGACCTAACGAGGCCGTCGATCGAGCGACAGAGTCTCTCGGCGCTTTACGGAGTAACGATGGTTTCGCAACCGCGGATGGATGCAGGTTGGTTCGTGTATTGGCAGATGTCGGCCGGTCCTGCGCCACCGGCGACCGTGTCGCCTCCTCCGGCGGAGATGACGTCGGATCCATTGCCACCGTGGAGGTCGTCGATGTTACTTCCGCCGTCGAGGAAGTCCGCGCCGGGCCCGCCACGAATCCAGTCCCGACCATCGAAGCCGGTGAGTCTGTCGTCGCCAGGGCCTCCCTGCATTCGGTCCCAGCGGTTCGATCCGAAGATGACGTCGTTTCCAGCGCCTCCAAAGAACCTGCCTCCGCCGACAGCGTCATCACGTCTGGCTCCAGTCGATCCGCTGGCCGCGACGATCGTGTCGTCTCCTTGGGCGCCGAAGATGACGTCGAAACCGTCGCCGCCGATGAGGAAGTCCTCGCCGAAGCCGCCGCAGATGATGTCGTCGCCTCCCAATCCAAAGACGAGGTCGTCACCTTGGAGGCCAGCGATAACGTCTCGGCCTTCGGTGCCTTGGAGAACATCATCTCGTGTCGTTCCGACGATGGTCGCGTTCTCGCCTGCACAGACTGCGGTTTCGCGCTCTCCGGGTGTCCGGTTCGTCGAGCTGATCAGGTCGGTATCGTTCGGCGCACCTTCGTTGAAGACCACGCCGTCGATCACCATTCCTGATCGCGGCAGGTCGAGGTGTAGGTGGGGTCCGGTTGAAAATTGCGCGCAGCTATCCCCGGGTTGACTCGTGAGCGCTCGCGGGAAGAGGCCACCGATGATCTCACCTCGATCGATTCGGCTCCACGTTTCTGAGATGCCTGCGCTCAGGGTGTTCACATCCATGTGCACGTAGTAGAAGTCGCCGGCAATTCCATCCGCCTGGAACTGCAAGACAGCGGAACCGCTCGTGTGTGCGCACGCCAGTCGGATGCGGCCAACGCCGATGGAAAGAACGTCGGTGTCCGCATCTCGGCGAACATCGGTGAGATCAAAGGCGATTGCTCCGACAGCCGGGTGGACGACGTCACCGCTGTAGGTCTCGTCGGCCTGAACCTCGATGACCCCCGCCGAGAAGGGCAATAGGAGCTCTTGAACTTGGGTTTGAGCGGACGCAACTCCTTGGCTGAGGAGCAATGCGCCAAACGCAGCGAGCACGCTGGTCACGGCGAACAGCAGGTTCCTTCGTCTCATGTATCGATCGCTCCGAATCCGTGCGCCCAGCCGCAGCTCAAAGGTACAGATGACTTGCTGTCAACGGCAACGGGAGCGCACCCGAGGGTCGATCAATTCATGGATCTCAGAGCCTCAGACGCTCGTAGGTCATCCGAATCGAGAACTTAAGCTGAACGACCCAAGAATGACTAAAGTTGGTGTCCGTTTCGACCCGATGAACCCTGTGTGATTACAACAAAACCACACAAGGCTGGAACCCGCTCACCTGAAGAGATCGATGCCGATCTCGCCGAGGTGCTCTACACCGAACGTCGTGAGGAGCTGACTAGCTTCTTTTTCCGTCGTACCCAAAACGGTGAGATCACTGCGACACTCTTGGCGCAGACATTCGCTACTGCAGCGCAGATTCGGATGAAGCGGTCGGACAAATCTGAACACGACCACGACTGGATCACCGGTATTGCGACCCTCGAGCTCTCCCGCTACTTCCGTGCGGGAAGTGTTTCTACCAAGGCAATCACCACGATCGAACTTGACGTGCCAGAGCTGAGCAGTACTGAACTTGCTCGTCTCGAGGAAGAAGTCCAGACCGAAGCGAACCTTCGAAAGCACCAGATTTCGGCGAACGAACTCGTCCTGAGCTAATGACGCCGAGGTACGCGAGTCGCCGCGCCTAGCGGCGTCCTCACAAACGCCCAAACTTTCCGGTCGCTGGCTACGTGAGCTGGCCCGCGCTGAGCCACAGTTGGGATGTGGATCACCGGTTTGAAGACTTCGAACGGGACGCGTGGGCGGCCCTACGATCATCGACACCGTTAACGTTGGCCCCCGCAGATGTGGACCGCCTGCGCGGCATGTACGAACAGCTCGACATGGACGAGGTCGAAGAGGTGTACTTGCCTCTGTCTCGGCTGCTCAACCTCCATATCGGCAAGACCCAGCAATTGGCTGCGGTCGCCGACACCTTTCTCGGCACCGACCCCGCTCCAGTCCCCTACATCATCGGTATCGGTGGAAGCGTAGCGGTCGGGAAAAGCACCACAGCTCGTGTGCTCCAGTCACTTCTCCAAAGCTGGGATGACCACCCAAACGTCGGCCTGTTGACCACCGACGGATACCTCTACACGAACGCTGAGCTCGAACGGCGCGGCTTGATGGACCGGAAGGGTTTCCCTGAGAGCTACGACACTGCGGCGTTGATCGAAGCGCTCCAGGCAGTGAAGTCGGGCCAGCCAGTCGTGCCTACCCCGATCTACTCACATCTCGAGTACGACATCGTTCCCGGAGCGGTCGAAGAAATCCGCCAACCCGATGTATTGATCGTCGAAGGCCTCAACGTTCTACAAGGCAACCCGACGTCGTCGAACTTGTTCGTCTCGGACTTCTTCGACTTCTCGATCTACGTCGATGCGCACGAGAGCCTTATCCGTCAGTGGTACATCGATCGATTTATTGGCTTCCGAGAGTCGGTCTTTTCGAATCCGTTGTCGTACTTTCGAAACTACGCCACCCTCGATACCGCGGAGGCAACAGAGGTGGCATCGCACATCTGGGAGTCGATCAACGCACCAAATCTTCGGTCGAACATCGCCCCGACAATGCAGCGAGCCCGCTGCATCTTGACCAAGGGCGAAAGCCACCGAGTCACCCGCGTCTCGATTCAGAAGTAGTCACATCTCAGACGGGTAGTGAGGTGCAAAGCAGTGCTCTCGGCTCGCCGAGATCACGACGATGTCGTGAGCGAGCTAAGGGTCATGAGCACGTTGGTGATCCAAAGTTCTTCGCTCGGGTTCCGCTGTAGCGCTGACGACGCGTCTCGTAAGGCAAAAAAAACTTCGGGGTTTTGGGTGTTCGAAGCGGTGACTAGGTTCTCGCGGTATCGGTGGGCGAGCGTCGATAGACCCATTTGCCATTCGTCGGTTCGATGCAATCGAGCTTCACGTTTTTGGCGCGTCTCCATGGCCTTGCGGCCAGACCCGCGGGTGCCGGTGAGCTCTTCAGTCTCGTCCATCGACGCAGCTTCACCAGCGTGCTTTTCGTCGAGTGGAAGCTGAGCAGCATCGATGACCGCGGTGAGTTCCTTTACGATCTCACTGATCGCATACCCGGTTCCGTCGAAGCGAGACGGTACGTCCCACCACAAATCCCGACGTTCCACAAAGGCGGTATCGGTGAGGAGCAATTCGGCGCGGTTCACATCACCGCACGCACCACGGGCTGTTGCCTGAGCTCGTTCTTCGCCGATGCCACGCTCCTGGAGCGCCGCGGAGATCACGGCTTCGGAGACTGCGGGGAAGTCGATGGTGACCGAGCGAGATGCGATCGTGATGTGTTCTGGGGGGACGTGCTCAGCCAGCAGAATGAACATGGTCGATGCGGGCGGTTCTTCGATCGTCTTCAGCAGATTCGCCGCAACGCGTCCGTCCGCATCGTGGAAACGGTCGAGGATCAACACTTTGCGGCCCGCCTCCGCCGGTGATCGAGATGCTTCGATGATCACCGCCTCTGCTTCTTCCATGAGGAAGGCGTTTCCTGCTGGCTCAAAGACCGCCACGTCAGGGTGCTCTTCACGGATGGCGAGCGCGCGGTTGCGTTCGCGGTCGGCAGGGGCACCGACGAGTTCTCCTGCCATTCGAACAGCAGCGCGCCTTTTACCCGAGCCTCGTGGGCCGACGAAGAGATATGCGTGAACTGGATTCGACACTGCTGCGCGCAGCTGTCGAATAGCAAGATCTTGGCCGATGATGTCGGCGAATGGATCCGTCGATGTCACGTGATCTCAAGTCGTTCGGTAACAGCGTGCAGAACTCGCTCAGCCACCGTGTCGACATCGCCGCTCGCGTCGACGATGACCCAGAGGTCAGGAGTTGCGGCTGCCAACACGCGATACGTCTCGACGACCTGGCGTCCTAGATCGATACCGGCCTCCTCGATGCGGTCGAGGTCGGTCCCAAGCCGCGCCCGCGCCGCGGTGGGGTCAGCGTCGAGCAACACCGTGAGATCGGGTGCGAGGCCACCTGTTGCAAACTCGTTGAGCTCAGCAACTACGTCGATACCGAGGTTTCGTCCGACGCCTTGGTAGGCGAGCGACGACGCAACGTAGCGATCTGAGATGACGTCGCGCCCGGCGAGCAGGTCGGGGAGGATGCGTTCTTCCACATGCTGTGCCCGAGCTGCGGCCATGAGCAAGGCTTCGGTGCGGTTCGTCATGTCGGGGTACGCGGGGTCGAGTACGAGTTCGCGAATCTTGCTGCCGATCGAGGTACCCCCGGGCTCGCGCGTCAGTACAGCGTCGAGCGATTCAGCCAAAAGAGCGGCTTGGGTCGACTTTCCCGATCCATCGCCACCTTCGAAGGCGATGAAACGCCCGCGTTTCGCCGTGGTTTCTGTAGAGGTCATCGTCGTCCGAGACTATCGCCACCACCCGCTTGACGGGTACGAGGGCCTCCATGACGGGTACGCTTCGGTGATGTCCATCGATTCTGCGGGTAGCGACGAGGCCGAGCTCTCCGCTGTTTCGGAGACCCCTAGAGCCGACGAACCCACGGGGAAGGACTTCGACCTCATCGGTGGGGCTGTTCGCCGAGCGATGGTGCTCGCGACGATTGCACTCGCATTGTCGTTCTTTGCGCCGCAACTTTTTGATCGGCTGCTCGAGGTGCTGAGCAGCGCGGAGCGGCTACGAAATATTGAACCGTGGTGGTTCGCAGCGATGATCGCCGCCGAGGTTGCGAGCTTTGCGAGCCTGTGGTGGCTCTTGAAGATCTTGCTCCCGAAGGTGTCGTGGTTCGTCGCAGCTACCAGTCAGCTCACCTCGAATTCGATCAGCCGGGTCGTCCCCGGGGGCGGAGGTCCCGCTGCTGGAGGGGCTGCGCTCTACAAGATGCTGTCGGTCAGCGGCACGAGCCCAACGCAGGCTGCTGGCGCGCTCGCCGCGACCTCGGTCCTTTCTACCGCTGCCCTCGCTGCGATTCCCGGCGTTGGTTTCCTTATTGCCTTGCTCGGTGCGCCGATTCCCGAAGGCATTTCTCCGATCGCCATCGCGTCTGCGGCCTTGTGTGTGTTGGTCTTGGGCGTTGGCTACATCGCGCTTCGATTCACCAGACCACTCGTCGTCGTCGGCGCCATCTTGGACCGGATTCTGGACATGGCTGGGCGGGTCTTTCGAAAGGACTGGGGAATCACGCCCACGACCTTGGTCACTGAGCGGGACCGCCTTGGCGAGCTTCTCGGTAAACGGTGGCCTCAAGCCACTGCAGCGAGCGCACTGAACTGGACCTTTGACTACCTCGTTCTCGTCTTTGCGCTCTACGCCGTCGGAGCCGAACCGCGCCTGAGCTTGGTGATGGTTGCCTATGCGTCGGGTGCGGTGCTCTCGATGATCTCGATCACGCCGGGAGGATTTGGTTTCGTGGAGGTTGGGCTTACCGGCGTGCTGACACTGTCGGGAATTCCGAGCGATGCAGCTGCGGTCGCGGTGTTGGCCTACCGGGGCGTTTCCTTGTGGTTCCCCATCGCAAGCGGCCTCTTTGCATGGCTCGCGTTTCGGGCTCGCTTCTCGCGGGAGAGCTGAGTCAGCTCGATACAGCCGTGTGTGGACTGGCTGAAGGGCTAGCTGCCCGTAATCCGCTCGACTCCACGGTTGATGTCGGCGACGAGCGAAGAGTCAGCGAACAAGATGATCGTGGCGGCGATCAATGCGAAGAGGACCGTCGAGACGATCAATAGCCGTGTCGAGAGAAACTCATCGGTGAGGTCTGGCTGCTCTTGGGTCGGCACCAAGATCTCGTCGGGGATGTGGATCTTCTGCGCTGACTCTGTAAGGAGCCCGCTGTTCGTGTTGGGTTTTTCGTTGCCGGTAGAGGGGAAGGCAACTCCGTGGTCGTCGGCAAAGGTGCTCGCATTGAAGCTGTCAGGGACGGCAGCTCGAATATCGAGTGGGTTCTGGAGAAGGTCGGGAGCATCCGCTGGTGGGGCGCTGACCTCCGGGCTCGAAATCGTCGGGAAGGCGACGCCCGCCGACATTGCCGGGGTCTCTGGTACCGCGGGAGTTTCCATCGGTGTCGACACCGCCATCGCGGTAGGAACAGTTTCTGCCGGTGTCGGGTCGCCGCGATCGACAAGATATTTGTCGTCCACTCCGGCGATCGCGACCGCGTCGCTATTTTCGAGATCAGCGAAGTAGTCGATCTTCTCGGCGACTGGCGCAGCAGCGACATCATCGACCAGCGGTTGGCGCACTGGTGGACGAGCTGCGGGAGGCAGGTTGTCGAATACTCCGCCCGTTTGTTCTGGAACGATCGCTGCAGTCGGAAGGTCGCGTTGAGGCGACGGTGCCTGACGAGCTGCAGCAGGCGCAGCCGGAACTGGTGCCATAGCGACCGGCGACGGCTGAACGCCCTCCACGTTCCTCGGGCGATAGTCGGCGAGAAATCCGGCCTGTGGAGCAGCTTTGACCACCGGCTGTTCGACAGCTTGTGGCTCTACTACCGCAGGGGCAGCGGCAACAGGCGCAGC
>CAYVHV010000002.1:76473-162106 GCA_964451305.1 uncultured Acidimicrobiales bacterium | reverse complement strand
TGGCGCAGCAGCTTCGCTGCTGTCTGGCGCAGCAGCTTCGCTGCTGTTGCCAGCGCCGCCAGGGCCGCCCTTTTCGACAAGTGCTTCCATGGTTCCAACAAACTCTTGGAGCTTGTTGTCGAGAAGGCCAGCAAAGTCGCCGAGCATGTGCTCGAGTGCGCCAGCGAACTCGGCGAAGAGAACTTCGCGAGATGGAAGATCGGCAAGTGCTTTGATCTCTTCTGGGCTGATGGCCTTGCCATCGAGAACGCCACCCTTGAGAATGAGCTTGTCGTTGGTCTTGCTGTACTCCTTGAGCGCCTTTGCAACCGCAGCTGCATCACCCTTGGAACCATCGTCCTTCTCACCAATGAATGCGAGTGCGGTTGGGCCGACGAGAAGGTCGTCGAGCTCCATGCCGAGCTCGTTTGCAGCGAGCTTAACGAGGGTGTTCTTGTAGATCTTGTATTCGCCACCGGCTGGACGAAGCGATGAACGCAACTCGGCCATGCCAGGAACGTCGAGGCCGCGGTATTCGGTCAGCAGGACGCCATCGGCGCTCTCCAGCTTTTCTTTGACCTCAGCAACCACTGCAACCTTGTCGGCTCGTGGTTCTCCCATGGTGTCACTCCTGTGTTGGTGTCTCTGCAAGCGATGAACGCCTGCGCAGATGGTGTTTGTGTCCATCCCGAAAACCAGAATGGACGCCCGCCGAAGACACAGCGAACGTCCGGAGACACCCTCAACCGAGGGGTTCTTTCAGATTCACCTGCTCACGGCTTCTTTGTGTGCGTGAGGTCTTGGGCAAGTATGCGATTTGTAACCAGGGAAAGACTAGCGGTGTTTCACCCAAGTCACACCCGAGGGCGACGTCGTGATCTAAGCAGCGGCCAAACGGGGATTCTGCATTGTCCGGAAGTTCACTCCACAACGTTCGAAGAATCGTTTGTTCTCGTCGGTTAGCAGCCCTCGCCCTGACGCTGCCTGAGGCAACGCAAAAGAACCTCCGCTGTTGACCTCAACCACCAGTGGACCATCGTTGGAAAGCGCAATGTCCTGGGTCTGATAGCTCAGACCCGAGAACGCCTTGGCCGTAGCTATGTCGAGCGCCCGAAGTTCGTCCCACATCGGGAGCGCCATTCCAACGAGCTGGGTGCCCGTAGCTGGATGTTCGTCGTACTCGACAAGGTCTGGACCAAGCCCACTAATGACACGATCGATCACACCGGTCTCAGGATTGATGTTGGCGGTGAGATTCCCCTCGCGCCACGCATTATCTGCAACTTGACCAGCGACTGGGATCTTGAGCACGGCACGCTCGATCCGGACGCCGCTGTCTTCTACAAAGTTCACCACTCGAATCGTCGCTAGTCCCTCAGCGAACTGACGGATCTGGTCATGATTCGAGATGACGGGCTGCAAGACGTACGGGATTGCCGACATCACTTCTTCAATCAATACGTCGACAGTCCAAGAATCACCGTTGTGCAGGAGGACTCGCTCACCATCGAAGCTCTCGATACGGAATGCCCCGAAACTACCAAGCAGGTCATTCGGCTTTGCAAAGAGCGGGAATTCTGCGGTCGCGAGGAAGTCGGTGAGTTCCGCCGCCGTAGACGCCACCAGTGTCTCGCCGTACTCGCCGCTAGCGGGGTCGACGACGACCGAGATGGGAATCGTTGCGAGGCCGAGATCGGAGAGCACCGAGGTACACATCCATTTGTCATGACACTTCTTTGAGAACTCCGGGTCGTTCACAATGTCGTGAATTGGCCAGTGCAACCACTCGGAGAGGAACTCCTTGCGCTCGCGCTTACCAAGCTCGTACAAGCGCTGCTGGAGATACTCAAGAATCGACATCTGTCCGGGCCAGCGCTCGTTCTGGACAAATTCCTTCTTCATCTGGAGCGGGCTGCGACCCGACTCCTGGGATGCCCGAACGGCCCACTCTTTCAGGTCAGCAGCAACAGTATGTTCTGCCTCTTTGTCCTGCGCCGCAAGCGAGTTGGGATGAAGATTGTCTGTATCGTGTCCGGTCATTTGGTTCGGTCTTTCTCAGCGTTCCCTACCACTAACCGGTCGGCTGAAACATTCGACAAGTAAGCGGAAATTGACCTTCAACGCTCGCAAAAACGCAAGAAACGCCGAGCATGTACTCGGCGTTTCCAGTGATTTCGAACGATATTTCGAACGATGTTGTTGGGCTACATCCCTGACACGTCGAGCTTGATGCTCGGTCCCATCGTCGAGCTGATGCTCGCCTTCTTGATGTAGACGCCCTTCGCACCCGCTGGCTTGAGGCGCTTAAGCTCCTCAACGACCGAGTTGATGTTCTTCGCGAGATCATCATCGCTGAAGCTCACCTTGCCAACCGGCACGTGAACGTTTGCGAACTTGTCGGTACGGAATTCGACCTTGCCGCCCTTGAACTCCTCAACAGCCTTAGCAACATCTGGAGTAACCGTGCCCGTCTTTGGGTTCGGCATGAGGCTGCGGGGGCCGAGCACACGGCCGAGCTTTCCGACGATCGGCATCATGTCGGGTGCCGCAATCGTTACATCGAAGTCGAGCATTCCACCTTCGACCTGTTCGGCAAGATCTTCCGCGCCAACGAACTCTGCGCCAGCATCGCGGGCAGCTTGGGCTTGCTCGCCCTGTGCGAAGACAGCGACACGAACAGCCTTGCCGGTTCCGGCGGGAAGCGACACCGTCCCGCGAATCATCTCGTCGGCCTTACGAGGATCAACTCCGAGACGCAAGACCATGTCGACGGTCTCGTCATAGTTTCGCTTCGGGAAACCAGCCACGATCGTGGCTGCTTCCTCGACGGCGTGCATGCGTTCACGGTCATAGCCGCGTGCTGCGTTCTGATACTTCTTACCTTGCGCCATGATGGCTCCCTCTATGTTGCGTCCCGCACCTGAGGTGTTGGTTGCGGAGACGATGGAAATGTTGTCGTGACGTCGTCACGACCAAACGCAGGTGGAACCTGCGAGCGAACTACTTGACTTCGAGGCCCATCGAACGGGCCGTACCTTCGATCTGCAGGATTGCGCCGTCGATATCGATGGCGTTGAGATCGGCCATCTTCGTCTCGGCGATTTCCTTGACCTGGGCTGCGGTAACCGATCCAGCGACTTCACGTCCTGGCTCGTGGGCGGCCTTGTCAACACCAGCGGCCTGGCGTAGCAAGAATGCTGCAGGCGGTGTCTTGGTGATGAACGTGAACGAGCGATCTTCAAAGATCGAGATCTCGACCGGGATGACCTGACCACGCTTGTCTTCGGTCTGTGCGTTGTATGCCTTGCAGAAATCCATGATCGCCACGCCGTGCGGACCGAGTGCGGTACCAACAGGTGGAGCTGGTGATGCCTGACCAGCTGGGATCTGAATCTTTACGACTGCGGTGACTTGCTTCTTTGCCATGAGTGCGTTCCTGAAGTGAGGTTCGGTATCGAGGTGGATAATCCGACGGACTATTCTGCCGCTGCCGGACCAAACGCGCAACGTCAACGGATCGGGCTTCGCTCGAACTCGGGTTCTTACATCGAGCTTCGCTCGAACCCGAGTTTGTCGCCTGCGGCTCCAAACGTCGCTTTGTGGATGGTGGGCAACGGTAGTTCAGCTGGTTTACAGCCGTGCGATTTGGGAGAACTCGAGCTCTACCGGGGTCTCGCGACCGAAGATGTTGACGAGAACCTTCACCTTGAGCTGGTCCTCGTTGATCTCGACGATCTCACCGGAGAAGTCCGCAAATGGGCCTTCCTTGACCCGGACGGTCTCGCCCATTTCGTATTCGAGACGTGCACTCTTGCGCTTGTTCGGTGCAGTCGGTGCACCCTCTTCCTTGACCGCAAGGAAGTTCTCGACCTCACGACGGAGCAACGGCGACGGCTTACCACCGGAACCAACAAAGTTGACGACCGACGGCGTGTTTCGCACCACGTACCAGCAGTCATCGTCGAGGTGCGCCCGAACCAAGAGGTACCCGGGGAACATCTTCTTTTGCACAACGACCTTCTTGCCGTTGCGGAACTCGACCACGTCTTCCATAGGGATGACGCTCTCGAAGATGCGGTCCTCCATGTTCATGGACTCGGTTCGAGCTGCGAGGTTCTGCTGTGCCTTCTTTTCGTGTCCACTCTGGGTGTGCACGACGTACCAGCGACCTGGGCGATCGAACGGACTCTCGACTCGAGGAGCCTCAGCTTCTTCGAAGAGTTCATCTTCGTCACCGACATCGGCGTTCACCGAGTCATCTTCGACAACCGCAATCGGTTCGTCTTCAACAACTGGCGCGGCGTCCGCTACTGCGTCTTCTGTTGTTTCTTCCGCTGCCTCTTCTACTACGACATCATCGGCGACATCGATATTCGCTGGCGCATCGGGTTCGGTCTCGACGGCTTGTTCTGCCGGAGCGGGCGTATCGACGATTTCAGCGACTTCAGCGTCTACGCCTTCTGGAATTTCAACATCGCTCATTGACGTGGCTCGAACAGTTCCAGAACGAAGGTCGAGAAGACCCAGTCAATAGCGCCGATAAAGACGGTGAGGACGATCACGGTGATGAGCACGACGATCGAATAGTTAATGACCTCGGTCCGCGAAGGCCATGACACCTTGCTGAGCTCGGACTTGACCTCTTTACTGAACTGCACCGGACTGGTGCGCTCTTCGACCTCGACAGCCTCTTTGCGCTTGCCCTTGGAGTCTTGTTTGACGCCGCCCTTTTCGGTGACTCGACCGCCGCTACCCGCGCCAGAGCTTTCCTTGGTCGACCGTTGTTCGACGACCTGGCCGGCGTCGTTCACGGTCTGGCCCTGCTTCTTCAGCATGCGCCGTTGTTCTCGGTTCGTGGGTTGGGTCACGGTTGCCTCCGCTGACACTGCAGCAGTTTGGATCGTTTTTTGGACTTACTTTGCAGGGCGTGAGGGACTTGAACCCGCAACCCCCGGTTTTGGAGACCGGTGCTCTACCAATTGAGCTAACGCCCTAAGTTATTGCTTGTTGTACGATATCAGGCCCCAGAAGTACATCCGACGCACCGATGCTCAGGGTACTCGCAACGTTGGGGGCGTACTGTCTCGGAAAGTGAGCATTGGCATAGGAAACAGAGCTATCGCTTCGCTGATTCCATCCAAAATTAAAGGTTTCCCGCGCCGGCCTCCGCTCGACCCGACCGGCCTCGCATGCCGGTAGAACTGGGGTTGCGCGTACGTTCACATCGTGCGGCGATTGGTTGTAGCGACGGACAGACTTGAACTGTCGACCTCTCGATTATGAGTCGAGCGCTCTGACCAACTGAGCTACGTCGCCGGGACACCGAGGACGGTGCTTGGTTGAGCTCCCTGACAGAATTGAACTGTCGACCTTCTCCTTACCATGGAGACGCTCTACCGACTGAGCTAAGGGAGCATAGAGATGTGTCCATCTCGGCTGTACAGCATGCCAGCTTGAGCGTCACATGAAAACCTCGAAATTTTGGCTCAGATCAGCTCCCTCCCCTGCCGATAGGGGTATGTGTGGATTGATCGAATTATCTCCGAGTCTCCTGACGGCCCTCAGGTCACGGACCTTCACGAGCGACTGACCGTTATCTCCAGTGCCGACCCGTTGCGTCGACGCCCGGTCTTTGACCGCGTCGCTGCTGCCTTACGGGTGACGCCTGGTTCAACCATGGAGGTTCGCTCCGAATACGGCGAGACCATCAGTGCCCATCGCACGAGCGAAGGTACAGCGATGTTCGACACCCGTTCGAAGCTCCCAGTGCATAGCACCGATAGCAGCCTCGGCATCGTTGGATGGCTGAACACTCCACACCAGATGCAATCGCATATCGACCTGTTCCATGTGAACGCGGACCGGTTGCGGTCTCGTGTTCAGCAGGATGCGGCGCTCATCCACCTCGCGCAGACGCCGCTCGACCAACTCTTTGATCTCGCAGACCACATCACCACCGCCGAAGTCGCCCTTGCGAAAGTTCGTGATGAGCGAAGCGATCTGTCCGAATCAAAGCGAGAACGCGAAGTTCGTGAACAGTCATTGCACGCCGCGCTCGAAGCACAAAACGAAGGTGAGAAGAAGACTCAGCTCGCGACCTTCGGCGGTATTGGACTCGTCGTCCTCGGCGCCATCGTGGCATTTCTTGTGGCCCTGCCCGTCGGCATTGGCCTCGCTGTTATCGGCCTCGCACTCGCCGCAGGCGGTGCGGTGCTTGCATCTCGTGGCGGAAACCGCGACATGAGTGCCGAAGCCATGGAGTTCCAACTCGGTCGTGTCGATGAGCTCTTCAACACTCAGAGCCTTACCCGCGACCGTCGTTCCGCCGAAGATGACCTCGCGCAGCGCCGCGAAGAGTGGCGCAGCATTGCTGGCGATGCGGAGCCGTCGGTTCTCATCAAAGATCGTCCGCGGATCGAAGAGCTCGCAAGCCACCTTCAGCTCATTTCTCATGCACAGGTTGCCGTGCCCGGCGATACCGCAGTCTTGATCGGCTTTGCCTCGCTCCTCGCAGAGCTCAGCCGTCGCTTCCCCGCTGAACGAGTTCCCTTGCTCATCGATGACCTGTTTCCATTCGTGCCACCGCAGTATCACGCGATTCTGCGAGAGCTAATTTTGCGTGCCTCACATCGCCGACAGGTCGTCTTGGAAACCGAAGACATCGATACGACCAAGTGGGCTGCGGTCGAAGCGGTCGGTAGCTCTGCTCTTGTCATCACCGACTACGACATCGATGCAGAGCGCATCATCGAGGAAATTGTCTCCACTGACGTGACGCCAAGCGTGTAGCGTCGGGCGACGTGCACGTACGTCCAGCCGAACTCTCCGACGCCGAGGCAATCGCAGCGATCTATAACGCAGAGGTCCTCGGATCGACAGCGACTTTTGATCTTGTGCCCCGCAGCTTTGTCGAGCAACGGGATTGGTTGCTCGAACGGTCGGGCGCCCACGCAGTTCTCGTCGCCGAAACAGCCGATGGCGAGATTGCGGGCTACGCCTCGCTCTCGAAGTTCCGTGATCGTCCGGCGTACAGCACAACGGTCGAAACGTCGGTGTATGTGCACGAGCATCATCGACGCCAAGGCATCGCACGAGTGCTGATGCTCGAGCTTGTCGAAACGGCGAAGTCCCACGGCTTTCACGCATTGATTGCGCGCATTGCCGACAGCCAAGATGCATCATTGAAGCTGCATGAGCAGCTCGGATTTTCCCTCGTCGGCGTGGAACGTGAAGTCGGCCGCAAGTTCGGTCGTTGGCTCGATGTGTCTGTGATGCAGGTGGTTCTCTAATGCGGGTGTTGATCGTTGGTGAGGGCAAGAGCGGCACGACTGCACTCATGCGCTCGGTCGCAACCGAAATGGACGACCCCGTCGAGATATTCGAGCCAAAGACGATCGAAACGACTGACCTCCAACCCGAGTCTCTCGTGGTCAAGAAGTTGCTCCTCAACTGGCAGAAGTCCGAGAATCGACTACTGGAGGACTTCGATAAGCGGCTCTTGATCACGCGAGACCCACGAGATCGAATCATCTCTCATCTGCTCTACGACGCGTATAACCGAGCTCCTCAGCTTCCAGCTGAGCGACGAGAGCGTTGGCTGGAAGCGCTCCAAAAGAAGGCGGAGAATCCTACGAAACATAGTGTTGGTTGGCTCATCAACGTCTGGTTCCGAGTTAGCCGTGCCGATCTGCTCTCGCACTACGTTCGAGCACTCGATCGAGGAATTGCGTTCCAACGAAGAAATGGCGATTCGTTCCACAACGTTTCCTACGAGGACTACGTGTCGGGGTCGTTCACCGGTCTCAATTCGTACCTCGATCTCTCGATCGAGCCGGGGGTCGTCGAAGGCGCGGAGAGCCGAGTGAGCCGTTCAAAGGCATCGGGGGCGTGGCGTAACTGGTTCACCAGATCCGATGTAAATCTGTTTCGGCCAATGACGCACCGGTGGCTTGAGGAGACCGGTGGAAACCTTCGAGATTGGAAACTCGAACCAGCTGAATCGCTCGACCCCGCCACGTCCGTGGACTACGTGCGCACGCTTTTCGAACGGGTCCCAGAACCCCCAGCGATCACGAAGAAAAAGAAGATCAAGAAGAACGCGCAGAAGGCCCCGAAGTAAGCGAACCTCTCCAGGAAATCCGTCGGAGTTAATCGCGGAAGTTGTTGTACTGCAGCGGGATACCGAAGTCGCCAGCTTTGAGCGCAGCGATGACATCTTGAAGAGCATCGCGCTTCTTGGCCGTAACTCGGAGTTGATCACCCTGGGTAGAGGACTGCACGCCCTTGATCCCCATTGCCTTGATCTCTTTGTTGAGTTCCTTCGCCTTCTCAGAGGAGATCCCCGAGACGAGTGAAACGGATTGGCGAACAGTGTTACCCGACGCCTGCTCGACGTTCCCGTACTCGAGCACTTTCATCGAGATCTTGCGCTTGGCGAACTTCTCCTCGAGCACTTGTCGAAGCGCGGTCAGGCGGTCTTCGCTGATCGACGCGAGCTTCACCTCACCGTCACCGAGCTCGATCTGCGAGTTCGTGTTCTTGAAGTCGTAGCGCTGGGAAATCTCGCGCGCTGCTTGGTCGACTGCATCGCGAACGTCTTGCATGTTGAATTCTGATACGACATCGAACGATGGCATGGTTCCCCCTTGGGTGTGCGCTGATCTGTTGGTCCCACTCAGTCTGACCCGCCGCAACACCGGGGACAAAAACGTCACCGCCCCGAGAGAAATCTCTCGGGGCGAAACGTGTGGGCCGAGATGGATTTGAACCATCGTAGGCATAAGCCGACGGGTTTACAGCCCGTTCCCTTTGGCCGCTCGGGCACCGACCCTCGGCGAAGAATGGTAGCCGAAGCCAGCGTCGAGTCCACCCCAGAAACGAGTTTTCACACCACGAGATTGGCTCGGGAATAGATCCTGAGCAACGGGTGTCAGTGCGATCTACCCAGCAGCGGGCAGTGATCGAGAGCCGCCCATCGGGTCGCTGTTACAACGCCAACGCAACGATGAGGAAGAGGAACAAAATTAGTCCTAGGCCGAGCGCGAGTGCCCGCATCATGCGGATTCGCCCAGGCGAGGTTGGATAGACGTGATCGTCCTCGTCGATTTCGAAACTCACCGAGTTAGCGCCAAGCACCCGAGCGCAAAGCAGCAATACGGGCCTCCGTAGGAGGGTGCGTCGAGAACAACTTCTTGAATCCGCCTATCCCGCCGATGTCGTTCTTGAGCTCTTCCTTCAGCGGGTTGATGATGTAGTTCGACGCCTGCGCCGGGTTGACGTGCATTGCTGGCGCCAGGTGATTGTTGGCATGAAGCTCGAGCCGTTCGAGAGCCATCGCTAGCGGTTCTGCATCTCCCATGAGTTGTGCTGCTGAAGCGTCGGCCTGAAACTCGCGGCTTCGACTGATCGCGGCTCGGATCAACGTCGCTGCGAGCGGCGCCAAGATGATGAGTGCAATTGCAGCGAACGGGTTGCCGTCACGGTTGCTGCGGCGACCGCCGTAGAGGCCGCCGTACATTGCGAGGCGGGCCAGCATCATCAGCGCCATGCTGATCGCAGCAGCGACCGAACCAATGAGAATGTCACGGTTGCGAATATGTGCGAGTTCGTGGGCCAGGACACCTCGGACCTCTTCCCAGGTCATTTGTTGCAGGAGGCCATGGGTTACACACACCGCAGCGTTGTTCGGGTTGCGCCCGGTTGCAAAAGCATTCGGTTGAGGGTTCGGTGAAATGTAGAGCTTTGGCATCGGCATCTCGGCGCGAGTGGTGAGATCTTCCATGATCTCGTGGTACTCGGGGAACTTTGCTCGCTCGGCGGGAACCGCTCGCGCTGACTTGATAGCGATCGTGTCACTAAACCAGTAGCTGCCACCGACCATGAACAGGCCAAAGACAAGACCCGCAGTCGCTCCAGCGGTTCCATTGGCAGCGCCGCCCAACACGATAAAAATACCGCCCAGCAGGGCCAACAAGAAGACCGTCTTGGTCGTGTTTTTAAAGGATGCCTCAGACATGAACACTCGCTTTCGAAGCTCGCTTCATTCAACGAGCTGGGTACAAGCCTATTCCCCTAGGGTTTCGACATGACGTTCTTTACCACCGACACCGTGAAGTTCTGGAAAGGTCTCGCGAAGAACAACAACAAGGCGTGGTTCGACAAAAACCGTACGGCGTACGAAACCCATTTGAAGGAACCGTACGACCGACTGGCGGCAGCGCTCGTCGAACAAGTTCAAGAGGTCGAGCCCGAATACAACACTCCCCCAAAGCAAGCCGCCTACCGGATAAACCGGGATGTCCGTTTCGCCAAAGACAAGTCGCCGTACAAGACCAGTCTTGGCGTGACGATCGGCCGAAACGAGAAGTTCGATCCGCGATGGCCTGCATACACCGTCAGGATGAGCGTCGATGGGGTGTGGGTTGCCGGTGGCCTCTACCGGCCGGGCACGGATCTGCGCGACCATGTCCGACGCTACATCGGTGAGAACACCGCTGAGCTCAGAAAGATCGAACGCAAATCAACGGCATTTGCGAAGACCTTCGGCTCGCTCCAAGGTGACGCACACAAACGCGTCCCTCAAGAACTCAAGGAGTACGTGCGCGACGAACCTCGCGTGTTGAACACCCAATGGGTGTATTGGCGCGACTTCGAGGACCCCAAACGATTCCTCGATCCGAAATTGGATCAGTTCGTGCTCGATCAGTGGGAGATTGCTCGCCCGGCGATGGAGTTCCTGAAGGACGCTGCTCGCAGCTTCGTCCCGAACGACTAGGTCCGGTGTTGGCTAGTCCTCGTCAGACTCTTCGAGGCCGCGACGGATCGCGTCGACGACACTCTCGTCAGCGAGCGTCGTCGTATCTCCAAGTGCTTGGCCCTCGGCCACATCGCGAAGCAGACGTCGCATGATCTTGCCACTTCGTGTCTTCGGCAGATCGGGCACGATGTACACCTCACGAGGTCGGGCGATCGGTCCGAGCTTCTTTGCGACATGTTCGCGCAGCTTGTCACAGAGCTGGTCGGATTCGTCGAGGCCCTCGACGAGGATCACGTAACCAACGATTGCTTTGCCAGTCGTGTCATCGGAGGCTCCAACGACGGCGGCTTCGGCGACCGTGAAGTGGTCGACGAGCGCCGATTCGACTTCGGCGGTCGAAATACGGTGGCCGGAAACATTCATCACATCATCGACTCGACCGAGCAACCACAGGTACCCATCGTCGTCGATCTTGGCTCCGTCGCCTGCGAAGTAGCGGCCAGGATAGGTCTTCCAATACGTGTCGAAGTAGCGCTGCGGATCGCCCCAAATACCCCGAAGCATCGACGGCCATGGCTTTGCAATGGTGAGGTAGCCGCCTCCTCGTGTCACGGGCTTGCCCATATCGTCGACAAGCTCGGGGAAGACGCCGGGGATTCCGTGGCAGGCTGAACCGGGCTTGGTCGTCGTCACACCGGGAAGCGGCGTGATCATGTGGCTACCGGTCTCGGTTTGCCACCACGTATCCATGATGGGGAGCGTTTCGTCGCCAATGTTCTCGTGATACCACATCCACGCTTCGGGGTTTATGGGTTCTCCAACGGTGCCCAGTACTCGCAACGAGGAGAGGTCATAGCCCTCTACTTGATCTGCGCCCCACTTCATGAACGTTCGGATCGCGGTCGGAGCGGTGTAGAACTGCGTGACGCCGTATCGGTTGATGATGTCCCATAGCCGGCCCTTGTGCCAGGTGCTTCGATCGGTGCCGTCTCGTTCCTCGAGTCGGGGCGTGTCCGGCGTGCCTTCGTACATGACGCTCGTTGCGCCGTTGGCCAATGGGCCGTAGACGATGTAGCTGTGGCCGGTGACCCAACCAATGTCAGCCGCGCACCAGTACACGTCTGTCTCTGGCTTGAGGTCGAAGATGTACTTGTGGGTGAACGCGACCTGGGTGAGGTATCCACCGGTCGTGTGCATGATGCCCTTGGGCTTTGCGGTGGTGCCGGAGGTGTAGAGCAGGTACAAGAGTTGCTCGGCGTCCATTGGCTCGGCCGGGCAATCGAGCGACGCCTCGGCCATGATGTCGTGGTACCAGACGTCTCGGCCCTCAACCATGTCGACAACGGTGTCGCACCGGTTCACGACAACGACGGTTTCGACGGTTGGAGCACCGGTTTCGAGCGCCTCATCGACATTGACCTTCAGCCCCGAAGGTGCCCCACGGCGATAGCCGGCGTCGGCGGTAACGATGAGCTTGCAGTCGGAGTCTTCGCAGCGGTCCTTAATCGAATCGGGGCTGAAACCGCCAAAGATGACCGAGTGGACGAGGCCGATGCGGCTGCACGCGAGCATCGCCACGGGCAACTCGAGAATCATCGGCATGTAGATGGCAACGCGATCGCCCTTCTTCAGTCCAAGGGCCTTCATCGCGTTCGCGAACTTCTTCACCTCATCGAGTAGTTCGGCATAGGTGAGCGAGCGCACATCACCCGGCTCACCTTCGAAGTGGTACGCAACCTTGTCCCCGAGCCCCGCCTCGATGTGACGGTCGAGACAGTTCTCGCTCAGGTTGAGCTGTCCGTCGCTAAACCACTTCGCGTCGGGCAGGTCCCATTCGAGCACCTTGGTGAATGGTTTCTGCCACGTGACGAGCTCGCGCGCTTGGCGAGCCCAGAATGCTTCAAAGTCTGCGTTTGCCTCATCGAAGAGTGAAGAATCTGCGGTTAACGCGTTCGCTTTGAACTCTTCGGAAGGTGGAAACGTCCGTTCCTCAGAATCGAATACGCCAATCGTCGGCTCAGCCATGTGAAACTCCCGTCTGGTCGCGGCCATTTGACCGCGTGGACTCCAACGTCCTACGTTACGTCGACCTTAGACCGGTCGGAGCGAAGAGGCGATCTGGGGAAGTTGCTTTGGAGTTATGCCGGGATGATGGACGTGAGATGGTTCGCCACTCGGTTCTTGATGAATGCGTGGTCGAGCTTCGTCTCGGCTGCGAGGGTCGCAATATCGCCGTCTCGCAAGTACTCAGGACGGTCACGACGAACGAGCGTGATGAGCTCCAAATACGCCTCGACCAGCTGTTCGCCGGTGCGGGTGGGCGCTAGGCCAACCGAATACGAACCGATCGAAAGATCAGTAAAGCCAACCTCGAGCGGGGTACGTTCAGTCGTTTCCATCGGCTTAACTTACTTCGCGCGACATCATCTCGTCTAGGGGAATTTCACCTTTTGTTCATCTGAATTAAAGATACCTTGAAATCGAAGTGAGGAACGACCTGCCGAAGAGCGTGGGTCATACAACCCACTCGGCCACCGTAAAGCCGCCAAGACCCACGGGATCACAGAGCGAGCCGGCCTCCCGAAGACGGCTCTTTGCACGCAAGGCCGCCAACCCTCCAACGGCAGCTTCTCGTTCCCACGTCGCACGCCCTTGCTCGACGAGAGCATCAATCCCGTGCGTGCGCAACCACTCATGCTGTTGAGAAATAGCCGATGCAGTACCAGCGAATCGTTGGATCGCTTCGAGATCGACATCGACCGTGATGTCTTTGGCCCCTAACGATTCCAAGGGCTCACCTGCACGACCGTGCTCGCTGTAGGTCCGTATCTCGACATCTTCGGTGCGCAGCCGGGCGTAGTCGATGACGATCACCTTGCCTCGAGCCAACACGTTCTCTGTCATGTGACGAACCCAAACACCTGCGTCCGTCTGATCGACGACCGAACGGTCGGCGATCAACTGCGAGGCACTCCTCGATGGTTCGGGAGCAAACACCTCGATAAGTTCGTCGTCCTCTCCAAGATCGACCGTCGAGAACAACGCCGTGCCATCGTCGTCCCAGCGCACCGGAGTGAACGCGAGGTTGTCGAGCAGCTCGTTCGCAATGACGACGCCAGTAGTCCCGCTACCGATGTGCTCGTCGGTAAGTTCTTCGAGTGACACGACCCCTTCGGGGTGCTGTTCGCGTTGAAGTGTCGACCGCTCGATCGCTTGGTAGCAAAGTTGTCGACCGCACCGAGGTGACGCTGCCAAGATCGAGCGAGCCAGCGTCCCGGGCCCTGCACCGAAGTCGACCACCGTGAAGTCGTCGGGTTGGCCAAGCCGGTCCCATTCCGCGTCGATTGCGTGCGAGACGACATGGCCGAAGAGCGGCCCGACTTCTGGACTCGTCAGGAAGTCACCGCGTCGACCAGCCCGACCTCCACTCGCGTAGAAGCCATAGTCAGCGTCATAGAGCGCCACCTCGACGAGGTCGGCATAGGGCATTGGTCCATGGGCGCGAATGTGCTCCCGGACCAGCTGGTCGAGTGGAGTGAGCGAATCGCTCAGCCGCCGAGTCCAATCAGCGTCACGTCAGAGACCGTGTCGACAATGCGTGGCCAGACACCGAAGGCAAGAGTGGCAAAGGCGGTAAGCCCCATCGCACCGATGAGAGATGGCGGAATGCGGAGCGGCGTGATGTCGCCGTCTGGAGCATCATCGGCCCACATCGTGCGAAGTACCGACAAGTAGTAGTAGAGCGCAATGACCGAGTTGACCGCTGCGATGACGGCCAGTGAGTAGCCACCGAAGGTATCTGCGTTGATGAGCGCACGGAAGACAACAAACTTTGCCCACCAGCCACCGAGAGGCGGGATGCCAGCGAGCGCCATCAAGAAGATGGTCATCGCCGCGGTGAGGCCAGGTGCGTAATGAAAGAGACCTGCGTAGCTCGAAATCTCGGCCGACTTGGTCTTGCGGGCAATGGCCAGCACGACGCCAAACACACCGAGGTTCATCGCTGCGTAGATGACCAGGTAGGTGACAACGGCGCGCAGTGACTCATCGGCGATGGCAACGCCACCACCGGCGACCGCGAGCGGAGCCATGATGTAGCCCGCCGAGGCGACACCCGAGTACGCCATCATGCGAACAATGTTGGTCTGGCGCAGCGCGATCAAGTTACCGACCGTCATCGACGCAGCCGAAAGGAACCAGATGAGTGGCTCGTAGACGTCGTAGCGGCCCCAGAAGGCAACGAAGACCAACTGCACGAGCGCCACGAAACCGGCCGTCTTCGATGCGACTGCAAGGAAGGCCGTTACCGGGGTTGGCGCGCCTTCGTAGGTATCGGGAGCCCATGTGTGGAAGGGCACTGCTGACACTTTGAACGCAAAGCCAGCAATGACAAACACGATGCCGAGGCTCACCACCGAGGTGGACTCACCTTGGTTCACGACCTCGCCAATGTCAGCGAGGATCGTGGACCCAGCAGAGCCGTACAGCAACGACATGCCGTACAGGAAGATCGCCGATGCGAAGACACCCATCAGGTAGTACTTCAGGCCGGCTTCGTTCGACTTGAGATCGCGCTTTCGCCATGTCGCCATGAGGTATGCGGGAATCGACAGCAATTCGAGCGCAACAAAGATGGTGATCAAGTCACGGGCGGATGCCATGACGACCATGCCGAGGATCGAGGCGAGGAGCAACGAGTAGTACTCGTTTTCCCAGTAGTCGCCTTCGGCGATGTAATTCGTCGAGAGGAGCACAACGACGTAGCCCGACAACAAGAACAGAGCCTTCATAATGAGGGCGAAGTTGTCCACGACGTACGCGTCGTTGAAGAGGAAACGGTCCTGACCGTCGATCGCGAGGGTGATGACCGGAATGAGCGTGGCGAGAAGCGCGATTCCAGCCAAGGTCGAGGTGTACTTGCGTCCACGTTCGAGGAACACGACATCGAGCAACGTGAGCAGCGCACCAAACGCGAGCAGAACGAGCTCGGGCGCAACAGCATGCCAGTCGATTGCCGGGCGTTCGAACGGCTCGACCTGAGCCAGGAGGTCTAGAACCATCGTTGGCTACTCTCCCTCGGCCGTCGACGTGACGCCGAGGTTCGCGAGTGCCACTTCGAGGCCTTCGCGCTCGCACGTTCCAATATCGAAGGAATCTTCATTGCCATCGCCGAGGTCGGCTTGGAAGCACTCGCTCAGGTTGACGTCGACCGCAGGGTCGGTGACGTTGAAGATCAGGCCTGGGACCAGACCGAACAAGAGGATGAGGAAGAGCATCGGCGCCCATGCGAGGTACTCGTTCTTGTTGGCATCGACGATCTCGGCATTGTTTGCGAACTCTTCGCTCGGTTCACCGAATGCGGTTCGTTGGAGCAGCCAGAGCAGGTAGCCAGCAGCGAGGACGGTACCGATCGCAGCGACCACCATGTAGGTACGGAACAGCGCTTCGTTCAAACCGTTCGCCGGGTTGTATGCCGCCAGGATCGCTGGGAACTCGCCCCAGAATCCGGCGAGGCCAGGTAGGCCGAGCGACGCCATTGTTGTGAAGCCGAGAATCCAGCCCATCCGAGGCGCCTGCACGAGGAGACCACCGAGCCGCTTGATCTCGAGTGTGTGGTAGCGATCCTTGATCGAACCGGCGATGAAGAACAACATGCCGGTGATGAGACCGTGAGCGACCATGCCGAAGATTGCAGCGTTGATGCCCCAATCGGTAAGGGTCGAAATGCCGAGCATCACATACCCCATGTGAGCAACCGACGAGAACGCAATGAGGCGTTTCATGTCGGTCTGGGCAAGACAGCCGAGCGCTCCGTAGATGATGCCGATGACGGCGAGCAGTCCAATCCATGGCGCCCAGACGGTCGCAGCTTCGGGGAGGATCGGGATTGCGATACGAACAAAGCCGTACGTTCCGAGCTTGAGGAGAACTGCGGCCAAGATGACCGACCCCTGTGTCGGCGCTTGGGTGTGCGCGTCTGGAAGCCACGTGTGGAAAGGGAACATCGGCACCTTGATGCCGAAGCCGAGCAACATGCCACCAAAGATCCAGATCTGTGCGTTGCGGCTCACGCCGTTCGCCTGCACTGCTTCGGCAAGGCCGACGATCGAGAACGTCTCGCCGCCAGCGAGGAAGAACAGTGCGAGGAAGCTGACGAGCATCAGGGCCGAACCAAAGAGCGTGTAGAGGAAGAACTTCAGGGATGCGTATTTACGATCCACACCACCCCAGACCGCAATCTTGAAGAACATCGGCAAGAGCACGACCTCGAAGAACACGAAGAAGAGAACGAGATCTCGTGCGAGGAACGTCCCGATCATTCCGGTGTGCAACACGAGCACCAACATGAGGAACGCCTTGGGGTTCGACGGTGCTGGGAAGTGATTCCACGAGTAGATGATGACCAGCGGAGTGATCAACAAGGTCAGCATCAACAACGGCAGCGAGATGCCATCGACGCCAACGGCGTACTCGGACCGGATGATGTTGATCCAGTCGACCTCTACAGCCCACTGAAACTCATCGGAACGGCTGTAGTCGAAGTCGAAGAGCAGGACGACACCGATCGCAGCCACCACCAGCGAGGTGGCGAGAGCAATCATCTTGTGAAGGCCTTCTTCTGCTTTGGGGATGCCCATCATGATGGCCATACCGATCAACGGGATGAAGATCAGCGCCGTCAGACCCCATTCGCGAATTATTTCCATAAGTAGTGAATCCTGCGTATTCGTTTAGATAAAGACGATGAAGATGCCAGCGAGAACGGTGGCGGCCGCGAACAGAAGCGCCGCATACTGCTGGACTTTGCCAGTTTGTATTTTGCGGAGCCCCTGCCCACTTTGAGATGAGAGCTTTCCTGAACCATTGACGGTTCCTTCGATCAATCCCTGATCGATCGAGTCGTAGATGAACTTGCCTGCACGGACCGAACCCTTGCCGGCGTTGTCGACGAAGCCGTCGAGAACGTTTTTGTTGAACCACACTGCCGCCCGCGCAATCGGGCCCTTGACCGACGCCACGATGACATCGTTGTAGAGGTGATCCAGGTAGTACTTGTTCTTCAAGAAGGCATGGCCGGTCGCTGCCAGCTTGTTGTTCGACACGAGTCCGTCCGGAAGTTCGGTGAGTTTCTCGCCGGTTTCCTTCGCAAGGCCATCGACCTTGATGAAGTAGTACCAGTAGGCAGCTGCAGGCCCAATGAGACCGACGACGCTTGCGATAACCGCGAGCCAGTAGCTCGGCACGGCATGGCCGATACCCGGGAAGTAGGCGGCTGCAGGTTCAACGAAGTGGAAGAAACGCTCTTGCCATGGCTCGAGGCTTCCGGTGATGAACCCCGGTGGAAGGTTGACGAGGCCAGCACCCAAGGCGAACACGCTGAGGATGATGAGCGGGATGGTGATTCGTGGACCGGACTCATGCGGTTCACCGTGGCCACGGAACTCACCGTAGAAGGTGAGGTAAATCGCTCGGGTCATGTACGCACCGGTCAGCGCCGCACCCACGAGCCCCATCACGAGCATCAGGTCATAGGAACCGTTGGCGCTGCCGCTACCGACTCCAAAGCCACCGGTGCCGACGAGGATCTCATCTTTTGACCAGAAGCCCGCGGTCGGGAACACGCCCGCGAGCGCGATCGAACAGATGATGAAGGTCTTATGCGTCGTCGGCATCCATTTTCGAAGCCCACCCATATCGGTCTTCATGTTGAAGCTGTGCACCGCGTGAGCAACCGAACCAGAGCCGAGGAAGAGACCGGCCTTGAAGAAGGCATGCGTAAAGAGATGGAACATCGCCGCGGTCCATGCGCCGACACCGAGTGCCATCACCATGTATCCAAGCTGGGAAACCGTCGAATAGGCCAACACCTTTTTGATGTCGTCTTGGACAAAGGCGACCAAGCCCGCACCGACGACGGTAATCGCGCCGATCAACGACAGACCGTTGATGCTCGAGCCTTCGATGTTGTAGCCAATGAAGAACACGGGATACAGGCGTCCGATGAGGAACACGCCCGCCGTCACGAGCGTAGCCGCGTGAATCAGCGCAGAAACCGGCGTTGGCCCAGCCATGGCATCGGGAAGCCATGTATGAAGGACGAACTGTCCAGATTTACTCATCACCGCAGCCGTCAATGAAATCGCTGCCCATGTCAATGCTGTTTGGCTGATCTCGCCGGCGAGCGCCATCTCGTTGATAGTGATGTAGTCGAAGTGGCCGCCGGAGGCGAAGAACAAAATGATGATGCCAATGAGCAAACCAACGTCGCCAACGCGGTTGGTCAGGAATGCCTTGAGGGCCGCATCGGAGTTGGGCTTTTCCTCCCACCAGTGCCCGATCAGGGCAAAGGAACACACGCCGACGAGCTCCCACGCGACCAGCGCCTGAAGGGTGCTGCGAGAGAGCACGAAGATAAGCATCGAGGCACTAAAGAGCGACAGGAACGCAAAATAATGTGTATACCGCCTATCGCCCGCCACATAGTCGGTGCTGTAGATGTGCACCAGCAACGAGATCATCGTCACGACGAAGAGCATCATGACCGACGGGCCATCGAGCAGCGTTCCCACCGAAAACGCAATACCGCCATTGGTGAGCCACTCGGTTCCCGTCAGAACCGCAATCGCGGGATGTGCCTCTTCTCCACCTTCGCCAGCTTCGACAAACGCGAGCTCGACATCGACGACCTCGTCTACGCCGGTAGCTCCAGCTGTCGTGTCGGTGACGGTAAACGTTGTGCCAAGCGCGTTCTCATCGTCTTCATGATCCTCGCCCCCAGCTCCTTCTTCGGAGTGATCTTCGATCAGGCCGGTGCGTGCGCTCTGGATTGGACCGTCGAAGTTGTCGCGATGATCAATCCACGCAACGTTGGCCAAGATCGCGAGCAGGAACGCTGCACCGATGGCGGCAATACCGACCTCGGCGCCACCCTTGGGCATGCGCTTCCCGAAGAACAAGATGATAAAGAAGCTGATCCCAGGAAGAAGGGGGATAAGCCAGACGTTTTCGAGAATCGGGTTGGCTTCGGTGGTAAACGAACCTTCGAAGGCCTCGACTGCAAGGACGGAAAGCATCAGAAATCAGCCCCTCATCATGTTGACTTCGGTGAAGTCAATACTCTTGCGGTTGCGGTACATGAGCAGAACCATTGCGAGGCCCACCCCAACTTCGGCGGCTGCCACAGCAATGACGAAGATGGCGAAGACGTCGCCTTGAATATTGTCCTGAAAGGCACCGAAGGCGACCAGGTTGATATTCACTGCGTTCAAGATGAGCTCGACCGACATGAGGACGAGCACTCCGTTCCGGCGGGTGAGCACTCCGTACACGCCGAGGCTAAAGAGCACGGCGGCGAGGAGAAGGAATTGGTTGAGTATCACGGCGTTTGAAACCTACTCTTTCCGGGCCACGACGATGGCGCCGATCAAGGCGGCCAGCAGCAGCACGGAGACTGCTTCGAATGGGATGATGTACTGACTGAAGATCGCATCGGCGATCTGCTTATTGTTGCCGAAAACCTCCGCGCCGGGGACGCGGCGCTGCACCTCGGGTTCGAGTGTGTCGAACTGGGCCTGGGTGATTTCGACCTCGCCAGCGTCGGCGCTAATGAACAGCGCTTCTCGAACCGGAGTTGGAATATCGGATGCATCGACGGTGCTTGGCGTAAAGGCGATCGGCTCAGGATCACCAAAGTTGATTGCGTCGTTACCGAACGTGTCGACGAGAGCAAACGCCATCACGACAAAGAGCAGTACGCCGACGAGCGCACCCATGGTTCGTTGTTCCTTTGCGACCGAGTCGTCGTCACCGAGCTGTGCTTTGGTCAACATGATGCCGAACAAGAACAAGACGATGATCGCACCGATGTAGACGAGAATCTGCGTGGCGCCGACAAAGTCCGAACCGAGGAGGATGAAGATTGCAGCCGAGGCAGCGAGCACGATCACGAGGTACAAGGCGGCGTGGACGACGTTGCCGGTCGTGACCATCTTGAGTGCCGAGTAGATCATCACCACCGAAATAATCGCGAACGCGATGTTCGACGAAACGTCGAACTCGACCGCAGCAGCTTGTGCCAACAAGAGCGCGTTGGTCATCGAGGGACCTTCCGGACCTTGGCTTCGGAGCCGCTTTCGTACGATTCAAAGTCGGGGACGGTCTCCATCCATTCAGCCAAGCGGCTCTTGTCATGAAGAAGGTCTGCAATGCGAGGCTCGGAGAACTCGTACTCCGGGCTCCAGAACAGCGCGTCGAATGGGCAGACCTCTACGCAGATACCGCAGTACATGCAGAGTGCGAAGTCGATGTCGAAACGATCGAGCTTGTTCTTCTGACGAGGCTTGCCGCCCGCACGACGCGGTGGAGCCT
This sequence comes from uncultured Acidimicrobiales bacterium, assembly GCA_964451305.1. GTDB lineage: Bacteria > Actinomycetota > Acidimicrobiia > Acidimicrobiales > SHLQ01 > SHLQ01. Next base: position 141,003 of record CAYVHV010000002.1, on the reverse strand, counting down.
TTTCCTTATGACCTTCGATGTAGATGCACCAGTCCGGGCACTCACGTGCGCACAACATGCACGCAGTGCAGTTGTCTTCCTGGAGCGCAATGACGCCGCGAGCACGAGCGGTCGGTGTTTCCTTCTCGTGCGGGTACTGCACGGTGACCGCGCCTTTGGAAGGGCTCGGTGGTTTCAGCGGCCCATCCGGGAACATGGTGTCGTACGCGGTCTTCGCGGTGACGCCAAGACCTTTGATCATGCCTGGAACAATGCCCATTACAAAGCCACCTTCAAGATGCCGGTGATCACGATGTTGACCAACGCCAAAGGAATCAGCACCTTCCACGCCAGTTTCTGAAGTTGATCTTCACGGAAGCGGGGGTAGGTAATTCGGAACCAGAAGACCAGGAAGGTCACGCCAAGAACCTTGGCGAACATGACCAACGGCCCAAGAACGTTGAACAAGTTGGAGTCCGGGTCGATACCGGGCACCCACCAGCCGCCGAGGAACAGCACCGAGGCGATCATTGCGAAGATTCCTGCGGTTGCGAACTCGCCGATGAAGAAGAGCAAGAAGCGCATGCCCGAGTACTCGGTGATGTAGCCGGTCACGAGCTCAGATTCAGCCACCGGCATATCGAACGGAGGTTGGGTGAGCTCGGCCTGCATTGCGATCATGAAGATTCCGAAGCCGAGGAACTGCGTGAGGATGAACGGGTGACCAATGCCGCCGAACCCAAAGATCTCGCCTTCGGCCTGTGCAAGCACGATGTCTTGCATGTTGAGCGTTCCGGCCTGAATAACTACACCCATGACGGCGAGCACGAGGGGAAGCTCATATGCAATGAGCTGACCCGCAGCTCGCAAGCCGCCGAGCATCGAGTACTTCGACGCCGAAGCCCACCCGGCCATGAGGATGCCGATGACCGAGATCGATGAGACCGCCAGTGCAAAGAAGATGCCGGTATCGAGGTTGACGAACCACGCATCTGGACCAAACGGTACGACAACGACGAGCAGGAACGAACTGACGAGGACAACGAACGGCGCTGCAGCAAAGACCAAGCGATCTGCACGGCCCGGAAAGAGGTCTTCCTTCTGCAGGAACTTGCCGACCTCGGCCAGAAGCTGCATCGACCCGGCAGGGCCGGCTTCCATTGGCCCAAGGCGGCTCTGCATGAAGCTCATCATCTTGAACAGGTACAGGTAGACGAGTGGACCAGCGGGCAGCAACACGGCTGCGAGGCCGCCCGCAGAGCGGAAGGTCGTCTCGATCCAGAATGCAAGCCCAATCACCGGTCGATGTCTCCCAGAATGAAGTAGAGCGATCCTAAGATGGCGATGATGTCGGGCACGTAGACACCCTTCAACAGCCACGGGGTGATCGAGATGTTACTGAATGACGCCGAGCGAATCTTGACGCGGAATGGGTTCAGCTCGCCCTTGCTGACGATGTAGTAGCCCATGACGCCGAGTGGGTTCTCGGTTTCGACGAACGCTTCGCCCGCCGGAACCTTGATGATGCGGGGCACCTTGGCCATAACGGGGCCAGCAGGGATCTTCCCGAGTAGCGCGCGAACGATTTGTGCGCCTTCACGAACTTCTTGGAGGCGAACCCACATGCGGCTGTAGCAATCGCCGTCCGGGTGTGTCCATACCTTCCAGTCGACCTGGTCGTAGACGAGGCCCTGCGGCATTGCGTCTCGGCGAACGTCCCAGTCGACGCCCGATGCACGAATGTTCACGCCCGACAGGCCATAGGAGAGGCCGATGTCTTTGGGAATGATGCCGATGCCGCGGGTACGGGCTTGGAAGATCTCGTTGCCGTACATCAGCGTTTCGATCTGGTCGCAGAAATCCTCGACCTTTTCCATCGCGTTCTTCGTGTTCTGGATCCAGCCGCTGGGCAGGTCGTCCTTCAATCCACCAATTCGATCGAAGTTCGGGTGGAACCGTCCGCCGGTTGCAGCTTCGATTTGGTTGAGGACGTACTCGCGGTCACGGAAGGCAAGGAAGACCGGGGTCACCGCGCCGACCTGAACGCCCATGTCGCCAATGCCGAGCATGACGTTTGCGATGCGGCTCATCTCATGGAGGATCGTCCGAATGTACTGCGCACGTGGCGGCGCCTCGATCTCCATCAGTTTCTCGGCAGCGAGAATGAAGGGTGTTTCGTTTGCGAAACTACCGACCCAGTCGATGCGGTTCACGAGCGTCGTGACCTGTGGGTAGGTGCGGACCTCGGCGAGCTTTTCGTAGCCGCGGTGCATGTATCCCATGACCGGCTCGGCTGCGACGACCTGTTCACCGTCGAGCTTGGCAATGATGCGAAGCGTTCCGTGGGTTGCCGGGTGCTGTGGACCGATGTTGAGGGTCATGCCCTCGGTCTCGATCTCGATGTTCATGCGAGCATCGGTGGCTTGTTCGTGGATGTGACGGAGCTTCTCTCCATCGCTGATCGCGGTCACGACGCGCTCTTTTCCACAGCGCTCGGTACGGCTGGGCCGGCGGGCATGATGTGTACGGCTTGGAAGGTCACAGCGTTTCTGGTCATGACTGCTCCTCTGCGTCATCGTCATCGCCGGGCATTGGCTCGACGTCAACAATGCCTGGCCACGGCTTGATTCGACGCGACAACAGCGCGAAGTCTTTGCGCATTGGGTGGCCCTCGAAGGATCCGGGTAGATACAGCTTGCGAGGGTTTGGATGGCCGGTCACGGTAATGCCGTACATCTCCATTGCTTCGCGCTCGTGCCAGTTCGCACCTGGGTACACCGGGATCCACGTCGGGATCTCGAGGGTGTCCTCGGGAATGTCGGCCTTGATCGTCACGGCGCGTTCCGACGAGATGTTGTTAACGCGAGCAAAGGCTTGGAAGCGGGTGTCACCACCGGCGTATCCGGTTTCGATCGTGGTATTTGGAGCGTCGGGCTCCTCGCCTTGCTCGGCGGCCATGGCAATGTCGACCTGTGCGTCCATGTCGCGCCCGAATGGAGATGGCAGCCAATCGATGACGGACAAGAAATTGAAGAACCCAAACTCGAGTTGGTTCTTGAGAACTTCGGCGGTGGTTACCCATGCGTCGGCGGAGACGCGAATCCACACGTCATCGCCTGGTTTTACGAAGCTCTCAATGATGTCACCGCCGAGTTCGTCGGTGAGCTCAGAGAGCATTGCCTCGCGGGCTTCATCGACTTCGACGGCCTCTTCTTCGACCGTTTCGACGTCGGACATCAGGCACCCACCACGATTGGCTCTTGGGTCCAACGTTCGGTCATGTCTTCGTTAAGAATCCGCTCTTGGAGCATCACGATGCCTTCGAGCAGTGCTTCAGGCCGAGGTGGGCATCCCGGAACGTAGACGTCGACGGGGACGATTTGATCGACGCCCTTTGTCACCGAGTAGGAGTCCCAGTACGGGCCGCCACAGTTCGCGCACGAACCCATGGAGATCACGTATTTCGGATCCGGCATCTGTTCGTAGAGACGGCGAATTGCGGGAGCCATCTTGTCGGTGACCGTGCCCGACACGACGACGAGGTCGGCCTGACGAGGACTGGCGGGGAACGGAATAACTCCGAGGCGCATCACGTCGTAGCGGGGAGACGCAAAGGCAGCACCCATTTCGAGGGCACAGCATGCAAGACCCCACTGGTATACCCAGAGCGAGTACTTGCGGCTCATGTTGAGCAGGCCGGTCAACGGCTTTGGAAGCTTGCCAGATTCGACTAGACCCATTTGAGCATCCCCTTTCGCCATGCGTACATCAGCCCGAGCAGGAGGATGAACACAAAGATGGCCATCTCGACGAGGCCGAATAATCCAAAGGCTTCGAGGCGTGTCGCCCACGGAAAGATGAAGATTGCTTCAACGTCGAACAGCACGAACAGCAGCGCAAAGACGTAGTAGCGGATGTTGGCCTGGGACCACATGTCACCAGTCGGTTCAACACCGGACTCGTAGACCGTCTGCTTCTGTTCGTTCGGCTTCGAGGGTCGAAAGATCGATCCGATACCCAAGAACGTTCCTACGAGAAGAACGCCAAGGCCACCGAAGATGGCGACGACAAAATAACTTTGAAGAAACTCGGACACGGCTGCTCAGGCTAACTGTCGATTATGGGTGTCGCCAAAGTCTGGAACGGCAACGTTACGGACGTCACGACGCTATCGGGAATACGCCCACTTTTGGCTGATTACGACAAGGACATCCCTGCCGAATTAGTCACAGACAACCAGCTACGGCTCAATCCACCGTTTGTGGTACCGACTACTATGATGAGAAGAGAACACCGCTCTCTCGGAGGAGATCGAGATTATGAAGGTATGGATCGACCAAGACTTGTGCACCGGCGACGGGCTCTGCGAAGAAATCGCACCCGCCGTATTCTTTGGCCAAGATGATGGTCTCTTCTATGTGAAGGAAACCGCTGACAACTACGGCGAAGAGAAGCTCTTCGACGGCACCAACAACCCTGCTGGCTCAGAAGGTATGGCTCGCGTGCCAGACAACCTCATCGAGAGTGTCATCGAGTCTGCAGAAGAGTGCCCAGGCGAGTGCATCTTCCTCGAAGCATAATTTCGTGAAACTGCCCTAGAGGCAGCGGAATACTGCCCTGAAGCCAGCGAATAGTCGAACGAAAGACCCGGCCACGAGCCGGGTCTTTCCCGTTTTAGCGGTTCGGATCGAACGAATTCAGGATCCACCAGGCTGCTGCACCGAGGACGACGGCGGCGAATCCGTTGAGCGACGCGAACCAAATTCGACCGATAACGCTACCGAAGCCAAATACCAGGCTGTTGAGCACCGAGATGATGCCAAAACCCATACACGCTGCGGCGAGTACTTCGGCGAACTTGAACGTTCGCTTATCAATGCTGCCATTGGGTGACAGCACGATGAGCAGCGCGAGGGCGAGCGTCAACATACCCATGGTCGCTCCGACCGGGGCGAGGAACCGCCCGAGGACCGAACGGAACGTCCATTGACCACCGATGACCTCATCGAGCGCCTGGAATACGCCTGCGATCCAGCGAAGCGCGATCGTCAGTCCAATCGCTATTGCCCCAACGTCTCGAGCCTCATCACGTGAGAGGCTCATCTGCTATTGGCCAGTGGTTAGTTCAACCAGCGCGTCGGTTGCGAACCCATCGAGCAAGCCAGGGAAGATTCCAAAGAGCACGGTGACCACGAGCGCAGATGCGAGCACGACGCCAACCGAACGAGGAATCTCGACCTCTCGGGCATCGTCTTCAGGATCTTCAAGGAACATCGAGACGAGGACCCGGAGATACAAGAACGCTCCGACGACTGCGGCGAAGACCGCCACGATGGCAACCCAGTAGTTCTCCGAGTCGACCGCAGCTGCAATCACACCAAACTTTGCGACAAAGCCGCTCGTAAATGGGACGCCCGCCTGGGCGAACAGGAAGATCATCATCGCAAATGCGAGCATTGGCTTGCGACGACCGAGGCCCCGCATCGAGGCGAACGAGAAGTCGTTGTCGCCCTTTCCACTGAGGATGGTGAGTGCCGCCATCGTTCCGCTGACGAGGAATGCGTAGGTAAACAGGTAGAAGAGCGCTGCGGATGTTCCTCGATCCGATGCGGCGAGGACACCGAGCATGATGAAGCCGGCATGACTGATCGAGGAGTACGCAAGCATGCGCTTGACGTCTGTCTGGACGATCGCGCTCAACGAACCAATGATCAGCGTGAGTGCAGCAATAACTTCGATTGCGGGAACCCAGTCGTCAACAACGGAGGAGAATGTGGTGGACAAGATGCGGAGGAGGGCAGCAAAACCGGCGGCCTTAACACCAGATGCCATGAACGCCACGACCGGAGTTGGTGCACCGTCGTACACATCGGGTGTCCAGGAGTGGAACGGTGCAGCACCGACCTTGAACGCAAGCCCAACGATCAACAGCGCAATACCGCCGAGAAGCAGGCCATCTTCGATGAGGAGGTTCCCCTCGAGGAACGTCTGGATCTCGATGAGGTTGGTGGTTCCAGTCGCTCCGTAGATGAGCGCGATCCCGTAGAGCAAGAATGTCGACGAGAAGGCACCGAGTACGAAGTACTTCATGCCCGCTTCCTGGCTCTGGATCCGGCGACGGTGCATCGCAGCGAGTACGTAGACCGCCATCGAGAGCGTCTCGAGACCGAGGAAGAACACGATGAGATCGTTGGAGAACGCCATCACGATGCCACCGGTGCCGGCAAGCAAGAGCAGCACATGGAGTTCAACGCCTTCGAGTTCCTCGCGCTCGAGATATGGATGAGCGAGCAGAGATGCCATCGCAACAGCCGAAGCGATAACGACGGTGAGGAAGATCGAGAAACCGTCGAAACCAACGGCACCAGCGAGCGTGGAGCTTGCGCCTTCGTCACCGAACTGATTCCACAGAACGATCGAGGAGATGATTGCTCCACCAGACGCGGCGACGGCCCATGCGGTGATGAACCAGTACGGGATGTCCTTCTTGATGGACGTCATCGTGAGAATCAACAGGCCGCCCACAGCCATGAACAACAGCGGCAGGAGGATCGAGACTTCGACACTTGGGGCTGGGATGGTTTGTGCAAACATCATTCTTCGCCCTCCTCTTCTTCGCCCTCTTCGCCTTCATCATCCTCATGAGAGTCTTCAGCGACAAGAACGTCAGCGGTTGGCTCGGACCAGCCTTCGACGTTCTCGTCGATGTGGGCAACGAGCACTTCGATCGATGGCTCGATGCGTTCGAGCATTGGTTTCGGGTAGACGCCGAGGAAGATGATCAATACGACCATCGGAGCGAGAACGAGCAGCTCGTTCGTCCGCAGATCTTCCATGGTCGCGTTTTCGCCTTCCGCCTTGCCGTGGAACACGCGCTGATACGCCCACAGCAGGTAGACGGCCGCAAAGATCACGCCGGTTGCGGCGACCGAGGCAATCCATGGGTTGGCGACGAACGCACCGAGCAAGATCAAGAACTCGCCCACGAAACCGTTCAGGCCCGGAAGGCCGATCGAGCTCAGCATGACAAGTGTGAACATGCCCGCAAAGACCGGAGCCGACTTCTGGATCCCGCCCAGTTCAGAGATCTGGCGAGTATTGCGTCGCTCATACATCCAACCGACGAGGAAGAAGAGCGCACCCGTTGAAAGGCCGTGGTTGATCATTTGGGTGATCGAACCGGTCAGAGCCTCGGTAGTGATGGCGAACGTCCCGAGGACGATGAAGCCAAGGTGCGCAACCGATGAGTATGCGACCAGACGTTTGAGATCCTTTTGGACCGTGGCTGCAGCTGCGCCGTAGAGGATGCCGATCGTTCCCAAGATCATCAGCACCGGCGCAAACCATGTGGCTGCCTCGGGGAACAGATACAACCCGAAGCGGAAGAAGCCGTAGGTTCCGAGCTTCAACATGACGCCGGCGAGAATCACCGAACCGGCCGTGGGTGCTTCGGTGTGCGCGTCGGGAAGCCATGTATGGACCGGGAACACCGGGACTTTCACCGAGAACGCGAGGACGAACGAAAGGAAGATCCATCGACCGACGTCGACTCCCCAGTTCTGGCCTTCGGCCAAGGCAACAACGTCGAAGGTGACGATGCCCGTGGCGTTCTCGTGGAAGAACACGATTGCGAGAATGCCGATCAACATGAGCGCTGAACCGAACATCGTGAAGAGAAAGAACTTCGTCGCTGCGTAGATGCGGTTGCCGTGACCCCAGCTGCCGATGAGGAAATACATCGGGACGAGGACGATCTCGAAGAACACGAAGAAGAAGAACAGGTCGAGCGACATGAACACGCCCATCACACCAGCTTCGAGGGCGATGATCCATGCGTAGTAGTTCTTCGGGCTGTGTTCGGGTTTCACACCGATGATCGCGAGCGGAAACAAGAAGCCGGTCAATACGACGAGGAACAGGCTGATGCCGTCAACGGCGAGATCCCATCGAATGCCCAGGCTTTCGATCCAGACGTTCGGATCGTCGTTGCGGAACTGAAAGCCACCATCGGAACTATCGAACGCCAACAGAACCCACACGCTCAGTGCACCGGTGATTACCGATGCTGCGAGAGCGATAAGGCGATGCGCCTCAACGCGGGTCTTCGGGACTGCCAGCACGATGAGCGCACCGACAAACGGCACGACGATCAACGATGTAAGCACAGGGAAAGAGAGCTCCGCAGAGCCACTTTGAGCGAGGAGGAAATTGGTCATGCGGCGACCCTGACTAAGAACCATGCGAGAAGGGCAACCGATCCGATTGTGATACCGAGGGCATATGAACGAACGAGACCGGACTGAAGACGTCGGACAGCCGAACCGCTACCACGTACGAACGCTCCCGTACCGTTGACCATGCCATCAACAATGTTGGCGTCGAGCCATGCAATGCCTTCGAACATCTTTGCGCCGGGGCCACCCATGAATGCCGAGACGGCCCGGTCGTAGCCCCATCCATCGAACATGATCTGCTTTTCGATCTTGGCTGGGTCACCTTGCTTCTGGAAGTAGATGCGGACCGCTGCCATCATGCCGATTCCGCCGGCGATGATTGCGACGACCGCCAAGGCCACCTTGGTCGCCGCCGATGACGCGAACTTGTGTTCAAAGGTGAGTGAGGGCTCGAGCCAGTTCTCGAGGAAGTGCACCTCGGATGTGAACGGCAACTGGATGATGCCGCCGAAGATGCTGAGGAACGCGAGGATGATGAGCGGTGTGGTCATCTGCCAACCGGACTCGTGTGGGTGATGTTCCGCGCGCTTTGCGACAGCGACGGGGAGGAACTCACTCGCCGCACCCGCCGTCAGCTGCTCGCCCGGTGCCGGATCGACACGGCGCGAGGCTTCGGACCTTGCGTCGTCGTTCGCTTGGCTCGCCGCCTCTGCTGCGCTGACAGCCTCAAGCCGTGCGCTGTCGGTCTTGTCGACGAGAGCTTGCGCCTTCTCGATTGCCTTGTCCTTCGCATCGACGAGCTTTTGCGCAGCCGTCGAGTCGTCTTCATTGGTGGCCTGGGCGAGGCCGATCTTCGCATCGGCAAATTCATCGCGTGCCTTCTCGAGGGCGACAACAGCACTCTTGTGCGCCTGGGTTGCATCCTCGGATGCTGCGACCATGTCGGTCTGTGTCATCTCCGCGTCAGCGAGGTACGCCATCCATGCCTCATCGACTTCGCCCGCATCAGGATCGGCAAAGCGATAGTCGCCGTAGAAGGTCATAAAGACCTGTCGACTCATGTAGAAGCCGGTCATGAGCGCGGTGATCAACGCGAAGAACCAGAGGAGCTTGCCGTTGATACCCGGCAGTTCCCAGGCGCTGAGCAAGATCTCGTCTTTCGACCAGAACCCGGAGAACGGTGGAACGCCTGCAATCGCGAGCCAACCAACGATGAAGGTGGCAGACGTGATCGGCATGAGCTTGCGGAGACCGCCGTAGCGGCGCATGTCTTGATCGTCGTCCATGCCGTGGATAACCGAGCCGGACCCAAGGAACAGGAGCGCCTTGAAGAACGCGTGGGTAATCATGTGGAAGATCGCCGCGACGAAGACTCCTGAACCAACAGCGAGCACCATGTAGCCGAGCTGCGACACCGTCGAGTACGCGAGCACCTTCTTGATGTCGGTCTGCGCAATCGCGATGGTGGCCGCAAAGAAGGCCGTGCCCACACCGACCCACGCGATGATGTTCGTTACCCACGCTGCTTGCAGAATCGCTTCGTAGATGAGGCCGTTCAGTCGGGTCAGAAGATAGACACCGGAGGTCACCATGGTGGCTGCGTGGATGAGAGCCGAGACCGGCGTTGGGCCTGCCATTGCATCGGGCAGCCAGAGATACAGCGGGAACTGAGCGGACTTGCCCATGACACCAACGAACAGCAACAACACCATGGCGGCGAGCACCGGGGTGCTCAGCTGGGCTGCGGTGCCGTTGATCGTCAGGTAGTCGATCGATCCAATAGCCGCGAATGCAAGGAACGTGGCGACCATGAAGCCCCAGTCACCCACACGATTGGTGATGAATGCCTTCTTGCCAGCCATTGCGTTCTTCTCTTCGGTGAACCAGAAGCTCACGAGGAAGTACGAGCATGCGCCCACACCTTCCCAACCGAGGAAGGTGAGCAACAGGTTGTCGCCGAGAACGAGGATCGACATCGCGAAGATGAACATGTTGAGGTAGAGGAAGAACTTCGAGAAGTTCTCGTCACCGTGCATGTAGCCCACCGAGTACAGGTGGATGAGCGTGCCGATACCGGTGATGAACAGCAGCATTGCAACCGAGAGCGGATCGACGAGGAAGCCAACGTTGGCGTTGAAGTCGCCGACGGGTACCCACTCAAAGAGCGTCTTGGTAACTTGCCGTTCTTCTTCCTCGAGGGCACGGACACCAAAGAAGGTGACCACGGTCGAAACGAACGCGAGGCCACATGCTGCGGTTGCGAGGTAGCCGGCGACCGGTTCGCCAAGGCGACGGCCGACGAGCATCAGGGTTATTACCCCGAGCAGGGGAAAGAGCGGTATGAGGTATACGAAATCGACCATGGTTTAGCCTCTCAACACCGAAAGATCGTCGGCGGTGGCGCCTTCTCGACGTCTCATAATCGCAACGACAATTGCAAGACCGACAACAACCTCAGCAGCGGCGACGACCATCACGAAGAAGACCGATACCTGACCACCAATGTCATTGAGGCCCCACGCGAGGCCGATAAAGGTGAGGTTCACGGCGTTCAACATGAGCTCGACGCACATGAACATGACGAGCGGGTTCCGGCGGATGAGAACACCGACAGCCCCAATCGAGAACACGAGGGCGGACAGCACGAGGTAATACGCGGGTGTGAGCATCAGCTCTCCTCCCCATGTTCTTCGCCAGCGGCCACGGCGGTCCCGCTGTCATCTGCGTCGGGGCTTTCGCCCTTCAACCCAAAGCCGAACGGGTCCTTTGTTGGGATGTCGGGAAGTGGTTGGAGCGCACCAGGAATCCGACGCGCCATCACGACTGCGCCGACGACGGCGACCGTGAGCAAAATGCCCGTCACTTCGAACGCAAAGACCTGTTCGGTAAAGATCGATTCAGCCAGCTGATTCACATTTGGAAGTACTTCGCCTGTCGGTCCAGGGGCATCGACGTTGCCTGGAATCCCAGTGATGCCAGCGGAGTTAATAACGGCAAGTAACAATCCAAGGATCGCCGCACCGCTAACAAAGGCCAGCGGTCTCTGCCCAATGATCGGCTCGACCGTCAGATCTTCGGCGTTGTCGACCCCGAGGAGCATGATCACAAACAGGAACAAGATAACGATTGCACCTGCGTACACAATGACTTGGATCGCGGCCAGAAAGTGGGCCTCGACGACCAGGAACTCAACCGCCACACCGAAGAGCGTCTGGATCAAGAAGAGAGCGGAGTGAACCGGGTGCTTGGCAATAACAACGCCGAGCGCGCCCGTAATCACCACGACCCCAGCAACGAGGAACGAAAAGAGTTGGAGTCCCATCAGTGCCCGTCTCCATGGTCATCGCCGTGGCCGTGATCGTCGGTGTCGGCCATATCAGCATTCGCTTCGGTCATTTCGGTGACCTGGCCTTGTTCGGCTGGACGGACGCCGTAGCCGAGTTCGCCCGACCATGACACCGTGTTCTCGTAGGCGACCGAGCCACCCGGTGAGGTGGCGCGCATCCATCCAGAGGTGAGCGCGTCATCGCCTTCGCGCCAGTCTTCCCACGGGAGGCGCTTCGGCATGCCATCGTCACCAACGACGAGTTCGTCTTTGGTGTAGATGGCGTCTTGGCGGTTTGTGAACGAGAACTCGAAGAGCTTCGATTCGGTGATTGCCTGCGTTGGACATGCTTCGACGCACAGGTCGCAGTGGATGCAACGCAAGTAGTTGATCTCATAGACGTAGCCGTAGCGCTCGCCCGGCGACACCGGGTTTGCAGGCTCATTGTCGGCGCCGCGCACGTAGATGCAGCGGGCCGGACACACACCGGCGCACAACTCGCAACCAATGCACTTTTCCATCCCGTCCTCGTACCGGTTGAGTACGTGACGACCATGGAAGCGTTCTGGCTTGTCGCGCTTTTCGCCTTCGCCACCAGCTTTGTACTCGCCGGTGACACGTTCTTCGCCGAGCTTCTTAAACGTGACGGCAAATCCTTCGAGGTATCCCATCAGCCATACTCCAGAATCTCGGACTCAAGGCGACTCTTGCGAGCGGTCCGAATTGCGGCCATCAACAGCATTGCTCCTGACATGAACACGGCGAGAGCGATCACGATCGTGAGCGGAAGGTTCCACCCTTCGACGCGAGCAACTCGAATCGACGCCAAGAACAGGAACCAGCCGAGTGCGAACGGAATCAGCACCTTCCAGCCGAGATCCATCAATTGGTCGTAGCGCAGGCGTGGAAGCGTGGCCCGGAACCAGACGAAGATGAACAAGAAGACGACGGTCTTGAGGAAGAACCAGAGCATGCCCCACGCCCATCCGAACGTCTCGGTCGGTACCCATCCGTGAGGTCCGCCGAAGAAGAGCGTCACGATGATGCCCGCCATGGTGACCACGTTCATGAACTCAGCGAGGAAGAACAGGGAGAATCGCAGCGAGCTGTATTCGGTGTGGAAACCACCGACGAGTTCCTGCTCCGCCTCGACCAGATCGAACGGCGGGCGGTTTAGCTCAGCAGTGCCGGCGATAAGGAAGATGATGAATGGGAAGAAGCCGAGTCCAAAGACGTTCCAGCCGCCGATACCGAACGGACCATCGGCTTGCTGCTGGACAATTTCGCTCGTGCGAAGCGACCCGCTGGAAAGGAAGACCGCAGCGAGCGACAATCCGAGTGCAGCTTCGTAGGAGACCATCTGTGCCGACGCTCGAACCGAGCCAAAGAGCGGATACTTCGAGCCCGATGACCAACCGGCGAGCATGACGCCGTAGATGCCAAGACCCGACATCGCAAGGAACAACAAGATGCCCATCTGTGGGTCGACGAGCTGGAGGAGGAAGACATTCTCTCCAAGGTTCACCGAGCCGCTCGTATGCCAGAAGTCGCCGCCGATGGGAACCACGGTGAACATCAAGAACGCTGGGATAAGCGAGAGATAGGGCGACAGTTTGAAGACGGTCCTGTCGGCACCGTCAGGGGTGAGGTCTTCCTTGAAGAACAACTTGATGCCGTCGGCGAGGGTCTGCATGATTCCCCACGGGCCAGCGACGTTCGGGCCGATGCGGTTCTGCATGTCCGAGACGACCTTGCGCTCAAACCAGACCATCAACATGACCGACACCAACAAGAAGACGAAGATGATGATGACTTGCAGGATGATAAAGAGCAGGTCGAATTCCCAGAATCGCCAGGTGGGATTCCACCACTCAAAGTCTTCGAGATACTGCTGCTGGGCCAGCATCATGAGGTCTTCTCCACTCGCACGGTCGTGACGATACGCGATGCATCGAAGAGTTCCGCTACTGAAGCATTGGGTTGATTGAAGTCGATTGCAACACATCCAGGAGCGACGTTGTGATCGCTCACTACAGGCAATGTTATGGACCCCGAATCGTTACTCACCGTGACGTCAGCGCCCGAATCGATCGACAGATCGGCGAGCGTATCTGGGTGCAATGTCGCAACAGCGCCTTGTGCCAGACCGTTGAGCGACGGACAGAACGTCAGCATTGTTCCCTGGTCGTACATCTTGCGGTTCGCGATCAGCAGCAAGCCATCCTCGAACGTGCGCTCGGGAACCGAAATTGACGCTGCGTTCGGAGCGGTGATCGACGATCCCTCGAGCACGAGGCCTTCGGTGCCGGCTTCAGCTACGGCTGCCATGTCGAGTCCGACATGGATTGGAGACGCCTCGGAAAGCTCTGCCCAAAGCTCATCGATGTCGATGAAGCCAAGGTCTTCGCCAAGTGCTGCTGCGAGTTCGGCGGCGACCATCCAGTCCGGTCGGGACGTTCCTGGAGGCGTGACCTTGCGTTTCACTGGAGTCACGCGACCTTCGAGGTTGGTGAAGGTGCCATCGACTTCGGTCGCGCTCGCTGCGGCGGGGAACACCACATCGGCGCCCGTCGAAGTGAAGTTCAGGAGCGAGTCCACCGAGATCAGATGCTCGACCTTGTTGAATGCCTGTTCGGCGAGCGAACCGTCGGGGAAATCGGTGAGCGGGTCGCATCCGAGCAACACCGCGACATCAATGTCTCCGTTTGCGGCCCGTCGAAGCATTCCTTCGGTGTCGAGGCCAGCATCGACCGGGGCGCGTCCCCAGCTGAGCGGTGTCGAACCAAGGGCTACTCGGCCGGGAAGGAGTCCCGGTGCAAGTCCCATGTCGAGCGCGCCGAAAACATTGCCTCGGTGCAGGCATGGCAGGAAGGTGGCTTCGGGACGAGCTTCGGCAATCATGGCGAGCGCCTGCTCGATCGTCGAGGTGTCTTCGGCGAGCGATCCAGGACCGTAGAGCACGGTAACGGGGCCGGTGCCGAGCGCCGCCGAGGCATCTGACACAGCGTCGTCGCCGGTACCGGAGAGCAACGATTCAACAACGTTGTGCGCGGTGCCTGGAATAGCGCGAAGCGAATGTGCTGCGTACTGGGTGAGGCCTGTGGCCTGTGGGGAAACTTCAATAATCGTGGCGCCGTCTTCGGTCGCCGCGTGACGCAGGCGCAGGAAGAGCGAGCCGTGCGTTTCTTTTGGATCGACGCCGATGACGAGGACTGTCCCACCCGCTGCGCATGCATCGGCAATGGTGGCCCGTGGCAATCCAAGGACCAGCGATGGGTCGATCCCGTCGCCCAATTGCACGTCGACGTTGTCCGTGCCGATGATCGATTTTGCGAACTTGGCCCATGCGTACTGGCTTTCGTTCGACATCCGAGCGCCGCCGAAGAAGGCAACGCGAGATGGATCGATGTCTTTGAGGGCCGCTGCGGCTGTACTCAATGCCAGTGGCCACGATGCTGCGACCAGTTGGTCGCCGTCATCGGACGGGGTTCCGAGCTCATCGCCGCGAATGAGCGGTCCAGTGAGGCGAGCTTCGGAGTTCCACGCTTCGAAGCTGAAGCGCTCCTTGTCGCTGAGCCATCCCCAGTTCACTGCGTCGCTGTCTACGCCGAGGTAGCGGAGTACCTGGTTTCGAGAACCTTGCACGGTGATTCGTGCACCGACAGAGTCGGTCGTTGCCGTCGATGGCGTTTCGGTGAGGTCCCATGGCCGCGCCTTGAAGCGGTACGGCTGTGCGGTCAGCGCACCGACCGGGCAAATCTGAACCGTGTTGCCCGAGAAGTACGAGGAGAACGGTTCGTCGGGGAACGTGTTGACCTCGGTCTGGTTGCCACGAGCTTGGAAGTGGATGAGCGGATCGCCGGCAACTTCCTTTGCAAATCGCGTGCACCGGTCGCATAAGATGCAACGCTCGCGATCGAGGTAGACAATGTCGCTGATCGGGATCGGCTTTTGGAAGTGCCGCTTCTCTTCGACGAAGCGACTCTCGCCGGGCCCATACGCCATGGTCTGGTCCTGGAGCGGGCACTCGCCGCCTTTGTCACAGACAGGACAATCGAGCGGGTGGTTGATCAGAAGGAACTCGAGAATTCCGTCCTGAGCCTTCTTTGTGACATCACTCTCGGTTTCGACGACCATGCCGTCGGACACGTTGAGCATGCACGACGGTTGAAGCCCAGGGCCACGACCGGTATCGACCTCGACGAGGCACATACGGCACATGCCGACCGGCTTCATCCGTGGGTGATAACAGAAGCGTGGGATGTACACACCGTGACGCTCTGCTGCATCGATCAGCAGCTCACCTTTGTTCGCTTGGATTTCTTGGCCGTTCAGGGTGACGGCAACACCGGGGATAACTTCTGCTTCTGCTTCAGGCTCGGTAGTCGTCACGCTGTTACCTCTACAGACGTCTCATTCGCAGCCGCGATCTTCTCGTCGAACTCGTGGCGGAACCGTCGCAGCGCGGAGGTGATCGGCGCAACCGACGACGGACCGAGTGGACAAATCGTGGTTTGGCGAGGAGGGAAAGGGACCGCTTCGAGCCCTTCGGACTCATGGGATGCAACCGGGTATGGTCCGGGAGAAATGTTGTCACCAATGTCGAGCAGGAGCTCGATATCGCCGGGTCGACCGTGGCCGTCGAGGATGCGCTGGAGGATCTTCTCCTCCCAGCTCGTGCCTTCGCGACATGGCGCGCACTTGCCGCACGATTCCCGTGCGTAGAAGCGCACGAGACGAAGTGCGGCTTTGACCGCGTCGGTGGTGTCATCCATAACCATGACGGCGCCGGAGCCGAGCATCGTTCCGGCCGCACCGACAGGACGGGCTTCGAGTGGAAGCGAGACTTGCTCGGGGAAGAGCCATGGGGCTGAGCCACCGCCGGGAACAAAGGCCTTGAGCTCGCGCCCTGGCAGCATGCCTTGGCAGTAGTCGTCTCCGTAGAGAAGATCTTCGTAGGTGGTCACACCTTGTTCGACTTCGTACACGCCTGGTCGCTTGACCTGGCCAGACACGGCAAACATGCGTGTCCCGGGAGAGGTTTCGCTGCCGTACTTTTTGTATTCATCGGCGCCGTGATTCATCAACCACGGGAGGTTGGCGAGCGTCTCGACGTTGTTGACGATCGTTGGCTGGCCGTACAGGCCAACCGCTGCAGGGAAGAATGGTGGCTTGAGCCGAGGCATTCCACGATTGCCCTCGAGGCTTTCGATGAGGGCGGTCTCTTCGCCGACGATGTAGGCGCCAGCACCCCAGTGCAGCACGATGTCGACCGAGAAGTCGGTTCCGAGAATGTTCTGGCCGACATAGCCCTTCGCATACGCCTCATTCAAGGCGTCGGCGATGCGTTGTTGGGCCACGGCCATCTCGCCGCGGACATAGAGGAAGCACTGCGTGAGACCAATGGCGTAACACGCAATAAGGCAGCCCTCGATCAACTGATGAGGATCGCGTTCCATCAAGAGGCGGTCTTTATACGTTCCGGGTTCGGACTCGTCACCGTTGACAACGAGGTAGCGAGGCCACACGTCGTCGGGACAGAAGCCCCACTTGATTCCTGCGGGGAAACCTGCGCCACCACGACCGAGCAGTGTTGCGTCGCGTGTCGTGCCGTGCACCTCGTCAGGAGACTGTTCGAGCGCTGCGCGAAGACCCGTGTAACCACCGGTCGCCTCGTAGCGTTCCATCGTGTAGCTGTCTTCGAATGTAAATCGAGACGTCACGATCTTCTCGCCTGGCGAGTCGACATAACCCGGCGCGTGGGGGACGTAATCTCCAGTTGCCATTAGTTGTCCTTACCTGACGTTGTGAGCCACACCGGCGCCTCGGTGACCTGTTCGGGCGCGACGATATGCGCCGTTTGTTCCTCGGTCATGACTTGGCGCGAGAGGCCGAGCGTGCCGTGAGACGGGATAACTTCGCCGGGGTTTGCCGTAATCAACTTGTCTGGGGTGTTGCCCGCACGCAATGCAGCGATGATGTCGTCGAAGTCGTCGTGGGTCAGGCGAAGACCAAACCGGTAGTTCACCTGAATACACGGAGCTTCGGTACATGCAGCGATGCACTCGACATCTTCGATCGTGAACATGCCGTCGCTCGTCGTACCGCCTGCACGAATGCCGAGGGTTTCTTCTGCGTGATGGAGGAGCTCTTCACCACCGAGCAGCTGACATGACAGATTCGTGCAGATATTGACCATGTACTTGCCAACGGGATGCAGTTTGAACATCTCGTAGAAGGTGCAGGTGCCGCGGACTTCTGCGGCGGTCACTCCAACGAGCTCTCCAAGATGCGCCATGGCTTCATCGGAAACCCAGCCATCTTGTTCTTGGGCGAGATGCAATAACGGAATGAGGGCAGATTTCGGACGCGGGTAGCGCCGAATCATGTCCTTGGCCAACAAAACATTGGCATCATTCAATCTGCTCATGAAACGATCCTTCGGGCACGCGATGTCTCGCCGCAGGCGAAACTCGAGTTTGGGGAAGCCCCCCAGGGCTGGGCCAATACGGAAACTCGGTTAGTGAGCGAAGCGAACGGCGTCATCTGTCGACTTCTCCCATGATCGGGTCGACGCTGGAGATGATTGCGACGCCGTCTGCGAGCAGACCGTTCTCCATCAAGTGCGGAAGTGTCTGAAGGTTCACAAAGCTCGGCGCTCGAACGTGCATCCGATACGGGGTCGACGAGCCATCCGACACGATGTAGACGCCGAGTTCACCACGAGGGCTCTCGACGGCAGCGTACGTTTCACCAACGGGTACTTTGTAACCCTCGGTGAAGATCTTGAAGTGGTGAATCAGTGCTTCCATCGACTCGTCGATGCGTGCCCGAGGTGGAGGCGTGACCTTCTTGTCCTGGGCTCGGTAGTCGCCCGCAGGCATCTTCTCGATGCACTGGCGAACAATCCGCATCGACTCTTCGATCTCGGCGAGACGAATCGCGTACCGGTCAAAGCAGTCGCCATAGTTACCCACGGGAATGTCGAATTCGACCTGGTCATAGGCCAGGTATGGCATATCCCGGCGAAGATCCCAGCTACTTCCGGTCGAACGCAGGAGCGGACCGGTGGTACCGAGCGCCAGACATTCGGCCTCGTTCATGACGCCAACGCCTTGGAGGCGGTCACGCCAGATCGGCTGGCCGTTCATGAGGACGTGGTACTCCTCGAGGCGAGGGGTGATGAGGTCGAGGTAGTCGAGGAGATCTTGCTGCCATCCGTCGGGAAGGTCGGCCGCAACGCCTCCTGGACGGATGTAGTTGTGGTTCATTCGAAGGCCGGTGACCTTTTCGAAGAAGCGCAGGAGCGGTTCGCGTTCTCGCCAGCCATAGATCATCATCGAGACGGCGCCGAGGTCCATGCCGTTGGTAGCCATGAACAACATGTGTGAGGCCATGCGGTTCAACTCGGTCATCATCATGCGGATCCACGTTGCGCGCTCGGGGATCTCCATTCCGATGAGATTCTCAACGGCGAGCGAAAACGCCAGCTCGGTGAACAGCGGCGAGGAGTAATCCATGCGGGTCACGTTGGTGCAACCCTGTAGGTAGGTGAGCTGCTCGCCAGTCTTTTCCATGCCGGTGTGCAGATATCCAATGATGGGTTTGGAGCGAAGGACAGTTTCGCCTTCCATCTCGAGCATCAAGCGCAACACGCCGTGGGTCGATGGGTGCGAGGGACCCATATTGATGATCATCTTCTGATCGCCAAACTCGTCTTCTGGTGTCAACGTCATCGCCGCCGCCTCTTCTTCGCTCAGGCGAAGAACGGCGTTGTCGCGTCCCATGACGCGACTCGCTCCGACGAGAATCGACGGATCTGACTCGGCGGAAGATTCTGCAATTGCCATCGTGGCTCTCCTTACCGCTGTCCGGGTGCGTCTTTGAACTGCACAGGAATTCGACCGATGTCGAAGTCCTTTCGAAGGGGGTAACCCTCCCATGTTTCAGGCATCAAAATTCGACTGTGATCGGGGTGGTTATCAAACATGATTCCGAACATGTCGAACGCCTCACGTTCCATGGCTTCAGTGCCGGGAAACTGGTCGAACAGCGACGGGACCGATGCGCCGTCGGCGACCTGGAGTCGTACTCGAATTCGCTCACGTCGAGCGTGGCTGATGAGGTTGACAACAACCTCAAAGCGTTCCGGGATCACCGTCGGTGGAAGGTCGGACCGCTCGTGGTTGAGGTAGTCGACGCCGCAGAGATCGATGACTTGCTGGAAGCCGTCGCTGTGAAGCTCGGAGAAAAGGTCGAGATATTCCTCGGCGTTGGGGAAGAGTACCGTCTGACCAAATGCGTTCGTGACCGGAATGCTGTACAACTCTTCGTGGTGAACCACGGCCTCTTCGTCAGTTTCGACCGCTTCGGTCGTCTCTTCGGTTTCGGTCTCGGTTTCAGTTTCTTTGGTGTCTTCTGAACCGGCCATCGTTAGCGCTTTCCGATTTCGACTGGAGTCGGTTGCCCGTCTCGCTGAGCAACTTCAATAGCTGCTCCGCCGCCGTACTCGTCCCGGCGGCGCATCAGCTCGCCGTTCTCGATGTTGTGGTGAAGCGTAAAGATCGCGTGCAAAAGCGTTTCTGGCCCTGGAGGGCAGCCGGGTGCGTATACGTCGACGGGTACGACCTGATCGACACCTTGGACGATGGCGTAGTTGTTGAACATGCCGCCGCTCGATGCGCACACGCCCATCGAAATGACCCACTTTGGCTCGGCCATTTGGTCATAGATGGTACGAAGCACTGGCGCCATCTTCTGTGAGACGCGACCAGCAACGATCATGAGATCGGCCTGACGAGGCGATGCTCGGAAGACCTCCATGCCATAGCGAGCCATGTCGTAGTGACCAGCTCCGGTCGCCATCATTTCGATCGCGCAGCAGGCAAGGCCAAAGGTCGCGGGCCAAAGACTGCGCGCTCGGGACCAGTTGACGAGGTCCTCGACGCGACCCGTAATGACGTTGTGCTCTAGTCCGGCAAGGCCGTCGTCGAGAACATTGCGACCCGTGTCGTCGTCTTTGAAAAGACCCATGTCACGCTGCCTCCGCAGGCTCAGGTTCATCGCCGACTGGAGGTTGGGTCGTCGGACTATCGAGACGACCTTCCTGACCAACGCGGCGAATTGTTGAACGGGTGGTCCGCTCATCAGAAACTGCTGCCTCTAGGCGGCGAGCAGTATGGACGGGCCCCCATTCGAGAGCGCCGTTACCAATGAGGTAGACAAACGACTCGAACACCGAGAATGTGAAGATCAAGATTGCGAAGAACCCAAAGGAGCCGAGCGACTCGTGCGCAACGGCAAATGGGTAGAAGAAGATCAGTTCGATATCGAACACGATGAAGATCATGGCGATCAGGAAGAAGCGAACTGGGAAGCGTTCCGGGGTGTCCTTCGCTGGCTCGATGCCGCACTCATAGGCCGAGTTCTTCTTGTCGTTCGGCCGCTTCGGCGCAAGCATCTTGTTCATCGGAAAGCTGAGCGCAGCGAACAATATGCCGAGCACTCCGAGACCTACGAGTGGTAGATACTGCATTAGGAGACCTCTGCCTCGTGCTCGTCAACGCGTCGCATGGTTGCACGGTCACGGAGGTGGAGCATGTACGCGAGCGCCGTGAAGATAAGAAGGGACCCGAGCGTCACCATCGCTGGAGGGAATCGAACATTTCCAAGGTCACGCACAAGCACCACAGAGATGATCTGGGCATCTTCATCAACAGCTGGGAACCGAGGTGCCTGACCCTCTTCAACAATGAGCGCTTCCTCGTCGATTGCTTGAAGCTGGACGACTGCATACTCGGTCGGGTTCAAGATACGAGCCGAGTTGGTAATCCAGAGCCAACCTCGAGCGAGGTTGTCGGTACAGAAGGTGCAATTCAGGTCGTTGTTTCGATCGATACGAGGCTTGCCACCGGTACGGAACGCGTCGAGGAACCTGAACTCAGCCTGTGCATCGAAGTCGAACGCATCGGATTCGAGAATCTCTGCGCCGGCGGCCGCTTGGGCCTCACCAGCTTCACCCGCGGTCATGACGACCCAACCGCCGAGATCAGGGATCAGCCCATCGCGCTCGGACTGCTCGACAAAATCTGGAGCGACCGACATGATCTGACTGAGCGTCGTGGTCTCATTGCGCTGGAACTGATCGAGGGCTTCTGCGGTCAGAGCGTCCGCCAACTCTTCAGCGGAGAGATCGATCATCGACGACGGGTCAGGGTCGCCGGTGAGATCCTCAGCCATGGCGCCGAACATTTCGTCGTCGATAAGAAATTCGTCCATTGCTTCGACGCCATCAGCAAGACCAGCGCGAGCAACCTGAACGCCGAGACCTTGAATATCGGCGGGGTCGGGAAGCACGCGAGCTCGCTCGACCGATGATTGCGAGATATCGTCCCGGTTAAAATCGAGGACCTGCCAGCTGACAGATTCTCCAACGAAACCAATGCCGCGGATCCACCAGAAGCCGCCCATGATGACCATCCAACCAAAGAAGGCTGCGAGGCAGATGAGCGCCGACAGGCGCACACCTTGGTTGGTCGCCATGATCATCCAAACCGAGCCGAACAACACGATGGCGCCGACAGCGACGACGAGTGCGCCGCGGATCTGGGGATCAAAGCCAATTTGTGCAAGTAGTGAAATCACTATTGGCTCCTCTCGTACGCAACGATGGCGGTGATTTGTTCCTCGGTGAGGCTCGCTGGCCACACTCGTTCGAGCTCGTTACCGAACTCGTCAATCTCAACGAGGTCCGCATCGAGTCGTTCGCCAAAGCCTGGCATCTGACCACTGCCTTGACCTGCCGAACCATACTGGCCGCCATCGGTAGAACCGACCTCAATAAAGTCGATCTGTTCTTCAATTCTTGGGAATTGTGTGAGCGTGGAACCGCCCGTCAGGTTTGGACCGAACCAGCCGCCACCTTGAACATAACCAGGCACTTCTTGGCCATCGTCGTTGATGAAGGTGGTAAGGGCGTTGCCGTCGAGATCGAAGTCGTTGGCGCCGTCGAATGACCAGCCAGCGGTATGGCAGCGTGCACACCCGTAGGCACCAGAATCAGCCCTGTTGGTGAAGAGGAGCTCGCCGTAGGTGAGGTATTCCTCGTGGTCGGGATCGGAGATCTCTTCGACCCATGCAGCGAGTTCATCGTTCGGGAAGAGCTCGCCCAGTTCAGCTTGGAAACTGCCGAGGGCGGCAGTTGCTTCTTCGATCGGACCTGAAAGCCCGGACTGACGTGCGCGCTGCACTTCAAACTCGAGCGTGGCCAATTCGCCAGCGAGGTCGGCATCACGACTGACCATCTCAGCGCGTGCACCTTCGACGAGACCGTCGAAGACCGCCGCCTGCACCGCAGCACCGTCGCGCTGAACAGAGCGAAGATAAGTGATGAGGATCTCGAGCTGCTGAGTGGTCAATGGACCGCCGCCGGGAGCACCCCAGGCAGGCATGACACCGTTGCGACCAAAGTTCAGCGTGTGAGTGACTTCTTCTTCATCGAAACGAGTGAGCAACGACGTGAGCGACGGTGCAACCCAATCGACCGACGCAATGAAGTTGCCGGTGCCGGCTTCGGTGATCGCAAAGGCAATCTCGCCACCTGCGCCGCCACCACCGTGACATGACGAGCACGATTCTTCGAAACTCTCCGCACCCCGTTCGGTGTCGAGTTCATTGGTGTTCTCGACCAGGCCTTCTTGGCGTCCTGGTTCACCCAGCCAGTACAGCGGTAACGCAATACCGATGACCGATAGCAAGAAGAGACCCGACATCAGGCTCAAATCGAGCTTGCGGGTTTCGAGAATATCGTCATCAAAATACGGCTTCCGGTTGGCCGCAAGCTCAATTTCCGCACCGCCTTCACCCTTTGAATCCAGAAGATTAAAGAGGAGATAGACGATAAGGCCAATGATAATTATGGCGAATATGACAATGCCGACGTTACGCACGGCGGTCTGAGCGAGGAGCATCACGGTCTCTGAATCTAGGGTTGTGCTAGTGACGAATCGTGGATTCTTGCACGATCAGTCTGGTCTCTGAACGATTACGGGTATTGCTAGGCGTGTGACGAGGCGCCAAGGCAGCTAGGGCCTTCGCGCTCTTGGCCGGTGCTGTCCACGCCGATGTCTGGGCCAAAGATGATGTCGCCGGTATCAACGGAGAGGACCCCGCCCTCAACCGACATACCGAAGAAGTCCATGCCACGTGGGGCTGGGCCGCCACGCTTTTCGCCGACACGGTTGTAGAACGAACCGTGACATGGGCACTCGAAGTATTGGGAGCTTCCGCACTCAGGAACCCGGCAACCGAGGTGAGGGCACTTCTGGAAGATGGCCTTCACGCCAGCTTCCAAGCCCGGCCATGCCGTGGTCCCTGCGTAGACGGGTGCGGCCTTTTCAAGGGCACTGGCAGGAAACTCGGTGATCCACATGCGGCCCTCTGGGCGGTAGAGGAACCCATTGTTGGCAGTGATCTCGGCGAGCACGTCAGGGATGGACCCGACACGAATCGTGCTACCGAAGCCTTCGGAAGCGCCTGGCCACAGCTGAGCGATCACCGCAAGACCGAAGCCGGTGAGGTTCAGGCCAAGAACAGCAATGATCGCCCGGTTGAGGAACTGACGGCGAGCAACCCCGATGACCTCTGGATCCGGCTCGACCCATGGCTCGACATCAGCGAATTCGCCAGCGGCGACGAGGTCACCCTTGCGTTGCTCAATCGCAGTGGTCTTTTCGAGGTCGCGGCCGGAGACTTCGCCTTCTACCGCGGCGGCAGCGACAGATGCCTTCACTCGATCACGGTCGCGACGGCGCGTTTCAGCGGAGACCTCGCTAATGGCGCTATCAGCGTCGCGACGCTGGCTGGCTGCGAAGAGCAGGATTCCGGCCAACAGAACAAGAGCAATGATGGCAAGTACTACGAAAATCATGGGTGACTGCCTTTCTAGAACTCGAAGAACAATCCGTCATTCCACGGAAAGATGAAGTTGAAACCAGGACCACGGAAGAACGAACCGATCATCGTGAGGACTGCCCAGTACATAAGGTGGACGGTCTGCAACGAGATCGCGAACTTCCGATCTTCTGGCTTCATTGACGGATTGCGGTCGATGTACGGAGCCAAGATCAGCAAGAACATGCCCATTCCGGGAATGGTCACACCAGCCACCTGTGGGTGGAACATGGTGAGAAGTTCTTGGAGACCTAGGAAGTACCACGGCGCCTTCGAGGGATTGGGGGTTTCATTAAAGTTTGCCAACTCAAGAAGAGGTGCATTGACGAAGACAGAAAAAATTAAGATGAATGCAAGCACAAAAAGGCATGCAACAAACTCAACGACCAGCAAATGCGGCCATGTGTGGACTTTGTCCTGCGGTACAGCCTTGACGTCTTGGATCGATCCAGACTTGACCACGGTGAGCAAACGCTGGGTGTGACCACCCGGTCCAGTGGCTACCGGAGCTGCTGGCGCTGCGGCTACTGCGGTTGCAACACCGCCACCACCGGCCGTTGCGGCTTCAGCTGGCGCAGCCGCCTCGACCTCGCCGCCTGCCTTCTTTGATTTTGCGGCCTTCGATCGCTCGAGCAGGTGTGCGGGGATCTTGGATGCGGCTTCTGACTTCGGTGCATCGTCAGCTGCGTCAGCTGCGGGCGCAGCATCGCTCGCACCGCCATCGTCGGCACTTGCCTTGGCGCGTGCTTCAGCAGCTCGCTTACGAAGGTGTTCAGGAATCTCAGTCATGTGTTCTTCCCTTCCCTACAGAGGTCCCGAGATTCCGCCGTCTTTGCGGACTCTCCAGAAGTGGATGGCCATGAAAATCACCGTGACAAACGGTAAGAACAGAACGTGGAGCACGTACCAGCGCAGCAACGTGTCGGTACCGATCTCGACACCACCGAGGAGCACGAAGCGAACCTGCTCACCAAAGACGGGGGTGAAGCCCATCATGTTGGTTCCCACCGTTACAGCCCACAGTGCGAGCTGATCCCATGGCAGGAGGTATCCGGTGAAGGAGAGCAGAAGGGTGAACTGAAGGAGCATCACACCGATGACCCAGTTGAATTCACGGGGTGCCTTGTATGCGCCGTGGTAGAACACGCGAGCCATATGAAGGAACACCGACAGCACCATGAGGTGAGCGGACCAGCGGTGCATGTTGCGCACGAGGAGACCAAAGGTCACCGAAGACTGAAGCGCAAAGATGTCGTCCCATGCTTGGGCTGCGGTGGGGCGGTAGAAGAACATCAAGAAAATGCCCGTCACGGTCAACAAAATGAAGGTGAAGAAGCTAATTCCGCCGAGGCAGAGTGTGTAGCTCACCTTGACGGCGTGACGCTTCACCTTCACCGGGTGGAGGTGATAGAGCACCGAGTTCATGATCACGTACGACCGGTTACGAGGGCTATCGCTGTAGCCCTTACGGAAGATCGAGCCGGGACGAAAGATCGAGCTCCAGGCTTGACTGCCCTGGGTGCTCTCGACCAGCTCAGAGGTCTTCTTTTGAATTTGCTGTGAAACTGGCAGCTTGTTCTTTGCCACTTGATTCCTGCTCGTTCTCGTTACGGATGCGTGTAAATACTTGTTTGGTCAGGCGGGGATGGACTCAGCCGAGTCGCATGCCGTAGCCGTAGCCATGGGTGTTCGTACGTTGGTGATAGTCGCCATCAGGATCAGGATCGCTGATCTTTCCGAGGATGATCACACCGGTTGGGCAACGATCGACACAGAGCGCACAGCGGGTGCACACATCGTCGTCGATCGTGAAAATAACGTTGTCTGCTGGATCAAGGCCGGGCTGCTCGGTACCGATTGCCTCGGCAATGGAGTCCGGGGACACCATATGGATGCACTTCCACGGGCAGATATCCACGCAGCCTTCGCACATGATGCACTCGGACTGATCGATGTGGATGAACTGCTTTGGCTTGACGGCCGCGGACAGCCATGCCGCGTCGACCTCTTGGAGGACGTAGTCATCCCGAAATTCGGGCATTGGGGGATTTGCATCGGTAACCGACACTTATCGAGCCCCCTCCCGGATGAGTGGACGACCGAACTCTGACGGCGTCTCGACAGCCTTCTCTGCAGCTTCTGCACGTGCGGCACGGGTTTGCCAATGGTTCCAGTACCAGATGTTGAGGCCGAGGAATACCACGTGGATGAGGACGGCCACGATGTCACGGATGACGAGATATGGAATGCGGAAGGGGAACCAGCCACCATCTTGCTGCGACGCAATAATTCCGAGGGGCTGACCGTCGACGGTGTTCGAAAGAAACGGGATGTGCGGACCTTGAAGAATGACGTCAGCGCGCCATTGCAAGCCGCTATCTGCCCACTGGAGCCAGAAATGTGGAACAACGCCGTAGATCCAAAAGAAGATGTAGAAGACGTACACCGAAGCGACCATGGCTTCGCCCCACGTGAACCGTTTGTCTACCGGAGTGCGCTTTTCGTACCAGTGATAGACGCCAACGGACAAGAACATGACGACGAGCGACACAATGAACTCAGTCATTTTTGATGCTCTCTCCCTTGCATCTGTACCGATGTGATTAATTCCCGCTGAACACCCTAGCCGTGCACTGCTGTAATCGGCCGAGATATTCCGCTCGTGAATTTAATCACAAGTGTAGTGCGGGGGCACAGCGGTTCGCGGTGCCGGACCGATGGTTTATCACGAGATCGTCAAAAAAGGCCTAGGCGGTGCCGAGTGACAATGGTCGCTCCGATTCGAACGCCCTCGTGTCGACTCGCTCGTACAACACCTTCTACGATCCGTGCGGAATGATCGCGGTGCGAATGCATCGCGTTCGGCTAAAAACGGCGTACGATGCATCGTCGCAACCCGAACTACGACGCGCGCATAGGAGAAGGGTTCCTTGACTGAAATCCCAGAGCACCTGCTGAAGCGGTCGGCTGCACGCAAAGCAGCCATGTCAGGCGAAGCCCCTGAAGAGGCAGACGCCGGCACAGCCGTTGAACCAGCTGCAGCTGCAGCGACTCCTGCGGTCGCTGCAAGCGCACCGGTTCCAGAGGTCTACGTCGAACCAGAGCCAGAACCAGTCGCCCCGTACGTCGAGGCGTTCGAGGCACGTAAGAAGATGCCGTTCTGGATCATCCCCGTCCTGTTGTTCTTGCCCGTATGGGGAGCCTTCTACTTCGGCACGCTCGAGCGTGTCCCTCAGGGCCTGACAGGCTTGTTGGGCGAAGGCGAAGAGATCTACGTCGAATCTGGATGTTCTGGCTGCCATGGCGCTGAAGGCGGCGGCGGTATTGGCCCATCGCTGGCCAACGGCGAAGTCCACCTCACCTTCACCACCCTCGAAGACCAAGTCCTTTGGATTGCACAGGGATCGGCGATCGTCGGTACCGGGCAGAACTACGCATCGCCCGATGGCCGTGTCCGCCAGGTCGCTGGCCAGATGCCGGGCTTTGGGCTCGGTGCAGCCAACGAGCTGTACATGGAAGAACTCATTGCCGTCACGCTCTTCGAGCGCACGCAGTTCGAGCCAGATGAGGATGCTGCATTCCGAGATCTCGAACTCACCGAGCAGATGAACCTTATGATCGAGACCGGTGAGCTCGAAGCACTGCTCGAAGAAGAGGGGCTTAGCCTCGAGGACGTTCCTGATCCGGTCGGTCTGACCGCAGACGACATCAACCGGTACCTCGAACCAGTCCGCCAAGCCTTGGCTGGAGCCGAAAGCTAAGTTCGTTCGATGGCCTCGACGCTCACCGCTTCTGACAGTGCGCTCGAATCAGCCTGCGTTCACGAAGCGACAACTACTCAGAGCCCCCACTCCCCTAGCGATTGCCAAGGACCGACAACGACCCCTTGGGTCGGCGCACGTCGTGCCGTGCCAGCCGTGGGGTTTATCGGGGTCTGTGCTGCGGCGGCCTTCACCGAACTGTCAGCAGAAGAAGGGCAGGTCTTCTGCCCATACCGGTTGATCACCGGCGGATGGTGTCCCGGCTGTGGATGTACTCGCGCCCTTAAAGCACTCGTCCGCGGCGATATTAGCGACTCGCTCACCATGAACCCGTGGACGCTCGTGTTGTTCGTCCAGGCATTCGTCGCGTCGATAGCGCTGCTCGTCCTGCCGGAACGAACCGTCTCGTGGGTAAAGAAGAACCAGCTACGCATCGCCGTGTTCAACCTCATCTTTGGTGTCGGGGTGTGGAGTCTTCGTCTGGCGTGGGGCGTTAT
Organism: uncultured Acidimicrobiales bacterium; assembly: GCA_964451305.1. Lineage (GTDB taxonomy): Bacteria > Actinomycetota > Acidimicrobiia > Acidimicrobiales > SHLQ01 > SHLQ01. The sequence goes on along the minus strand of CAYVHV010000002.1, from coordinate 112,316 downwards.
TCCACTCCCCTTCACCTGAGCGTCGAGCGGTGATTCTTCGCTCGCTCGCAGAGTTCGCGGCCGTCATTGCTGCGGGCACCGCGTTTGTGATTTGGGGTACGCGCATCATCGATGGCCGTCACGAACTCGCCGCCCGCGGTCAGGATGCGAGTAACTCGACTCCCGAATCATGGAGCGCCTTTCACGAACGGGTAGGCCGAATCCTGCAGAGGTTTGGTGCCGGGATGGTGGTGACGTCTCTGGTAGCGGTCGCGATTTGGGCAGTGCTCCGAAGCGACCTCGTGATCGCAGCAAACTGGCTGGTCGGCGCAGCGTGGATCATCGGACTGAGTATCGGCGCAGCGAAGGCAACCAACCTGATCGAATCAACTGACTAGTGCGGGCCAGAGGCTGAAGACTCAGCGCCTCAGCGTGTGGGAATGTTGCGAATATCGACCTGCTGGCCGCTCGTGATGATGTCATCGACAAACCCCGAAATATCAGCAGGAGTGATCGACTCGAGCGCCTCACGCTGATTGGCACGATTGAGCAGTGGACCGTCGTTGTCAGAGACCTCGTCGAGAAGCGATTCGAGAATGAAGCCATTGTTAATAAAGCCGAGTTCGGCTTCGACCACGGCGATCGCTTCGTCAAAGTCGGTGGTGGCGATGTTGCCGCCAGCGACCGAGCGAAGCTCGCCCTCGACCGTCTCTGCGATCTCATCGATTCGTGTTGGATCGCCGTCGATACTCACGATGAGATCGACGTCATTCCCCGGCTCCACGAACCGGCTGAACGAGAACCCGCCGTACGATGCTCCGAGTTCCTCGCGAATGACGGTGAAGATCCGGTCGTCGAGGATTCTGGATGTGACGTCGGCGAGCATCAGGTTTTTCACCGTCCCAACACCGTTGCTCGTTGCGATGAGGAAGTACGAGCCACCCGAGGTGCCCGAACCGACCGACAAACGTTCACTGACATTGCCGACGTTGGGGTACCCGCCAGGTTCGTCAGTGCCAGTTGCCGAGGGAAGGGTGCCAATCCAGGTACGAGCAAGATCGACGAGGTCATCTTGATCGAGGTCTCCAACAACTGCGATCACGTGATCATCGAGTGAGGAGAATCGGTCGTTATAGATGCGCTCGGCTTCTTCGATCGAGAGACCATCCAACTGCGCATTGGTTGGAGCGGCCGCGAAGCTCTCGCCACCGGTCCGTAGATTCGTTGCCGCGACCTGCGCTGCGGTGCTGGAGTCGAGACCGACCTGCTCGACAAAGTCTCGGGAGGCTTCGATCTGTTGAGAGAACGGCACCTCATCGAGGCGCGGTGCAGTCACCGCGAGATGCAGGAGTTGGAACATCGTTTCGACGTCTTCGGTCGATGCCGATCCAGAAAATCCTTCGGTGAAGTCAGACACGATCGGAGCGACACCCGCGTCGATATCTGCCAAGTAGCGGCGGAGTTGCGTCGAGTTCCACTCCGCAACTCCGCTGGTCGAGACAGCGCTTGCTGCAACCGATGCGAGTGGGCCATCGTCAGGTGAGAGCACTGCTCGACCCCCGGGCGATTCGCTAAAGAGCGTGACCTGGCCTTCGCTGATCGTCGACTCGGCGAAGAGCACTCGATGCCCGTTCTCGAACACCAACTCCACGTCGCCGCTGTCGAGGTCGTTAGATTCGATCTCGCGGACCGGTTCGGGGGCCTCGACCAAAACATCGATCTCGGCAATGTCGTCGTCGACGGCGTCAACGATTGCCTCCGATGCGGCGATGACGGCGGCGAGATGGTCGGCCGGATCGCCGACGCGCTCTTCGTCCGGTCCAACGACGAGAACGATCGGTGCCGAGGACGTCAGCATCCAACCCCAGTGGTTATTTGCTTCGGCCGCGCTCAGGTCGTCGAGGAAGTCGAGGTTCCGATCGACGGAGTCTTCGATGTTCGAGAGGTCACCACCATTTAAGAATGCGAATACGAACTCGTCGGCAAAGTCGCTGTCTTGGGTACTTTCAAACTCGGCGAGGCGTTGATCTTCGCTCGCTTCTAGGGCATCGATGGCCCGATCGATCTCGCTGTCGGTGAACGGGTTTTGCAGCGTGCCCTGAAGTTCGGTCATAAAGACCTCGGTGCCGCGAACGAGGTCGTCGGCATCGAGGTTGAAGCCGAGATATGCCAGGTCGTTGTTGCGCGGGAACCACCCACCTCCGGCACGACGCAGATCGAGCCGACCGGTGTCGACACCTTCGCGAAGACGGTTGTCGACCGCGATGCTAAGGACGATCTCGGTCAGCAACAGTTCGTTACCCCCGACCGTTCCCGTATCCCACGAGCGCACGGGGATATCCACGCTGATGAAGGAATCGCCGAAGCTTGGTTCGATGACCACATCCACCAACGGTTCGGTACGCAGATCGAAGTCACCGACCTCGGGTTGTGCGACGATCTCACCGCGGGCGGTCATGTCGCCAAACCGGTCGAAGATGTCATCTTCGAGATCGTCCACGCTCCGGTCTCCCACCGCGATGATCGCCATATTGTCGGGGCGATACCACGTGTCGTAGAAGGCTCGAAGATCGTCGGCGGTAATGGCGTTGACCGAAGCCGCCGTGCCCGAAACGTTCGTGCCGGCATAGGGCGTGTCGAGGTAGTACGCCTCGTCGAACGCGACACCAATGATGCCGTCGCCCGTCTCGTCGCGCACGCGAAGCTCTTCGCGGACCACCGGCGCCTCGGCCGCGACAGCGTCAGGTTCGATCAGGGCCGCTGATGCCCATTCGGCGAGCACATCGAACGCCGTCTCGACATTGTCCCCCTCGTCGGCGACCTGCAGCTGGTACACGGTCGCGTTGTCACTTGTGAATGCGTTGAAGTCCGGTCCGATCTCTGCGCCGATACTGCGGAGCGTGGCGTCGAGCGTGCCACCGGGGAACCGCTCGGTGCCGTTGAACATCATGTGCTCAAGAAAGTGGGCGACTCCGGTTCCGATCGGATCCTCGTGCAGGCCGCCGGCGTTGACTGCGAGACGCAGAGAGACGGACCCTCCGGGGCTGTCATTGGAGCGCACAAAGTACGTCAGTCCGTTGTCGAGAACTCCCATTCGGGTGTCGTCGTCGAGCTCGATCCGAGCGAGGTCAGGATCGGGCGCAGTGAAGGTCCCATCGGGCTGTTGCGTGGCGAGCGCGTCGGCGTCCGAATCGTCATCACGAGACTGGTCATCATTGTCGGTCTCCATGTCATCGTCAGACCTGCCCTCTTGGGTGTCTGCCGCCGTCTGTCCGGACGTGCACGCTGCTGCGAGCAGGGCTATCACAGCCAGAATGAGGACAACTCGCGAAGAAACCGACCGTGTGCGCATCATGGCAAGTATGGCGTGGGCCTCGACCCACTTGGCGTCACACCAAGAGTTGTGCGGACTCGGCCATAACCTCGATCGCCTCATCGATGACGTCGTCGCTGTGGGCGAGGCCGGGAAAGAGAATTTCGTAGGGGCCGGGAGCGAGGGCGACGCCACGAGAGAGACAGCCGTGGAAGAACGTGGTGTATACGCCGTTGTCCGCGAGAACCTTTACTTCATCGAAGTTCGAGGGCGCATCGGTCCCGAAGAACAAGCCGATGAGCGGGCCGACCTGCGGCACGACTGCGTCGACGCCAGCATCGGCGAAGGCAGCGCGCATGCCGGAAGCGAGTCGTGTCGAAATCCGCTCGAGCTCGACGTATGCATCGGAATCGAGCAGCTCGAGTGTTGCGAGGCCGGCTGCGGTAGCCAGAGGATTGCCCGACAACGTGCCTCCCTGGTAGACGCCGCCCAGTGGCGAGACATGGGCCATGATCTCTCTGCTGGCTCCGTAGCAGCCAACGGGCAGTCCGCCGCCGATGACCTTTCCGAACGCCCACACATCGGGCTGCACGCCGTACCACTCGGTCGCGCCGCCGCGGGCGAGGCGGAAACCGGTGATGACCTCATCGAAGAGCAGCATGGCGCCGGCGGCATCGCACGCCTCGCGCAAGCCTCGGAGGAACCCCTCCGAGGGTGGGACCAGTCCCATATTCGCCGCGACCGGTTCCACTGCAACGACGGCCACGCTGTCATCGATCTCGGGGACGACGTTGTACGGCGCGACGATCGTGTCGGCTACCGCCCCGTCGGGAACACCATCACTTCCCGCCATGCCCTGATTCGCAACACCGCTACCGCCGGCGACGAGTAGAGAATCGGTGTGGCCGTGATAGCAGCCGGAGAACTTGATGATGGTGTCTCGCCCAGTTGCGCCACGAGCGAGCCGAATCGCGGACATTGCCGCTTCGGTTCCCGACGATGTCATGCGCATCATCTCCATGCCTGGAACGCGGCGGCTGATCTCTTCGGCCAGTTCGACTTCGCCCAGCGTTGGCGCACCGTAACTCGTGCCGGCCGTCGCAGCCTTGGTGACAGCTTCGATCACCTTTGGATGAGCGTGTCCGAGGATTCCCGGCCCGTAGCTCTGCACGAAATCGATGTAGCGGTTGCCCTCGACATCGGTGACGAGAGCTCCCTCGCCGGAAGCGACAAAGTACGGCGTACCGCCGACGGAACGAAAGGAGCGGACCGGAGAGTTCACACCGCCGGGCATGACGGCCTTGCCGCGCTCAAAGAGGGCGCTATTGGTGTAGCCGTTGGCGTTCGAGGGTGTGTTCGTCATGATTCAAGCTCTGGGGTTGGGGGGTCGATTGCCTTTGGTGGCGCTGGGAGGGCGGGCATGTAGCCCGAGAGCGACTCAGCGATACTGCGAGCCAGGTAGGTGATGATGAGATCGGCGCCCGCGCGCTTGATCGAGACGAGTGACTCGATTGCTGCGGCATGGCCGTCGATCCAACCGTTGGCTTCGGCAGCTTTGAGCATCGCGTATTCGCCGGATACGTGGTACGCCACGATTGGGACGTCCGTCTCGAGCCGGGCTCGCAGAACGATATCGAGGTAGGCCATTGCGGGCTTGACCATGATCATGTCCGCGCCTTCGGCCAGGTCGGCTCGGATCTCCTCCATCGCTTCTCGACCGTTGCGAGGGTCCTGCTGATAGCTCTTACGGTCGCCGCCATCGGCAATGTTCACGTCGACCGCGTCGCGGAATGGACCGTAGAAGCTGGACGCGTACTTCGCTGCATAGGCGAGGATGACGGGATCGTGATGGCCCGCATCATCGAGCGCCTTGCGGATGGCAGCGACCTGTCCGTCCATCATTCCCGACGGGGCGATGATGTCGGCGCCAGCAGCGGCTTGGGCAACGGCGATCTTTTCGTAGAGCGCCAATGTCTTGTCGTTGTCCACGGAGCCTTTACCGTCCAAGATTCCGCAATGGCCGTGGCTGGTGTACTCGTCAACGCAGAGATCGGCGATGAGCACGACCGAGTCTCCAAAGCGATTCCGGGCTTCTCGTAGCGAGCGTTGCACGATGCCGTCAGGGTCCCACGCTCCAGATCCTTCGGCGTCCTTTTCCGCGGGCACGCCGAAGAAGAGCACGGCGCCAACGCCGAGTTTGAGGAGGTCATTGATCTCGCTCATCGCCGATTCGAGCGTGTGTTGCACGACGCCGGGTAACGAGCTGATCGGCACGGGTTGATCGATTCCTTCGCGGACGAAGATCGGGGCGATGAGGTCATCGGCCGAGAGCGTGGTCTCGGCAACGATGCGTCGGAGTACGTCGGTCCTGCGAAGTCGACGCAAGCGTCGTTGTGGGAACGTCATGATGGAATACTACGGCGTGGAGATAAACGCGATAACCCTCGGTGTGTCAGATATGGACCAATCGGTGGATTTCTATGGAACGACACTTGGATTACCCATCGTCTATGGCGGCGCAGGCTCTGAATTTACGAGCTTTGCTTTCGGCACGAACTTCATCAACGTGTTCGTCCACGGTTCGGCGTCAGGAAGTTCTGCACCACCGCTCGAGACGACCGCATCACTCGACGGCGCAATCGATCCAGGCGAGATGGAGCGATCGGGCACCGCAAGTGCGGCCACGACAGCCGAGGAAGCCTCATCGGAAGCCAAAGAGGAGGCCACGACAAGCAAGACCACGCGGTTGGTCGAGTTCTGGGGACGAGTCGTCTTCCATGTCGATGACCCTGACGCTATTCACGACACCTTGATCGCCGCCGGCGTGACTCCCGACTTTGAACCGCGAGACGCTCCGTGGGGCGAGCGATACTTCCATGTCAAAGACCCCGACGGCCACGAACTCAGCTTCGCTCGCCCCCTCGGGATCTGACCCCAAGCCCTCCCATTTCTGTTCCTCCCAATACGAAGGGCTAGGGCAGGAGCTCTTCGAGGCTGGTGACGACTCGGTCGGCTTGAGAGAAGTCCTGCAATGCGCTGAGTCGATGAGGGGCAGCAACCACGTACATACCCGCTGCCTTCGCAGCCACGACCCCATGGTTGGAATCCTCGATCACGAGACAACGTTCGGGCACAACGCCGGACCGTTCGGCTGCGAGCAGGAAGAGGTCTGGGTGAGGTTTCGTTCGTTCCGCCCCGACGTTGTCACGGGTCACGATGACCGGGAAACGCTCAACGAGCCCGAGACGCGGAAGGTGCCGGTCGAGCCACGAACGAGGGGAACTGCTCGCAACAGCCAGCCCACGACCCTGAGACTCGAATGCATCGAGAAGGCCCCGAACACCTGGAAGCGTGTCCTTTGTGTCGGTCAGTTCGTTCTTGTACTCCCGATAGCGGGCCAAGAACTCATCCTCTGACTCGTTGAAACCACCGACGTCATCACGGAGTTGAGCCCACCACGGATCCCCGATCCCGCTGCCAAGAAACTGCTGCCAGGTCTCCACCTCGATCGTGCGGCCATACCGTTCATACTCGCGCTTGGCTGCCACGAAGGCCGGCCATTCGGTATCGACCATCGTCCCGTCGAAATCCCAAATAACAAGATCGACCTCGACGTCCATAGGGTTGAAGGTCACGACACTCCTGACATTCGGTCTGACGAGCTTAGCTTGTGTTGGTTCTCGCTCAGCGCTTGTCGCCGAGGAACATCACCTTGAGCGCTTCGAACGACTCGATGCAGCGGCCAGCACCGTGAACAACACACTCCAGTGGCGTATCGACGATTCGAACTTCGACCTTTGTCTCTCGTTCGAGACGCAAGTCGAGACCGCGGAGCATTCCGCCACCGCCGACGAGATGAATGCCTTGGGTGATCAGGTCTTGCGAGAGCTCGGGAGGTGCTTGAGCGATACACGAAAGGACCGAGTCGACGATGGCGCTTACCGGCTCATCGATTGCGATTCGAATCTCCTCTGGAGCGAGCACGATCGTCTTTGGAAGCCCGCTCATCAGTTCGCGTCCACGCACTTCAGCGCGAACCTCATTCGGAGTTTCAGCCGCGGAACCAATAGTGAGCTTGATGTCTTCGGCGGTCCTCTCACCAATGGCAATTCCGTACTCGCGTCGCACCCATGACTGGATGGCAGCGTCGATATCGAACGATCCGACGCGGATGGCTTCGAGTGCCACCACGCCACCGAGCGAGAGGATTGCTGACTCTGATGTTCCACCACCGACATCGACGACCATGTTGCCGAGCGGCTCATTGATCGGCAGATTCGCTCCGATCGCCGCCGCCACAGGTTGTTCGATCAGCTGTGCATCGGAAGCTCCAGCGCGACGAGCCGCTTCGGTGACGGCACGCCGTTCGACAGCGGTGATCGCCGAAGGAACACAAATCACAACGCGAGGACGGTTGAACCGGCTCACCCCGACCCGTTCGAGAACGAGTCGGATCATTCGCTGGGTCACGTCGAAGTCGGTGATCGCGCCTTTGCGCAATGGTCGAACCGCCACGATATGGCTTGGGGTGCGGCCGATCATCTGCCATGCGTCGGAGCCGATCGCGAGAACGTCGTTGGTTTGAGAATTCAGAGCGATAACGGATGGTTCGTTGAGAACAATTCCTTCACCTCGTGCGTACACGAGGGTGTTCGCTGTGCCCAGGTCGATTGCGAGATCACGTGCCATGACTTAACTCCGGCGCCGAGGTCCGGGTTTCGGCCTCGCATTGGCCGCCGGGGTGTGTGCTTGTGAAGGTGTCGATGCCATATATCCGCCGCGGCGATGAGAAGGATTGTTCATTCGACGAGACCGTGGGGGCGCAAGTGCGGAGAGGTCGCTGCTAAAGGACTCGATCGTCGAGCCAAATTTCTGCTTGCGAGGTCGGCTGACGAGCCAGACGATTATCCCAAGAACGAGCGATAGGCCAAAGGCCCCGAGAAGAAAGAGCACCGGAATCGTCATGAGTCACGACCTGGAGCGGGCAAGCCAACATCGTCGATCTCGCGTGCATCGAGACCCCAGCTCTCTCCTTCGGCCCAGACTTCACGCTTCCAGATCGGGGCGGTGGCTTTCAGTCTGTCAATCCCGAATCGGGCGGCTTCGAAGGCGACGTCACGGTGCGGAGAGGACGCGACAACAACAACTGTCGACTCGCCAATCGGCACATCTCCTACCCGATGCATAATGCACACCCTACGAACCTCAGGCCACTGAGCGCGGATTTCCTCGACCAATCCCTCGAAGCGCGCGATCAGATGTTCTTCGTACGCCTCATAGGCGAGCAGTGAAACGTCGTCTCGACCGGCCGAATGATCGCGTGCCGTGCCGCTAAAGAGAACGACGGCGCCGCAATCGGGCTGCACAGTCCATCGGTAGGCGGCATCGATCGGTGGTTCCGATTCAGTAATTGACAGCCAGGTATTACCCTCGGGCCCTCGCTCAGACTCCTGCACGGCGTAATCCTATTCGGATAATGGCCAGTAGGTACAAAGCCCGCGCTCAGCTCGGCGGAATCGTTCGCTACTATGGGCCTCCTTGGGAGAGGGTATTGAGGACAACGACGGGCCGCTAGAGCCCGATTTACTGCTGCCTGCGCCAGACCGCCTGTGGAGACATCCTGCAGAGCGAGGTGCTGAACAGGCCGCAGCGAACCTTGCCGCGCGCCGCGCCCAAGGTCGGAGCTGGCCATCCATGTTCATGTCGTTCGTGGCGGGTTGCTGCGTTGTTGGGCTCGCGTGGATGCTCGCCGACAACGACCCCCAGGCTCCGATCGAACAAGTCTCGGTGCAAGAGATCACTCCTTCTGAAGAGGTCACCTTCGCCGGACCGCTCAGTTTCGATGACTGGGTCGACGAAGTCTCCCAGTTGAACAAGACGTCGGTCGTTTCGCTTCATCTCGGTGGAGATTTACCCGAAGACCACGTGCAAGCGGTCTTACTTCGAGACGACGGCCACCTGATCACCTCCGCTCACGCCATCTCTGGAGCACAAGACATCACCGCGGAGTTCCCGGGAGGTCGCCTCCCTGCGTTGATGATCGGCAGCGACGCGGTGTCGGGCATTGCCGTCCTCAAGATCAACTCGCCAAACCTCGCCCCACCAACGTTCGGTGAAGAATCGCAGGTCTTGGTCCGCGACCGTTTGGTCGCGTTGTCTCATTCCACCTCCGAGAGCGAGCCGGCCATGGCGGTCGATCTTCTGGCGAAAGAGCACGTTACGACCCTCGAGAACGGCGATCTACTCTCCGACTTGTTCTGGCTCTCCGATGAGCTGAGCAGCGAGTGGAGCGGCTCGGCGATCTTGGCAGAGGATGGTGGCATCGTCGCAATGGCGGTCACCGGCCGAGACGGCAGTCAATACGCAATCCCAATCGATACCGCTCGATCCGCAGCGGACCAGATCATTTCTAACGGTGAGGTTGAGCACAAGGCGTGGCTCGGGGTGGAGCTTGCGAGCTTGACTCAAGGTCTCCAAGAACAACGCGGAGTCACCGGTGGTCGCCTCGTGACTCGTGTGTGGAGCGAAACCGCTGCCGCTCGAGCAGGTCTTGTCGCTGGAGACGTCATCACGCGAGCTGGTTCGGTGAATGTCCGGTCGGGCACCGACCTTCGTGAGGCTCTTGCGACCCTCGAACCAGGCGACAATATCGAGATCACCTATTCGCGAGTGACCGGGACTACGGGCGCATTGCGCGATCCGGGCGATGTCGAAAGCGAACTCTTCACCACGATCGTTACCGTCGGCGCCATCCCGTCCTAGCCAGGTTCACCGTGTTGGTTTAGCGGCCTGTAAATTTAGCGGCCGCTAGAACGCCGAAGCACCCAGGACACACCGCTTGCAAGACCCACAGCACTTGCGGCAATCGCTGCCCCTGCGGCCCCCAATGCAAGTTCCTGGCGTCGTTCAGCGGTGACACCGTCAAAGCGACTGGGCTGATGCCCAGCCACGTAGGCCTCCGCGTTGCTGAACTCTGGTGCCCATCCGAGCGCCTTCAATTTGTCGGCTGCGATCACCCAGGGGTGTTGCAGATACGACGTCAGCCCGGGGTGCGTTCGCCCGCCGAGGCGACGGCGAACATCGGAGACGGCTGAGATAACGACTCCTGGGACGCGAACTGGCGTCTCGGGTACGCCCCGGAGTGCAATGACTTCGTTCGGACGCAACCATCCGTCGGCCGCCACGTTGTAGATGCCGCCGTGCCGTCCCGTCACGAGAATTTCGATCGCTGAGGCGAGGTCTTCTGCGTGGAGGAACTGGGCGGGGGCATCCCCATCTGAGTTGCGGAGCGCCGCAGAGTTTCGAAGGTGCAGCGCCAACATGTTCTGACGCCCTCGAGCCAGCGTCGTTGCCGAGCGGACGATCGTGAGCGTGTTTCCGGTCTCCTCGGCCCACCGTTCTCCCATGTCTTCGATTTCCACCCGAGTCATTGCGTAACGAAATTCCGGGTTTGGGCGAATGACCGCGGCTTCGGTGAGCGGGATTGGATTGTCTGGCCATGCCCCGTAGACCATTGCCGATGATGCGAGCACGACATGGCCAACCCTGACGCTGCTCGCTGCCTTGAGCATTCGCTCGGCGAGTGCCTTGTCGGCGCTTGCCTCGTCACCGTCGTTGGACACGCCCATCGGTGTCGCGGCCAGATGAACGAGCACGTCGGCGGACTCGATGAGGGTGTCGAGTTCCTCGGTGAGGATATCGAAACGGGTCACGCCGTCTGCTGCTCGGCGATCGATGCCAACGAGCTCGACAATGTTCGGGTTTGCCGCCAGCCGGTCGGCGACATAGGCACCAATCGCACCTGCAGCGCCGGTCACGACGACCGTCAAACCGTGCGTCTCAGCGTGCTCGATGCCCGGCTCCATCCATGTATTCTCCGCCATGTCGAGGGCCGAGTCCAGCTTGGCGCGGCCCTGAGCGACACCATGCTGGTCTCTCCGCCGCTCACTTGCTCTACGATGCAGTTTGTGAGCGACTCCGATCCGTTCGATAACGACGACAACGAATTCAACTTCATGAACATGTTTGGGTCCGGCGACCCGAACGAGATGATGGCCACCTTCATGCAGCTCTTGGGCGGAGGTGGGGCAGGCAGCGGCATCGACAACGCGACACAGATTGCGGTGTCGATCGCTTCTGGTGGGGCCACCGAACCAAACGTGGACCCCATCGAACGAATTGCGCTCGAACAGTTGATTCGAGTCGCCGAGCTCCAAGTCGCTGAAGCGACCGGTCTTCGCACATCGGCCGATGCTCCGCTAACGATCGCGCCGGTCACGAAAGCCGATTGGGTTCGCAAGTCGATGCAGCCGTTGAAGCCACTGCTGGAACAGTTGGCAGCATCGATGACCCAGGCACCCCAAAGCGATGACATCGCCAGCTCCGGTGACCCGCAGATGGCGATGTTCGAGCAGATGTTTGCATCGATGCGCCCAATGATGGTGTCGATGACAACGGGTTCAATGGTGGGCCACATCGCCACCAAGGCGCTCGGAACCTATGACCTGCCGATCCCCCGATCGGGCACAAATGAACTACTCGTCGTCGTTTCGAACCTGACGGCACTCGGTGCGGAGTGGAGCCTCGATAGCGATGAGCTCAAGATGTGGATTGTGTTGAGCGAGGTCGCTCACCATTCCGTGCTGAGCCTCCCTCATGTCGCCGAACAAATGAACTCCCTTATCGGTCGTTACTCGAGTGCCTTCCGGAACGATCCAACCTCACTGAACGACGCGCTTTCCGGCATCGATATGACCAGCGGAGATCCGTCGAACTTCGCGGACACCCAAAAGAAGCTCCAAGAGCAATTCGGTGACCCGAGTGGACTCCTCAACTCGATGCGTTCGCCAGAACAAAATGCGATCCTTCCGGAGATCTCCGCATTGAGCGCGGTCATCGTCGGGTATGTCGATCACATCATGGATTCGGTCGGCACCGGGCTTATCTCGAGCTACGGCCAGCTCACCGAAGCGGTTCGCCGGCGGCGAGTAACAACGGCCGAATCTGACCGGTTCGTCGAACGGTTACTCGGGCTCGAGCTCGATCAAGGCTTGTACGACCGTGGCTCGTCGTTCGTCGACGGCATTGCCGAACTCGGCGGAAAGGCAGCGCTCACCAAGCTCTGGGAGTCGGCCGAAACTCTGCCGACACCAAACGAGATTGGTTCACCAGGCCTTTGGCTTTCCCGAATGGGAATCGAATTCGAGGTTGAGGTCGACGCGGCAGATCTCGACGATCTTGAGGATTTCCTCAACGAAGTCGAGTCCACTGGCTCCAACGACGAAGAAGAGTAAGTTCCGATTCATCAGCCCGCTCCACGAGCTCGCTGACCCGGTGTCGGCGCGTTACTACTGGGCTACTCCCAAAGTCGGAACTGACCGTCTTCGCCTGCTTCACCCTCGGGTGTTTCTTCTGCCGCGACCCAGACGCCATCACCACTCACTTGTGGCTTGGTTTGTTGACCCCAGGTCAACTGATCGATAGGCATTGCTCCGACCGGTGTTGGGTCGTCGGTCTTGCTGGTCTGCACGACCGGCGTTTCCGGTGGTGCAGATGCGCTCGCCCCAGCGTCGATGGTGGTGTTGCCAGTGTCGTCACCACGGGTTGCAGCTGGAGGGGTCGGTGGTGGTGGCACTCGGGCTGCGATCGTCGGGTCATCATTGCCCATGATCTCGGTTCGATCCGTCGATCGACGCCCGGACTGATTCGTCGAGCTCCTCTTCTCGGCTCGCTGACCCTCGGCTGTCTCGGAAGCTTGGCCATCGTTTCCCGCGAGGTCATTGTTCGAAGGAGCTTGTCCTTGGCTGAGGTGTTTCTTCTCTTCGCCACCCTGACCGGCGTTGGCACCGGCGACAGCCGATGGGTTCACCGAGAACAACGACCGGCCAACCCCAGCGACCCGTTCGATAACAGGCCTGACGGTCTGGACAGCCTTTGCCGATTCGATTTTGTCCACTGCTTTCTGTGGGACGCGATCTCGGATGACCTCGCGCATTCGAGATGACGCTTGAACTCTGTCGGTTCGCCGGCCGAGTTCGTAACTGAGGGCAGCAAAGCCAGCAGCGATGGCGATCATGAATGCGCCGAGCCCGATCGGGAAGCGGCTGATCACCGCGAAGAATGCACCGATCGCCCAGGACAGTTGGAAACGACCTTCGAACTGAGCGAAGGCTCGTCCGTGGTTGGAGCGAGGCGCATCGCGTTGGACGAGCGCGTCGAAACCAAGCTTGCCAACCGATGCGGAAATACCCACGCCGAAGGCGAGGACTACCGTCCCCTGAATACCGCCGCCCCACGCACCGAGGAACGCCGCAATCGTGGTGGTGATCATCGCACCGAGCACGATTCGCTCTTCGGTCGTCCGGTGGCGAATGTCGGGGGCGAATTTAGCGCCAAGAAATGCGCCGCCGCCCGCTGCGAGACCTGCCGCCGCGAGGTGCCATTGCGGTGGCCCCGGCGTGCCGATGAGCTCCGGCATCATGTCGGGGTTGTAGCCACCCTCGCGAAACGCGCCGAGCGCGGCACCAAAGAGCGAGCCCTCTTCGGTTACATCGACACCATCACCTCCAGCGCGCAAGTGGAATGCGAGGAGGAAGGTCGTGAATCCAACGATGCCTCGCAGAACAGCGATAGCGGTAGCGGCGAGAACGATGTTCGCTCCGCGGACTTCGAGCTTCTCGGTTTCGTCGACAGGTGCTTTCGCGACCTGGACTTGTGGCAGCTTGAGCGCTGCGGAGACGCCGATGGCAAAGATGATCGCGGCGAGGAACGTTGACGCGCCGTTGCCAAAGATTGCGATCAGGCCAACGCCCAAAGATCCGCCGACCACACCACCGATGGACGAAAGTAGCGACAGTTTCGAATTCGCTTCGATCAGTTCGTCTTCACGCGGGCAGACCGCTGGCACGAGCGCGGCCCTCGACACGCCGTATGCCTTCTGCAGTACGAGCATGGCAAAAGCTTCGGGAAAGAGCAGCAAGCTATCGATGTGGCGGCTCATGAGAAGCGCGATCACGACGCGACCTGCGAGCGAGACGATGATCATGCCGCGCCGACCCCCAGCAGCACGGTCGATAGCCGGCCCAAGAAGTGGTGTGACAACCGCGAATGGAGCGATCGTCAGTAAGAGGTAGAGCGCAACCCGCCAGCGAGCTTCGGAAGCGTCGATGGAAAAGAAGATCGAACCGGCGAGCGCGACAGCGATACATCCGTCGCCAATGATCGAGAGCGCATGCACTCGGGCGAGCTTGGTGAACGAGGTTGTCACGAGGCCGTTGCCGATGCCGCTGATGTGTTGGTCGTCACCTTTTGAGCGGCGGCGCGGAGATGGACCCTTTGATCCCCGCTGCGAACTCAGCGGGCTCCATCCTTCCGACTCGGTCATGGATGCCAATTCTAGGGAACGAATGTGACAGACGTTGGCCATGAGGTGACGAAGGTCAACATCTTTGCGCCCGGTAGAACCCCACACCGAACGAGTACTCTGAGATCAGGGCAAAAGGTAAGACCGCTGCGGTGCCTATCGCAGTGCTGAATTCCGTAATGCCGATCAGAGGAGTTGTCCATGACCTCAACGCTGCTACTAGCTCAGGATGCGCTACTCCCAGCACGAAACCAGATGGCAATTTCACTGGGTGCTCACATCATCCTTGCGTGTTTTGGTGTGGCGATGCCCGCCATGCTCTTCGTGCTTCACCGCAAGGGTGTCAAGGGCGATGCCGACGCTCTTGAACTGGCCAAGCGCTGGTCGAAGATCTCCGGCGTGCTCTTTGCGATCGGTGCGGTCTCCGGCACGATCCTCGCGTTTGAGATCGGGCTTCTCTGGCCGGGGCTAATGGAACAGTTCGGTGACGTCATTGGGCTTGCGTTCACGCTCGAAGGAATCTCGTTCTTCGTCGAGGCGATCTTTCTCGGCATCTACGTCTACGGCTGGGGGCGTCTCCCGACCAAGACCCATCAGTTCTTGTTGCTTCCCATGATCATCTCAGGAATGAGCGGCACCTTCTTCATCATGTCGGTCAACTCGTGGATGAACGCTCCAACCGGGTTCGAGATCATTAACGGGCAGGTCGTCAACATCGATCCGTGGGCGGCGATCTTCAACGAAGCGGTCGTTCTCCAGTACCTGCACATGCTGTTGGCTGCGTACATGGTGGCCGCCTTCACTATGGTCTCGGTCTATTCGGTTGGCTGGTTGCGTGGAAACCGTGAACGCATCCACCGCCTCGGGATTCTCGTGCCGCTTACGTTCGCCGTGATCGTCACACCCATTCAACCGATCGTCGGGCACTTCGCTGGTCAGGCAATCGCCGACCGCCAGCCGATCAAGCTCGCTGCGATCGAGGGGCTCCCGGTGACCGAGTCGGAGGTTCCGATCATTCTCGGCGGCTACTTCGATGGCACGGAGGTCGTCAACGGTATCGAGGTTCCGATCCCTGGCCTTGCATCCTTCCTTGCTCAGAACAGCTTCGATGCCGAGGTGATCGGGCTGAACGAGGTCCCTCTCGAAGACCAACCGCCGGTCAACATCGTCCGATACTCGTTCCAGATCATGGTCGGGATCGGTACCGGTCTTGCCTTGCTCGCCACATATGCAGCCCTGCGCTGGTTCCGTTTCCGAGAGACTTTCCTCGACGACAAATGGATGCTGCGAGCATTTTCGCTCACCGGTGTCGGTGCGATCGTTGCGATGGAGACCGGCTGGATTACGACCGAAGTCGGACGCCAGCCGTGGGTTGTCCATAACATTCTCCGGACCGAAGACGCCGTGACCGACGGCGGCTGGGTCTGGTTCACCTTGATCGCTCTGACCATCGTGTACATCGGGATGTTCACAGCTGGCTATGGCGTGTTGCGTTCGATGTCGAAGCGATGGGCTGCAGGCGAGACCGATCTCGAGTCACCGTATGGACCTGCCCGAATTCGAGAGCTGGTCGATTCGTGAGTGCAGCTGATGCGGTCGCAGCCGTCATGTTCTTGGCGGTAACGCTCTACGCAGTCTTTGCCGGGGCCGACTTCGGCACCGGAATCTGGGATCTCATGGCGGGCGGCGCAAAGAAGGGCGCCCCGATGCGGCGCTTGATCGATAAGGCCCTTGGACCGGTGTGGGAAGCAAACCACGTCTGGCTGATCTTTGTTCTCGTTCTCCTGTGGTCGGGCTTTCCCCGTCCGTTTGCGACGATCATGCGAGAACTAGCTATCCCGTTTTGGCTCGTCGGCCTCGGGATCGTCCTTCGAGGATCTGGCTTCGCGTTCCGGAAGTTCGCACCGACGCTCCAAGCGGCCCGCCTCGCCGGTGTCGTGTTCGCCGGGTCATCGCTGTTCACCCCGTTCTTCCTCGGGACGATCGCAGGAGCGATCGCATCTGGGCGAGTGGGCGCGGGTATCGACGACGAAGTGATCTGGCTCTCCCCCACCTCAATTCTCGGCGGATTGCTCGCAACGGGAACGTGCGCATTTCTCGCTGCAGTTTTCCTCACCCAAGAGGCTGAACGCTCTGGAGACACAGAGCTCACCGAGTACCTCCGGATCCGAAGCTTGATCTCGGGAAGCGTTACCGGCCTGATCTCTCTCGCTGGTATTGGAGTCCTTGCGAGCGACGCCCCGACCCTGTTCGAAGGGCTCACCGGCCGCGGCACTCCTGAGATCATCATCGCCGCGATCGCCGGCTCGTTCACGATGGTCATGCTCGCCCAGGGATACACGCGTCGAGCTCGCGTTGCTGCGGTCACCGCCGTCGGTGCGGTCATGGCGGGCTGGGGCTTTGCGCAGTATCCGTGGATCCTCGTCGACAACGTCACTATCGCCGAAGGCGCCGGCCACCCAGCGACGCTGACCGCGCTCCTCGTCGCGGCCGCGATTGCGACCGTCTTCGTCGTGCCGTCGTTGGTGCTGCTTTTCCGCCTCGTCGACACCGACCAATTGGGCCACTGACGACGAGACGGTCCAGCACCACCTGCTATCCCGCCGAGCTCTTCGGGTCCTTCGATGCGTATCGCACGGAAGGACTTCTAACTTCGGTCGACCAATACTGGACGCTCAGACCCTGTCTGGAGCTGGTCGAAGCCTGGAGTTCCCTAGAACTTTCGCACTGAGAATCAACCTGTCGCTCGCCGGATGAACATTGCTGGAGAGATTTGCTCACCAGGACCACTCACCTGATCACCTGCATAAGCAGTTCAGTAGCGGGCACCAATCGGCTCAAGAGGATCAAAGGTGTTGTCATACGCAACCCGTGCTGAGCTTGACCTTTGGCCACGCTGACAGAGGTGGTCGGCCAGCTATGCATGACATGTCGGCAATCAACCACCGCTGGAAACCCCCGGGGGCAGGGACAACCGCGAATAATGCGATGGTTGAATCTCCGCGTTTCATTTGAGCAGAGGAAATCCAAAAAAGGAGAGTTGTCCCCGGGGACGCAAATTGCCAATAGTGCTTCGGGGCACTATCAATTTAGTAGCTCATTCTTAAATGGGACTAGTAGCCGCTTTAAGGCAAGGCGGAATCGGAGACGGCGTGGGGCAAGATCGATTTCAACAGTGGTTTACTGCGATCGTCGACAACATAGGGCAGGTCGTCAAGGGATCAGGGCGAGCTTGGCGTCCTCGTCGTGGCTGCGTGCAGCATCCACGAGCACGGACGTTTGAGTGTCCTTAGGGAACCTCGTCTGTGCGTTCATCGGCGTCACCTCCAGAGTGAGTATGACCCGTAGTGCAACTAGGTGGAGAAAATGCGTCCCGCCTGAGAAAGAAATTGCTGTGCCGGTGAACTTACGCCTCTGCGGCCTCGCTGTACTTATAGCCGAGGCCTCGGATCGTGGTGATCAGAGTGGGGTTCTTCGGGTCGCTCTCGATCTTCGAACGAAGACGCTTGATGTGAACATCGAGCGTCTTGGTGTCGCCGTAGTAGTCGATACCCCACACTCGTTCGATGAGCACGTCACGGGTCAACACTCGCCCGGCGTTCGCGATGAGAAGCGACAACAGATCGAACTCCTTCAACGGCAGGTCGAGTGAGCTCCCTCGAACCGTCACCTCGTGTCGTTCGGAATCGACCGTGACATCTCCGACCGTGATGGGCTCTGGGCGGTTTGCTTGCACGTCATCGACCGATGATCCACTCGCCTCTTCGGCTCGGCGAAGCACGGCACGCATCCGCGCGACGAGCTCGCGCAGTCGGTACGGCTTGGTCACGTAGTCGTCAGCGCCAACTTCGAGCCCGACGACCGTGTCGAGCTCTTCCCCTTTGGCCGAAACCATGATGATCGGCACTTTGGACTTCGTCCGTATCTCGCGGCAGACGTCTATGCCCGAGAGTGTCGGAAGCATCACATCGAGCAGCACGATGTCGGGGTTGACCTCGTCGAAGCGTCGCAGCGCAGCAGCGCCGTCGGACGCCACGGTGACCGCGAACCCCTCACGCCCGAGCCCGAGCGTCAATGCTTCGGCGAAGCTTTGCTCATCTTCGACGACGAGAACTGAAATTTCGCTCACTCGGGTTCACCCTGTAGTACATCCTCACGAGGTGAATGTTCCGTCCCGCCAATGGGAAGGATGATCGAGAACGTCGAGCCAACCCCTTCTTGGGAGGCAACCTCTACCCGGCCGCCGTGGTTCACTGCGATGTTGCGAACAATGGAGAGACCGAGGCCGGTTCCGCCGGTCTCCGATCCCCGACCGCGATCGACCCGATAGAAGCGTTCGAATACCCGGTTGAGATCGCGTTGGGGGATGCCGATGCCCGTGTCCTCGACAACGATGGCAACTTCGGTGCCGTGGCTGACGATCCGCCCGCTCACGGTTCCACCATCGTCGGTGTACTTCACGGCGTTGCCGAGCAGGTTCGAGACCGCCGAGGTGAGCTGAGATCGATCTCCGTTCACCACGACCTCATCGAACACTTCGAATGTCAGGTCGATGTTTTTGTGCTCGGCCGCTGACCGCAACCCACGAACGCTCTCCTCTAGTACCCCACCGAGATCGACATCGACACATTCGTCGACGAGGCCTCCTTCGATGCGACTGAGGTCGAGCAGGTCATCGATCAACCTCGCGAGACGTAGCGACTCATCTTGGATGCGCGATAGGAACGAGGAGATCACGTCGGGATCGGTCTCGCCGTCGAGCGTTTCAGCGAGCAGGCTGAGCGCACCGACCGGTGTCCTGAGTTCGTGGCTCACGTTCGCAACGAAGTCACGCCGCACCTGTTCAAGTCGCTGTTGTTCGCTGATGTCATCGACGAGCACGACCGCTCCGAGGAGTTCACCGTCAGCGATCAACGGCGATCCAATGATCAACAATTGACGCCCAGGTGGACCGTGAAGTTGCAGCTCTTGTTCGGTCGACTCACCGAGTAGCGCGTCATTCAGACGGGCTTGCATCTCGTTCTCGACGAGCACGTCTCCATGGCGAGCCTTGAGATACGGCAGCGCATGACGATTGCGAAGAAGTTCGATGCCGTCGCTATCGACCACGATCGCCGCAGCCGAGATGGCATCGAAGGCCGACTGCACTCGCCGAGGCATCTCTTCGGATACATCGGAGTGCACCATGTTTTCGAGACGGTCGAGGGCGGCCTCGACCGACCGCGCTTGCGCACGATCATCACCAGCGGTCTTGAGCGTCCGCTGGATACGCCGAAGATGGGCCTGTTCCCGGCGGCTACTCATGACCACGACGACCACGAGGACGATCACCAGAGCCAGTGAGACCAGCCAAGCCATGGTTTTAGGCTACTCCGACTCGGTATCGGCTACAGCACCAAGGCTGTTCTCGACCGACTCCTGAAACCCTTCGGCCTGCTGCGACCTCGATGCACCGCCAAGCTCTGGCGCTTCTCCGGTGACCATGTAGACAATGCGTTCGCCAATGTTGACAGCGTGATCGCCAATGCGCTCGTAGTAACGAGCGATCAACGCCAGCTGCACCGTTTCTTGAAGCTCGAGCTTCTTCTCTTCGTGCGCCTTGAAGATCTCTTGAATGAAGTCGGCCTGAAGGTCGTCGAGTCGATCGTCGATGTCGGGGAGGGCCGCGGCGAGACCGACGTTTCCCTCGACATACGCGTCGACCGACAGTCGAGTGAGGCGGACAGCTTCCTCGCTCATCGAGGTGATCAACCCGCGAAGCGTCGGCGTGAGAACCATCCCGTAGCTGCGTCGGAGACCTTTGCAAATGTTGACGGCCAAGTCACCGGAACGCTCGTACTCACCGTTGATCTTCATCGCTGTCACGATGGCGCGCATATCGCTCGCCATTGGCTGTTGCAGCGTAATGAGCGCGTAGCAGCGCTCTTCGATCTGGGTCGACAGCGCGTCGAGCTCTTCGTCTTGTTGGATGACGTCTTGGGCAACTTCGAGGTTGTTGTCGATCAGTGCTTGGGTCGCACGCGGGATTGCCTCGGTGACGTTCGCGGCCAGGGTCACGATCGTGTCGCGCACGAGGTCGAGTTCCTCGTGGAAGTTGCCGCGAAGTTCTATCTGGGACATTGAGAATTATCCGAATCTGCCGGTGATGTAGTTCTCGGTACGATCATCGTCGGGGTTCGAGAAGAGCTTCTCGGTGGTCGTGTACTCGACCAGCAGTCCGGTGCGGCGATCGTTCGCTTCGTCGACCTCGACCGAGAAGAACCCGGTGCGGTCAGACACTCGAGCTGCCTGCTGCATGTTGTGCGTGACGATCAGGATCGTGTATTCATTCTTGATCTCGGCCATCAGCTCTTCGATGCGAGCAGTGGCGATTGGATCGAGCGCGGAGCACGGCTCGTCCATGAGCAGCACCTCCGGATCGACCGCGATTGCACGAGCAATGCTGAGCCGCTGCTGCTGGCCACCAGACATGCCGATTGCCGACTCGTTGAGGCGGTCCTTGACCTCGTCCCATAGCGCTGCCTTCTTCAGACTGGATTCGACAATGTCGTCCAGGCCCTTCTTCTGGCCAGCCACTCGCGGCCCGTAGGCCACGTTGTCGTAAATGCTCTTTGGGAATGGATTCGGCTTCTGGAACACCATCCCGATACGACGACGAACCTCGACGGGGTCGACACGCTCGTCGTACAGATCGACGCCCTGATAGAGCAGCTCGCCCTCCACACGCGCCGAGGGGATGAGATCGTTCATGCGGTTAAATGAACGGAGAACCGTCGATTTACCACAACCCGATGGGCCGATCAGTGCCGTGATCTCGTTGCGCTTGATGCGCATGTTGACATCTCGAACTGCCCGGAAATCGCCGTAGTACACGCTGAGATCGGTGGCGGTAAAGACGAGGTCGTCATCGTCGATCTCCAGAGGGACAGTCTCCCGCACTGTTTCGACCGGTTGGTCAACTTCGACGTCTGGAACTTCAGTCGTCGTTTCTTCAGCGCTCACTCGCAGGCCTTTCAGCTTCTTCCTCGGGGAATTCCGCACTCCTAGCATCGCCTAACCCCGCTTCTTTTCAAAATGGTTTCGCAACAACACCGCAATTGAGTTCATGGCGATGACCAGAACGAGGAGTACCACGATTGCCGCTCCCGCCGCTGCGGCGAATCCAATATCGCGTGCAGCCTCTTGTACCCACCCCACGATGACGATCGGCATTGCCGTGAACCGGTCGGTCAACTGGTCGGGAGAGAAGATCGAACGATCTCGTGCCGCGAGGCGGCCGGTGATGGCGCCGACCAGAATGAGGGGCGCTGCTTCGCCGATCGCTCGTGACAGCGAGAGCAGTGTTCCAGTGAGGATTCCAGGTGCTGCGAACGGCAGCACCTGCGTGCGGATGACATCCCACTGCGTGGCGCCGACACCGTACGCACCTTGGCGCAGGCTCGAGGGCACGGCGCGGATGGCCTCGGCCGAGGTGATGACCACGATGGGCAAGACGAGAATGGCGAGCGTGATTCCGCCAGCGGCGAGCGTGCTCTGGCCTTGGTTCGTGGTGACGAACAGGAAGAGCCCAAGCAGCCCGTAGACCACCGACGGAACACCGGCCAGGTTTCGAATGGCGATGTCGATCACCTGGGTGAGCCGCCCGGGCTTCGCGTATTCCTCGAGGTAGATGGCCGCGGAGATCCCGATCGGGAACGACAACGCTATGACAAAGATCGCAATCCACATCGATCCGATCAGGCCTTGCGAAATGCCAAGCAGTTCGTCGGTCGACTGGCTGCGGAGCGTCCCGGTGAGGAAGTCGCCAAGGCGGGTGCTGAGCACCGACCACCCATCGATGAGCACATCCACCATGAGAATAACGAGGATCAATATCGACATCCCGAGCGCCGAGAACATGAGCGCTTTGAACCCCGAACCGCGCAGGTCGCCACCCTGCTTAAAGATCTCGTCTTCGACTCGTTGTTTGACATTGCCGGATCCACCGATTGTGCTGAGTGCCATATCAGAGCCTCCTAGTACTTTTCGCGGACACGGTTCACGAACCGGCTCGCCATGATGTTGAGGAACAGGGTGAAGATAAAGAGCACAAAGCCTACGAAGTAGAGGCTCTGGAAGGTGAGCCCTTCGCCGACCACGTTGTCGGTGCCCGTTGCGAGCGATGCCATTGCGGCGGTCATGGTGAGACCGCCTTCAAATGGCGAGTCGGCAAATGGCGCTGCATCCGCGGCGCCACCGGCGAGGAAGACCACGATCGTTTCGCCGAGCGCACGGCTCACGCCGATGATGAACGCAGCAACGATGCCGGAGATCGCTGCTGGCAGAACGACCTGGACGGTGGTCGTGAGCTTGCGGGCACCGAGCCCGGCCGACGCTGTCCGCAGTTCTTGTGGCACCGACGCCAACGCATCTTCCGACACCGAGGCGACGAGTGGGATGGTAAGGATCCCGACCCCGACGGCTGCGGCGGCGAGGTTGCCTCCACGTTGGACCGAGAAGAAGTTCGCAGCCTCTGGGTCGGAGGATCCGGCCACGCCGTTGACCCACCAGATCAAAATAAGCCCACCGACGACGAACACGGTGAGCGCCAGAACTCGCTTGAGTTGCGTGCTGATCGGTGTGTCAATCTCTCGGCGGACGAGCTTGCGAGCCCAGATCGAAACACCAAAGACGTAGATCACGACGATCACCGCCCCGATGACAAGCCAGCCCGCACGACCGATTCGCTCGATCACCTGCGGGCTGATGAAGAAGAGCGCAAAGAAGCCAAGTACAACCGACGGCACCCCGGCGAGGATCTCGAGCACGGGCTTGAGAAAGCTGCGGGTCCGTCGACTTGCGTACTCGCTCAGGTAGATCGCCGACCCAAGGCCGAGAGGACCAGCGACGAGCATCGCTACGCCAGTAACGATAAGAGACGAGATGAGGATCGTCGGCATGTCATACACGCCGTTCCGTGGAAACCAGCCCGCTTGTCCCCACGTTTGCGAGTAGTCGATGTTGAAGGCGAACACACTCGCCTCGCGGACGAGCGACAGCACGATGAGGATCGAGATGGCGATCGAGACGAGCGCTGCCATCAGGAAGAAGGAGCGAATCGCCGCTTCCTTCCGGGCACGGTTCGTAGGTGACGCCAGCGATTCCACGGTGAGCCGTTCTCCAGCGGACCGATCAAGTCTTTGAGTGGTGATTCCAATGTCTGCCATTCGGCAAGACCTCTCTCGTTGTGGGTTGACTTAACTAACGGGGTCGAACTCGGGACTGCGCCTGGAGGGGAGACAGCACAGCCCCGAGCCCTGTGAATTCAGGTGTTGGTCAGCCCGCCCAAGCGGCCCGAACCTCTTCTTTTGACTCCTCGGTGAGAGAGACGTAGCCAACCTCGGTGACAGCGGTGTCGAGGCCTTCCCCGACGTAGAAGTCGACGAACTCACTCAGCGCTGGGTTCTCGTCGGCGTTGCCGGTGTTGACGTAGATGAAGAGGTTGCGGCTGATCGGGTACTCGTTCGAAGCAATCGTCTCTGCGGTTGGAGCAATGCAGCCGTCGCCACCATCGACCTCGAGGAGTTTCACGTCGGCGGTTTCAGCAAAGGCGAATCCAACCCAACCGAGCGAGGTGTCCGACGTCTGGATTCCACCGAGAATCTGGCTGTCGTCGGCCGATGGGCTGTAGTCGGTGCGAGCACCGGGCTCGACGCCGGCTTCTTCGGCCTGGTCTTCGAGAACGATTTCGACAAAGCTATCGAAGGTGCCCGACTCGACGCCGGGGCCGAAGATGTCGAGTGGTGCATCTGGAAGGCTCGGATCGGCAGCGGCCCATGTCGAAGTTCCTTCACCGTTCGGACCGATGAGGTTGAAGAGGTTTTCGAAGGTCACGCAGTCGACGGCGTCGTTTGCAGTGTTGGTCATGACGGCGATGCCGTCAATGCCGACGAGAAGCTCGGTGAATTCGACACCGTTCTCGGCGCAGGTCTCAGCCTCGCTATCGCGGATCGGGCGTGATGCGTCGGAGATATCGGTGAGGCCATCGCAGAACAGGGCGAAACCATCGCCGGTACCTGGGCCGTCGACGTCGACGAGGACAGCGGGAGCAACCGATTCGTAAAGCTCGGCCACGCGAACCGAAATTGGCTCGACGGTCGATGAGCCGGAGATGAGGATCTCGCCGGAAGTGTCGCTGCTCTCGGCACTGTCGGAATCGCTGCTCTCGGCAGCAACATCCGACGAACCGCCGCATGCCGCAGCGATAAATGACACTGCCGCGAGAATTGCGAGCAACCGGGTGAACTTCGTTTTTGGTTTCACTGGGGGATCTCCTCCGTTAAGCGAACGCTTCGCCTATTCGTACATCACTGACCGTACGGAGACTGATTTACGTGGAGGAACCAGCGAAGTGAACACAAGGTGAACGATCCGCGCAGCTTTGGGACAGCGCTACTCCTCCAACGTGGCGGCGATACGACCGCTCTTGATCACATCGAGGAAGAACTCTCGATCTTTCGCATAGCTCAGACGGTCAACGACCTTGTCCCAGCGCACCCACGCGATGAGGTCGACCTCATCGTTTGGCTCGAATTCGCCCG
The DNA here is from genome assembly GCA_964451305.1 of uncultured Acidimicrobiales bacterium. Lineage (GTDB taxonomy): Bacteria > Actinomycetota > Acidimicrobiia > Acidimicrobiales > SHLQ01 > SHLQ01. The sequence goes on along the minus strand of CAYVHV010000002.1, from coordinate 87,082 downwards.
ACATGGCGGTCATCATCCAATAGCGGACCTCTTTGCTGCGGCCCTTGCCATCGGCGTAGTACAACGAAGGCAACGACGGCTTGTGAAGCTTGCAGTCATAGCCGGTTTCTTCGAACACTTCGCGGTGGGCGGCGTGTTTGAACTTCTCACCCGCGTCGAGCTTGCCTTTGGGGAAGCTCCAGTCGTTGTAGTTCGGCCGGTGCACGAGCAGGACCTTTGGCCCCTTTTTCGCTGACCGGACGACGATTCCACCAGCGGCCTTCACTTCGATCTCTTTTTTCTGTCCCATTGGTTACAGCGACGCCGATGCGGCCGACTTTGCGGCACGACGCCGGTCCTTCGCCATTTTCTCAAACGACGCGTGCAGGTCGATCAACTCGCTGCTCGCGTCTCGGCTCCAGCTTCCATCGGCTCCCAAGTACCAGCTCTGCAAATTCGGGGTGAGTTCCATTTCGAGAGATTCGAGGACCTGAGCGGCAACCCGAGGCTCCTCCAACGCGACGAGGGTCTCGACGCGGTGGTCGAGGTTGCGCTGCATGAGATCGGCAGAACCCATGTAGGTCACCGGCACGCCATCGCCTCGGCCATTTCCGAAATGATACACGCGGGCGTGTTCGAGATAACGGCCAACGATCGACCGCACCCGGATGTTGTCGGAGAGCCCTTTGACACCGGCGCGCAGTCCACAGATGCCACGCACGATCAGATCGATCTCGACACCCGATTGGCTTGCTTCGTAGAGCAGACCGATCATCCCAGGATCGACGAGCGAGTTCATCTTCATGATGATCCGCCCCTCATTGGAGCGCATCTCTTGGCGGATCAGTTCGCTCAGGCCGGAACGCAGTCCGTCCGGCGCCACGAGGAGATCGTCGTAGCTAATCTGGCCGCCGTAACCGGTGAGTGTGTTGAACAGGACGGCGAGCTCGTCTCCGAGTTTCTCCGATGCGGTCATGAGCGAGAAGTCGCCATAGAGACGCGCCGTACCGTCGTTGTAGTTGCCGGTACCGAAGTGGCAGTAGCGCACCATCTTGCCCGCTTCTCGACGGACGATCATCGTGAGCTTGGCGTGGATCTTGAGGCCAGCGAGTCCATAGGTGACGTGAACGCCGGCCTGTTCGAGGGTCTTTGCCCATTCAATGTTTGCCCGTTCATCAAAGCGAGCCTTGAGCTCGATGAGCACGGCGACCTGCTTGCCCTTCTCCGCGGCACGAACGAGCGCCCGAATGATTGGGCTGTCCGATGACGTTCGGTACAGCGTCATCTTGATCGCGACGACGTCAGGGTCCGCAGCGGCGCGGCGGATGAGTTCTTGGGTCGACGCACCGAACGACTCGTATGGCTGGTGCACGAGGAGATCGCGACTGCGAAGTTCTTCGAAGAGGTCGACCTCGTCTCCGGAGCGCTGTGAGATACGAGCGGGGACGACCGGTGCAAAGTCATCGAAGCGTAGGTCGGGTCGGTCGAGCTTCATAAGCGACCACAGGTCGGCCATCGCGATGAGCGCGGTGTCGGTGTACACATCAGATTCCGCGAGTTCGAGTTCGTCGATGAGCAGTCCACGAATCGTGTTGCCACTGCTGGTGCCGACCTCGAGACGAACCGCATTTCCGAAGCGGCGGCGGCGCAACTCCATCTCGACGAGTTCCAAAAGGTCGTCGGCTTCTTCGTCGCGGTAGTTCAGGTCGGCGTTGCGGGTGACGCGGAATGCAAGGTGCTCTTCGATCTCCAAACCTGGAAAGAGCTGATCGAGGTGGGCAATGATTAAGTCTTCGATCAGTACGAAGCGGCCCGGCTGGGACAGCTTGACGAACCGGTTGAGCATGTCCGGGACCTTGATGCGAGCAAAACGAGTGCGATCTTCACCAGGGAGACGCACGCGCACTCCGAGGTTGAGCGACAGATCGGAGATGTATGGGAATGGGTGGCCCGGATCCAGGCCGAGCGGCGTGAGAATCGGGAAGACCTGATCGTCGAAGTACGAGTCGGCGACCTTGAGGTCCTCGCTTTCGAGGTCGACATATTTCTCGATACTGATGCCCTGCAACGCGAGCTGAGGGAGGAGTTGGTCGGTAAAGATGGTTTGGCGCTGCGCTTCAAGCGACTGCAACGCTTGACAGGTCGCGCTCAACTGTTCTTCGGGCGTTCGACCATCGGGGCCTCGAAAGCGAACTTCACCTGCGACGAGGTCGTGGAGACCAGCGACTCGCACTTGGAAGAACTCGTCGAGGTTGCCCGCATAGATCGCAACGAACTTCAACCGTTCGAGGAGCGGGATCTTCGCGTCGGTTGCGAGGGCGAGCACGCGAGCGTTAAACGACAACCAGCTGAGTTCGCGGTTGAAATAGTTTGTTGGATTCGCATCGATTGGTGCGATCGAGAAGGTGCGGCCGTCGCGGCCGATCACTGGCATCTCGTCATGCATCTCCAACTCCTCAGACATAGGTCTCAATCGGCACGCGGCCGAGGCCCTTTAGTTCAGTCGAGAACGGAGAAAATTGCCAGACGAGCTCTGACGTAACGACCGCGGCTAGGAGCGCCCGGTCGAGTTCGCAGCTTCGGAGTCCTCTTCATATCCGAGGTCCCACTCGATGTAGATGCGCTCGCGCTCGCCATCGCGATTAACCCGCTCGCGGTTGCGGCGAAACTGTGGGTCGTGAGGAGGCAGCAACAACAGCCGCGCTGTGACACGTTCCCGGAACCCATCCATCAAAGCCGCATCGCCTGAAATAGCCCGAATATCCCAATGTGGTGCAATTGGACCGTTATATACGATCTTTGCGTGGCCTTGGGCCGGAAGCTGTTCATCCATCGTGTCGGACATTGATTTCCCTCTGCAGGAGCCGACTTCTCGGCATCGAACTCGCGTAGCGTCGAGGCTCAGACTAGCGTCGGTCATGTTAGAGCTGTCGAAGAAATTCGGAGATATAGGCCAAAAGGCTTCCTTTACGGGAACTTTCGGTGCAGTCTGAGCGTAATAGTCCTGTGAACACCTGGAGGTGTATCTAATGGAACCCAACTGGATGGCAAAGGGTTTGTGTGCAAACCAACCCCCTGAAACCTTCTTCCCTAGCGATGGAGTAGGTGTCGAGATCGCAAAGCGGATCTGTGTGCAATGCCCCGTCGTCGATGGATGCCTCGAGTACGCCCTCACGAACCGTATTGATCACGGCGTCTGGGGCGGAGCGTCCGAACGACAGCGCCGCCGCATTCTCAAGGCCCGCCGCAAAGAAGCGGAGAAGGCCGCTCGTCAAGAGCTCCGTTCGGTTCGATAACTCAAAGAGAACGTTGAAGGACCCGCAGGCTTCCTGCGGGTCTTTTCGCGCCCAACGGCACACTCGCCGATGTCGTTGCCGGAGGTGTATTCGGATAGAAAACGGAAAAACCCGGACGCTGGCGCGTCCGGGAACAGCTCGAAGAGCTCGTCGATTTCAGTTTTTAGGCGGGAGCCGAGATGGCGTTATGCCTGTGAGTCAGTCTTCTGCTCGTCATCGAGTCCATCGGACAAACCGTCCTTGAACTCTTTCTGGGCCTGTCCGAGAGAGCGAGCGAGCTTAGGAAGCTTCGCTCCACCGAAGAGAACGAGAATTACAACGAGAACGATGAGAAGTTCTGGTGCACCAAGATTCATGTGACTGAGGTTACCAGCCAAACAGCCAACGCGGGTTGTCAGCCGCTCGCTTCAGCCGCTGCTGCAGCACGCGCAAGGGCACGTTGGCGTCGGATACGGCGCCGTTCACGCTCACTCATTCCGCCCCAAATGCCGAACTTCTCGCCGTTCTGGAGGGCGTACTCGAGGCAATCCTCGCGCACGACACAACCGCGGCAGACTTCTTTCGCCTCTTTGGTGGAGGCTCCTCGTTCTGGGAAGAAGAGGTCGGGGTCAACCCCCAGACAGTTCGCATAGTCATGCCACGAAGGCTCTTCGGCCTCAAGGTCAGACGCGCCCAATTTCGTCATGCTTTCTTCCTGCTCTCTCAAGCCCACCTAAGTTCACGCTTGCGCGCGCGCCTTAAGCGATGTCGCTGGTCTCTTTGGAAACGACGACATCGCCGTAACTCAACAGGAGTAATTACAACACTGTAACTACCCCGATGTAAAGGCGGAATTCAGCAAATCCAACAATTTCTTTGCAACACGAGCAACACTAGCAACATCAACCGCGGCGGCAACAGCAGTTTCAGAACAAGAGGAAGACAACTCCGTGAGCACCCCCGAAGACGAGCAGACAACGACCCGCACGGTTATCCCCGACTGTTCGCACATAAACACGATCGACCACTTCGATGCCGTTGTTTCCAATGAGTCGACGGACAAACCGCTCGTCGTCCAGGGGGTTGACCTCTGTGAACGGACCGCCGCATTGCTCGACAACGATTGGACGTTCGCGACCTTCCTCGGCTGCGCGATGTCAGTTCGAGCGGAGCAGCATCTCCTCACGACCGGTGCAACGGTCTTCCCTCGATTCGAAGGCTTGCCGTACAACCCATATCGAGCATCGCTGTACACCCCCGCCGAGCTTCGAGACGACGACCTCGACACCCGTATCTACACACACCAGTCAACGTGGCGAGAAAGCCCACCTGCTCCGATCCTCGAGGCGCTCGCGCAACGAATACACGATCACGCGATCGATGATGCGCTCAACGCCTACCTTGCCGACCACGACAAGGTCGTCGCGATCATGGGTGGTCACGGACTCCATCGAGACGAAGCCACCTATCACACGGTTGCTATCGTCACTCGGGCGCTCACCCGTGCCGGCTACCTCGTCGTGACCGGAGGAGGGCCGGGCGCTATGGAAGCGGGAAACCTCGGTGCCTGGTTCGCTGCGCACGACGACGAGGCGCTCGACGATGCCATCACGACCCTGGCCACAGCCGTGGACTTTTCGACCCAAGAATATTTGGATGCCAGCGTTGCGATGACCGAGAAATATCCCGGCGGAGCGACCAGCCTTGCAATCCCGACGTGGTTCTACGGCCATGAGCCAACCAACGATTTCGCCACCGACGTCGCGAAGTACTTCAGCAACAGCATTCGAGAGGACGGATTGCTCGCAATCGCAACCCACGGCGTCGTGTACACGCCCGGAGCTGCGGGCACGGTGCAAGAGGTCTTCATGGACGCAACCCAGAACCACTATGCGGTCTTCGGGATTATCTCTCCGATGATCTTCCTGGACAGCGCCTACTGGGCCGACGATCGTCTCGCCGCTCCCCTACTCCTCAAACAGCTCGCTGGCGATCGGCCGTACGCGGACATGCTCGCCGTCTTCGACGAACCACAAGACGTCGTCGACTTCGTCACGTCGCACCCCCCGGTCACGACGTAACGATCCAAGCGGAGCGAGGTCGCTCTATGGACGAGCGAGCTCGTCTGTTATCAGCGCGGCGAGCTCAACCGGCATATCGCCTTGAATGCTATGGCCTGCATTCTCGAAGTGTTCGACACGTCCGTGCGGTCGGCGACGTTTGAATTCCGCCTCGTCAGCGTCGTCGACCACAGACTGCTCACGCATGCCCCTTGCGAGCACCATGTGCCCAGCGAAGCTCTCGACGACATCCCAAAGTTCTTCGTAGTCAGGCGCAACTGACATCACGTCGTCTGGGTGATCGACGTCTTTGAATACGCGGTGGCGAGCATGGCGCCATTCCCACGAGCCGTCTTCGTGCTGACGGGCGTTGTGCAAGATCCCACGTCGCAACGACGCTTCACTTCTCGTCGGGTTGAACTTCATCGTCCGGGCTAACAGTTCTTCGAAATTCTCGAAGCTCGTGGGCCCGTTGACGAACTTGTGAATCTGCTCGGCTTTTCCGCTGGTCACGCCGGGGGTGATGTCGACGAGGATCATCGTCGAGAACACATCGGGTTCGCTCTGAGCCATCTTCATCGCCGTAAGACCACCGAGACTCATTCCGATGATCGTTGTCGCTGTGGGTGCGAGGGCCGCAATAGCAGCCGCAACATCGCGTGCGTTACGAGCAAGGTCGACTCCTTGGGCGCCAGCGGGAGGACCCGAGTGCCCGTGGCCGGGCATATCGATCGCGACTGCGGGAAGGCCAAGTGCCAAACAGACCGTGTCCCACGTGTGGGCGTTTTGGGCGCCGCCGTGAACGAACACGAGCTCGGCTGGCTCGCTCCCCCAGACCAATGCGGACATCGCCCGACCGTCTTCGAGGGTCATCGATTCTCTACGAACCTCCGGCGGCCCGTCGTAGGCGATCCCAAACTCAGCAGCGTTCTCTGCGAAGTATCCAAACTCGTCATAGTCAACCCGTTCCATGGCCGAACTCTAGTCGGAGGCCAACCATCCCTGCTCATGAAAAAGTTCCGGCAATCACCGCCTCCGGCGCAAAGCCTCCGTGGCGTATGAACGGCCCCCGGAGGGGACGAAACGCTCCAACACCGCCTCCGGCGCAAAGCCTGCGTGGCGTTTGAACGCTCCCCGAAGGGGACGACTTAACCCGCTCTTCGGATCATCTTTCGCTTTTGTTCGACGAAATCGACGAGGACGAAGTCACCGACGTTCTGGTTGTCGGTGAAGAATGCGCGGCCGCCGTTCATCTTGGTGATCTGTTCGATGAAGGAGGTGAGGTACGGCGTCGCGTCGAGCATGAACACGTTGATTCGGATGTTGTCCTTGGTGCATTTGTTCACTTCCTTGAGCGTGAGGTTGATCGTCTCGTGCGTCGGTGGATAGTTGAACTCGGGTTTACCAAAGGCGTTGATGTGTGCTGTTGGTTCGCCATCGGTGACCATCAGGATCTGTTTGGTCCCTGACTCCCGGGACAGCATTTGGCGGGCGAGTTGAAAGCCATGCTGCATGTTCGTGCCGTACACGTAGTCCCACGAGAGTGCGGCGAGGTCTCGGGCCGGCACCTCACGCGCCACCTCGCTGAAAGTGACGATGCCGAGGTAGTCCTGTGGGTACTGGCCGGAGATGAGCGACTCGAGCGCGAGTGCGACCTTCTTTGCCGGGACGAAGTTGTCTCGCATCGGCATCGACATGCTCAGGTCGAGCATGAGTACGGTCGAGGTGCGGGTCGTTCGTTCGGTGCGCTCGATCTCGAAGTCGTCGGGCGTGAGTTGCACCGGAGTTCCGCCGCCTGTCCGCTGGATCGCGTTACGCACGGTCCGCTCGATGTTTAGCGTGAAGGGGTCACCAAACTCGTACTGCTTGGTCTCGAAGTTGCGCTTGTGCCCGAAGCCGGATTCGACCACGTTATGGCGGCCGAGCCTGTCGGCCGAGAGCTTGGTGTAGAGGTCGTCGAGAACGTTCTGGCCGACTTTGCGAAGCGCTCGCGGCGTCAGCTCGAGCGCGCCGCCCACATTGTTGATCAGGCCGGCGTCCTCGAGCATCTTGGTGAACTCGGCCATTCGTTCCATGGACTGCGCGGTGTCATCGCCGAGCAGCTCGGCGGCACGTTCGAAGTCGATCTCGGCGAGGGCTCCTGGGTTTGTTGTTCCCTGCAGCATCTGTTCGATCTGGTCGAGGTCACCCAAGTCACTCATGAGGTTCATTGCCTGCCCGAAGTTCAGCGGGTCAGTGCCTTGGGTGTCATAGCTCTGGCCCCAGTTCATGTCGGGGAACATCGCTTGTAGGTTGCCACCCAGTTCGTTCATCTGGAATTGCAAGTCCATATCGCCCATCAGCTGCTCGGATAGCTGCTGCAACTGTGCTCGTTGCTCGGGCGACATGGAGGCCATCATCGCCTGTGCTGCAGCCATGCGGGCCGCCATGTTCTCCAACAACTCGTCGAGGTTCTCGGGGTTCTCCGGGAAGAAGTCGCCGTGTTTGTCCATGAACGCGTCGAAATCCGGTTCGATGCCGTTCTCGCGTTGTTCGATCATCTCGTTGAGATCGGCCATCATGTCTTTCATGGCGGCCATGTCCTCTGGTGACATGGATTCCATGGCGTTACTCATGCCGTCTACGACCTGCTGCATGAGCTGGTTACGGAGTTCGTCGAGCAACTCGTCGAAGTCCTCTTGGGCCTTCTTTGAGGTGAAGTCGTAGTTCTGCAGGGCATCGATTTGGCCGGGCAGCGTCGGCGGCAACATGTCGAGGGCGAGGTTGCGTTCGGTTTCGGCGGCGGCATCGCGTGCCGCTTGTTGGGCGTCGTCTCCGCCGGCTGAATACTCGGCCTGTGCGGCGAGGTTGTCGCGTTCGGCTTGGACGATGTCGCGGAGCTTCTCTGCAATATTCGCGAATACTCCGCCGACGTCGCCCGAGTCGAGCATCTCTTGTCGTCGTTCCTTGAGCCGTTCGAGCATCTCGCGAAGGCCTTGCATTCGTTCGCCATCTTGTTCGAAGCCGTTCTGCAGGAGGTTTCGCAGGGCGGCGTTCGGGTCGCCGTGGTAGGCAAGGTCGTCGGTCATCTGACGGAAGAGGTCATCCGCGGTCATTTCGTAGTCGGCTTGTGTTCCATCCCATGCCGAGTAGGTGAAGCGTTGCTGGCGGCGGCGACGGCGACGACGGAAGACCATTCCCGGACTGTACCCCGTCGCACCGTCCACAGGAGCGGCGGGCATCAGGTCGACCATCGAAGCCTTGCGATCTTGAGTTCTGTTAAGCATACTTAATACTACCTATAAACCTCCCTAGTTAAAGGACCGCAATGACCGCGCAACTTCACCCCCAAACGATCGAAACGACTCGCCGCAGGCACCTTCGAAGCCTGTGCCCAGTACCTCCGGCGAATTCACGAGACGAAGCCGAGCGAACGACGACGATCGTCTGGGTCCGAGGATGCTTGGAATGCGGCGAACTCAAGTTGTCGTCGTTTTGGGGATCGTCGTTCCTCGCCAAGCTGGTGGAGACGACGTGTCGGCATTGCAACTCACGCGAGATGGCGGTTTGTCCGCTCCCAATGCCAGACCACTGAATTCTCACCGCGACCGACACGAAAAACGCTCGAACCAAAAATGAAGAAGGGGCTCCGTGCGATTCGCACGGAGCCCCTCTGCTCTATAGCACTACCTCTTCAGAACTAGTTGACAACAAACTCGATTCGACGAGATGCTTCCTTGTCCTCGACACCGTCGACGAGGATCAGTTGGTTCTCACCGAAGCCGACTGCGGTGAAGCGATCACCATCGAGACCAGCGTCGATCAGGAACTGGCGCACAGCATCGGCACGTGCCTGGCTGAGACCGTCGTTTAGCTCGTCGCTGCCATCGCTGTCGGTATGACCCTCAATGGTGGCGTTGACCGTCGGGTTCGCCGTGAAGAACTCCACAGCCCGACCAAGCGTCGTCTGACCAGCGGCGGTGATCGTCGCCTGTGCGGGATCGAACTCGATGTTGTCGAGGTCGAGCACATCGTTGAGCGTCGGAGGCTGAAGCACCATGTCCACGATGTGGACAATGCCGTTGTCTGCGGTGAAGTCCGTGCTTACCACCGTTGCGACTCCGTTGAGTACAACCTCGCCGTCGACAACCGTGACATTCAGCGGAAGCTGCGTCCGTGTCGTGACCTGCTGGCCGTCGAGGGCAACAAGGTCCTCAGCGGTGAGCGTCTCCTCAAGGAAGTGGTATCCAACGAGTGCCGCAGCACCTTCGGGATCGGCCGAGAGGGCGCCGATCGCTTCCGGACCAAGCTCTTGGAGCGCAGCGTCAGATGGAGCGAACAGCGTTCGCATAACCGGCGTGCCATCGTCGAGCTCAAGGGTTTCAAGATCGTCCTGGAGACCAAGAGCGCCACCGATGACAGCGAACTGAACAGCTTCACCCGAACCGTTGAGCGCATCCCACATGGTGAATGCTTCCGGAACCGGAGCAGCAGTCGTCGTGGTTTCTGGAGCCTCGGTCGTCGTGGTTTCTGGAGCTTCAGTCGTTGTCGTTTCGGGAGCCTCGGTCGTCGTAGGAGTCTCTGCAGCAGCGACCTCTTCTACTTCCTCAACTTCTTCAACTTCAGGGACGGTTACTTCTTCGCCGTCGACGAGCAGCTCGTTTCCTCCAACGAGGACGCCACCGGCCGTTGCGAGAATCGAAGCGCGAACAGCGTCGCTCTCGACCTCTCCGCTCAGGGCGATCTGGCCTTCCTCATCACTGGTGCAACGAACGTTCTCGAAACTCTCCGATTCGAGCGATTCGTCCCCAGCGAGCGCTGCGAGTACAGCTCCGCACTGCGGGTTCGCTTCGGCGAGCGCCTCGACGTCTTCGACATCTTCGAGAGCAACGACTTCGGAGACATCGCCGTCGCCACCAAAGCCGAAGAAGGCAAGGATTGCGCCACCGAAGAGCAAGAACGCAGCTACGAGAAGTCCGAGGATGACAATTTGGTTGTCACCAGACACCGCTGCCGCCGCGATCAACTTGTCGTCATCGTCATCGTCATTTCCGCCTCCACCACCACTGCCGCCACCGGATCCGCCAGAGCCGCCGGCACCGCCAGCAATTCCAGCGCCACCGCCAGCTACAGCCGCAGCTGCGGTTCCACCAGCGATCACAGCACCGTCTTGGGTACCTCCTGCTACACCAGCGGCTGCGTCCTGCACGCCACCAGCATCTTCGGTTGCGCCGCTCGCCGCGCCAGCGACTGCAGCACCTGCGGCAGCGCCGCCTGCGACGACACCTCCAGCAGCACCGGCCACGCCACCAGCAG
>CAYVHV010000002.1:8177-76373 GCA_964451305.1 uncultured Acidimicrobiales bacterium | reverse complement strand
TCCTTCGCACCAGAAACAGCACCGGTCACGCCGCCAGCTGCACCAGCAGCCGCGTTCTTCGCACCAGAAACAGCACCGGTCACGCCGCCAGCTGCACCAGCAGCCGCATCCTTCGCACCAGAAACAGCACCCTTGGCACCATCAGCTGCGCCAGCAGCCGCATCCTTCGCACCAGAAACAGCACCGGTCACGCCGCCAGCTGCACCAGCAGCCGCGTCCTTTGCGTTCCCAGCAGCGCCCTTGGCAGCCGCGCTCGCGGCAGCGCCGCCTGCGACGACACCTCCAGCAGCACCGGCCACGCCACCAGCAGCACCTGTTACAGCACCCTTGGCACTATCGGCTGCACCAGCAGCCGCGCCCTTCGCCGCATCAGCAGCGCCAGCAACACCACCGGTCACGCCGCCAGCTGCACCAGCAGCCGCATCCTTCGCACCAGAAACAGCACCCTTGGCACCATCAGCTGCGCCAGTAGCCGCATCCTTCGCGTTCGCGGCAGCATCCTTCGCAGCATCGGCTGCGCCCTTTGCTTTGCCCATTAGACCTTTGGCGAGACCAGCAGCGCCGCCAGCTGCGGCGGCGCCACCTGCCAATAGCCCGTCGGTGGTTCCTTCGTCGTCGTCGTTTCCTTCGACCGGATCGTTCTCATTCATGCAGTTCGCCCATGTGGTAGAAATCTTCACTCATCCTGACGCACGGCAGAACCGTTTCGTCGCGCGGACTTTATCCCCGGCAAATTACTTTGGTGAAAGAGCACGAACTTATCTGGGCGTCGAGCGACCATCCCACAACTGCCTGTGGCGCTGCTCCGCGTTCGGATCACTCGCGGTGGGAAGCACTCGGATTTGCTGAATCCTCGCTCGATGGCAATAACTTCTCGACGACGTTCGCCGAACACTTCGACATGCTCGTCGAGCACAAACTGACCGCGGTCCGACTCACGATCGACTGGGCACGAGTCGAACCATTCCCTGGGCGAGCAGATCACGGGGCGCTCGAACGCCTCGAGGAGATCTACCACGCTGCGAACGAACGAAACTTGGCGGTATGGACCACGTTGCATCACGGGTCCCTGCCCGGATGGTTCTCCGAAGACACCGACGGATTCGCAACGACAAACGGCCCTTCGCTTCATTGGAGCCGTCATATCGAGGCGATGGCGGAACGCTTCGACCCGCTCACACACCTCTGGGCACCAGTGGATGACCCGCTTGGTTGGGCAGTCCGCGGATATCACCTCGGGACGCACCCTCCGGGCAAACACTCGCTCCCAACCGACAATGGCGCGCTGATCGATGCACTGGTAGGAGCACTAGACGCCACCTTCGAATCGCATCGGATTTTGCGAGCGGGCGATACACCCGTAGCCGGCATCTTTCGACCTCCGATCGTGCGTGCGGGCATCGATGCGCAGGGCAACCGCTGTGACGACGAGCGAGCGTTCTGGGACGACGTTCTCTGGAGTAGTTGGATTTATGCCATTCGTGACGGCGAACTGGAATGGCCTGGTAGAGCGCGACGCCAACAGCCTCACACCGCCGATGCCTTCGACTATCTGATCATCGGGTCATCGGGCGTGGTCGTCGCCGGAGCTGAAGGACGATTGACCACCGGCGAAGAACACACCACAGACAGTCTTCTCGAAACCCTCCACCGGACGAGTGAACTGCTACCCAAACATGACCTCATCGTCGGCGGATTCGGCGGGGGCCGTGGCGACGAGACGTCGCAGATGGGAGTGATCGAGTCGCAGCTCGTTCAGGTTGGCCAGACGCTCGACGACGGACTGCCGATTCGAGGCGTCATGCTCGAACCGCTATCGGACGGCTATGACCCAACGACCGGTAGATGGGAGACCGGTGGCCTGTTCACGCTGGATCGTGAGGAGAAGCCAACCTTCCGTCTGATCGACGCTCAGCGCTGACCCGAGTTACCTCGTACGGATCGTAGGGATCGATAGGAGTCCTCTGGAGCGTGGTGACAGTCCCCAGTTGAAGTCGCATTGCGTGGGCGAGAAACTGGGTTGCGACAATGAGGTCCTCATAGGCCCAACCGGTCGAATCAAAGACCGTCTGTTGGCTTTTGAGGGGGCTCCAATCCCGCGCCAAAACCTCGACCATGTCCGGACCGAGTTCGCTCGGGTCGAGTCGCTGCGACTCCCCTTCTATAAGACACTGCGCCACGTGATCTGCAATTACGACAGACCGCCGCAGGTAGTCGAGGGGCAACTCGGTCTTTCCAGGGAAGTCCGAGCCAACGGCGTTGATATGAAGGTGCGACGGTGCATGGGTCAGGTCAACTACTGGCCCTTTTCCGATGTCGACCGACGTTGCCGTCACCAACACGTCCACCGTTTCGATCATGCGCTCGAACGAACCTCGCTCATAGATCTGCGGAACTGGTAGTCCGTTCGGCAAGCGGGCGTCGAGCGTTCGGGCGATCCCGAGATCGACATCGGTAACGACGAGCGATGCGATCTGGCGAACCCGACTAATGGCGTGAACCTGTGTGACCGCTTGAGCGCCACAGCCGACAACTCCGAGGGTGATTGGACGATCATGCGTCACCGCTTCGGTAATGACCGCTGATGCCGCTCCCGTTCGGATTGCGGTTAGCAACGTTGCTTCGGTGAGGGCTACGAGCCCGCCGCTGTTGGTGTCGTACAACGCTGTCGTTGCGAGCACGCTTGGGATCGATCGCCGTTTCGGATTCAACGGGTGGTAGCCAACCGTCTTGACCGTGACGACATCGCCACGAGTCATCGTTGGCATCCATTCGATCATCCCCTGTTCAGGGGTGTCGTAGGCGAACCCAGACCGGACCTGGCTCTGCACCTGTGCAGGATCGAAGCCACGGATATCTGACCGCATTTGCCCGATCAGCTCGTCCATGAACGCGTCGAGACCGACGTCGTCGAGGACCGTTGCCAGGTCATCGATGTCGAGGATAAGCGTCGACAATTCGTGACCACGGTTCGAGTTTCCGCTCACGACCCAAGAGTACGTGTCACGAACATCGCAGCGCCTTGGTCCTTTGGCCCTACGCGGCTGGCTTCTACCCTTCTCCCTGTGGAGACGATGATCGACGACCCAACGGACCCGAGAGTAGCGATCTTCATGGGGCTTCGAGATCAGGAAGCACGCAAGGTGCGAGAGCAACCGGGCGGCGACGCTCATGGTTCGTTCATCGCCGAGGGCGACCTCGTCATCGAACGGGCTCAGTCTCACGGGCAGTCCCTGATGTCGGTCTTGGTCTCTGCTCGCCGCAGCAAACCGCTGCCTCCGTCGTGGGACGAGGTCGACGTCTTTCGGGCGAGCGACGACGTGCTCACAGAGATCACTGGGCGGCCACAGTTGCGAGATCCAATTGCGCAGTTCGGTCGACCCGCGCCGATCAATGCGGACGAACTTCTCAGCACGTGCTCGTCCTTCGCTGTACTTGAAAACACGAACAACCCGAACAACATGGGTGTGATCATGCGCAATGCGGCCGCGCTCGGCATCGACGCGGTGTTACTCGACCCGAGTTGCTCAGACCCGCTCTATCGTCGCGCCATTCGAGCATCGATGGGGCAGGTCTTCTCGCTACCTCACGCCCGCATCGGACCACTTGACGAAAGCCTCGAGACGCTTCACGCCCACAACATTTCGACCATTGCGCTCACCCCGTCGGGAGACACCGAGCTTTCCGAAATTTCGATCGACGGCAGCCAGAAGGTCGCGGTGATCCTGGGTGCAGAAGGCCCTGGCCTCACCGAAGGCGCGATGCGGGCCTCGAACGTGCGAGCACGAATTTCGATGAGCAACGACGTCGATTCCCTCAACGTCGCGAACGCTGCTGCGATCGCGTTCTACTCGATCAGACGTTAGGGCAACAGCCCGATGTTCTTCTTCGCTCGGGCGAGCACCTCTTCGGCGATCACCTGAGCCTTCTCCGCACCGATGTTCAGCAACCGTTCGGTCTCGGCCGGATCGTCTTGAAGCTCCGCGTACCGCGCCTGAATTGGCCGAAGAAGTTCGATGACCGCCTCGGCGGTATCTCCCTTCAGCGGGCCGTACTGCGTGTAGTTATCGGCGAGCGCTTCGGGATCTTCGCCGGTGGCCGCACCAAGAATTGAGAGCAGGTTCGACACGCCTGGCTTCTCGTCGATGTCGAAACGAACGTCGCCGTCGCTGTCGGTCACCGCCCGCTTGAACTTCTTCTCGATCTTCTTTTCGTCCTCGAGCACCCAGATCGTGCCCGGGCTCTCGCCCTCTGATTTCGACATCTTCCGATCGGGATGCTGAAGATCCATCACCCGTGCACCAGCGGGCGGGATGCGATGTTCGGGAACGATGAAGGTCTCACCGAATCGCGAGTTGAACCGCTCAGCAATATCTCGAGTGATCTCGATGTGTTGACGCTGATCGTCGCCGACGGGAACGATGTCGGTGTCGTACAACAAGATGTCCGCCGCTTGCAGCGCTGGGTATGTAAAGAGGCCAGCGGACACAAACTTTGTCGAGTCGCGATTCGACTTGTCCTTGAATGCAGTCATACGACTGAGCTCGCCGTAGCTCACGGTGCACTCCATCAACCATGCGAGCTGAGGATGCTGTGGCACTTGACTCTGCACGAAGAGGATCGAACGTTCTGGATCGATCCCGACCGCCATAAGCAGTTGGGCGATGCTGATCGTGTTTTGCCGCAGAACCTCTGGAGGCTGCGGGAGCGTGAGCGCATGGAGATCGACGACGCAGTAGAGCGCGTCGTGATCGTCTTGAAGTCGCTCCCAATTGATGAGCGCGCCGAGCAGGTTGCCCAGATGAAGTTCGCCCGATGGTTGGATGCCGCTGAACACTCGTTTCATGGGGGTCGAGACTAGCGACCTCAGAGCGTCAGCGGCTCCTAGTCAGCGCTACATAGTTCCGCGACCACCTGTCCAGCATTGCGACGACTGAGGTTGAAACCTCGGGGATAGTCATCTGACTCTGCTGCACACAGGTGAGCCGCCATGCGTTCAAAGCGAGCGTTGGGCATTGGTCGCAGGACGTCGATGTTCTCAACGATCACCGGGGTTGCGTCCTCCGAAAGCGAGATCAGGTTGTTGACCGCAACCCATTCGACCTGACTCGACGTCGCGTTCTCGAAGTTGTGTCGAGCAATTCTCTCGTCGGGATTGACGATCGCCACCACCAGAACGAATCCAACCCAAGTCGTGACCAACGCTCCGGTGAACCATCGAGTCTCCGAGCGAAACGAACCGAGACGAACCGCAGCAAGTGCGAGCACAGCGAGCAACCAAACGCCGAAGCCGAACGACCAAAAACGCAGCGGCGTATGAAAGGTCTGGTCGATGTACTGAGAGATTCGCATGAGGGCGAGTACATCGATGACCGCCGCCAAGATGATCGCGAGCCGGCCGATGCGGCGTACCCGCGGGTCGAGAACGCTTTCACCGCTCACCGCTCGAAGCACGAGGACTAACACCACCGTCAACGCAACGACCCAGAGAAGCTGGAAGAAGCCTTCTCGCACTTCGCCGCGCAGGGCTGCGTTCTCGAGTGGTTGGCCAATGGTCGAGAGGCGGGCCGCAATGAACGCTGCGAACAGCGCGGAGACTGCGCCGAGGACGATGGTCGACTCGAGGACACCGAAGCGTTCTCGTTTCGCACCGTCGAGGTCCGATGATCCGTTCGAACCAAACCGCGCCACTCCCAGGCTCAATGGGGCGACTACAGCGAACGAAATGAGTCGTACCCTCGGCAGGACCGATGGATCAATCCAGCTATTGAATACGGCATCGGCCGACGCCAATAGCTGATAGAAAACCATCACCACCGGAAGCGCAATCCCAACTCCGATCAGAACGCTCCGGACGACGCCCGTTGACATGTCTGTACCACTCGGACGAATTCGCGGTTGCCGGCGCTGACGGTTAAGCCTCGTGAGAGCGCCGAAAGAAAGGTCGTCGATCGAGCGTCCGGTCGCGCCAGCGATCGCACCGAGGGTTCCGACCAACGCCACGGTTGCAACGATGGTCAGAGCGAGCCAGCGGTTGTCTCGAACAATAAGCCACGGAACGAGACTCATCGCGGTGAGGCACCAACGTGCGGTGGTTCGCTGGTGCCGAAGAACCGCAGCGACTCCGAGTAGCGCAGCCCCGCTGGTTATTGCGAGGCCGAGCCCGGGCACCGCTGAGGCGGTGAGCACTCCGATTGCGGCGACGGCGACCGCCAACCGTTCATGGCTCCAAACCGATCGGGTTGACCAATGTTGTTCCGAAGGTTCGATGCCTTCGGTGTTTCGGATATCGACAGACGACGTCATTGTCAGTCCCGACCCGAGAGCCTGGTTCGGTCACCACAGAGGCCATCGAGCGCTCGGTCGCTTCCAACCGCCGCACGGTTGTATTCGAGGGGCCCATACGACGTCTCCCGGTCCCATTCACCGCACAGCAATTCAGCCAGACGGACCTGTTCGTTCTGAACGTCCCCGAGGCGAGACACGATCGTGCTCGTGGCATCGTTGCTGAGATTGGCGAGTGAGCGAACGTCGAGCTCGGCTGAGTCACCGAATTGAGAGATGTTGTACCGGGCGATAGTCGCGTCGGGGTTGAGCACGTTGAGCCCGAGGACAACCACGAAGCCCAGAATGAGCGCGGCAGCTGGGTACCAACTCTGACCAGACCGATAGCCAGCGATCGAAATGGCGTACAACACGATTGCAATACCGATCGCTCCTGCAGCGATGATGGCCCAGAGTCGGTCGGGGGTGAGGCCAAACGATCCGACATAGAGCAACAGTCGTTGAACGCTGACACCCGCGACCACGAGCGTCAACGCCAAGGTCATCAACGCGAGCGGTGTGAACCGATCGACGGGAGTCCTCGTCTCATCATCGGAGTCGATCAACCGGCCCGCTCGAACAAGGCCGACGAGCGCCATCGACAGTCCGGCGACTGCGAGCAACTGGAAGAACCCACGACGGGCGTGGTCTGCCTGGGTCAGGCCTTCGGTCTCCAGGACATGGTTCGCACCGCCGAACGCTACGACGACCTGTGTCGCCACGAACGCAGAGAACAGGACGACCACACTCATGAGGACGATCTTGACCTCGATTCGGCCAAGCTTGCGAAGGTTGGTGAGACCCTCGACCGGCGCGGTCTCGTGAGCTCGCCGCCCGAGGACGGACAGTGCTCCCAACGCAGCGACCGCGGTGAGGATCAGGTGGCCGAAGACACCACCGATGTTGCCCAGCAGGAGAAATTGTGCGAACACTTCGTCGGCCGAAGCCAACAGCACGGTGAAGACCACGAGCACCGGGAATGCAACGGCGAGCCCGCGCAATAGGGCGACGCCTTGTTTGTCCGATGAAGTCGCCTTCGCCAAGCGCTTCACCATCGCAAGGCCGTAGAACCATTCGAACGGCATCGACACGAGATGGTTGGCGAGTTCCCGAACCCTGCTGTCGAAGAGCGACCCCTGTAGCGACAACCCAGCCGCCAGCGACAGCAGGAGGGCGACCATCGACACCGTGACGAATGTGAGCTCCACGTCTGTTCGTATACCGAGCCATGGCACCAAGATCATGGCCAGACCGATCAAGAGCAGTGCCTCCCTACGCAGCGCTCGCCCCGAAAACACGAGCAACCCAGCGAGTAGCGCAAATCCAACGATGGCGGTGATCGTGGCAAACCCGACCCGTAGAGCGATGTTGAACAGGAAACCTGCGACGACAACAAGGCCGACATCGACCCAGGTGGCAACTGGTTTCTCCTGTCTGACGAACGGGGCTTGTGGTCGAGGCTTTGCCCCCTTGAGGGGCTGGCCGATCACTTCCCCCGCAATTGGAGGTGGAGGTGGTGGCGGCGCTGTTGTCACCGCAGTTGCCTGGTCGCCCACGACTCGCCCGGGTCGTTCTACTTCTTCTTCGTTCACAGCTCTCCCTCGTGCCACGCATCTACGTAGCTCGTTGTGAACCACACAGAGTGAGCGCGCCAACGAAAAGGCCTCGTAAAGGAGTTGTTGCGATTAGGTGTCACCACTTATGTGAATTTTCGGCGCGCAAACGAGGCCGAAGGCGAAACGATGCTCGGCTAGGCGCGACCTCGGTATTGCGAGGTTCCTCCGTGAACGTTTTTGTTCAGTCGCTTCGCCAGATGGAGCCCTTCGAGAATGAGCTCGATCGCGGATGCGATGACCGATGGATGTTCACGATCGATCGGGTCATCCTCGAGGAGCGCATCGACGGCAGGTTGGAGCGCCGGAACCTCGTCGAGAAGTGCAACATACGCGCTGGCTTCGACATCGCCCCCAACGTCGGCGGTCACACCCTGCTCGAACGCGTCGACGATCGGACCATGGAGCGTTGGATCGACCGCATCGATGAACGTCGTGTGGACCGACGAACGGATCAGCGCATCGATGATGCGACTCTCGCTTCCGTCCTCGAACGATTCGACTTCAATCTTGCCCGAGGTGGTGGCTGCGATCGCCGAGAGATCACCGACCCGCGGAACGGCAACCTCATCACCAGCAGAGAGGCTTCTGCGAACAGCGTTCGCAGCGACAGCCTCATAGTTCGACACGCTCAAACGAACAGAAACACCCGAACGCTGGTTGATCTGACTCGACTGGCGGGCCTGTTGCGAGAACTCCGAAATGATCTCGAGGATGAACTCTGGGATACGAACGTCGACGACGTCGGCTGGTACGAGATCAGCCTCCTGCTGAACGATCGTCATCTCGGTTTCAACATCGAGCGGGTAGTGCGTCCGGATCTGCGATCCGAAACGATCCTTTAGCGGAGTAATGATGCGCCCGCGGTTGGTGTAGTCCTCGGGGTTCGCAGAAGCGAACAGCACAACGTCGAGCGGGAGACGAACCTTGAAACCGCGGATCTGGACATCGCGCTCCTCGAGCACGTTGAGGAGTCCAACCTGGATTCGCTCGGAGAGATCGGGAAGCTCGTTGATGGCGAAGATGCCGCGGTTCGTACGCGGGATCAGCCCGTAGTGCAGGGTGAGTTCATCGCTGAGATAGCGACCTTCGGCAACCTTGATCGGGTCGACCTCGCCGATCAAGTCGGAGATCGAGGTATCGGGCGTCGCCAATTTCTCGCCGTAGCGCTCGTCGCGGTGCACCCAATCGATCGACGTGCTGTCACCGTGTTCCTCGATCAGCGCCTTGGCATAGGCCGAGATCGGGTTCAGTGGATCGTCGTTAATCTCCGACCCTTCGATGATCGGCATCCACTCATCGAGCAGGTCGGTGAGGTTCCGAATCATCCTCGTCTTTGCCTGACCGCGTTCTCCGAGAAAGATGACGTCGTGCCCAGCGACGAGCGCGTTTTCCAACTGCGGAAGAACCGTCTCTTCGTATCCGAGCACATGGGCAACGAGTGGATCCCCTCGACGGATCCGTTCGATGGCGTTGCGGCGAAGTTCTTCGGCGACCGGCACCGACTTCCATCCGCTAGCGACGAGTGCTCCGAGGGTGGTTGGTCGATCCATTCCCTGTGTGTATCACAACGAAGGTCCAACGCAACGACGCGAGAAGCCACGCGCAAAAAATTCGAAAGCTGACGCACACGGGAACGAATCGGGACCACACTGTCGGTATCTGGAGAGCGTGTCTGTCTCTCCGGTTGGACGGGAGAATTGACATGACAGATCCACATTTGCCACCACCGCCGGACGGCTTTGAGCCGACCGGGTTTGGGCCTACCGGGATGGGTGTGGGAGAGCGACCGGCCGAATTTGGACCCCGGCTCGTTGCCTATGTGATCGATATCGCGATCGGTATGGCGTTATCTATCCCGCCATTTGTCCTACTCGTGATCGCGTTCATCATCGGAGGGGGCTTCGGCGCGCTGGTCGGCATCGTGTCTGCGCTCTTGTGGTTCGCTCTCTTCTTGGCGTTCCTCTACGTGTACATCATGGGGATGGCGATACATGGCCAAACCCCGGGTAAACGCATGCAAGGAATCCGAGTGATTCAAGATTCTGGAGCGCCTCTCGGCCTCGGAGGGTCGGTTATTCGCTGGCTCGTCGCCGGAGTCCTGAACTCTGTCATCGGTGTCCCCATCGGAAGCCTCTGGATGCTCTGGGACCCCGAAAAGAAAACGGCGTACGACAAGCTCCTCAGCAACCGCGCCATCACCGTAGAAAAGGGAAGCATCCTGCCGTTCTTCCCCGACGGCAAGCCGTTCTAGCCCGGTAGCTCCGTTCCGGACGGTCTATTCGCAGCGAAGGTGTGCGTCTGAGTGACTACCCGAGTCATTGAGACTGCTCGTAAAACTGGACGGTCGTTCAGTCGAGCTGCAATATTCTCTCTATGAACCGGATCACGCTCAGCCCGCGACTGCGAACAACGCCGTACCATTCCTCCACCGTCGCTGCGGGAGCGACCGATATCTCCATCTACAACAAGATGGTGTTGCCACTCTCCTACGGAGATCTCAACGCCGAATATGACCGACTCGTCAACGGCGTTGCCATATGGGATGTCGCCGTCGAACGCCAGGTTCAGATCAGCGGACCCGACGCGCACGAGGCGGTTCAATACTTCACGTCTCGTGATATCTCAACGATGGTCGAAGGCCAAGGCAAATACGTTGCCATGTGCGATCACGCTGGCAACATCCTCAACGATCCGGTGCTGATGAAGCTGAGCAACGACCGCTACTGGTTTTCGATTGCCGACAACGACATGATCCTGTGGTGCCGTGGCATCGCCGCCGAACGAGGATGGGATGTCGATGTCACCGAGCCCGATGTGTCACCGCTCGCCGTCCAAGGACCGATGGCAGAAAACCTGATCGCCGATCTCTTCGGCGATCACGTTCGTGATATCCGACTCTTCCGCTTTATCGAGACCGAGCTCGACGGAATCCCACTCGTGCTTTCCCGTTCGGGATGGAGTAAACAAGGTGGTTTCGAGCTGTTTCTCCAAGACGGTTCTCGCGGAGACGAACTTTGGGATCTCGTCATGTCAGCGGGCGAGAGCTACAACATCGGTCCTGGCGCACCCAACCACGTGGAACGCGTCGAGAGCGGTCTGCTGTCCTACGGCGGCGACAACACCCCCGACTCGAACCCCTTCGAGGTGGGAATGGGCAACTTTGTCGATACCGATACCGATGTCGAGTACATCGGCAAGGCAGCCCTCCAAGAGGTGGTCGCAAACGGTGGCCCAAGACGGCTGTTCGTTGGGCTACATGTCGACTCGGCGATCGACGAGGCGTGGCCACTACCCGAGCGCACACCGATCAGCGTCGATGGCGAGCAGGTCGGAACCCTCGCGGCGATCGTCCACAGTCATCGCCTCGATCGAACCATCGGACTCGGTCAGATACAGCGTGAGATTGTGGAAGCTGACAAGACGGTCGAAGTACAAACCCCGACCGGCGTCGCAACGGCCACGATCCAGACGTTGCCGTTTCTGTAGCGATCGCTTCAGCTCAGGTTTCGTCGGCGTCTTCGGCCTGAATCCCAACGCCAGCGCTGCTCGCAACGAAGCGAAGAAGGTCGTACAAGGCGCCGAGTGCCACGTCGTCACCTTCGGGGTTCGCTGGCACGGGAAGGTCATATACCGCGACCTCACGATCGGACAGCGTCTTATTGAAGGTGACGTCCCGGTTGTCGAGAAGTCGCTTCATGCCTCGATTTTCGTTGAGGGTCTCGAAGCGGATGAAGTCAATCTCGGTGTCACGAGCGGTGCCGATCAACAGTTCGAGTAGTAGACGGCCAAAGCCTCGACCTTGATATGGATCGGCGACGGTGAGTGCCGCTTCAGCAACCCCAGCCTCGCCCTCGACTGCGATGAGCCGTGCAATCGCTACCGGGATTCCTTCGTTGTCTGCGCCGTCGTCGGCTGCGCTGTCATCTTGACGGTGATCAGGCTCTGGCACATCCTGATCGTTCGGGCCATCGAAGACGACCCACGCCCGATGGTTTACATGGTCGATGTCGGTGAGTTGTTTGACGAGGTCAGGGCCGAGCCGCTCTCGCACGGAGAAAAACCGGAGATACCGAGAGCGCGGCGACATTGCTTGAAACGCTGCTTCGAGTTCGGTGCCGTCGGTAACCCGGATCGGACGGATGGTGAACGCCATTCCGTCACTCGTCTCACCGGCAACGCCGGCGGGATCTAACGGCAGACTCCACGAGATCTTCACAGCTCGACCTTAGACGGTCAGCGCGGCGCAACGGTCGCTTGCGAAGCAGCGGCGCGGGCGTTGGCGGTGACGACCAGATACACACCGCCGACGACGAGAAGGCCGCCGATGGCCTCCACAAGACCCAGTACCTCGCCACTGATAGCCCAACTAAAGAACACACCGAAGAGCGGGATGAGATAGGCAACCGACGCAGCGACCGTCGGTGTTGCCCGCTTCACAATCGCTGCCATCAGCGAGAAGGTTCCAGCGTTTGCGGGTATCCCCGCATAGAGCAACGGGTACAGAAGGTCGAGCGTGAACTCGGTATCGGAGGTTCCTTCAACGATGAGTGCAAGTGGGATGAGAATCGCTGCAGACATGATCAGCTGAACGCCGACGAGCATCGTTGCCGAGACCGCGCTGAAGTCCTGCCATTTCATATAGACGGTGCCAAACGCCCACGCGATCGCGCTGAAGACGAGCGTGGCGATGCCGATCGCCGCACTCTGGCCCCCCAACGATGGCGTGGCGAGCACCGCTGCCCCGATGAAGCCGACGGTCAAGCCCATGCGGCTCATCGCGGTCGTCTTCTGCCGCAACATGACGAAGGCGAGCACAGCAGTGAAC
Source organism: uncultured Acidimicrobiales bacterium (assembly GCA_964451305.1). Taxonomy (GTDB): domain Bacteria; phylum Actinomycetota; class Acidimicrobiia; order Acidimicrobiales; family SHLQ01; genus SHLQ01. The sequence goes on along the minus strand of CAYVHV010000002.1, from coordinate 63,608 downwards.
AACGGCATGGTCGACGCGACGAGGGAACCAAGACCAGCCGAGACTCGATTCACGCCCAACACGAGAAGCCCGCTCGACACGGTCGTGATCGAAAAGCCGACGACAAAAATGTTGCGAAGCAGCGTTGGGTCCCTCGGAAACCGCTCACCCTTGAGAATGGAGAAGCTGAGTAGGAACGTTCCACCAAGCACCGTTCGCATCCCCGCGACCAAAAGAGGGGTCGAATGGTCGAGTGCAAGCTTCAGAATTGAGAAGTTTGCTCCGATGAGCGCGGCTGTGAGCAGCACCATTCCAAGAAGGACTCGCTGATTCACTTCCACAGTATGGACCAGGCCACTCGTCGGCACTCTCGTTCAAATTTGCATAACTGCGTTTTAGCGCGAACATATCCCTGTTGTTGTCAAGTGCCGGGAGTTCGCGGTGAGTGCTGAAGTATTGATTAGAGATCTGCTCGAAGCAGCAGGTATTGAAGTTGGAGGTTCAGAGCTTTGGGATATCACCATCCACGACGACCGGGTCTGGGATCGGATCGTTAGCGATCGCGAACTCGGTTTTGGTGAGTCGTATCAGGACGGCTGGTGGGATTGCCCACGCACCGACCTCTTCCTCGAGCGTGTTCTCCAGCTAAACCCCAACGAACACATCAGCCCGAGCAAGACCCAAATCGCCCAGACGATTCTGAGCCAGGTGACGAACCGTCAGAACTTGAAGATGGCGAAGAAGAACGCGTCGGCTCACTACGACGTGGGCAACGATCTCTACGAGCGCATGCTCGATTCGAAGATGATCTATTCGTGTGGGTACTGGGGCGACGCGTACGACCTCGAAGGCGCACAGACCGCCAAGCTCGACCTGATCTGCCGGAAGCTCCGTCTCGAGCCCGGCATGAGAATGCTCGACATCGGCTGTGGCTGGGGCGGCCTCGCCAAGTTCGCTGCCGAAAAGTACGGGGTTGACGTCGTTGGCATCTCCCCCGCCATCGAACAGGTAAAGCTCGCTCGCGAACGCACCGCAGGGCTTTCCGTCGAGATCAAACAACTCGACTACCGATCGGTGACCGGGACCTTTGATCGAATCACATCGGTCGGCATGCTCGAGCATGTCGGTCCAAAGAACTACAAGAGCTTCTTTGAATCCTGCGATTCGCTTCTCGCCGACGACGGCCAAATGTTGCATCACACGATCGGTTCGAACGAAACGAAGAATCGCACAGACCCATGGTTCGATAAATACATCTTCCCCGGCGGCGTCACCCCCTCGTTGGGCCAGCTCAGCGAAGCGGCACAGGTCAAGTTCTCGGCTGAAGATGTCCATAACTTTGGGCCCGACTACGACACGACACTTATGGCGTGGTGGGAGAACATTTCAGGACGCTGGGACGAGATCCCAAGTTATGACGAGCGCTTCCGCCGCACGTGGGATCACTACCTTCTGACGTCGGCAGCGTCGTTCCGAGTACGCAACCTTCAGCTGTGGCAGATCGTGTACACCCGGAACCGTCGGGTCGTACCTACATACGTCACCGTCAGGTAGCTCCCGGCGCAACGAGCTCGCAAAGGTTGACCGGACGCGAACGTGCCCCCGCTGTCGGGCAGGGGCACGTTCGAGAGTCTTGTCTGCAAGCGTTAGCTGTTAGCTGACGAGTTCCTCGTCTTCCTTCCGGCCGATCACCGAAATGACAAACACGCCAGCGAGTAGCAGCACAAGCGCCGCGCCTGCAGTCACCAGACTGCTCCGTCCGGTGAACGCAAGCGTCGGCGGTGTTGCGACAGGCGGTTCGGCAATAGAGATCGATGCCACGTCGTGGTCATCCTCGTCGCCGCCGTCACCATTGACGACACCATCGGACAACACATCGGTGTTCAGTGTGTCGGAGACCGAATCGACGTCCTGGAGCGGAACGCCAGCAGGGTCGACGAACGGTTCGCCGTTTGCATCGATCGCAGTCGATCCGGTGATCTCTGCATTGTTTGAGAGGTCTCCGGCTGCGGTGATCGTCATCGTGACATCGACAGAAGCCGATGTGCCAGCGGCGATCACACCTGGAATCGTCGTCGTTGCAGAGTCGCTACCTTGTGCAACCCAGTCGCTGTCGTTGAGTTCGAGGCCGGCAGGGATGTAGTCGATAACTTCAACACCGGTTGCGTCGACGTTTCCTTGGTTGAAGATTTCGATGGTGAAGGTCACGTCATCACCGATCGCGAGATCGGTTGATTGACCAGCAGCCAAGGTCTTTTCCAACGCAAGGTCATAGACCGGCGTGAATCCTGTGTAGTGCGATGCGTCAGCATCGGTGACAGGTCCAAGCGGCTGTCCCGACTCGTCGAGCGCAGCATCAAAGTCAGCTGCGTCGGTTGGCCACGTTGCTGGATCCTCTGGGTCACAACCACACGTTGCGAAGTCAGGGATCGCTGGAGCGCCCGAGACATCAGCGATGTTCTCGTATGGCCCATCGACTGCCACGCCGGTTCCTTCACAGGTAACCGAAGCACCAGGTGCCATGAGCGCAATGATGTTCGTTCCGTCGAGCACACCGTCGCCATCGACATCACAGTCGACGATGACGCCTTGGTTATCGGTCACGGTCGCATCGGTAAGTGCAAGCGAGCCCGTGTTTACGACCACGTAGGTCCACGTAACCGCTTCACCGACGTTGATGACCTCACCTGGAGCTTCATCAGAATCGACGCCGTTGGTTGCCTTCTCGATGTCGATCGCTGCACCAGGAACAAGTCCGGTGTAGTGCGATGCGTCTGCATCGGCAACAGGAGCCTGAGGCTCACCGTCAGCACTCACAGCAGCAACATAGTCAGCAGCGTCCGTTGGCCACGTCGCTGGATCCAACGGGTCACAGCCACAGATAGCGAAGTCAGGCACGATTGGAGCACCCGAGACATCACCGATGTTCTCATACGGTCCGTCGACGGCGACGCCGGTTCCCTCACAGGTGACACTCGCACCATGAGCGAGGAACGCAATGATGTTTGTGCCATCGAGCACACCATCACCATCGACATCACAGTCGACGATGACACCTTGGTTGTCGGTCACGGTCGCATCGGCGAGGGCCGTTGCGCCAGTGTTGGTGACCACGTACGTCCACGTGATTGCATCGCCAGCGGCGAGAAGTTCACCCGGCGCCTCATCGGAGTCAACACCATTGGTTGCCTTCTCGATGTCGATACCACCTTCAAGGATCGTTCCCGTGTAGTGAGACGCATCCTCGTCAGTCACCGGAGCGACCGTAAGGCCATCGTCACCGACGAGCGCTACGTAGTCAGCGGCATTGGTTGGCCACGTCGTTGGATCCGTTGGATCACAGCCACAGGCCAAGAAGTCCGGCACGACTGGGGCACCCGAAACCGTTGAGTTGTTCTGGTACGGACCAGGGGTAGCAGTCCCGGTTCCCTCACAGGTGACGGTCGCTCCCACTGCGAGGAACGGAATCACGTTCGTGCCGTCGAGCACGCCGTCACCATCGACATCACAGGCGACAATGACACCCTGACTATCGGTCACGGTCGCATCGGCGAGGCCGGTACCACCGGTGTTGGTCACCACATAGGTCCACGTGACAGCAGAGCCAGCGACGATCTCTTCGCCGGGAGCTTCATCGGACTGCACACCATTGGTGTCCTTCTCTATGTCGACACCTGGTTCGGCGGTCGCAAACGGATCGATGGTTTCGATGTCGTGGTCGTCCTCGTCACCCGGAGTTGGGCCGTTAACGTTGCCATCTCCATCGGGGTCATAGTTCGACTCGTTGTGGTTGATGACGTCGTCATCGTTCACGTCATCTGGTGTCGAATCGAGATCGACTGCGAATGGATCTGGAGCGTTGTCCGGATCAGCATCGCTGTCGAACGCAGAGATCTCCGCTGCGTTCGTGTACGGCGCCTCCGACAAGTCGGTGATCTGGTAGACGACCGGGATCGTTACCGAACCACCCGCTGGGATCGTATCGATGGTGAACGTCGGGTTCGCATCGGTAATACCAGCTGGCAGGATCACGGCGGTTGCCGCGGCGTCGTAGGTCAACCCAGGTGCGCCGTAGTCGGTAACGTCGACGAGGAACACATCTGCATTGCCCTGGTTGTTCACCGTCAACTCATAGGTAGCGGTCGGAGGAACGGCCGTGAAGTCGACTGCAGGCGAGGCCGCTGTCTTGATCAACTCGAGGTCATAGACCGGAATACCGGCAATGTCCTGGTCGTCTTCGTCACCATTCACTGGATCCGATCCAGTTCCATCGCCATCGACAGCACCATCGCCAGGGGCTCCTGGGCCAGCGGGCTGGGGATCGTTGGCAACATCGTCATCGGGGAACGAGTCCTCATCGGCGAGGTGTCCCGACGACGGGTTGTTCGGGTTGGCGGGATCAGAGTCTCCATTCGATGGATCACCATCGGAATCGAAGTACGAGATCTCGGCAAAGTTGTTTAGTGGACCCGACGCGTTCTCAACCGTGAGGGTCACGGGGATGAACACGGATTCACCCGGTGCGAGGGCGCCATCGACCTGCGCAACAGGAGCTGCTGGATCGGTAGTGTCCCACACGAACGGAAGAACCGTGCCCGCTGCGGTAGTCGCTGCGACCGTGTTGTTCGCCGGATCGAACGTGAATACCGACGTATCCACGTAGTCGGTGACATGGAAGTCCTCGACTGGATCGCCCTGGTTGATGACCTCCATCAGGAAGTCGATCGTGGTCACACCTGGAGTGATCCAGTCGGCACCGGGCACAAACGCCGGGTCGATCGTCTTTTCGAGCGCAAGGTCGTACTCGCACTGCACCATCACGGTGACATCGTTCGAACGGATCGGCAGAAGGATCTGATCTACCCGAGCACCAAAGGTGTTCGTCCAGTGATCGTCACATTCAACGCCTTCTGAGTCGAGGTTCAAGCGAATCTCGAGCGTGTCGTTCGGAGCGAGCGCACCTGGAATGACCGAGTACGTTGCCGTCACATCTTCAGGGTTGGTGGGACACGTGCCCGAGCCAACCTGCACTGCGCCGCCTACTGCGTCACACCACGTGTTCGCTCCTGCGCCCACGGTTACTGCGGGGTCGCGAGAGATGGTGGCGGACGGATCGCCGGTGACCCATGTGAACAGCCCGGCTGCGTTCGTAACAGGGTCGACGGACAAGAAGCCGAGCGTTCCAGCAAAGTCCGACGCAGGCTCACGTCCATCACCGATGGTGTTCGGAAGCGATCCGCCCTGGTTGGGCGTGTTCGAGGCGGGCTCGACACCGTCAGCGTTGTGCGGGAAGACATCGACGATCTCGATGTTTGTGAACTCGGTGTTGCCCTCGTTGGTCAACGAAAGCACGAAGCTCAAGTCATCGTTGTATCCAATTTCTGAACAGCGGTCCGCCCATCCAGCGGGTGCTGGATCGACCAGTGGATGCGTGTCACATGCGCCGAGCAGCGTGTCGACGGTCTTGATGATCGCACCCTCATCTGCTGGAAGTGGAAGGAACGAGTTTGCCGAGTTGCTCGCGTTCTTCGTGGCAGTTTGGATATCGCCCACGAATGCCTCGGTCGCTGGATCCCACGGGCCGAGGCCGGTCGACGCAGCGGATGCAGTGTTGGTGATAACCGTTGGCGAATCTGGGTTCGCAATGGCACCGACGACTTCAACTTCGATAACAACTTCGTCAGACCAACCACCGGCGAGACCGGCTGGCAATGGACTGGTATCCACCGCGGGGTTCGGTTCGGAGAACTGACAATTGATCGTTCCGTCTGGAGTACTTGGAGGAGCACAGCTCGACCCGGGCGTCGTCGGCAGGGTCACGAAGCGAACGAAGTGGTAGTTCGGAGGCAAATTGTCTGACACTCGCACGTTGGTCAACGCTTCAAGCGACGAACCTACGACGCTCGGAGCCAACGTGAACTCGACCAATTGGCCATTGTCCTTGATGTCGCCAAGGCCGTCGTTGTTAGTCTTCGAGATGCGGAGCGCAGCTTCAACAATGCTGACAACCGAGCCCGATGCGTTTAGGAAGCGAACGTCACCGGTGGACTGCACAGTCACGTTGCGCTGTTGGGACGTGGTGTCCCAGTCGACCAAGTCGTCGTCGTCGAACGAGTCGACACCATCGTCGATGAAGCTGTTGTTGCACCAACCGGTGTCGGTGTCGTCGTTGTTGCCGTTGGCTTCCCATTGGGCAACGACGTACGGCTGGCAATCTGCAGGGACCTGAGCTGCGGGCTGACCTGGGAACTGGCGAAGGTCAGGAACCCCATCTGGTCCAAGGTCGCCATAGCTGTGGCTCTGCGCCACGAAGAGCTCCTGGTCGACCGTCTGCACGGCAAGGTCTGTCTTGACGCTGGCCTGGAAGAATGCCTGGAAGCCGGTGAAGTTGCTGTTGTCTTCTTCACCTGGTGCCCACGGGAAGTGCTCGGTGATTCGAACCCGGGCACGAGTAATTCCTTCGTACACTCCATCGCCAGGGGTCGCGGTATCAAAGACGGACAGATCACCCGTCGTTGCGTCCACCCAACCTGAGGAGCCGGCGTCGGAATCCCTACATGTCAGTTGATCGTCCTCGACACCGAAGGCAGTGCCGACGGTGACGATTGGGGCGTCGGTGAATTCGACCGTGTAGCTCAGCCCGGCCTTCCCTCCGCCTACGGCATTGAGCTGGCCGCGTGAGGCGTTCCACATCGACTGAGCCGAACCGGTGTACACGTGAGCCAACGGGCCAGTGTTTGACGGGGTGCTATAGCCGCCGACGATCGCAGGCGTATTCGCATTGGCAAACGGTTCGGTTACCGACACGGGAATGTCACCAAACGCACTCAGGTAGTAGTGGCTGGTGTCAAAGGCCGTGCAACCATGTATCGGTGCATCAAAGAGCGATGTTGGCGCCGTCGAAGCGGTCAGCACCTGCGACTGAATTGTCAACGTAGCGCCACGGGGAGTCTCACCGATTAGATCGCCGGTTTGGGCAGAACCATGCCACAGGGTTGAACCTGGGAGTACAAACAGGCCACCTTGTGAGGCTGGCCGCAGATCGATGTTGTGGCGTGGGTTCTCGGTGCCGTATCGGTTGCTCTCAAGAATTTGAAGCGGACCTTGGTGGAACACCACGTTGTGGCCAATGGTCGAACCTGGGCTTCCGCCCGACGTTGTGACACCGAGGCTCGCAACGACGGTGTTGTTTGCTGGGTCGTCGCCGTCGGGGGTGACCGTCGACGCCTCGGGGACATAGCCCGATGTGCCCGGCACCAGGATTGGCGAAACATCGTCTTGGCTTGAAATAGCAACAGACGCATCGTCCTGAGCAATACCATTCTCGAATTGCGCCGATACTGCGGAATCGTTTGCTGGACTCGCGATCTCTGCGTCAACCTCATCAGCAGGAAGCCAGAACGCGATCTGGCCAGTCAACACGTTGACTGCGGTGCCAACGACGTTCGGCGTGCCATCAGCGTTGGTTGCTGGTGCTGCGCTCGCGTCATGGTCCACAACGTTGATAGGCACGACTGGATAGCCGTTCGGGCTGGTCTCTGCACCACAGGTCCAGGTTCCGGGAGTAATCGGAAATGCGCCAGCGCCGTCATAGGCGCCACAAGAGCTACGAGCTCCAAATCCAGCAGCGGTCATCTGATCGGCGTCAGCAATCGTTGCTGAGGCAACGAGCTGGAAGGCGTGATCGAAGAAGTCGATTGGGTCGCCACTGATTGGACCGGATCCAAGGGTTGGGGTGGCACCCTGGGAGAAGTCGAGCAAGCTCAGTGGATAGAGGAAGACATAGCCGTCGCCACTGCTGGAGCTGACCGGTCCGGAGATCTCCGGCTCGCCCTTCAGCCAGTTGGCGATCGGAGCTTCAGAAGCAACCAACGGCTGGTCGAGTTGATCGACAACGCCGGTCGGGTCATCGTCTGTGGCCAACGTGGCCGAAACGTTGAACTCGGTTCCGTCGAGGGGTTGGTCGAGGGTGGCGAGTGCTCGGATGGTTCCGTTCGAACCTTCTTGTTGGTCGAGCAACGAACATACGAGCGTCTGATCGTCGGCGAACGACGACGTGGCCGGGTCACAGCCGGAGAATTGGCCAGTAGCGTCGGGCGCCCAGCTCGCAAACGGCGGCAACGCAACTTCGAGGAATACACCCGTAGCGGCGTCCTCGTTCACGTTCCAGTCGATACGGACGGCGAACGTGTCGTAGGTCTTGACGACGTTGTTGTTCTCTCCGCCGTCCAGGCCAGGCGTGTGCACGCCGTTGCCGCTGCCGTCATCGAGCGGGTCGGTGTCGAACGAGGTGCCGTCGTACAAGACGTTGATGAGCACCTCGTTTTGAGACTGTGCCGCGACCTGAACGGGAGACAGAACCGCTGCGAATAGCACGAGAGCGAGGAAGACTGCGCTGCCGCGCCGCATTCTCTGTAATCCAACCAACATAAGAGCCCCTTGTGAATGAACGACCGTGTGATCGCCTTACGTAGTTCGGACTCGACGGTCGATTGGCAACGTGGATCATCGGTAATCGACCAAATCGAGTGTTAACGGGTACTCCTTCGAGATGCTCTCGTTCCTACCTGCGAGGTAAGGTCAGCCGGTGACTGGTGAACGTACGGGCGAGCCGCCGATTCGCAACTGGCGAGCGGCCCGATCGACCGAGCGACTGCAACGAGTCTTTAGCGATCCGGACTTTGACGACAGCGACTGGCACCTCATCGACGTGCCATCGCACTGGCAGTCAAACCCGTCGTTCGCCGACTTCGACGGCACACTTCTCTACCGTGCGGACCTCACCGTGCCATCACTTCAGCCTGGGCAACGTCGCTGGCTGCGCTTCGATGGCCTGTGCTACGAAGGCGACGTCTTTCTCGACGGCGCCTACGTTGGTCAGACCGAGGGGTATTTCACACATCATCGGTTCGAGATCACCGACCTCGCCGAGAAACGGGGAAAATCTCTCCTCGCCGTCGAGGTCAGTGCTCCACACGGAGCGGACGAAAACCCGAAACGGGACTTGACCGGCTGGTTCAGCGAAGGCCCAGGTCTTCCTCAGAGTTGGAACCCCGCTGGCATATGGCGCCCGGTCGCCGTCGTCGATACCGGCCCCGTCGCGATCCGTCACTTTCGCGCCCAATGCATTACCGCCGACGCGAACCACGCGACCGTGGGGCTGCGTGCGGTGCTTCTGGCTGCACACCCCGGCGACGTCACCTTGGTTACCGAGATCGCCGGCGTCGAGCACCAGACAGTACACAGTCTCGCCGCCGGAGAGAACAGAATCGAGTGGCAGGTCGACGTACCCGAACCCGATCTTTGGTGGCCTATCGGCCTTGGCGACCAGCCGATGTCCGATCTGTCCGTCGTCGCACGGATTTCGGACGGTTCGATCTCCGACCGAAAGCAACGGCGCATCGGTTTTAGGACGACATCGATGCGCGACTTCATCCTCAGGATCAACAACAAGCGCATGTTCGCAAAGGGAATCAACATCGGGCCACTGGCCACCGATATGGCGGGATTGTCTACCGACGAGATTCACGCCGAGGCCGATCGCATCGCAGACGCTGGTTTCAATCTTGTTCGCGTTCGCGCCCACGTCACCCGTCACGAGTTCATCGATCGCTGCGATGAACTCGGCCTCATGGTCTGGCAAGACCTTCCCATGGTCGGCTCCTATGCCCGCGGCGTGACATCGAATGTCGAACAGCAAGTACGCGACATGGTCGACCTCTTCTCCCATCACCCATCGATCGTGCTGTGGGGTGGACATCTTCGGCCACACACAAACGAGCCGCGGAGCACCGCCGCACCAGACTTGCGACAACAACAGATTCCCAGCTGGAACCGGACCATCCTCGACCGTTCGATCAAACGGGCCTTCGAACGCGACGACCCAACGCGGCCAACGGTTATCCACTCAGATGTCGCACCGCACGTGCCCCATCTCTCCGGAAGCGACCTCGGCCTTTATTTCGGATGGCTCGGCGGCGAAGCCAGCGACATCGTCGAGTACGCCTCCACAATCCCTCGACTCGTTCGCTGGGTTTCAGACATGGGAGCCCAAGCACTCCCGGCAATCAGCAACGCAAGCCTCGACCAGCTCACGAGCGTTCACGGTGCTGACGGCACCGCGGTGCGAACCATCCACCCACCCACGAACTACGAAGACCTCCCCTCCTACACCGAGGCGACCCGACGTCATCAAGCTGACGTTCTGAAGGTCATGATCGAGTCGCTCCGAGTCCTCAAGTATGAACCAACGGGCGGATTCTGTGCAGGCCTATGGAAAGGCGCCGGTCCCGGCCTCGGGCGAGGCTTGAACGACGCCGACGGCACCCGTCGCCCCGCGCTCGAGGTTGCCCGTACCGCGCTCCAGCCGCTCCTCGGCGTCCTCTACCCAGCCACTTCCGTACTCTCGGCACGCGCAACATCAACCCTTGCCTTACATCTCTGCAACGACGGAATTGCAGACATCGAGGTCGAAATCGTCGCGACGATCAACGATCAACGCGGGACCCAAGAGCGACGATGGAGCGGCATTGCACCCGCCGATGATGTGCAGTTCATCGACGACCTCAATATCCGTGGCGGACGCCTGGGTTCGGAAATGCGGGTCGATGTGGTGGTATTCGACAAAGCGAGCGGCGTCGAACTCTCCCACAACGGCTACGTCTTTGTGGCGGATTGACCGACTTTGACCTTTGTCGGCAGGCCAAAACAGGCCCTGTCCCAGAAGAGATCGTCAAAACAAGCTATGAACCGGCTGTCATTCGCGGCGCGGAGTCGGGCAGAATGATGCGGAAGAGACCACGGCAGTTTTTCGACGGTCTATTCGAACTTTACGCCCGCGTACCGATAGTGGGTGAAGAACAATGTTTCGAACAGGAGCGACATGGCACAGACATTGCCAGGTGCGGCATCGAATCTTCGGGATCCGCAGCCGATCAGGACGAGGAAAAAGGCGCTGCCATTTCCACTAAACATTTGGCAGTCCGCAGTCGGACGCAAATGGGTGATGGGATTGACGGGCGTAGGTTTGCTCGGTTTTGTGCTCGCGCACATGATCGGCAACTTCCACGTGTTCGAAGGCCCAGCGGCCTTGCACGAGTACGCCGAAGCCCTCCGTGGACTCGGCGGTGACATCATTCCTCGCCTGTGGTTGCTGTGGGTTCTGCGCCTCGGCCTCATCGCTATGTTTGGCTTGCACATCGCAGCTGCATACACGACGAAGGAAATCAGCCGAAAAGCGAGCGACAACGCTGGTTTCGTAAGCGGCAGCAAGAGCTACCCGGGTGGCAGTGACTACGTCGCTGCAAACTACGCCAGCCGCACCATGCGCTGGACCGGGCCGATCATCCTGCTCTACCTCATCTTCCACCTGGCAGATCTCACGTGGGGTTGGCTTCCACACACCAACTACATCAAGGGCGATCCATATCACAACCTGTCGACGAGCCTCTCGAACATTCCCGTCGCAATCATCTACATCGTTGCCAACGTGGCCCTCGCTCTACACATCTTCCACGGTGCATGGTCACTGTTCCAGAGCCTCGGACTCAACAACCCTCGATTCAATCAAGCCCGTAGAGGCCTTGCTGCTGGCCTTGCAGGTGTCATTCTGTTGGGGAACCTCACATTCCCGATCTTGACTCAGGTCGGTGTTATCGACGACGCATCGAACCCGTGTGCCCAGTTCGATAACGAAGAGGAAAACACGGCGTGCTTCGAGCGGATTCTCGAAGAGGAAGGCGAATAGCCAATGACCGCAACAATGGATCCTGCTGGAAAAGTAACGAGCCCTCGTCTCGATTCGAAAGTTCCCCAAGGACACATCAGCAACCTCTGGGAGAACCACAAGTTCTCCATGAAGTTGGTCAACCCAAACAACAAGCGCAAGTTCACCGTCATCGTGGTCGGTACCGGCCTCGCCGGCGCATCAGCTGCAGCAACGCTCGCCGAGCTTGGCTACAACGTGAAGGCATTCACCTTCCACGACAGCCCTCGCCGCGCACACTCGATTGCAGCGCAGGGCGGCATCAACGCTGCCAAGAACTACCAGAACGATGGCGACTCGGTGTTCCGACTCTTCTACGACACGGTCAAGGGCGGCGACTACCGCAGCCGTGAAGCCAACGTTCACCGCCTCGCGGAGGTTTCGGTCAACATCATCGACCAAGCAACCGCACAGGGCGTCCCGTTCGCACGCGACTACGGCGGTCTGCTCGACAATCGTTCGTTTGGTGGCGCTCAGGTTTCGCGAACCTTCTATGCGCGTGGCCAGACTGGCCAGCAGCTGCTACTCGGCGCCTACTCGGCCCTCAATCGCCAGATCGAGGCGGGCGGTGTCGAGATGCACAATCGCAAAGAGATGCTCGACCTTGTGACCAAGGATGGCGAGACCGCCGGCATCATCACTCGCGACTTGCTCACCGGCCAGGTCGAGTCTCACTCGGCTCACGCTGTCGTTCTCGCAACCGGTGGCTACGGCAACGTCTACTACCTCTCGACGAACGCGATGATGTGCAACGCGACCGCCGCATGGCGTGCGCACCGCAAGGGCGCCTTCTTCGCGAACCCCTGCTACACCCAGATCCACCCGACCTGCATCCCAGCCTCGGCCGATCATCAGTCGAAGCTCACCTTGATGAGTGAATCGCTCCGTAACGATGGCCGCATCTGGGTGCCGACGGCATTCGACGACAACCGTGTCGCTGCTGATATCCCAGAGGGCGAACGCGACTACTACCTGGAGCGCAAGTACCCGGCCTTTGGAAACCTCGTACCTCGCGACGTTGCATCGCGTAATGCAAAGACGGTGGTCGACGAAGGACGAGGCGTCGGTCCCCTGAAGAACGGTGTGTTCCTCGACTTTGCAGACGCGATCGCTCGCGACGGCGTCGAGACCATCAAGGCCAAGTACGGAAACCTCTTCGATATCTACGCCAACATCACCGGCGAAGATCCGTACAAGCGTCCAATGCGCATCTACCCAGCAACCCACTACACGATGGGCGGACTTTGGGTCGATTACCACCTCATGACCACGATCCCAGGCACGTATGCGATCGGAGAAGCGAACTTCTCCGATCACGGAGCAAACCGCCTCGGCGCATCGGCACTCATGCAGGGACTCGCAGACGGCTACTTCGTTCTGCCGTACACGATTGGCGATCACCTCGCTGGCAAGCTCGGCGACGCACCGGTTCCGACCAGCGATCCGGTGTTCCAAGCTGCCGAAGCCGAAGTTGTGGATCGGACGAACCGCTGGCTCTCGATCAACGGAACCGAATCACCCGAGTACTACCACCGTGAACTCGGCAAGATCGTCTGGGAGCGCATTGGTATGGCCCGCGACGAGAACGGCCTGCAGAAGGCGCAGGGCGAGATTGCGACCCTCGAAGAGGAGTTCAAGAAGAACGTTCGTGTCATGGGCGACAACACGTCGATGAACACCGAACTCGAAAAGGTTGGCCGTGTCGCCGACTTCTTCGAACTCGCAAAGCTCAAGGCTCGTGATGCGCTCGTGCGTAACGAGTCATGCGGCGGCCACTTCCGGTTGGAGAGCCAGACCGAAGAAGGCGAGGCCCTTCGAGATGACGTCAACTTCAAGCACGTCGCTGCTTGGGAATGGCGCGGTGAAGGCAATGAACAGACCAAACACGAAGAACAGCTGGACTTTCAATACGTCCAGCTCAGCCAGCGAAGCTACAAGTAACGATCAGGAATCAAACAGTGAGCGAAACCACGATCAATGTCACCCTCGAAGTCTGGCGTCAAAATGGCCCGGCCGACAAAGGCCACTTCGAAACCTACGAAGCCCGAGATATCAGCACGGACAGCTCGTTTCTCGAAATGCTCGATGACGTCAACGAAAAGCTGATCAAGGAAAGCAAGATTCCGGTCACCTTTGAAAGCGACTGCCGCGAGGGCATTTGCGGTACATGCTCGCTGATGATCAACGGGCAGGCGCACGGACCTATCAAGGGTCAGGCGACATGTCAGCTTCATATGCGCACGTTCAAGAATGGCGATCACATCACGATCGAGCCGTTCCGTGCGAAGAGCTTCCCGGTGATCAAAGACCTCGCGATCAGCCGTGCGGCGTTGGAGACAATCCAGCACGCAGGTGGTTACGTCACGGTGTCGACCGGCTCGGCTCCTGATGCCAACCTCACTCCAGTTCCCAAGGAAGCCGCAGACGTTGCCATGGACGCCGCGGCATGCATTGGTTGCGGTGCATGTGTTGCTGCGTGCCCGAACTCGGCTGCTCAGCTGTTCACCTCTGCGAAGATCAACCACCTCAACCTCTTGCCGCAAGGCCAGAGCGAACGCTGGAAGCGCGTCGAAGAGATGGTCGACACCATGGAAGATTTCTTCGGTACCTGCACGAACCATGGCGAGTGCCATGAAGCGTGCCCCAAGGAGATCAGCCTCGACTTCATCGCATTCATGAACCGCGATTACGTCAAGGCCAAGGTCAAGAACCGCAAGCTCTCCGGCCAGAAGTAGCAACGGCTCGCCGATTTCGACGGCATAGACGCGGACAGCTAGGTTCAGTTCATGTACATCCTTGAAAACGGAACCAAGCTTCCATCCATCATGGGCGTAAACCACGAAGGCGAGTCGGGCGACATGGTCGCTTCGGTCGCTGGCTCATGGGCCGCTGTTCTCCTCTACCGAGGCGACTGGTGACCATATTGCCGTCAACAGTTGGTTGACTTCGCAACGTTTGCCCTTCCACTCATGAACGCCGAGATCAAAGTGGTCGCTGGCTCGGTCGACTCCGCTGAGTCGGTCGCCCAGCTTCGCGCTGGTCTTCACGTCGGTTTCCCGATGTGGGGAGAGCTCGACGCTCCGACCGTGTCTGCAGATACCGGTGCTCCGTACCAAGACGGCGACAGGGTGTTCCTGCACGGCAGCGCCTGGCTGATCAACCCCGACGGGGAGATCGCTCAATCGCTGATCTCCACCGGACCGATCGGTCGATTCACCGCCAGCGACATTCTTCGCAAGGTCCTCTTCGAAAAGATGATGGCAGCAAAATAATTCTCACCGAGAAGCACACCTGAACCGCTCATTTGGGGCTTCCCGCGTCTAGTTTCAAAGACGGCGACAGAAGCGTCGCCTCCAGCCGGGGAGCTCCATGAGCGATATTACTGACACGCAGGGCAGTTGGCTGTCCGACGATGACCTGACGACGATGCGCGGCAAAATGCCCGTTGTCTACATCAATGCAATCCCAGTGCTCACCGACGACTTGGGCGTCGTCACACATGTCGGCTTGCTGCTGCGCCTTGGCGCCGATGGTGAAGTGAACCGAGAGATCGTGTCCGGTCGCATCCTCTATGGCGAGCGTGTCCGAGACGCGCTGCTACGCCATTGCGAAAAGGACTTGGGCCCGCTAGCGCTGCCACGCATTCCGGCCTCACCACAACCGTTCACGGTCGTCGAGTACTTCCCGAACCCCGACATCACCGGCTTTTACGATCCGCGTCAGCACGCCGTGAGCCTCGCCTACATCGTCGAGGTCACTGGCGATTGTGAGCCGCGCAGCGATGCACTCGACCTTGTGTGGCTCCGTCCGGACGAGGTCGTCAGCCCAACGGTCGCAGCCGAGCTCAGCGCGGGCCACGAACGCCTCATCCGCACGGCCCTCGGCCACGTGGGACGCCTTCCCTAGCGATTCCGAGGCCGTCTCACCAAGGAAGAAGCTCGGCTCGGAGGCCATGTTCGATCAGGTTGTCGAGGACTCGCTTCGCGTGGTCCTCATCGAGCGTGTCGATTCGCAGTTCGAGGATCGTACTTCGAGCGCCCGTCGACCCGAGCCCGTCGTGGTCGACCTGCACCACGTTCGCTGCACTATCCGCAATGAGTTGGGAGACGAGCGAAAGCCTGCCTGGAGTGTCATCGAGCTCGACCCGAATGCGGTTGAGGCGACCCTGAACGGCCAAACCTCGAACGGCAACTTGAGCCAGAGTCCGAGGATCGATATTGCCACCGCACAGCACCACTCCTACCTTCTTGCCTACGAAGACATCGGGGTATTCCATCAAGGCTGCAAGACCCGCAGCACCGGCGCCTTCGACGACGGTCTTTTCGATCTCGAGGAGCATCGCGATCGACTGCTCGATCGCGGCTTCTGAAGTAACGAGGACTTCTACGTCGTGTTTGGCGAGAATCTCCGAGGTGATCTCGCCCGGTTCTGAGACCGCGATGCCATCGGCGATCGTCGACCCTCCGAGGGCAGTCGATGGCCGGGCTTCAAGTCGATCTGCCATCGATGGATACCGTTCGGACTGCACGCCGATGACGTCGACGGGCGAAGCATGTTCGGCCGCGGCGATCGCAATTCCAGACGCCAACCCTCCACCACCGACCGCCGCAACGATGATGTCGAGATCGGGTTGTTCTTCGAGCATCTCGAGAGCGATCGTTCCCTGACCAGCGATGACCGCTGGATCGTCGAACGGGTGGATGAATTCGAGGTCGCGCTCTGCGGCAAGCTCTCGAGCTCGATCAGCGGACTCCATCACATCGGCCCCGGCAAGTTCGACCGTCGCTCCTAAATCGCGGGTTCGGGCAACCTTGACGAACGGCGTGTTCTCCGGCATCACGATCGTCGTTTCTAAACCGAGAAGCGCGCCGTGGTGGGCAACCCCCTGAGCATGATTACCAGCCGACATCGCAATGACTCCGCGGCCATCGGCTACGTCGAGGAGACGGTTCCTCGCCCCCCTGCCTTTAAACGAACCGGTGTATTGCAGGTTTTCGAACTTGAGAAAGACCTCAGCACCCACGATCGATGAGAGTGTGAACGAGCACGAGAAGGGCGTCCGCACGATCGTGTCAGCGAGACGCTCTCGCGCGTGGTGAATGTGTTCGATGGTCACGGCGGCGGTCATCAGGCCAGCGTAGTGACCTCTAGTCGGTAGCCCTATCGATCAGCGCCCGAGCTCGAACCAAGATCGGCGCATCGACCATTACTCCCTCATAGGAGATCACGCCGGTGCCAACAGCTTCCGCTGCCTCCGCCGCAGCGAGGACACCGTGAGCCCAGGCTAGTTCTTCCTCTGTTGGTGTGAACGCAGCGTTGGCGAGTGCCACCTGGTTTGGGTGGATGCAGAGCTTGCCCGAGTAGCCGAGCGAACGGGCGACCGCCGCTTCCTGTTCGAAGCGAGCGCCATCGTTGTAGTCGACCACCACCTGATCGAGCGCTGGCACCTGGCCAAGCCGCGCTGCGAGTGCAACCTTCGACCGGGCGTAGAGCACCTCATCGTTACCCTCGGTGCGAACACCCCCCATGTCGGTGATGAAGTCTTCAGCGCCGAAGTAGAGCAAATCGATTCTTTCTCGAGCGATCTCGGTGGCCCGATCCACTCCGGCAGCGGATTCAATGCCGGCACACAACTGACCGATACCGAGTTCGGTCATGGCGGATCGCACGTGGTTCACGCCGGGCCCATCTTCGAGTTTGGGGACGACAACGCCAACGGCTCCGGCCTCTGCCGCAGCCGCCATATCTTCGGTGAAGTGAGACGAATCGATCGCGTTGACTCGGACGAACAGCCGCATTGTTCCAAGCTCACCAGCACCAGGAGCGTCGTCGACCAAGGCATCACGAGCTGCTTGCTTTCCTGATTCGGCGACAGCATCTTCGAGGTCGAGGACGCCAATGTCTGCACCGGCAGCGACAAACTTCGGGACAAAGTCAACTCTGTTGGCGGGGCCGAACAACATGCTTCGTGTGCGCATAGGCGAAACCGTAGCGGAACAAGTATCTCGAAGGGCGAGCCGTCTCCGACAGTCTCGGGCAAGCTAGTGGCGTGGACTTCGCCCCGATGCCTCGCCGAGAGACTGGCGTTCTGACCCAAGCCGCGCAACGAGTGTCAGAATCTGTGGCTCGAGTCGAGGCAATGCGAGAACCGCATGCCGCGTTCTGGGATGAATGGAACCGCGGCGCAGCAGCCGCCACTGGACCCTTGTGGGTCGCCATCGGCGACTCGAGCACTCAGGGGGTCGGAGCGCCGAACCCGCTAGACGGTTGGGTGCCACTCGTCCTCGATCTGCTGTGTGAACGCACTGGTGACCCGTGGCGTGTCATCAACCTGAGCATTACCGGCGGACAGTTCACCGACATCATCGCACACGAACTGCCACGACTCGCTGAGCTCGAGTCGGCAGGGCATCGGCCGGAACTCTGCACGATGATTGCAGGCGCGAACAACATCATGGCCCCAGCGACGTGGAAGGGAGCGAACGAACTGCTGGAGCAGATCCTCTATGCGCTGCCGACACGCTCGGTCGTCGCCCGAGTCGGCGTGTCATCACCGCTCAACTCGATCATGGCCCGTCGGTTCACCAGCACCATCGAGCGCATCGGAGCCGAACGCGACTTCGAGTTGTTTTGGCCGTGGGATTGGCCCTCGCTCGACGGTATGGCCGAAGACAAGTTCCACCCTAGTCCTAAGGGCTATGGCTACATGCGAGACATCATCTGGGAACGGGTCCAAGCCGCCCTCGACCTCTAAGGGACGCCCAACCTCTGCGGGTTCCTAACGACGCGTTAGCGACGGACACCGGTTTCGCCGTTGGCTAGGCCTCCGGCGCTGTGGTGATCATCTCACCGATTCTCGTTCGGTCGTCGGCTACCGCTTGGACCTGAGCAATCACGCGGGTCCTTGCGTGTTGTTCGACCTGCTGTTCGATTGCCTTTCGAGCTTTCCGACCCCGACGGCTGGCGCCGACGCCGAGCGGAATCCGCATGAGTAGCCCAACGAGGAGCCCGGCGAGGACCCCGACGATCAGTAGTGTCGAGGGCAAAGGCATCCACTCGGCTTCGGGGGTTGGTGGCAGCAACGGTTTGGTATCGAACATGAAGAAGCCACCGAGAATCGCAACGGCGATCAGCCAAATAAACCCGACGATCGCAGCTCCGGCGAACAACCGTTGCACCCAGGCGATCAGCGTCCACCACGCTGGCTTCGAGCCGGCCTTGACCGTCTCCCGACCGACGCTCTGGCGCAGGTCATCGAGCAATTCATCTCGCTGTTCGAACGCTGCATTACGAATGGCACGTGGCCATGGGCTATCGGCGTCGGACGCTACCGCTTCGGCATAGTCACGAAGCGCAAGGTCTGCTCGTGGTGCAGCCGCTCCGGTTCGGCCGGGGCCGGGCAGATCGGCGAGTGGCTTCTTGCGGAGGCGACGTGCCCATCGGGTGAACGGCCAGCCCATCGCTAGCGAACCTTGTCGCTTGTGATGGCGAGCAGCGATGTCAGCGGCTTCTTCAGCGCCCGATGCATCGGACAGACCCGAGATCAGATCTGCGGCGAGCGCTCCCTCCGGATCGGCCAACGTCCCCGACGAAACGAGACCTTTCGCGGCTTCGGTGAGATCGGCCTCGACCCGAATGAGCGCAGCGTTCCGAGCATCGATTGCAGCTATCAGTGTCTGCGTGAGTTCGTCGAAGCCGTCTCCGGTCAGCGCGCTCACCGCGATTGGTTGAGCGCCAGCGATGCCGTCGTCGGCGAGGAGTCGACCAAAGTCGGCCGCCACAGCTGCCCCACCGTCATCGAGACGATCCGATTGGTTGAGCACGAACCGAAGGATTCCAGCATGGCTGGCCAGTGGCTGGATGTACCCGAGGTGGAGCGCAGCATCTGCATACTTCTGCGGATCCGTGACCCACACGAGAACATCGACAAGTTCGACGAGGCGGTCGACTTCGATCCGATGTTCGAACGCAGTGGAGTCATGGTCGGGCAGGTCGAGCAGGACGAGACCGTTCAACGAATGACCGGGTTCGGTTTCTACTTGGTAGCGATGTGGGACTTCGAGCCAGTCGAGCAGAGCCCCTGCATCGTTCTCCCCCCAGACGACGGCGTGAGTAGCCGACGTTGTTGGGCGTCGTACCGAGCTCTTGGTCAGCTCGGTCCCGGCGAAGCGGTTGACGATCGATGACTTACCCGAGCCGGTAGCACCCGCGATGGCGACGACCGTGTGCGTCGTGCCGTGACGTAGGCGCTCCGCAGCCTTGTCTTTCAGTGCTTTTAAGGCTGCCACTTGGTCGTCGGCGTAGTATTTTGCCGAGAGCGCTGCGGCTTCGGAGAAGCCATCGAGGCGCGCTTGGAGTGCCGTGTCGGGGCCGTCCCGAAGTTCGGTCATGGTCTACTCGCTCGCAGCCGTGACGCTCTGCAGGCTGGTGCGGAGGTCGTCGCCTGGCATCGAGCCGCCACCGACCAGCTCTTCGAATCGTTTGACGTCGTGGTCGAGGAGACCTTCGATACGGCCGATGAGATTCTGGCGAGCATCACGGGCGAGATCTCGAATGGCCTGCTCGCCAAACACCGCGGTGAGGACGGCTTGCGACACCGCCGCGGTACCTCCCGCAACGGCCGCCTCCCCACCGGTGATGCCGCCGGTCTGACTAAACACTGCGATCATGAGCGCGACGCCCACACCGTTAATCCCGGTCGACACCGTCCGGGCGATCACGACCTTGTCGCCTGACTGCTCACGCACGAGGTCGAGCACGTATTGCTCCCACGCTCGGAGTTCGTGTTCGATCTTGCCCGACAGATCTGCGCCAGCCCGTTCGATACCTCGCGGAGCATTCTCGAGAATGTGTTGGCCAGCGGGATTCTGTTCCCACTGTTCGACGATGTCGAGCGAGGCTCGGTCCACTGCATCACGGGTGACGACGAGCAGGTTCGATTCGAGTTGACCTGTCGCTTGCTCGTCGTGGGATGGACCGCTCGAGAACATCCCTCGGATCGTGTCGCGCACCTTGCTGACGCCGGATTCGAGTTTGCTCATCAACGCTCCGGTACCGACGAACTCTCGCCATTGATCGAGCACTTCTCCGCGAAGGAGCGTGCCTCGATCGAGCTCGAGGTCGATGTCGATCAGCGCCTGGGCGTAGCGTCGCCGAGCGATGTCTTCGAGAGCAGCGATCTGTTGGGACTGCTCATCGAGCGCGGTCGCCACGCGTTCAATCCGATCGGGCAGCGATGCGAGGGCACCGTCTAGCGTCGAGCGAACGAGGGTCTGGCGTTCGGCCGCATTCGCCGCGAGCGCATGGAGCCAGTTGCGCACCGGATCGAGCTCTTCACCGATTCGTTCGGCGATGAGGTCGCGTTCGGCAACGGCAAAGGTGGTCGTGGCTCCGAGGCCTCGCTCAGAAAGCATCGATTGGAAGTGGTGCTGAACCTCGTCTTCGGAACCAGGTGGTATCCGGTTGATCACGACGGCGAGTGCAGCCGACCGTTCTTGGGCAAGGCCGAGGTACTCCCACGGGACGGCATCGGCATAACGTGCCGCTGTCGTCACGAAGATCCACAGGTCGGCAGCGCCGAGCAATTGTGCAGCGAGATCGTGATTGGCAACTTCGACCGAGTCGATGTCGGGAGCGTCCAAGATCGCAAGGCCCGGCGACAATGCGTTGGTCGGGGCAAGACGCAACCCGGTCGCCCCGACCGCTGTAGCGCCGGTCGAACGTGGAAGACCAGCGAGCACGCCATCGGCATCCTCGAACCATGGAAGGTCATCGGGATTACAGACCAGAACCGGCGCGCGCGTGGTTGGCCGTAACACACCAGCCAAGGTGACAGCGTCGCCGACCAAGCTGTTCGTGATCGTGGACTTTCCAGCACCCGTCGAACCGCCGAGAACCGCCAGCAACGGCGCGTCGACGCGGCGCAGACGGGGCAGCAGGTAGTCGTCGATCTGGTCGATCAACTCGGTGCGCTCGCGCCGAGCATCACCAACTCCGGGCAGATCGAGGGACAGGTCGGTTTGCTCGAGCTGTGCTCGAAGCGCTTCGATTGCCTCCGCCGTGTTGAGGGTCTCAGCCATTGGTGTTTTCGTTTCGGACGAGGTGTGCCTAGCGGTCGCGAAGCTCTCGTCGAAGGATTTTACCGGAAGCCGACTTCGGAATTTCGTCGATGAACTCGAGCAACCGTACCTGCTTGTAGCTCGCGACCTGGCCAGCGATGAACTCTTGAATCTCTTCAGCGGTCGCCTCTTGGCCTGGTTTTAGCGTGATGAAGGCTTTGGGGATCTCGCCGGCTTCGTCGTCCGGGATACCGATGACCGCAGAATCTGCAATTGCGGGATGGGTGAGGAGCAGGCCTTCGAGCTCGGCAGGTGGTACCTGAAAGCCCTTGTATTTGATGAGCTCTTTGATGCGATCGACGATGTAGATGTGACCGTCGCTGTCGAAGTGAGCAACGTCGCCGGTGTGAAGCCAACCATCCTCATCGATCGTTGCCCTCGTAGCATCGTCGTTGTTGAGGTAACCCTTCATGACCTGTGGACCACGGACCCACAGTTCGCCGTCCTCATCGATACCAAGATCGTTGCCCTCGAGATCGACGATGCGACATTCGGTGTTCGAAATCGTCAGCCCGGAGGACCCGGCCTTGCTCTGGCCAGGGATCGTTGCGTGTGAGACGGGCGAGAGCTCGGTCATGCCGTAACCCTGAATGACTTCACATCCCAGCCGTTGCGCGGCTTCGTCACCGAGTTCACCGGAGAGTGGCGCGGCGCCAGAGAAGATGACCTTGACCGTGCTGGTGTCGTATTCGTCGACCAGTGGGTGCTTGGCGAGAGCGAGGACGATCGGCGGCACTGCGAAGAACCAGGTGACCTTCCGTTCCTGAATGATCGTGAGGGCCTGTTCGAGATCGAAGCGGGGCATCGTCACGATGGTGACGCCGTTTGCGAGTAGGCCGTTCATCAGCACCTGCATGCCGTAGATGTGAAAGAACGGCAGGATTGCGAGCGCGATGTCCTCAGTGCTGTAGTTCATGACGTGCTTGCACTGCTCGATGTTGGCCGTGAGGTTGTCGTGGCTGAGAATGACACCTTTGCTCTTGCCCGTAGTGCCGGAGGAGTATGGGAGCACGACGGGAACAGCATCGGTGTCGACTGGGACCTGTTCGGTCAACGGTGGGCTACCGAGGAAGTCGAACATGGATGAGGCGCCGTCGACCGGATCGATCGACACCAGTTCGGTGACCGATGTTCCCTCCGCTGCCTCACGGGCAACGTCGAGGAACATGCTTATCGTCACGAGAATGGTTGCACCAGAATCGATGAGCTGATGCTTCACCTCACCAGCGGTGTAGGTCGGGTTGATCGTGGTGACCGTTCCACCCGCGTACGCGGCACCGTGGAAGAAGCTTGCGTACTCGGGGATGTTCGGCGCCATAATTCCGAGCACACTCCCGGGCCCAAAGCCCCGCTCAGCGAGTGCACCAGCGATGAGTTGGATGCCTTGCTTCAACTCTGTGAACGTCTGTGTTCGGCCGGTCGGGCCGTCGATGATCGCGGGCTGATCGCCGAGCTCATCAGCCATCCGCAACGTGTAGTCGGTGATTGAGATACCGGATGGAATTTCGACGTCAGGAAGAGTTGATACGTGCACGTTTGTAGGCCTTTCGTCAGCGTCTCCGGAGTGTAGACGGCGAAGCTAGCCAAGGACGGCCCGAGGTGGTCGAACCCACATGGGTCGATGACTTCCGATGGATCGGCACAGACGATTGCCTAGCGGCGAAGAATCCGTTCTTCAAAGAGCGACACGAGCTGTGGCACGAAGCTAGTGGGCAGCTCGTGGCCCATGCCTTCGATGAGCACGAGCTCGGCGTTCGGTATGCGATCGGCGAGCCCTTGTCCATGCTCGACTGGATACACCGGGTCACTCGTGCCATGAAGAACGAGCGCTGGCACGAGGATGTTGCCGAGAAAGTCGACGATGTCGGGGGCGTCCACGACCGCTGTGCCATGGCCGTTCGGCCCTCGCCACCCGTGATCGATTTCGCTAGCGGCGCGAGCTAAGGCAGCATCACGGTCGAACGGAAAGACCGGACCGTTGAACCATTCGAGTTGCTGGACCATCCACTCGGCCAGCTCATCGGGGTCGGTTGGCGGCTCGGCGAAAAGCCGTTCGCTCATCTTGTCGATCAGCCACTCCTCGGGCATTCCGAACTGCTCTCGACGCCCAGGAGTCGAACTCACCAACGTGAGCGAGCTCACCCGGTCAGGCATCGCAAGAGCCAACTGCTGAGCGACTTGGCCACCCATGCCGCGTCCGATGAGGTGCGCTGCTTCAACCTCGTATGCGTCCATAACGACCAGCGCATCGGACATCAGGTCGATGATGTCGTACGGTTCGTCAACCCAGGAGCTGCGGCCGATGTCTCGAGTATCGAACCAGATCGACCCACCGGTGGCCCGAGCCAACGCACTCAACAACTCGACCGGCCAACGCGAACTCGGTTCTTCAGCCTCGGAAAGAAACACGACAGGAGCTCCGCCGCCTCGTTCAACGGTCAGAAGCGCCTCCGAATGGAGCGCGACGTCCCCGTTGGAGACCTGTTGGGTACTGTGACGAAAGCCCGGTTGCTCGGGGATCAAATGAATCACGATCTCATCATGGCGGGCCACTACTCTTTTGATTGATGGTTACACGCGTTCTTAGCCAATATGTTCGGGGCTTCCTGATGGGAGCATCCGATGTCGTACCCGGAGTCTCGGGCGGCACCGTTGCGCTCATCCTCGGAATCTACGGTGACCTGATCACCGCGGTGAGCACCGGATCCAAGGCCCTCGGCAAGCTCTGCCGCGGCGATTTTTCCGGATTCATCGACGGGTTGAAGGCAGTGAACTGGCTCTTCTTAATCCCCTTGGTCGCCGGCGTGTTCAGCGCGGTGCTGCTTCTTTCGGGACTCATCGAGACAGCACTACACGATTTCCCAGAGACCATGGCTGGCTTGTTCTTCGGTCTCGTCGTCGGCTCCATCGTCGTTGCCAGAAGCCTCCTCCAAGCACCGACTTCCAAACACGGCACGATCATCGCGGTCGTTGCCATCCTCGTCTTTGTGATCCTCGGTTTTCAATCCGGCCCGGTTGCTGACCCGGGAGCACTACTCCTCATCGGGTCGGGCGCTCTTGCGGTCTGTGCCCTCATCCTTCCCGGAATCTCCGGCTCGTTCATTCTCCTCATGATCGGGATGTACGCCGCTGTGCTCAACGCCGTTGACGAACGAATCATCGGCGACATTGCGCTCGTCGGTGTCGGTGCGATCATCGGACTCGCGCTTTTCTCTTCGTTGCTCAACCACCTGCTCGACACCTATCACGACACCGTGATGGCGGTATTGATCGGATTGATGTTCGGCTCGCTCCGCGTGCTTTGGCCATGGCCAAACGGCGTTGGCATCATCGAGCCTGAAGAGATCATCCCCGGCACCGGCCTCGAATTGCCGAACGGCGCTCCGTGGGTTGGAGCGGTCATCGCTGCGGTCGTCTCAGCAATCGTTGTCGTGGCTGTTAGCTCGATCGCTCAGCCAAAGAGTGAGTCTCCAGCGCCCGAGACCGTCAACGCCTGATCTCGACTTCGAAAAAATATTCAAATACCGCGACAGCTGTTCGACCCGCCAAACGATGTAAAGGGTGGCGGATGGCGGATAGCTTTCTTGTCTCGAGAAAGTGAGTGTGGTCTGGCGCGGCGGGCGCCAGACACACACAACCCTTTGGGTTCGATCCTTTCGCCTTTGGGTTCGATCCTTTCGTTCGCTAACGACGGTGCGAGCCGGATTCTTCGTTGACCGAGAGGCGCCCGCGCCTAGGATTCTCGTTCGTCGTCTACTGGTTCCCCGTTGCACGAAGCTGAAGTCTGGGCTCCAGTCGGGCTTGCCGCCAAGACCGTGACCATGGTCGTCACCGCCAGAACCACACCAGATACGCGTCGGAGGTTCATCATTGTTCCCTGCCTTTGAAAATAGCGACCCCGTAGTCGCTCCAATCCATCGACAACCACATTTCGGTTATTTAGTGAGCCGTTGTGCGAGAAACCGTCGCCCTGGTCGAAGGGAATCGTTTTGACTTCGAGCCGTCCAGACTTGGAATTTGAGGCACTTTCGTTCCCATGGCACCATAACGATTAGCGGGTTCTGGGAAGTGCGAGCTGTCGGTCGACAAGTTGGGGGGAGCGAAATGGGCGATTTCGAGTCGTTGTACGCCGAAATGCTCCCCGTTGTCTACCGGTACCTTGCATTCAGGGCTGGCTCGGCAACTGCTGAAGAACTGACCGGGGAGGTCTTCTGCGCCGCCGTTCGTTCGCTTCAGACCGACGGCACGACGACGATCACCGCTGCGTGGATCATGGCCGTTGCAAAGAACAAGCTCGTCGATCACTGGCGTCAGCTCGAACGACGATCACGGCTTTCATACCTCACAGCACACGCAAGCCAGCAGATGGCCGACGACTCTGCGGAGAGTATTGCTCTCGATACATTCTCGGTAGCACTCGAGACGCTCGAACAACTCCCTGAGCGCTATCGGATCTTGCTCACGCTGCGCTACATCGATGACATGGAGGTAGCCGAGGTCGCCCGAATAACCGAGACCTCTGAATCCGCCGCCGAATCGGCGCTCGCCCGCGCACGCCAAGCCTTCCGTGCTGCCTATGTCGGGGTGTCATAGTGAGCAGCTCTGCGAATGACGGCGAAGACGCAGACCAGGTTGGAAAGGTGCTTCGCAGCATCGACCCAGATCAGATTCCTTTGCCCGATGGACTCCATGAGCGGGTCTGGGCACGCGTGGACGAGACCACCAACGCTGAAGACTCGGCGGCGCATCACATCGCTACCACCCACAACAGCTCCGATACTGCAGGCGAGAACCTGGCCCCGACCATCGAGCTCCAGCCTCGTACCGACGGTCACGAGACGCCGAATAGCAGAGCCCTGCCGTGGGTGGCAGCGCTCATCCTCGTAGCAGCAGCAATCTTTGGAGCCAGTCGAGTGTTGAGCACGGGGTCGCCGAGCGAACTGTCTACCGCGCAGTCCCGCTCGACCAATGAGGAGGTTGAGGAGGTTGACCTTGGCCAAGATGAGGGTCCCGCAATTGAGTCTGAAGAACTCGCGTTCCAAGACGCACCCGCCGTTACGGCGACCGAGCCGAACGCACTCGCTCTCGAATTCTCAACAACCCAAGACTCGGTCTACAACGCAACACTCTGGCAGGGTGGCGAAGTCGTCGGCACCACCGGTGGATCGACAATCGCCGGGGGCGTCACCGAAGTTCGTTTCGTCGACCTCATCGACTCAACGCCCTATGAAATCGAAGTCATCTTGATCGGACCTCCCACCGTTCGCTCGGGTCGGGTTGCGTTGCAGACCGCAGGTACGACGCCGCTTCAAATTTCTGATCTTGAGAATGACGACGATCAAGTGGAGATCACCTTCTCGACCAACCTGTGCGCCCAGACATCGTTCGTCGTACTCGACGCCGACAACCGCACCGAACTCGTGCGCTCCGATACCGGAACCAACGTCGACTGTTCGACA
Source organism: uncultured Acidimicrobiales bacterium (assembly GCA_964451305.1). Lineage (GTDB taxonomy): Bacteria > Actinomycetota > Acidimicrobiia > Acidimicrobiales > SHLQ01 > SHLQ01. The sequence continues at coordinate 36,288 of CAYVHV010000002.1, read as the reverse complement.
CGCCATTCGCTGTCACTCGACACCCTCATCGAGATCGGAACACTGAACGAGTACATCGTGGTCATCGAAGCTGAAGCTCAAGAGCAAGGCGAACCTACCGGAAACCGGTCGACCGAGACCATCACGATCACTCGAGGCACGCAATAGCCAGACGCAACGCAATCTCACCGTCACGGGCGAACGACGAGGCAGTGACCAATGGAGGAATAGTGAAATCAGTAGCGCTAGTAACTGGAGGAGTCGTCGCAATACTGATTGCCTTCGCGCTGATAAACAGCGGCGATGAAGCTCCCGCCTCAGACCTCGATGAGGTTCAGACCGAGCAGGACGTCGCTGCGGACGGCGCGGTTCAGAGCGGCGATGCCGACGCAGATTCTGCTGACGAAGAAACCGAACTCCAGATCACCGTGGACATGGAAGTCGCCCAAATCGGTGACGACTTCATCCGATTCCGTATCGAAGCGTCGGATGCAACCGCGTTCACGAGCGTGGTTCGCCAAGACGGCGAGATCGTCGTGACTCAAGAAGGATTGCTGAACGCCGGCGAGACGTTGACCGAGCGCATCGAAGGCCTCGAGCCCGGCGAGCTCTATACGGTCCAGTCAACCCTCATTGGACCTCCCGCCGTGACGTCCCTCGAGGTTCTCTTCCGCACGAACGGCGATATTCCGAACGAAGCCGAAGACTCGCAGACTCCCCAGGTGAATATCACGAGCATCGAGCTTGGCGAGATCGGCCCGACGCATTTCCAGTTCGACTATTTCACCGACCAGTGCGCAAACGGGAGCTTCGTGATCATCGAACAGGCAACCGGCGAAGAGGTGGGTCGAAACAATGGCGGCCCGGAGTCGTGCGTAGATCGTTCGCTCGGCGTTCCCGGAGTGTGGACTCCACCGCTCGAAGCCGAAACAACGTACGTCGTGACCGTGACCGCAGAAGCGAACGGCACAAACCGAGGTCGTCCCTACGGCAACGCAGATACCGAGACCTTGGTCGTGACGACACCGCCGAGGCCAATCCCCGATGACCCAGCGGAACGAACAGTTCCGCCAGTCGAATTTAGCTCGGTCGAAGTCATGGAGACATCGACGACGACCGTCCGAGTCGACTACACCACCAACGTCTGCACCAACGGCTCGTTCGTTGTTCGAGAGGTCGGAGGTTCCGAGGTCGGACGCCATCCGGGCACTCCTCAAGGCTGCACAACAAATCACAGCGCTATCGCTGGTCTCTGGACCGAGCAGCTCTCTCCTGACACCGACTATGTCATCGTCCTTACCGCTGAAGCCGATGGCGCTGGGCAAGGCCTCGGAAACATCGCAACCGAATCGATAGACGTTCAGACACTTCCTGAACTCACAACTACCGATGCTGAGCAGGAACAGGTCAGCATCGAACGGATCGAAACGGCGGTGGTGGGCGAAACAGCGACAGCGCAGATCGTGACCAACGTGTGTGCCAACATCCGGGTCTCAACCTTTGAACAGCCCGGGCTTCAACTCGGAGATGTCATCGCTTCCGATACCTGCTCGCAAGACATCGAGATTAGCGATCTGCAACTCGCTCCCGAAGGCAACACCTTGCTCATCGTTAACGCCGAAGCGAGTGAGTCGAGCCCGCAGAATCCGAACACCGCGAGCGAGGTCGTGGTACTCGAGCGCTAGCGGCACTACTCGGCGAGTTCGAGCTGGAACTCAAGGCTCGTTGGGAACTGTACGTCATGAACTTCAACCGCGAGGAGCGCCATCGTCTGAGCGACCATCTTCTCCTTTGCCGGCCATCCGGCGGGGATGTTCGCCGCCGCGATGTGCTCAAACTCCTCGACCCGTTCGTAGAAGCCGAGATCTGCAGCGAAGACCTTGTCGCTCGCACTGCTCTCAAGTCGGAGTCCACCATCATCGAAGGCCATGACCTGCATGAACTCGGGGTCATCGACCGTGACTACGCCATACGCTCCGCGAGTTTCGACAAGAAGCTCGACCATCTTCTCAAAGATTTCGACGAGATGTCCCTGGTCATTCACGTCAATCTTGCGCGGCGCCTCCATAGAACTTATTCAAGCAGGCCGCCATCATCGGTGCTGGCCTAACACTCGCGATTACTGGCGCGTTCTCACTACCACCGCACTAGCGGACGATCTCGAGCCAGCCACCACCGCGTTCGTCGACGAGAAGTGCCCTGGCGTGCCGCTTGCCCCCGCCTCCAGCGGGCGCCCATCCCGCAACGGTGAGACCCGGGTAGACCTCACCGACGGGCAATCCGCCGATGATCGCGTTGATGTCGATATCAGGATCACTGGTGTCGAGGCGTCCGCCGTCGGAGTGGACGAGCTCACCGTCTCGGCTCGCCCATGCACTCCAACACGATGTTTGATCTGGAACCCCCCACCAGTGGTCACGAACCCCAATGCCTTCGATCTCCCACTTGCTCTCATCGAGCAGCAATTCACCATGCATCTTCCCGACGAGCCGATAGCCGGTCGTGCCCGCGACCGGTGATGGCCCTGGTTCGCCTTCGGTGTCCCAGTCGAACTCAAACCCGACAGCGACGCGATCGCCGTACGCTCCGGTCCACACGTCGGTCGGGTGCTCGATCGACACCCCGAACGCTTCGAGGTCCGTGGTGAGGTGTTCAAACGGCCGAAGCACCGTCGTCTCAGTCCAGATCCCGGGGCCGCGAAGTTCCATCGACTTACCTCTCGGCAAAGGCAGCTCCTCGGCGAGCACCGTGATGAGAGAACGTCCGCCGAGTCCGATCAACGAACCCCAATACCAACATGAGGAATCATGCGGTCGGATCGTCAGCCGCACGTACCCGCCAGCTCTTTCTTCGGGGATCACGAACCAGTTATCCCAGACTTCGACCCAGTCCGGGTGACCGCTGCTTTCATGCAGGTTCTCCGACCCCACTGGGCTCGATGCAGCTGATGGGTCGGTGGAGGTCACAAGACGAACAACGATAGGGCAGACTAGGGGCATGGAGCATGGTTCGCTCGACGAGTACGCAGCACACACAGCCAAAGCGATCGAATCGATCGACGGTGACCAGATCGGCCACGATGTCGACCTGACGATCGAACAGATCATCACCGACGAAGGATCCGTCGTTGGGCACTACCACCTTCGTCTGCGCGCCGGCGAGGCCTCTGTTCAACCAGGGCCATCCGATTCGGCGGACGTCACGATCAAGCAAGACGCCTCTACCGCACAGGCGCTGCGTGACGGACGGTTGCATGCTCAGGGCGCATTTCTCACGGGTCGCCTCTCAGTCGATGGTGACATTTCGAAGTTGGTCGAGCACGGGCCGCTACTCAGTGCTCTGCTCGCCGCGCAGCCAGAGAGAACGTGAGCTAGGGCGTGCCCGAGATTGGAGAGATCCAAGCGCACGCTGAGCGTCTCGATACCGAATGGGTCGGCAAGACGCTCGCCACATTCCGACCCATCACCTTTTACGTACTCAAGACGTTCACACCTGATCCGGCGAACGCGCATGGGCAAACGCTCCGGGCTATCACAACCCGAGGGAAGTACCTCAAACTCGTTTTCGACGAGACGACGTTTCTCATCCATCTGATGCAGGGAGGACGGCTCCGTCCCGACGAAACCCAGTCGGCAAAACCACGCGGTGGGCAAGCGCGCTGGACCTTCGATGACGGTACCGCCCTGTTACTCACCGAAGCGGGCAGCGACAAGCGCGCTGGAATCTGGGTTTTTGACAACGCTACGGAGCTGGACAGCGCCGAGCCGCTGTCAAAGCTGGGCCCAAATGCGGACACGGTCGACGCGCAGCTACTCGCCGAGATCTTGGGTGAGCACTCCATGCGGATACATGGTCTTCTCCGCCGCCAAAGCATCATCGCCGGGCTCGGCCGTCGGCTCGCAAACGACGTCTGCCATCACGCGCAGATCTCTCCATTCGCAACGGCGTCAAAGCTCACCTCGACGCAGATCGATGCCGTGAACACCGCCATTGCCGAATGCATCGAACGTTCACTCGAGTTCGAACGAGCACAGACCGAAATCGTCACCTCGAAGAAGCGGCCGTCCGCAGTGCACAACAAGACCGGTGAGGACTGCCCAGTGTGTGCCGACACCATCCGTGAAGTGGCCTATGTGAAGTACTCGGTCAACTACTGCGCAACATGTCAGACCAATGGCAAGGTACTCGCCGACAATACGACATCGAAGTTCCTGAAGTAGCTAGCTCGCTCAAGCTACCGATGCCTCAGCAGCGGATGGACCTTCGGTCGCCTTGAACGAAGTAGCGGATCTCGTATTGATCGTTCACCGATCCTGACCCGTCATCGAACCGGCTCATGCCGGTCGCTTCGCCGACCCAAGATCCATTGCGACGGACCTGATAGTCGTCAACGCCACCAACACCGTCCCAATCCACCCGAACCCCTCCATTGCGGTTCGTAATCGTGCACGGACTGCCAGCTCCGCCGCCAGCGGTGGAGCATGGAACATTGATGACCTGTCCGTTCACTCGGTATCGGATGACCCAAGAATCGCCGGTCGACCCGGCGACCGTCGCAGATGTACGGTCGACCGTGGTCACCCAATCACCGTTGCGACGCACGGAGTAGGGAGCGCTGCCGAAGTTCTCCCAATCGATGAACACCGAGTTGCCAGATGCCGTAACGGTGCAGTCACCGCCACCGGCGTTGCCGCCGCCGTTTGTCGATCCGCAGTTCGAGTCGGCGGTCTGCCCAAATGCAAAGACTCGGATCGTTGCGCTGTGATCGCCGTTGCCTACCGAACCGGTCCACGAACCATCACGACCCGAAACCGTCGTGACGAATCGCCCGTCGACGCGGATGACCACATCACCGAGGGTGTACGTCCAATCGACTCTGAGATTGTCGCCCTGTCTCGACACCGAGCATGTGCCGACCTGCGGCTGGGCGTTCGGTACTGATCGACCCGTCATGCAATCGGTGCGAACGACGTCGTCCCACGAGGATCCCGAGCCGATCCATCGAAGGTTTCCGTAGCGCCCGAGGTCTGTGCCACCGGGGATTCGGATATCAGAATTGCGAGCCGGACAGACGAACTCAAGATCTCGACGCATGTTGTCCCATTGCGAAGCCGCAACGTCGACGCGACCACTGTTGGGGTCGTTGAACGTCGTAACCGACGTGGTCGAGTAACCCGACGCACGAAGAAGGTCCCGTAGCTCGGTCAAACGGCCAACTCGATACCCGTTGACACAGCACGCGCTCTGGTCATAAATCTGACCCGTGACCGATGCCTCGGTCTCGAGAACGGCGGCGAGAAAGTTGGGGTCTTGCACGGCAGCTCGAACGGTCGAGGAGTCGTCGGGCAACCCCGAGGTCCACTCATCCCAGTCATACGGGGAAGGCAGCGTGAACCGGAGTCGGTTCCGGTCGACGAAGGTCCCGCCATGGCGGTCGATGAGTTCCTCGATAAGGCTCGAGGTTCCGCTCGGGCCGTTCACGTCCCAGACGCCGGCGCCATTTTGCTCGCCGTCACCCCACATGTATCCGAGGAGGCGAGCCGTGTCCTGCAACGACGGGTTACCCGTCATCGCTTGAGCTTCGTCGGCATCAACTCCCGATGTCACCCCAATAGAAAGGACGAGAGCAAAAGCAATCGCCGCCGCCGAAATAGTGGACGCAATCCATCCGCGCATCGCCATGTATTGACTACTCCTGGAACCGCACTGTTCTTTGCCGCCTCCAGGCCATAGTAACGCACCCATCACAGCCCGAGTAAACGCAAACGAGCCGCAGACCCGTCACGGTCTGCGGCTCATCTGTACGTGCAGGTAGTCGTTGACCCCCACAGGGGCTCGACCACGGCTGCTTAAATCAGGCCAAGACCTGAGACCGTGTCACGCTCGGCGACGAGCTCGGCGGTCGAGGCGTCGATACGGCCACGGCTGAAGTCGCTGATCTCGAGTCCTTGAACAATCGAGTACTCGCCGTTCGAAACCGTGCATGGGAACGAGGAGATGATTCCCTCGGGCACGTCGTAGCTGCCGTCGGAAGGAATGCCCATCGAAACCCAATCGCCATCGGGGGTACCGAGCACCCAGTCGTGCATGTGGTCGATCGCAGCGTTCGCAGCTGACGCCGCCGAAGAAAGCCCGCGAGCCTTGATGATGGCTGCGCCGCGCTTCTGCACCGTTGGGATGAAGTCGTTCTCGAGCCAGTCCTGATCGTCGATCTTCGCAGCAGCGCTCTCGCCTGCCACCTTTGCATTGAAGATGTCTGGGTACTGTGTTGCCGAGTGGTTGCCCCAGATCGTCATGTTCGTGACGTCGTTGACCGTCGTGCCGGTCTTGTCTGCAATCTGAGTGAGTGCCCGGTTGTGGTCGAGGCGCATCATTGCGTTGAACTGCTTTGGATCGAGGTCCGGTGCCGCGGCCTGCGCGATCAACGCGTTGGTGTTGGCAGGGTTGCCAACGACGAGAATCTTGACGTCCTTGCTGGCGTTGTCGTTGATCGCCTTGCCTTGAGGACCAAAGATCCCGCCGTTTGCTTCGAGCAGGTCGGCGCGCTCCATGCCGTCTTTTCGTGGCATTGCGCCAACGAGCAGTCCGTAGTCGGCGTCGCCGAATGCAACGTTCGCATCATCGGTCTTGACCATGCCGGCAAGCAATGGGAACGCGCAGTCGCTGAGCTCCATAGCAACACCGTCGAGTGCCCCGAGAGCCGGAGTGATCTCGAGCATTTGGAGAATGACAGGCTGGTCTTTTCCCAGCATTTCGCCACTGGCGATTCGGAAGAGGAGGCTGTAGCCAATTTGGCCAGCGGCTCCGGTAACTGCGACGCGGACGGGACTCTTCACGATTGCTCCTCTAGCGGTGGTTTAACACTGCAATCGTACCGACCTCAGATGAAGAGGTGCGCAGTTATGCAAGTGTTTCCGAACCGTTCCGCGAGCATGACGAATCCCACATCCCAACGGCCCGGCCGGTTCGCGCGAAAACGACGAAGTCGCCGCACTAGGTCGATACCCAGGCGGCGACTCCGAATCAGATCTTGCACATGTAGTTATCGGGAACTAGCTCGTCGACGTCAGCCAACCCTGCTTGATCGCAAACCAAAGAAGGCCTGCACCGACAGCAACACCGAGGATGATGCCCGTGATCGGTCCGGCGATTGCGCCAAAGAAGATTCCGACGATCAGGTTAGCAACAACGCCGAGGCCGATCGTCTTGCCCCAGCCAATGTTCTGCGTGCCGGGGAGGACGGCTCGTGCGAGCAGACCGGTAAACGTGCCGCCAATAATTGCGCCGATAATCGAGGTGATCATGTGTGTTTTTGTCCTTTTGTTGCGGTTCCCGCCGTACTCACGGTGGAGTCGTGCACCCGCCATAAATCTAGACGGATTGAGGAGGTTCAGACCGTGCAACGCTCTACGAGGCTTTTGTATTTCCTACCCAGTCGCGATGCAGCGCCGCATAGATGCCACCTTGGGTGATCAACTCATCATGAGCGCCCGATTCGACGATACGACCGTCATCCATCACGATCACCAGGTCCGATCGTTCTGCGGTCGAAAGGCGGTGTGCGATCGAGATCGTGGTTCGGCCCTCACTCAACCGCTCGAGGGCACCGGCCATTCGAACTTCGGTCTCAGGGTCAACAGCGCTCGTCGCCTCATCGAGGATGAGCAACCCCGCGTTTGCGAGCTGGGCTCGAATCAACGCGACGAGTTGGCGTTCACCGACGGAGATCGATTCTCCTCGCTCTCCCGCTTCGGTATCGAGGCCTGCGGACAACGTCTCGATCCAATCGGTGAGACCGAGCGAAGCAATCGCTTCGCCGATATCAGCGTCGGTGGCTCCCGGTCGACCGAAGCGAATGTTCTCCCGGATGCTCGCCTCGAACAAGAAACCGTCTTGAGGAACCATCCGAATCGTGCGGTGCCGACTGGATTCAGAGACCTCTCGGAGGTCGACTCCGCCAACGCGGACTTCACCGGCGACGGGGTCGGCAAGGCGTGCGAGGAGTTTTGCAACGGTGGTCTTGCCACTGCCGGTCTCGCCGACGATGGCGACCGATGCCGCCGCCGGAATACGTACCGACACGTCGTGCAATACCTGGCCGCCCTCTCGATACGAGAAGTCCACTGACGCCAGCTCGACCTCGGGGGCAGAAGTATCGAGTTCGACGCCCGGGACGGCTTCGACGACCTCGATGGGTATGTCGAACATATGCAGAATCTTGGACCATCCAGCGAGCGCCGTCTGGGTCTGGTCGAGCACCTCACCGAGCTGACTGATCGGAGCGATGAGGATGGTCACGAGCAACAGAAAGGCAGTTGCTTCGCCGGCGCTCAACGTGTCGGGGCCCAACAAAATCCCGACGACGACAACGGCACCCGTTGCGAGCCCACCGAAGAAGTCCATCGTCGGGGCGAGAACCGAGAAGAACTTGTGAGCGTTCGTCTGCGACGCAACGAGCGCTTGATTTGCATTCTCTAGTCGTTCGGCAACCTCGCGTTGATAGCCGTACGCACGAATCGTCGCCGCGCCGGAGACAGCTTCTGATGTTCGGCCGATGGTGTTCGCCGTCTTGGTCCGAACGTCGTTGTATGCACGGAGTTGACGGGCCTGTACCGAACGAAGAATCGGTAGCAGTGGGATGTAGACGATGATGGTGAGCAAGGCCAGTTGCCAGCTATAGAAGGTCATGACACCGAGCGTTCCGATGATGAGCGCCGAGTTCGTCACCCAGGCGAGCGCCCCCCATTGGGCGAACTGGGCGAGGGTTTCAACATCGCTCGTCACGCGGGCGGTCAACACACCCTTCTTCGACGCGGTGTGTTCTGCGAGGCTGAGGCGCTGAATATGTTCAAAGGTTCGAACGCGCGTCGCCGTGAGCGTGTTCTCGGCGGTCAAAATCACCCGCTTATACGTGGCGGTCGTCAGCAGATAGATGATCACGATCAGCACTCCCGCAGCGGTCGTGGCCCGCAGGATAAAGCCGACATCGACCGGGTCGGCCTGAAAGCCACGATCGATTGCGAGCTGAATCAGCACGGGCAGCACGAGGCGGGCAGCGGCGGTCAGCATTGCGAAACCAATCGTGACCCCGAGGCCCTCACGGAGCTCTGGGCTACTCCGCCAGGCGCGACCGAAGGTCTCGAGCGCCGGTGGTTGCTCTTCGTCGAGAAGCTCAGCCATGGGCCCGTTCCTCTCGCGACGTTCCGGCCGCTGATCCAACGGATTCTTCGTCGCGGGGTTGTCCGCCCACCCCGAGCTCTTTCTCGTCTTCATAGGCCTGGACCAAGATCCGATAGCCCTCGTGTTCGAGCATCTCCTCGTGGGTTCCAGTGCCCACGATTCGACCGTCGGCGAGGTAGGCAACTCGATCGGCGAGAGCGATCGTCGATAGACGGTGCGCCACCATGAGCACGGTCATCTCAGCCGAGTCGAGGCCTTCGAGGATCTCCGCTTCGACACTCGGATCGAGAGCTGATGTTGCATCGTCGGCGAGCAACAATGCTGGACGACGGAAGATGGCGCGGGCCAAAGCAATGCGTTGCCGTTGCCCGCCAGAAAGCGTGACACCGCGTTCACCAACGATGGTCGCATACCCATCGGGGGTGTCCTCGACGAATTGATGGGCGCTGGCTGCGCGCGCTGCAGCCTCGATCGACTCGCGGTCGGCGTTGTCTCCCATCGTGATGTTGTGTTCGATCGACTCCGCGAACAGGAAGCTCTCCTGAAACACGACCCCGAGGCGTTTCGCTCGAGCCTCGGCCAAGAGATCGTCGTAAGCGATGCCACCGAGCGAAATGGTTCCGCCCGTCGGTCGAACGAGACCGGCAGCGAGCTCGATAAGCGTTGTCTTCCCCGATCCGGTCGCGCCGACCAGGGCAACGTTCTCTCCGGCGGCGACGGTCAGGCTGAGATCGTCGAGCACGACATGATCGCCATGGCTGAAGAACACGTTGTCGAACTCAAGCGCGAGCGGACCGGTCTCCAACGCGTCGATGGTGCCCTCACGAAGCTGAGGGCTCGGCAGGTCGAGGACACCGTCGATTCGTTCGAGCGCCACCACCGACGGAGGCATCGACTGAAGGAAAAAACCGAGAACTCGAATCGGCAACGCCAACACGCTGAAGAGCGATAACGCTCCGATCAGGTCGCCCGTAGTAACCGTATTTGACTCGACCAAACCCGCACCGATGAGCAACAACACCACGATCCCGATCTCTGGCAGCGTTTGGAGGAGCGGTTCAAAGATCGCTCGGAACCTTCCCAAGACAAGTCGCTTGGAGCGAAGTTCGTCGGCTGCGGTCTCCATTCGTGCGATCTCTTCATCGGTACGGCCGAGCGTCTTAACGACCATCACCCCATCGAAGCTTTCATGGGCAACTCCGGTGACGCCGGCGACCGCCACCTGCACCTCTGCGGCGGGCCCAGCTACCAGCTTCGAATACGACTGGTTGATCGCAAAAAGCAGCGGTAGCAAGACGAGCGCGACCAACCCGAACAACGGATGAAGAAATGCGAGGTTGATCACTGCGAGAACTCCCAACACGACTGTCGCGATGGCAAACGCAACCGGCTTCAAGACGGTGCCAGCCACAACGAGGTCGTTGTCGGCGTGAGCGAGGAGTGTGCCGGTCGAGTTATTGCGGTGGAAGCTCAGCGGCTGCTCGAGGTATTGCGCGTACAGCTGCGAACGCCAGGTTCCTTGCGTTCGATACTCAGCCATCGCGAGAAAGTACCGGCGAACAACAGCGCCAAGTCCACGCAGCAACGCAATTCCAAAGATGAGGAAGAAACCGAACGCGAGCTGACCGTTTGTCACCCCGGCCGCATCACCACTGCCATCGCCAAGCCCCGGGATGATGAGGTTGTCGGTGACCCAACCAATGGCGCGGCTGAGCGCAACGACCGTGACAGCAAAGATGACTGCACCGGTGGTTGCCACGGCATGCGGAACGGGGTGCAGCGCAAAGCTACGGCCGATCAGCCGCATCCCGCGGCGCAAGATGGACGCGTCGGTCAGGATCGTGCTCGTTCGGCTGCGGCGACCGTGTTTGCGAGAAGCATGGCCACGGTGAGCGGACCGACTCCACCGAGACGTGGGGTGATCCATGATGCAACTTCGCCAACATCTTCGTTGACGTCGGGAAGCAACTTCTTGCCTTCCCAGCTGATGCCGCCGCTAACGACGACAGCACCGGGCTTGACCATATCTTTGGTAATCGTCCCCGGGCGACCAACTGCGGCGATCACGATGTCGGCCTCTTTGGTGTACGTCGAAATATCGGGAACGCCGGTGTGAACGACGGTCGTTGCGGCGTTTGCTCCCGGTTGCTTGGTCGTCATGAGCAAGGCCATAGGGCGGCCGAGCGTGGTCCCACGACCAACGACGACCACGTTCTTTCCAGCTACCTCAATGTCGTAGAACTTGAGCATCTCGATAATGCCTGCGGGAGTGCACGGAAGCGGACCCGGCTCTTGGAGGACAAGTTTGCCGAGATTCTCTGGATGCAGACCGTCAGCGTCTTTCGCTGGATCGATGAGCGCCAGTGCCTCTGCCGCGTCGAATCCGTCCGGCAAAGGAAGCTGCAAGATGTAACCGTGCACGTTCGGATCATCGTTGAACTCGTTCAGCGCATCGATCAGCGCCTGCTGACCTGCCTCGGCTGGGATCTCTTTGTGGTGCGAGGTGATACCGACCGCTTCACACGTCTTGTGCTTGTTCTTCACATACGACGCGGACGGACCATCGTCTCCGACCAGGATCGTGCCGAGACCGACGGTCACACCGTCCTTCTTGAGCGCTTCGACGCGCGCCCGGGCATCGGATAGGACGGCTTCGGCTACTGGGCCACCGGCGAGGAACTGTGCAGTCATTGCCAGCAATCTACTGGCAATGACTGATTCGCGGACGACAGCGACCGCGCTGTAGGACGATCGAATCGGACGAACTTCGCTCGCGTTTGAGCGCGTCTCACAATGGGAACGCCCGAATGCAGCGAAGAACGTGGTTGAATAGTTGTCGTACGTCTCGTGAAGGCTCGTGACATTGTCCACCTCCCGCCTGAAATCTCTTACCCTCGCCATCGTGATGGCTGCCGTGTTGACGATCGTAGTCCGGTCGCAGTTTGGCGAAGAGACCTTCTTGTGTGATGGCTCTCGGTGCGAACTCGGATCAGGAACCCGTTGGCTACTCACCGGCGTCGCGCTGTTCGGCAGCTTCATCGCGACCGCAGGATTCCGGTGGAGTTCGATGTTGGAACGACGAGGCAGCCTGGATCCGTCGGCGAAGTGGGCAGTACCCGACGCTGAACAGATCCTCGAAGTGCTTTCGGTGATCGGCGCTGGTCTCGTCACATACTGGCTCGTCTTGAACGGTCCATCGATCGAGTCGGTCGAAGTCCGCCAGGTCAACCAGTGGGCCAATGACCTGAGGAACTTCCGGCTCGAAGAGAACACCGCCTCGACCGTCCTCGTCCCTTCCCGCCGCACATGGTTCCTTATCGGTGGCGTACTCTCCCTGCCGTTCGCGTTCAGCTTCGGTGCAATGGTTGGCCGCGAGTTCTTCGGCCGCCGCCGGCGCAAGGCAACCATCGCTGCCCACGAGAACGCTGACCTCGAATCATCTGAGTATCCGGCACCGTCAGAATCGCTGCCGATGCTCGGCCGTGCCTCCATCGACCTCGATGAAGACGCTGCACTCGAAGAGTTCGATCTCGCTGGTTTTGAGATCGAACTCCAGAGTGATTTAGACGAAGCCCTCGACGCCGACGACTAGGTCGATCGAACGGCGTCGAACCACGCCACGAGCGCGACTTACAGCGCTGCGATGATGGAATTGAGGGTCTCGCTCGGGCGCATCGCCTTCGCACCCAACTCGAGATCTGGTGCGTAGTAGCCACCGATATCCATGCCGACGCCCTGCACTTCGATGAGCTCAGCTGCGATCGTCTCTTCTTGGGCAGCGAGCTGCTCAGCGATCGGGGCGAACTTGGCGGCGAGCTCGGCATCGTTACTTTGCGCTGCGAGGGCCTCTGCCCAGTACATCGCGAGGTAGAAATGGCTTCCGCGGTTATCGAGCTCATTCACCTTGCGGCTTGGAGATTTCCCGGTGTCGAGGAACTTCTCGGTCGCGGTGTCGAGCGCTTCACCAAGAACCTTGGCAGCACCATTTCCTGTGCTCTCCGAGAGATGCTCAAAGGACACGGCGAGCGCAAGGAACTCACCAAGGGAGTCCCAGCGGAGGTGATTCTCCTTCTCGAACTGCTGCACGTGCTTTGGCGCTGAGCCACCAGCGCCGGTCTCAAAGAGTCCGCCACCGTTCATCAGCGGCACGATCGACAGCATCTTTGCGCTGGTGCCGAGCTCGAGGATAGGAAACAGGTCGGTGAGGTAGTCACGCAACACGTTGCCGGTGACCGAGATCGTGTTCTCGCCGCGCTTTACGCGGTCGAGGGTGTAGGTCGTTGCATCCGCGACGTTCATGATGTGGATCTCAAGACCATCGGTGTCGAGGTCAGCGAGGTACATGTTGACCTTGGTGATGAGCTGCGCGTCGTGAGCACGAGCTTCATCGAGCCAGAACACCGCTGGCCAACCCGTTGCCTTTGCCCGGTTCACTGCGAGCTTTACCCAGTCCTGAATCGGTGCGTCCTTGACCTGGCCCATTCGCCAGATATCGCCAGCACCGACCGCGTGCTCAAAGATGGTCGCTCCGTCTTGATCGACAACGCGAACGGTGCCGGCGCTCTCGATCTCGAAGGTCTTGTCGTGCGAGCCATACTCTTCGGCCTTCTGCGCCATCAACCCGACGTTTGGGACAGTGCCCATTGTCGTTGGATCGAAGGCACCGTTGGCCTTGTTGAATTCGAACGTCGCGTCATACAACGCTGCGTAACTGCTGTCGGGGATCACGGCCTTGGTGTCTTGGAGTTCGCCGTCCTTGTTCCACATCTGACCCGACGTACGGATCATCGCGGGCATCGACGCGTCGACGATGACATCGCTCGGAACATGCAGGTTGGTGATGCCCTTGTCGGAGTTCACCATCGCCATATCCGGACCGGCAGCGTACGCCGCAGCGAGGTCGGCTTCGATGGCCTCGCGAGTCTCTGTTGGCATATCGTCGAGTGCATCGATGAGGTTCCCGAGGCCATTGTTGACATTGACACCGGCACCGTCGAGCGCATCACCATGAGCTTCGAAGACGTTGGCAAAGAATGCCTTGACTGCATGCCCGAAGATGATCGGGTCAGAGACCTTCATCATGGTGGCCTTCATGTGCAACGAGAAGAGCACGCCCTTGGCCTTTGCATCGGCAATCTCGGCGGTGAGGAACTCTTGCAATGCAGCGACGCTCATGAACGTGGCGTCGACAACTTCGCCGGCGAGCACAGGGACCGATTCCTTGAGAACCGTCACGGTGCCATCGGCAGCGACATGTTCGATACGGAGGGATCCGTCGGCGCTAAAGGTGGCGGATAGTTCGTTCGAACGGAAATCGTTCGCGCCCATCGTCGATACGTGCGAAGCGGAGTCGGCCGTCCAGGCACCCATCGAGTGCGGGTTCTTCTGTGCATACGCCTTGACCGCTCCCGGCGCACGACGGTCGGAGTTTCCCTCGCGCAACACGGGGTTCACGGCAGACCCCTTGATCTTGTCGTAGCGCGCCTTGATCTCGGCCTCTGCGTCGTTCGCTGGATCATCCGGGTAGTCCGGCAACGCGTAGCCCTTGGCCTGAAGTTCTTCGATCGCTGCGCGGAGCTGAGGAATCGACGCAGAAATGTTCGGCAACTTGATGATGTTCGCCTCGGGAGTTTTGGCGAGCTCGCCGAGCTGAGCGAGGTAGTCCGGGATCTGTTGCTCGGGGGTGAGCATGTCGCCAAAGGTGGCGATGATGCGACCGGCGAGCGAAATGTCGGCGGTGTCGACGGAAACGCCAGCGGCCCCAGCGAACGCTTCGACGATCGGAAGGAACGACAGTGTGGCGAGAGCAGGGGCCTCGTCGGTCCAGGTGTAAATGATGGTGGGTGAATCGCTCATGTCTGCGAACGCCTTTGCTTTGAATCGAGGGTCTCGGGAGGGGTTTGGCGTGGCACAAAAGGGCCAACAGCCGGTTCCGAGGTTACCGACCTCAACGCGCTCTGCTCATTATTCGGTCAACGAGTTCGCAGGTGTTCCCAAGTCGATCCTGCTGATTCGCAGAAATCGTCAGTACTTCTCGATGTCCTCAGCCAAAGCTGCGTCGAGCGTCCGACCATCGTGATCACTTCGATCGCGATCGAACCAGTCGCCCGACGGGACCGGTATGCCCGAGTCCACCAGATTGTCTGGCGCCCAATACACGAACGCGGTTTCGTCATGACCGGCCATCGTCCGAACCTCAACTTTCGTTCGGCGGTAGAAATTGGGATGTGATTCGATGAGGTCACAGATCTCCAGCCCGGCATCGGTCAGCTCGAACAGTTCACCGATGACCGTGCCTTCGCCCGGGATGATTCCGGGATAGTGAACGAACGAGATCAGTTGGGCACCTTCGAGCACTGCAGGCTCATGGGAGAGCAGCTCTTCGGTGATCGACTGGTGATTTCCGGTATCAGCAGGCTCTCCACTCGTTGGTGTTCGGAGCGTTCCATAGACGAACAACTTGACCATCGGTACTCTCTCAGCCTCGGGGGTAGTACATGCGCCGGACGATCTGACGGGTCTCATCTGGGTTCGCCCGATGGCCAACCCACGCGCCCGCATACTGAGCAATTCGGAACGCAGCCGCAGATGGAATCTCGGAGATCTTGCCCTCGGAAACAGCTGCCTTGGCGTCTTTCACGATGCTCTCGGCGGCGAGACCAACCGATTGGACCAGACCGAGGCTCTGAGAACCGAAGATCGTTTGGTACGCCATTGCCTCGCGGCGGTAGCGGTTCATCGTTTGGCGCCAGCCTTCTTCGTGCACATGCGCAATGATCGCCTCAGGCACGTACGCAATGCGATGCCCACCGGCTCGAATATGTCGGGCGAACGCCATGTCTTCCAAGCCGGGAAGTGACTCGTCGTACGGAGTGCTCTGCCAAAGATCGCGGCGGACAGCGCAGTTGGCGTTGTTGCAGAACGAGTTCTCCTGGTTCGTGGTGCCTTCCTCGGGGAACCACCGCTTCAACAGTTGGATCTCGGCGAAGTTGCTGCGATGGTCGCCGGTTTGGCCGCCATAGGACAACCCGACTCGCTCATCAGCAAAAGGAGAGACGAGGTCTTCGAGCCAGGTCGCACTCAACGCGTAGACGTGCGCCGAGACAAAGACCAAAATGTCGCCCTTGGCAGCTTCACAGCCCCAGTTGAGAGAACGCCCAAAGGTGAATTCACCAGGCGGAATGTGCACGACTTTGAGTCCACGGGACTCGGCGATCGCCACCGTCTCATCGGTCGAACCACTATCGACGAGAACAACCTCGTCTGGATGCGTCAACTGCTGTTCGATCGAGTCGAGCAAGGTCGGAAGGTGATCGGCCTCATTGAGCGTCCGGATCACGATCGAAATGGTGGGGGCGACCATCATCCCAGACTAGTCACCGAAGTAGATTGTCGCGATGAACAACGCCGCAATGAATACCCGTGTCGCTGCCCTCGTTCCGATGCGCCATGACAGTGAGCGGGTCGTGGGCAAGAACTACCGCACGTTCGGCAATGCGCCACTGTTTCATCACATCGTCCGGACGCTGCTGGAGTGTGCGTCGATCGACGAGGTTCTGATCGATACCGATAGCCCGATCATCGCCGAACAATGCGCGGAGCACTTTCCGAGTGTCGTGTTGATCGAACGTCCCGAAGAACTGCGCGCTGGCGAAATTGCGATGAACCGGATCATCGAACATGACCTCGGCTTTACTGATGCCGACACCATTCTGCAGACTCACTCGACCAACCCGCTCCTACCCGCAGCTCCCCTCGAGGAGGCGATTCGCATCTACCGGGAGGAAGAGTGCGACTCGGTCTTTACCGTCACCCGACTCCAGCAACGGCTTTGGGACGGTGAAGTTGCGCCGGTCAACCACGACCCCAACGTTCTGCTCCGAACGCAGGACCTTCCCCCACTGTTCATCGAGAACTCGTGCGCCTTTGTGTTCTCGCGCGATCTCATCACCTCGACGGGATCTCGAATCGGATCGAATCCTCGAATGGTCGAGACGGACCCGACCGACTCGCTCGACATCGACGAAGAAAGCGACTTCCTCATCGCGGAATCGGTGTGGAAGATGCGCAACCCTGGGGCGGGCGGAGAGTAGAACGGCCCAATGAAACGAGTAGCGGTCACCTGCACCCACCTGATCCGAGATATCGAGGACTATCGACAGACCTTCGCCGACGCCGGGCTCGACGTCTTCCTTCCGGAGATCCCCGGTCAAGAGCTACGCGGCACTGAACTCGTTACGGCAATGGACGGCATCGTCGGAGTGGTTGCTGGCGACGACCACTTCACGAGTGAGGTGCTGGCGCAGTTACCCGATCTACGGGCGATCTCGAAGTGGGGAATCGGTCTAGACGCCATCGATCTCGAAGACGCGGCCGAGCGCGGCATTGCGGTCACCAACACTCCGGGCATGTTCGGAAACGAGGTCGCAGAGCTCGGCCTTGCCTACCTCTTCGCCCTCGTGCGCGACATCTTCGCAATCGACAACACCGTGCGATCCGGTGGTTGGGCAAAACAAACGAGCCGTTCGATGAACGCGCTGACGGTCAACGTGATCGGCCTTGGCGATATCGGGAGGTCACTGGCGGAGAAGCTCTTGGCTCTCGGCGTGTCCGTCACCGGATCAGACCCATCTCCGGAGAGCGCTGCATGGGCGGAGCGCACGGGGGTTCTGATCGGTGATGCCGCCACGCTCGCCGCCGACGCAGATGCGGTGATGATCTGCGCTCCCCTCAATGACGGGACTCGAGGACTCGTCGACGCAGACTTCATCGGCGGGATGAAGCAAGGATCATGGCTGATCAACATCGGCCGAGGACCGATCGTGATTGGGAGCGCCGTCGCCGACGCCATCGATTCTGGTCACCTCGCCGGTGCCGCCCTCGACGTTTTTGAGGTCGAGCCACTACAGGACGAACGGCTGCGCCAGCTGCCCAACCTCATCCTCGGCGCACACAACGGAAGCAATACCTTCGAGGCGTGCCACCGGACCCATGTTCGGGCAATTTCGAACCTCATCGACAACCTCGGATAAGAAGTCGACCTCGAATGATCACCGCTGTCGTCAACCTCCACGACGAGGGTGCAACGGCTGAGCCGTCGCTCATCAGCGCGTGGCGTGCGGTACAGCGCGCGCAACGGTCGGGACTATCGGCCGACCTGCTACTCGTTCTCGATGCACCCGATGATGCAACAGCGTCGCTTGCTGAACGCTGGGGTGATCGTCGCGATGTTCGGTCGATCACCATTTCTGAAGGTGATCTCGGCGCAGCGCGAAACGCTTCTGTTGCAGGCACAGACGCGACCTGGTTGGCCTTCCTCGACGCCGATGATTTGTGGGGTGAAGAATGGCTCGTCGCTGCTGCCTCGGCAGCTGACGGAGCCTCCGAGTTCGACGTGTTTCACCCTCAGGTCAACATCATCTTTGGGGATCACCACTCCCTGCTTCACCACATCGACTCGGAGAGCCCCGATTTTCGATGGTCAAGATTTTCACTGCACAACGCGTGGACGGCGTTGAGTTTCGTGAACCGAGAGACCATCGTGCAACTCCCCTACCCTCGAAATGAACTCGCATACGGGTTTGGTTTCGAGGATTGGAGTTGGAACATGGCCGTCCTCGACGCCGGAGGCCGACATCGGGTCGTGGCCGATACCTGTCACTTCATCAAGAGGACCAGCGGTGGTTCGCTCCTCGCGGATTCTCAGCGGGCGTTGCGAACCCGCTACCCGCATGGTCCGGTTGCTCCGGAACGGCAGACCTCTGGAGACGACCTGACCGGACCTGTGGATCCGAGCACGCACCGCATCCAGGCTGTCGATCTCGGGCCCAAGGTCTTCGAACAGATCCAGCTAGCTGCAACCATCGAGCCGGCGGTCACCGCCACGCTGTCAGCGGCTGGCACCCCCGAGGTCTTGCCCCAGAACTTCAATACCCACAACACCGCTGCTCAGTTCGCACTCGAAGAACTGTGGAGTTTGCGGAGCCCAGATCGCAGCATCGGCGAAATCCTCGATCGGGCGACACGTCTTTCCGTACTCGATTCTGCTGACCGGGCGCTCGTCGTCGCCGAGTTCTTCCTCAGCGAAAAGGCCCTCGGCCGGCCGGTCGGTCATTCCGAGGCGATCACCGAAGCTACCGCCGTGTTTTCCCAGCTATCATCTGCGCTGTGACCGCATTCTCCCTCCCCGCATTCTCCCTCCTCGAATGCACGATGTCCGAGATCGAAGGCTTCTCTTCGTGACCACTCGAAAAGTCCTGATTACCGGGGTCTGTGGTGGAATTGGAAGCGCCGCAGCGCGGGCCTTCTCTCGAGCTGGCTGGGGCGTTATCGGCATCGACCAGTCCGAGCCGAGTGACGATATCGAGATCGATCGCTTCGAGATCGTCGACATCTCACAAAGCGACCAGATCGCCGAGCTCTTTCAGAAACTCACTGGCGAGCTCGATGGCCTTCACGCATTGGTGAACAACGCTGCGACCCAGGTCAATAAGCCGATCGTCGAAACCAACGACGATGACTGGGAGCACATCATCAACACCAATGTGCGTTCCGCGTTTCAGTGCATTCGTGAAGCACATCCTCTGCTGAGCGCCGTGAACGGTTCGGTCGTAAACGTGTCGTCGGTCCATGCGCTCGCAACGTCAATGAACGTTGCGGTGTATGCAATCTCCAAGGGCGCACTCGTTGCGCTCACCCGGTCGGCTGCGCTCGAGCTCGCAGACGACGGCATCCGCTGCAACGCCGTTCTTCCCGGAGCGATCGACACGAAGATGCTTCGGTCCGGACTGGACAGGCGTCCACACCCGGACGGCCCTGAAGGCAACCTGCAGGTCCTCGCTGACCGTACTCCGTTGAAGTTCGTGGCGACCGCAGACGACATTGCCCCGAGCATTCTGCACCTCGCTGACAACGACCAATCGAAGTACACGACGGGACAGATGCTCGTCGTCGACGGCGGCGCCACCATCCGACTATCCACCGAGTAGCTCACATATGGATGCCAAAGACTTCGCTAAGCGCGCCGCCCGTTTTGCAAAACGGACCATGGGTCCCGACGGCGCGATCATGACCCGCGCTCGATCCGTCGGAGCCGATACTCCAACACCAGATTCCCAACCCTCACCGGCCGCTGCGCCCGAGAGTTCGAACCCAGAGGCAACTCCCGTTTCGCGACCAAAGGTCTTCGACGCATACACCGAACCAGGGGAGATCGAGTCTCTCGGTGTGTTGTTCATGCCGCTCGCTGAGTATCACGGTAAGGAGCTCGGTGCGGTCGCTGACGCATTGCGCGAGCTCGGCCGACCAGCGAGCTTCCTCGTCGAGGAAGACAAGGTCGAAGTCATCGACAAACACTTGGGCGATCATCCACGCGTGCTCGCCGCAAAGGGCTACGACCGATTCGCCCTGGGCAACTTCGATGCCTTCGTCGCAATGAACGACTGGGGCGACCCATCACGGGTGATCTATCACTTGGCCCGCGTGAGAGGGGTTCCATCCTTTGCGAAGGTCGAAGGGGTCCAGGACTTCACCGATGTAGACACCGGCCGGATACGGCTTCCCTACCTCGCTGCCGATCACGTCCTTCTGCAAGGGCAGAACGACGTCGAAGCCCTCGATCGGCGGAACCTCCACATCGTTGGAAACTCCAATATGGAATCCGCGTGGAACGAAGGGCCCACGTCAGGCGACCGCAACGGCGAGGTCGTCATCAACTCGAACTTTACGTACGGCGTCCTGACGAACGAACGAAACGCATTTCTCCAGTCGGCGATCTCATCGATCGAATCGCTGGGCCTCACGCCGGTCATTAGCCAACATCCAGCCGACCTTCGCCTGCCTCCCGAGCTTGCGACCTATCGAACCGACCGCTCCATGTCGTCGATGCTGCCGCACTGCGAAGCGATCGTGACTCGCTTCAGCACCGTGCCTTTCGAGGCGATTGCCTATGGAACCCCGTTCGTCTACTACAACCCGCATCACGAGAAGGTTCCGACGTTCGCCACGCCAGATCCATCGTTTGAACATGTGCACACCGCCGACGATCTCACCGCAGCGCTTCGTTCAGCGATCGAGAACCGGGCGTCATATCGAGATGTCGCTGCACCATACTTCCGAGCGCAGATCGACATGAATGGCACCCCGAGCGCGGAGCGTGCTGCGGCAGCTATCCATTCGGTTCTGAGAACGACGACAACTACGGGTTAGGCCTCGGGAACGTTCGAGAGACCGAGTGCGTCGATCGCTGCAGTGAGTTCGCCGGCTGTTCGTGGACCCGCGGCCTCACCAGCGAGAGAAGGATCGAAGATGATCGTTGGGGCGACCGCCTCGAGGAGCAACCGGTCCGATGGCTCCGCGGCGATGATCACCAACGTCTCGCGTAACAGTGCGATCGATGTGAGATCGCTGCGGTAACCGCAGAGGTTTGGTCGGGCACGCGGTTCGGCCATGAGCGTGGGAGCCAGCCCTCGATCCGCCAACGCATGAAGCGCAGTGGACACCCACGCGTCGAGAGCGGGATACTCCTCGAAGCCAGCAGGGACGTACACGACCGAGCCGGAGCGGGGTCCAGGATTCGGCCAGAGCGTTGCCACACCGTCTTGGATCAGTTCGAGAGGCGACCGGTCGGTAAATGCGCGAACGGTGGAGCGGTCGATGGTCTCCGGTTGCGTCGACAACGACTCGATGGTTGCGCGCGACCGGACCGAAATCCCCGCGAGCGCCAACGGCCAAAGCGCAGGCCAGTCCGTCGGGTCATCGGCAAAGACCGCTCGGTCGACCTCGCCGTCGTTCAGCAGGCCGATAGCGGCGAGGCTGTCGCTGAGGGACTGAACAATGATCGCGTGCTGTGGCTCATCGCTCTGCGCTCCGACCCACGGCTGAACGGTCGTGCGCAGCCCGTTGGTGACTGGAGCGACCATGAAGTCGCCGACCGCCGGAACGCTCGTTATTTGGTCGCTGACATCGTCGGGATCAGACACGGAACGAAGCGAACCAGCAGACGAAGCCTTGTATGAACTCCCAAGATTCGACGGAGCGTTCCAGGCCATGCGACCAAAGCTCTGCGGGGGCCGATCTTCGAGCCACGCAGCGAGTCCGCCACCATCAGCGAGCAGCGTCCCCGACGCCTGCATCCACTCATTTATGACGTCGACGTAGCTTGCCATCGTGACACCCGCTTCGCCCCGCAACATAGAGTTTGGGCGTTGGCGGTAGGTCGCTACGACGTGTTCGACAGGAGCAAAGATGCCACCAGCGGCGATCATCTTGGACCACAGCGCGAAGTCCTCGAGCATCGGCAGCCCCTCGGGAAATCCGCCCGCGTCGAGAACTGCCTGCCGGCGCACGAGTGGGGCTGAACAAATGAATACGTTCTCGCCTGAATAGCTCGCTGCATCGACGACGGTCATGGTCGTCCGAGGTGCGCGCACGACCGGATAGTCCATCGCCTCTCCAACGTGCTGCCAGTCTCCGTAGACCGCAACGAGCTGGTCGCCATATCGCTGGAGAGCGTCGGGAAAGGCTGCAAGGCGCGCGCTGATCGAGCCGGGAAGCAGGTAATCGTCGGAATCGAGGAAGCACAGATAGTCGCCGGTCGCATGGGCGAGGCCGATATTGCGCGCCCGACCGAGCCCACCATTGGCCGGAGGTTCGAGCACGGTGATTCGCGAATCCGCGCTGGCCATCGCGACGGCCAACCCGAGCGATGAATCACGCGATCGGTCGTCGATCACGATGATCTCGAGATCGGTGTAATCTTGTTCGAGGCAGCTCTCGAGTGCGCGACCCAGAAACTGGGGCTGGCGGAAGCTCGGGACGATGATGCTGACCGTCGTCATCAAATAATCACCAACCGTGGATAGCTCTGTACACCAAGTCCGTGTAGGCGGCCCAGGGCTCGAGGGAGACGTTCGCGAGCACGCGACTTGTACTCATCGTCGACGTGGCGTTGGCGGTCTGCGCCGAGCGTCAGAAGCATCGCCGGGTCGATACAAATCGAAAGTTCTCGGGACCACAATTTCGCCAACGAATCGTAGAGATTCGAGGCGGCGCCGCGATGGACCGACACCTCTTCGAGCCCGATCTGTCGGAGCAGAAACCGGGCGAGAACATTGTCTCGCCTCACGCGCTGGC
This sequence comes from uncultured Acidimicrobiales bacterium, assembly GCA_964451305.1. GTDB lineage: Bacteria > Actinomycetota > Acidimicrobiia > Acidimicrobiales > SHLQ01 > SHLQ01. Next base: position 12,996 of record CAYVHV010000002.1, on the reverse strand, counting down.
GATGTTCGAGGAGTGCAGCGGGCAATGGAACAGCAACCCCAGCCCGGCCGTTGTCGATGGACACCGGACCACGAGGCCCGAGTACGCCAGCGACTTCACCAGCCATCAATCGATCGGCCACCTCGGTGATCGAAAGCGCCGCACCCGTGCGATCGTGCGCTGTGGTCTGCTCACCGAGGAGCAGCTCGAGAGGTGAGGCCGCACTCACGAAACAGAATCTCGGAACTCCAGACGCACCTGGAAGGACGAGTGCGCTCGTGCACCCAATGGCTTCAGGAACTGGGCGAGTTTTGGCTCCTGATTCCCATACATCGCAGATATGCGACACGAGGTTTACCGAAGTTGTGGTCATGATGCACCTGCCATGAGCTCCGTAAGAACACCGAGCAACGCGGTCACATGCTCGTCGACCGAGAATCGCCCAAGCTGCGCGTCGCGTCGGCTGTTCCGGTCATCGGCTGTCTCGGCACTCGCCGAATCGAGTGCTGTCCCAATCCGTGCTGCGAGATCAGCGCTCGAAAAGTCTGCGGGAAACAGGTCATCGATGTCGGCGATCGTCTCGCGAGTGCCCCCAACATCGGTGGCGAGGCAGCGGGTACCGCACAGCCCGGCTTCGATCGGAACCGTGGGCAAGTTGTCGATGATAGATGGGTGAACAATCACGTCGGCTGCACCGTAAAACGCCGCCATCTCCGACCGCGCTAACCCACTTACGACAATGCCGTCACCACCGATGCTCACCTGCGGCGGTACGACCTTCGGGACAGACATGAGGCGATCGATCGGACCCGAGTCGAGGAGTGCGTGCGCCATCCCGGTCGTCATCGATCCAGGTCCTCCAGCGACCAACCTGATCGGAGAGCTATCACCGGTTGAGTCCAGCAGCTGAACCGCCGACTCGAACTCCGCAAACCCCTTGCGTTCCTGCGTGGGATTGCCAACAAAACCGATGATTGGTCGATCGGTCGCAATACCGAGCCGAGCGCGAGCCTCAGCTCGATCTTGAAGGTCGAACAGCGAGGCGTCGACCGCGTTGGGGAGGTGGCGAATGTCGAGTGTCGGAAAGACCAACCGCGCACGATCGGCTAACCACGCACTCGGGGCGAGAACGACGAGGTTTCCCGACCGGTCTGCAACATCGAAGAGGTGGTCATAGCGATGGATCAGCGGATGCGTGGACCGAATGGGTTCGTAGGTGCGCACCATCGCTCCATCCTTGCGAGATCGGAACGTGTAGTGAGCGTCGGTGCTGAACCATTCGTCGTGCATGGTCAACACGACCGGCAATCGCCGGCTGAGGTCGGCAACATCGAGCTGGCTCAATACCCGACCACAGTTGTGGATATAGAGAATGTCGGGTTGGTATGACTCCAACTGTGCATCGAACCAACCGCGGAACGCTTCGAGAAGTGCTTCGTGAGCTAACCGCGACACACTGCCATCGAGCGCGGCCTCGTCGTTCGTGAATGCCGCAGCGCCAGCGAGGTCGCGTTGGAGCTGTGCCTCCAATCCTGCGTGGATTGCTCCGCCGAGAACAACGACTTCGTGGCCTGCCTGGTCGAGAAGATCGGCGGCCAGAAGTGCCATCACCCCCGCTCCGTTCGGACGGACCATGTCGGAAAAAACAGCGATGCGCATATCAGGAGATCCGACGCTTGACCTTGCCGGCAGCGCGTCGGGCGCCGTTGACGGCACGTTGGACGTTGTCTACTGCTTCAACTCGCGCGAAGTGAACGAGGACCGGTGCCTGTCGGCGGCGTCCGTATCTTCCAGTTAGCGCTGATGAGGGACCGCCGGCGGTAAGTACCGCTGTCATTCGTGTGGCTTCATCGATCGGTTGTGAGAACTCGACCCGTTGCAACGTCTCGGCGTTTCGCACACTCACGACGAGATCGGATCCCATCCGGTCGATCTGAAAAACGATCGCTGGTGAGTCGCCCTTTGGGCCAGTCACCACATCGCCCGTCGGACTGGTGAGATGTAGTTCATCTCCCACTTCGTCAACGGTGATCGCTCCGTGGTCGAGGGCGAGCGAGAAGAGTGTCGATCGGCCTGCGAGTTCTTGAACATCGAGGTTGATCTGTACGAGAAGGAGCTGCGTCGTCGAAAGATCGAACGGGGTCGACACCATGGGAAGCGCGAGCGAAGGTCCCGACTCGAATCGACGGATATCTCCGCTTGCAAGATCGGCCATCAGTGGCTCGTCCCCGTCGAGAATGAGGACTCGCTGAGGATCGGTACCGGGACGAAAGGTACTCACCGCAGTGCGGGGTCCCGCTCCAACGAGTGGATCGATCCGGCTCGGACCGTCGGTCACGACGTGATGCCGAAGGCCGAGGCGATCGAAGCGTAACGGTCTCGGTCGTAGTCAGCGGACTCGATAATCTCGGGCAGCAAGGCGCGGTTCTGTCGGGCGATCGAGTTGTACTTAAACGAGCTGCCCGCTTTCGCTTCGAGGACTTCATCAATCACCGCTCCGTCGGGAGTGGTTTCTCCGAGTTCGGCAAACAGCGCTGGGATCCGCGGGCTTCCTTGCACGAGGTCGGAGTACGCGACGAGCGAGCAACGCTGCGGCATCTCCGCGCACAGCTCGAGCATCCCCTCGTAGCGGCGCATCCAGCCTTCGATCATGTTGCCGACCTTCTTGCGAGCGGCCTGACGCCCGTCCTCGGAGACGAGGTCGTAGTCACGATTTCCGAACGCAAAGAAGCGGGACGAAACATGCCCTTCGACCTCGCGGGCTAGAAGGATGACGTGCGCTTCGGGGAACATCTCCATCAGCGTGCGCAACGTTTCGACGTCGTAGCGGATCTCTTTGAATCCCCAGCGAATCTCTGGTGTGAGGCCCCGAGTGAAGAGTTCTAACAAGGTGGCAACCAACTCGTCTGAGAACTCGTGGGCTCGAAACGGTGAGACCCACGGGTAAAAGGTTTCCTTGTCCGAAATCTCGCCAACGACCGCATCGCGCACGTCATTGCCGGTGTCGAGGTTCTTCACGACGAACTCATCCTGAGACGCGCGAACGGTTGCGGTTATGCCCTTGAGCATTCCACCGTGTTCGCCCCAGATCGTGATGTCGGGGTGTGCATTGAGAACACGTTGAAGGAGCGTCGATCCAGATCGACCGAGGCTTGCAACAAAGATCGGGCGCTGCCATCGCGAAGGAGTTTGATCACTCATGCGGACGTCACACTAGCGCTTGCATGCTCATTACATCGGTAGCATGGGTCTTGCTCGTGTTTCTTCTTCTGCGACGTGGGCCGACGTCTCTGGAGGCCAAACATGTCGAACTCGCCAAAGAGTTCCCCTAACGCGAACTTCACCGAGCTGGGTGTTCCCGACGATCTCGTCGAACGCCTGACGATCGAAGGTATTACCGCTCCCTTTCCCATTCAGTCGGCAACGATCCCCGACGCTCTTGCAGGCAAGGATGTTCTCGGCCGAGCTCCAACCGGCTCTGGCAAGACGCTCGCGTTTGGGATCCCGATGGTCACGCGACTCAAGAAGGCCCGTCCACACAAACCGACCGGTCTGATCCTCTCCCCTACCCGCGAGCTGGCAGAGCAAATCCGCCGTGAGCTCGAACCACTGGCTGAAACGCGAAACCGTTCGGTCCACGCCGTATACGGCGGCGTCGGGTTTGGAGCGCAACGCAAGGCCCTCCAACGCGGGGTCGACATGCTCGTCGCGTGCCCGGGTCGTCTCCTCGACCTCATCGATCAAGGTGAGGTCGATCTGGATCAGGTCTCGTATGCAGTTGTCGATGAGGCCGACCGTATGGCTGACATGGGGTTCTTACCGGTCGTGAAGCGCCTGCTCGATCAGACCAACAAGAATCGCCAAACCGTCTTGTTCTCGGCCACCCTCGGCAAAGAGGTCAAGGTTCTGACCGATCGTTATCAGCGAAACGCGGTGACCCATGAGGTCGGCGAGGCAAAGCCGGATATGACGCGGATGACGCACCGTTTCATCCGAATCGACCGCACCGAGAAGGTCTCACTCGCTGCTCACGAAGTTCGCTCCCATGGGCAGTCGATCATCTTCTGCCGCACACGCCATGGCTCAGATCGAGTTGCTCGCCAGCTGAAGAAGTACGGCGTCAAGACCGGGGTTATCCACGGACGACGCACGCAGAATCAGCGCGACAACGCGCTTCAGGCCTTCGTCGATGGCAAGACCCAGGCCTTGGTAGCGACCGATGTTGCCGCCCGCGGTATTCACGTCGATGGCGTCGATTGCGTTGTTCACTTCGACCCGCCCGAGGATGACAAGGCGTATACACACCGCTCGGGCCGAACCGCACGTGCTGGCGCTTCGGGGACGGTTGTCTCCTTTGTGACGAACGAGGATTTGAAGGACACCAAGAAGCTTCAGCGCCAGATCGGTGTCGTGTGTGAGTTTGAGGATCCAACACCGGTCGAGGACCAGAACCACGGTGAACCAATCGTCCAGCCCAAGCAAAGTGGCGGTGGCAAGAACGGTGGCGGCCAGAACCGCAACCGGGGCAAGGGCGGCGGAAAGAACAAGAACCGCAGCAAGAACCGCAGCGGAAATGGCGGAGGCAACGGTCAGAGCCGGGGCGGTTCTGGAAAGCCGAAGAACGCCAAAGGTAAGCGGTCGGGCGGTAGCCAATCCAAGCAAGGCGGAGGCCAACGGCGGCAAGGCGGCGGCAACCGCCAAAAGTCCCGAACCCGCTAAAGTCGAAAACGCCCGGAGGACGATAACCGCCTCCGGCGTAAAGCCTGCGTTGCCCCCGCTAGGAGAAGCGTTTTCCTGGAGCGAAGCGGAAGGAAAAGGCGCAGTTTGGGGAGGCCCCCAC
>CAYVHV010000002.1:0-8077 GCA_964451305.1 uncultured Acidimicrobiales bacterium | reverse complement strand
GGCCGAGCCAATACCCGCTGCAACTGGGGGAAACTAGTGAACGAAGTGTCGTTCGCCGGTGAAGACCATCGCGATACCTGCCTCGTTGGCTGCCTCGATTACTTCAGCGTCTCGGACCGAGCCACCGGGTTGCACGACTGCGGTGCAGCCAGCTTCGATGGCGGTTTCGAGGCCGTCCTTGAAGGGGAAGAACGCATCTGACGCGCACGCTCCGCCTTGGGCTCGTCCGTCGGCTTTCTCAGAAGCGATCCGGCCGGCGTCGCGACGGTTTTGTTGCCCTGCGCCGATGCCCACGGCTTGGCGGTCTTTGGCGAGCACGATGGTGTTGGAGGTAACGCGAGCAGCGACTTGCCAAGCAAAGCTGAGGTCGGCGAGTTCGTCTTGAGTTGGTTCCCGGTCGGTTGCGACAGTCCAGTCGTCGGGGGTGGCGAGCAGCCGGTCACTGGTCTGGACGAGAAGCCCTCCGTCGATCGAGCGCATGGTGAGCAGAGCTGACGACGGCGAGGTTGCTTCGATGATGCGGAGGTTCTTCTTCGCGGTCAGTACCTCCATTGCTCCAGCGGAGAACGCTGGGGCAACGACCACTTCGGTGAATACTTCGGCGAGCGATTCGGCAAGTGCTGTTGGAACTTCTCGGTTGATCGCAACGATGCCACCGAACGCAGAGATCGAGTCACAAGCATGCGCCCGCTGATAGGCGAGTGTGATGTCGTCTGCAATTGCAGCGCCACATGGGTTGGCGTGCTTGATAACGACCGCTGTCGGGTCAGTGCCGAGCGAATGAACGAATTGCCACGCAGCCTCGGTGTCGAGAAGGTTGAGGTAGCTGAGCTCTTTACCGTTGAGTTGAATGGCGTCGTCCCACCAACTGTGTTGGCCAGCGAATCGGTATCGGGCGCCGACCTGGTGCGGGTTCTCGCCGTACCGAAGGTCTTGGACGCGATCGGCTGCGATGTGAATCGAGTCTGGGAGCGGGTCGGTTGCGTCACTTTGCTCATCGGTGTCGTCGAGCCACGACACGATCGAGGCGTCATAGGCAGCGGTGTGGGCGAATGCCTTCCGGGCGAGACGACGGCGGGTTTCAGCCGAAAGATCTCCGTTCGCAATCTCTTCGCCGACGGCTTCGTAGTCCTCGGGATCAACGACCACTCCGACGAACTCGTGGTTCTTCGCGGCAGCTCGGACCATGGTCGGTCCGCCGATGTCGATCATCTCGATCTCGCGCTGGCTGTTGAACGGGTAGAGGTTGACGACGACGAGGTCGATCGGTGCAATGTCGTGAGCTTCGAGATCGGCTTGATGCTCCGCGTTGTTGCGATCCGCGAGGATCCCGCCGTGCACCTTTGGGTGAAGCGTCACGACGCGGTGGCCCAACATGATGGGCGAACCGGTGTGATCGGCCACGTCGGTCACCGGCAGGCCAGCATCCGCTATCGCAGCGGCGGTGCCACCGCTCGAGAGCAGGGTCCATCCCGCGTCCACGAGACCCTTCGCGAGGTCTGCGATGCCGGTCTTGTCAAAAACTGAAAGGAGTGCAAGCTTGCCCATGATTGTCCTTGTGAGGTGTTGGACTCTTATCTACCCGATTGCATACGCCCACTCGCAATCGGTCGCAGTGGCATGTGTCTGTTCAGCCGTGCTCGAGGACCTCAACCGTGCTCAAGGACATGGCCTCGTTCGACGATCGTCGCCAACGTATCGATGTACAGCCGACGCTCGACCGATTTGATCCGCTCGTGTAGCTGGGCCTCATCGTCACCATCGTGAACCGAAACGGCCTCTTGAGCGAGTATCGGTCCGTCATCGACCTTGGCGGTCGCGACGTGGATGGTGCATCCGGTGACCTTCACCCCATATGCGAGTGCTTCACGAACAGCGTGCCATCCCTGGAACGCGGGCAGTAGCGCCGGGTGGGTATTGATGACTCGACCTGGAAACGCGTCGAACATCGTTGCCCCCAATACCGTTCCAAATCCGGCCATGGCTATGACGTCGACCTCATGCGAGCGAAGGCACTCGACGATCGATGTCGAGTACGTGTCTCGATCGAAGTCGGCGGTGAAGTCAGTGCGTTCGACAAGCTCTGCTTGCACCCCAGCATCGCGAGCGATCTCAAGGCCCCGACACGGCCGATCGGCGATGACGAGGTCGACGGGTAAGCCAGCTACGAGCATCGCGTCGAGAAGGGTCCCAGTACCGGAGACAAGAACGGCCAGCCGCATCCAGCGAAAGCTAACGCCCCGACAACGGCGACCCAACGTACCCAGCAATTTCCTCACGTGGCAGCGCGCGAACGCGGACCCTTTACCGAAGTCGTCATGACCGAATCTTGCCCAACTCCCAGCGGAGAATTAGTGTGCTGTCGGCGCATCGGGGGATCGGTGCCAATTGTGGTGAAGTGCGCTCCGGCTCTTTACGAGACGAAGCTCACTTGGAGCCCGCGTGATCAGTACGCGACAGAAGACCGGAATACCTCGAGAGGCAGTTCAGCGTGGATAAGTTCGTGAGTAGCGCGAAAGAACTCACCAAATCGATCGTTCCGAACAAGATTCTCGATTCGCTGTGGGCCCGCTACCTGACTGCAACATCGAAAGAAGAGCTCAGCGTGGCGGCGTCGATCGTGGCATCGCCGGCCAAGCTCAAAGAGATCCAGCGGCACTACGCGGCCTCAAACAACGAGCGAGACTTCCTCACATTCGAGTGGTTGCGGCGACGAGTAGCCGACGTTCAAGATCCAGCGCTCAAATCGTATTTCGCGATCGATGCCGACGACATCACACCGGCGCTCGGTGCCCCGGCCGATTGTTACCGAGCGTTGATCGACTCGGTCATTGCGGTCAGCGTGCAGTCCAACTTGCAGGTCGGCTACATGTTGAAGGGCGAGCGAGTCATCATCTCGAACTATGCGCAGCTCCTACGAGACCTGCTCAGCAAGCAACACTCCGAGCTTCGCTTCATCTCTCATGAACGCGAGTTTGCCTTTCACATCGAGAAGTGGCGGACCGAGGACGAGACACTCCTCGCTCCGAGAGCGAATCCGATCACTCGAAAGATCTACTTGCAGAGTCCCTCTGCGCAGGAGTTCCTACAGACGCCGGGTAAGTCGCTGAACGAGTTGTATCCAATGCCGATGCTCGAGGAGGCCACCTTCGATGTCGACGTCGTCTACACGTGGGTGAACGCCTCGGATCCGGACTGGCAAAAGATGCACGCCGAGTACGCCGACCCGCTGCCAGACGTTGTTGAAGTCGACACCGAAGAGCCCGACGTCGGCGCTGGCGACGCTATCTCCGACCGGTTCATCAGCCGAGATGAGTTGAAGTACTCGCTACGTTCGCTCCTGAAGTACGCGCCGTGGGTGCAGACCGTGTACATCGTGACGAACTGCAAGCCTCCGCAGTGGTTCGACGAATCGAATGAGCGGGTCAAATGGGTGTACCACGAAGAAATTATCGAAGCGGAGAACCTCCCAACCTTCAGCTCTCACGCCATTGAGGCCTCGATTCATCGGGTACCGGATCTCAGCGAACACTTCTTGTACTTCAACGACGACCTCTTCCTGCTCAAGCCGGTGAAGAAGTCAGACTTCTTCCTCCCGAATGGCCTGGCGAAGACTCGACCAGAGCCGTACGGCATGGTGCACGGCGAGCTCGATGTCAACGATCCCGACTACGTCAACGCTGCTCGCAACGTGCAGGCGCTGTTGCAATCCAAGTTCGGAAAGACCGCCACCAGACTCCACACGCATTCGCCTCAGTCGATGCGACTCTCGGTGGTCCAACAAAGCGAAGCAACGTTTCCCGAGGCATATCAGCAAACCCGTAGCAACCGGTTCCGTTCGATCACCGACATCTCGCCGTCGTCGTTCATGTACCCCAACTTCGCATACGTCACTGGCAACGCGGTGATGGACTTTCCCGAGACCGCTCTGGTAACCGTGGGCAAGCAGTTCAGGAAGATGCTCGCAGCGTACGTCGAGGCAATGGAGATCGCCGACTACGACGAGCTACCGCTCACGCTTTGTATCAATGATGGTGGTGGCAGCACACAAAACCCAGTGTGGGGAACCGCCATCGTTGGATTTATGGAGAGTCAGTTCGACGAGATCTGTGAAGCCGAAAAGGTGTTCTAGCATCCACGGTTGAGCTGGTCGACCCGATCAGCTCACTCGATCGTTGAGCGCTGCGAGCAGCCCCTGAACAAATCGCCTTCGGGCATCTCCATCGCGGAGTTCGGGAATTGCACGCGAGGCACGCCATGCTCCGGCTCGAAGTTCGCCCTCGGTGTCGAGGCCGGCGTGTTCGAGCACGCGCAGGTCTTTCCCAATGAGCTGGCCTAGGCGTTCGGCATCGTCGGTTTCGTTCGCCGCTGCGGCGAGCGCATAGGTACGAAGCAGGCGTTTCGCACGAGCACTCTCCAACTGGTAGTACGGCAACGGCCGGCCCAGCGTCGGCGCCTGTTCCTCCTCAGAGACATCTTCGTATTGCCGTTCGATAATCGACATTGCTGACTCTGCATGATCGGCCGATTCGGAGAACACCAAGCCACTCGCGTTCTGTCGGTAGGCCACACCGATGATCGGCACATACGTGAAGGTGTGGCCTTCACGAAGTACTCGAATCCACAGGTCAAAGTCCTCAGCGGTCAGTAGTGTCTCATCGAATCCGCCGACCTGCTCGAGCACGCTCCGGCGCACCACCGGTGCGGTAACGATGAACGGGCACTCTGGACCATCTACGAAACCAACCACGCCCCGTCGGCTGGCCGCTGTTCGTTCGGGAGCTTTGCGCCCCTGATTTTGAGACGTAGCCTGCCAGTCGCAGAAGGTACCAGCGACGAGGTCCGGGTCCGCATCGAGCAGTGCTTCTACACGACGCTTGATCGAGTGTTGGTACAAGAAGTCGTCCGCATCGAGGAACGTCACGAACGGAGCAGAAGTTCTGGCAATACCGGTGTTGCGAGCTGCTGACGGACCTTGAGACACGGGGTGCGAAACAACGCTGAATCGTTCGTCTTTCTCTGCGAACTCCGAGGCGATCCGCGCAGTCTCGTCTGAGCTTCCGTCGTCAATGACGACACACTCCAGCGGTTGGAACCACTGCTCCCGAACACTGCGCAGACATGCCCGCAGAAACTCTGCATCGTTCTTCGCCGGTACGACGACCGCGATGATCGGGTCAGCAAGGTCGTCCACACCGCAACGCTAGTCCATGGCGTTGCGACGTGGTGCGAGCTAACCTTGTGCGACGCTCTCGATGCTGTCGTCGCTGTCGTCGCCCTGTCCGAAACTCTCGGCGAGTTCTCCAGCGAGATCGAACGTTTCGCCGAGGTCGGGATCTTCGCATCCGCTCAGGCCGCCACCAGCGCCAGCGGCGGTGAGTTCGAAACTCGGTTCGACAAAGCCGCTGCCGGGGTCGTCGGTATTGAAGAAGCGCACGACAGCATTGCTGATGGCGATCGATTCGGCTTCTTGCATCTCGCCGGTCCGCATCAACGCAAGTTCGGCTTCGTTACCCATGAAACCCATTTCAGCGAGCACTGCCGTTACCTCGGGGCGACGAATCATTCCGTAGAAGTCACCCCCGGTATTCGCGTTGAGGCGATACACCGCACCGGCGTCGGTAGGCGTGAACCAGTCGATGTCGAACTTGCCGAGTTCAGCGCGGCTTTCCTCGACTAGCAAACCTGCAAACCGCTTCCCTTCCTGAGAGAACCGAGGGTAGAACACTTCGGTGCCCGGCTCGTCGCTGATCGGGAACGGGTCTGATGACTGATGGTGGATGGAGATGAGGAGCGAGGCTTCGAGCCGGTCGGCAATCTCAACCCGGGTGAGGATCGGAACTCTGATATCGGTGTAGCGGGTCAGAGTGACCTCGAACCCAAGTTCTTCGAGGCGAGCCTCGGTCAGTAGGGCGACCTCGAGGTTCACTGCTTTCTCAGTGATCTCGTCCGGACTCACCGCACCGGTCTCGTTTCCACCATGTCCAGGATCGATCACGACGTGCACACGATCCTCGACTTCACCACCTTGGACGATCGCCGTGTTCTGGCATGGGGTTCGAACCAGCAGACCGTTTTCGACTTCGCTGAGAACGGGAAGCACAACATCTGTTGTCGTTCGCACCACACGAGGGACATCGTCGGTGTCGAGCGGTGGAGCGACCGTCGTCGTGGTGGTCGTAGGCGCTGTAGTCGTGGTGGTGGTGGGCGCTTGCATTGTCGTTGTCGTACTCGACGATGAGGGCGTCACTACCTCGCGAGGCATCGCGACCTCGACGTCGGGGGCACACGCGGCAACGAGCACGCCAAAGATCCCAGAAACAACAACGACGAGTCTTCGACGGATACGGGGGGTTAGGTACGCACGGAGCACGTAAACGGCATGCACTTTCTCAAGTGTCGTAGATGAACGCGCCGATATGGTGGATTAACTACTTTGGGGGATCGAACCATGATGAAGAAACCGGGAATGTCTCTACTGCTCGTCGGCTTGGCGCTCTTCTTCATCGTCCGACCTATTGTCTCAGGTATCCCCTTCCTTGGTGCCGCGGTCTCGCCAATTGCGTTCGTGGTGGGCATTTTCGGAATCATTGGCGGCGGCTATTTGTTGGCTCGGTCCACATTTGGAAAGAAGTAGGAGACGATGGCAGCAAAAAAGAAGAAGACGGACGCACTCGAGTTACACAAATCTGGCCGCGCCATCCTGAAGGACATTCACCCACATGCGTGGGAGCACCCAACCGACCGAGCGGCCCTCTCCGCTCTTCAGACAATCCCCGGCTTCGATGCACTCCTGCGAAAGATGGTCGGCACGTTTGGTGAGAAGAACATCAGCACCGTATATACCGCGGCTGCAGTCAAGGTTGGGCCAAAGCAGTACAGCAAGATCCACGACTCACTCGTGCAGGTCTGCGAAGTGCTCGACACCGATGTCCCTCCCCTCTTCATCTCCCAAACCCCCATGGCCAACGCGGGTGCGGTCGGCATGGACAACCCCTTCATCGTTCTCAACTCAACCCTCGTAGAGCTCGCAACACCTCAAGAACTCGAAGTCGTGATCGGCCACGAGGTCGGCCACATCATGAGCGACCACGCGCTCTACCGCACCCTCCTGTTCCTTCTGCTCGATTTGTCGACACGGGTGAGCCCAATCGTTGGCCAAGCGGCTTTGCCGATCATGCTCGCGTTGCTCGAATGGAGCCGTAAGGCCGAGATCAGCTGCGACCGTGCCGGTTTGCTCGCCGTACAAGAACTCAACGCTGCACAGGGCATGCACTGTGTCATGGCCGGTGGAATTCGTGGCCGTCGCGACGAGCTCAGCGTCGAGGCCTTTGTCGAGCAAGCCGACGAATACCGCAACGCCGGCGGTCTGTCCGCGTACTACCGACTGATGGCGACGCTCGGGCGTAGCCACGACTTCCCGGTAATCCGAGTCGCGGAACTACGTAACTGGGTCGACTCCGGTGACTACGCCAAGATCATCGGTGGCGACTATCACCGCCACGGCGATCCTCATAGTGTCGGGGAAGACATCAAGACAGCGGGCAAGAACTTCTCCGACAAGGCAAACCAGGTCTTTGATGACACCGACAAGTACGTCAACGAAGCGCTGACCAACTTCTTCAAAAACGCAAAGAAGATCTTCGACGACGAAGGTAACTAGGCGAAAAGCAGCTCGGTCGGACGGCAATGCCGCCCGACCGAAGCCATTTCGTCGATATGAAAGACCCGTTCCGCCGAAGCAACTGCTCGGCGGCCTTTGGTCCTAGTGGTCGTTGAGGTAGTCCATCACGGTCTCTGACAAGCCATCACCACAGATCGTGAATTCGACGCTGTTGGCCGAGCTCTGAAGACCGTTGATGTTGCTGTAGTGCAGGATCGTGACCGGTCCACCGTTGCTCGCGGTGAACGTCAGCTCACCAAACTCAACCGGAGTTGGCCCGTAGACCGTTTCGCCAACACGGACATAGACCTGTTCGTGCGGCTGGCGGAAGTCGGAGAGATCATCGAAGGTCACGATGGTGATCTCCGAGCCTGCGGCTGCGGTGTAGCCGGAATGCCATACCGTCTGACCGCC
>CAYVHV010000001.1:175547-176863 GCA_964451305.1 uncultured Acidimicrobiales bacterium | reverse complement strand
ACTAGCGCTGCGCCTGGTCGGTTTCAGAACCCGACAGTGAGACCGCCAAGATGTCCTCGTCGCTCTCTAGTTGTGCAAGAAGCTCTTCGGACGGGGCCTGTTCGAGATTGATCGAGGCGACGGCGGCGACCGAGCCGGTGAACAGGTTGTTCTCCATCTGCGAGACGTTCAGGCCCGCTGCTCGTAGCGAGCCGAAGATCTTCGCAAGCACGCCGACCTTATCGAGGTGCCGCACAGTGAGGGTCAGCTGTCCTATCGATTCGTCCACCAGGTTTACCGAGTTGACCACCTTGCCAGACAGGTACGCCTCGATGACCTCGACGGTCCCTGCGGCGATCGCAGCTTGGGCTTGCCCAGTGGAGGCTCCAATGTGGTGAGTTCCGACGACGTTGCGATGCTTGGCCAGTTCGGACTCCCAGTCTCCCGACGATGCAGCTGGCTCATCGGGCCAGACATCGAGCCCGGCGCGAATACCATGATCATTCATCGCGTCGATGAGCGCGGCACCATCGACAATCTCGCCCCGTGAGGTATTGAGCAAGATCGCTCCGGGTTGCATCTTCGCGAGAAACTCGGCGTCGACCATGCCCGCCGTCGCCGGTGACTTTGGAACGTGCAGTGAAACAACATCGGCAGCGCTGAGGAGTTCGTCGAGTGAGTCGACCAGCGTGATTCCGGCGGCATCGATTCGGTCGAGGGTTCGTTGCGAGCGGCCGGGTTTTGCGAGCGCGGTGACGGTCATGCCAAAGCTGACGGCTCGGGTTGCGAGCGCGAGACCGATCTCTCCAAGGCCGATGATGGCCACCGTTTTTCCGTATATGCCGTCGGCTTTGCTGTAGCGAGCCTTGTCCCATTTGCCGTTTGCGAAGTCGGCCATTCCAGCGGGGATGTTCCGGTCGATCGAGAGCATCAATCCCATTGCGAGTTCGGCGACAGCGATCGCATTTTGGCCAGGGACGTTGGAGACGTAGACGCCGCGATGCGATGCGGCAAGTTTGTCGATGTTGTCGGTACCGGCTCCTGCTCGAACGATAAGGCCGAGCTTGTTCGACGCAGCGATCGCATCTTCGGTGACTTTGGTCGAGCGCACGACGAGGATGTCCGCTGGGTTCTCGGCGAGGGCTGTGGGCAGCGTGTCGGCGGTGAGTTCTGGGGAGACCTCGACCTCGTGGCCCTGTTGACGCAATGGCTCGAGCAGGTGGTCGGCGAGTGCGTCGGCACAGAGGATTCTCATGGCCGAAGTGTAGGGGACTGAACGAATGTGCAGCGAAACACTGAACGAACGTGCAGCGAAACACTGAACGAACGTGCAGCGA
>CAYVHV010000001.1:141684-175447 GCA_964451305.1 uncultured Acidimicrobiales bacterium | reverse complement strand
TGCAGCGAAACACTGAACGAACGTGCAGCGAAACACTGAACGAACGTGCAGCGAGTCAACGGGACCCCAGCGAGGCCGAAGACTCCGTGTTTCGCATGCTCACCATGTTTCAAATGTGCCCACGTTCGCCACGGCGCGATTCCGCGGGCAGACTATGGCGGTGAAAGCTCTCGTGTTCGAACGCCAAGAAGCTCGTTATGCCGCTGCATCGGTCGCCTCACGTGTCCGGCCCGGCGCTGGCGCAGGGGTTGGGCCGCTGCGCCTGTCCGACATTGATGAACCTGCGCTGCCGGACGGGAAGTGGGTTCGGGTCTCCCCCGTCCTCACCGGAATTTGTGGATCTGATCTGTCGACGATCGATGGTCATTCATCGGGGTACTTCGACGACCTGGTGAGCTTCCCATTCGTGCCTGGCCATGAAGTTGTTGGGCTCACCGACGATGGCAAGCGGGTCGTGCTCGAACCGGTTCTCGGCCCAGAGGCCCGCAACGAGGCTCCAGCATTCAAGGGCGCAGCCCCCGGTGACGGGCTCGACTACGGATACCTGCTCGCCGGCGACATCGACGATGGCATTCAAACAGGCTTTTGCAGCAGCACCGGAGGCGGATGGGGCCAGAGCCTCGTCGCGCACAAGAGTCAGATCCATACCGCTCCCAAGACCCTCACCGACGAGGATGCTGTCATGACCGAACCTGCCGCCGGCGGCGTTCACGCTGCCGCAAAGGCGCAGGTCGACGGTGGCATCGTCGTTGTCCAAGGTTCGGGAACGATGGGCCTCGTCACGATTGCGGCGCTGCGCGAGTACACCAACGCCGAAACGATCATCGCCTCTGCGAAGTACCCGATCCAAAAGAAGTTCGCTGCTGAGTTGGGCGCAGACCTCGTCGTTGCCCCCTCGGAGCTACACCGCGCGGTGCGACGAGCGACGGGAAGCCGGATGATCGGCACCAACCTTTCCGGAGGCGCCGAGGTGACCATCGACGCGATCGGCAATGCGGCGTCCATCGAAACCGCTATCGGCATCACCCGCCCACGAGGACGTGTCGTCATGGTCGGTATGCCAGGCAAGCTCCAGATCGACCTCACGTCGTTGTGGCATCGGGAGACCGAGCTGGTCGGCGCGTACACCTATGGAACCGATGAGTGGCCGGACGGAACGAGCATCTCGAGCTTCAAGCGTGCGAAGGAACTCGTGCGCAAAGCAAAGCTCGGACGTTTGGTCTCGGCGAAGTACCCGCTCGAGCGCTATAAGGACGCGATCAGCCATGCTGCCCAAGCCGGCCAGCGAGGTTCGATCAAGGTTGTCTTCGAACAGACTCCGGCCCGGTAGAACCCAAAACGAAGTTCGCCGAGAGACCTCAGTAGGACACGCGCAAACCCATAGAATCACGGGGTGAACTCTCCGGACTCTGAAACCCTCGCGCACCGATATGACGCTGCGTTCGCGGACTCGATCGAAACCCATTGGCAGGCGCACTGGAAGGATCAGGGCTCCTACCACACGCCCAACCCCTCAGGTTCGCTAACCGAAGGTCCAGTAAACGGACCCGACGATCTCGCCAGCCGCCCAAAGCTGTTCATCATGGACATGTTCCCGTACCCGTCGGGGACGGGCCTGCACGTTGGACATCCGCTCGGGTACATCAGCACCGATGTGTATGCTCGCTTCAAGCGAATGACGGGCTTCAACGTGCTTCACACCATGGGGTACGACGCCTTTGGCCTGCCAGCAGAAGAGCACGCCCGCGCCACCGGTGAACACCCACGGGTGAACACCGAGGCAAACATCTCGAACATGGCTCGCCAGCTCGCACGCCTTGGCCTTGGCCATGACGACCGTCGGTCGATCGCCACCACCGACGTCGAGTATTACCGATGGACCCAATGGATCTTCAACCAGATCTTCAATGCGTGGTTCGACGATGATGCGGGCAAGGCCCGTCCGATTTCGGAACTCGAAGCAGAATTCGAAAACGGCACTCGCCTTCCCGCCGACGGTCAGGTGTGGGCCGACATGTCTGCTAGCGATCGACGAGCGTTGATCAATACCTTCCGCCTCGCGTACGTATCGGAAGCACCGGTGAACTGGTGCCCCGGCCTCGGGACCGTGCTCGCGAACGAGGAGGTGACCGCCGAGGGCCGCAGTGACCGCGGTAATTACCCGGTGTTCCGCCGACCGCTCAAGCAGTGGATGATGCGAATCACCGCGTACACCGACCGACTGCTCGATGACCTCGACCTGCTCGACTGGACCGACAGCATCAAGACAATGCAACGCAATTGGATTGGCCGGTCCGAGGGCGCACACGTCAACTTCAGGGTTCCAACGGCCATCGACGCTAGCGGCGAGGTTGCGAACATCAGCGTGTTCACGACCCGTCCCGACACCCTCTTTGGCGCGACCTATATGGTCGTCGCCCCCGAACATGGCCTCGTGGATGCACTCACCGCAGACGCGTGGCCAGACGGCACGAAAGATGCATGGACTGGCGGTGCGGCCACGCCAGCCGACGCAGTGGCGAAATACCGTTTGCGCACGTCGCAGATGAGCGACCTCGAGCGCCAAGAGAACAAAGAGAAGACCGGAGTCTTTACGGGAAGCTTCGCCGTGAACCCGGTCAATGACAAGTCGATCCCGGTGTTCATAGCCGACTATGTCCTCATGGGATACGGCACCGGGGCCATCATGGCGGTGCCGGCCCAAGATGAACGAGACTGGGAGTTCGCAACCGAGTTCGATCTCGACATCATCCGGACTGTTCAGCCGCCCGACGACTTCGATGGCGATGCCTTCATCGGCGATGGACCGGCGATCAACAGCGGGTTCCTCGATGGCATGGCGGTTGCAGACGCCAAGGCCGCAATGATCGAACACCTCGCCGAGATCAATGCTGGCGAGGGGACGATCACGACCAAGCTTCGCGATTGGCTTTTCGCCCGCCAGCGTTATTGGGGTGAGCCAATTCCGATCGTCTTCGATGAGGACGGAAACGCTCGTTCGCTCCCAGACTCCGAACTACCGGTCAACTTGCCCGAGCTCATCGATTGGGCTCCGCGCACCCTCGACGAAGATTCCGAGCCTGAGCCACCGCTCGGACGTGCAACCGATTGGACCACAGTCGAGATCGACCTCGGCGACGGTCTACAGACCTACAAGCGAGACCTCAACACCATGCCGCAGTGGGCTGGTTCGTGCTGGTACTACCTGCGCTACATCGATCCGCTGTCCACCGACGTCGTGGCCGACGCTGATTCCGAGAAGTACTGGATGGGCGGCGATGATCCACAGACCGGAGGCGTCGACCTGTACGTCGGCGGTGTAGAACACGCAGTGCTCCACCTGCTCTACAGTCGCTTCTGGCATAAGGTCCTCTACGACCTTGGCAAGGTCAGCACCCCCGAGCCGTTCAAGCGTTTGATCAACCAGGGCTATATTCAGGCGTACGCATTCAAAGACGAGCGCGGCATCTACGTCGAAGCGAGCGAAGTCGAAGATTCCGCTGATGGGTACACCCACGATGCTAAGCCCGTGACTCGCGAATACGGAAAGATGGGCAAGAGCCTAAAGAACGCTGTTACTCCCGACGACATGTACCGGGACTACGGCGCCGACACCCTGCGTCTGTACGAGATGTTCATGGGACCGATCGACCAGGACCGCCCGTGGGAAACGAAATCCGTTGTGGGTTCGATGCGTCTGCTGCAACGAATCTGGCGCAACTTCGTCGACGAAGATACAGGCGAGTTGACGCTCGCCAACGTCCCGGTCCCGGACGACCTCAATAAAGTTCTCCACCGAACGATCGATGCGGTCCGCGCCGACATGGACGCACTCAGCTTCAACACCTCTATTGCCCGCATCACCGAGCTCAACAACGAACTGACCAAGCTCGACGGACCGACCCCGATCGTGCTCGCCGATGCCCTCGTCCGAATGATCGCACCGCTCGTCCCACACTTTGCTGAAGAGCTGTGGAGCCGCATGGGTAACACCGACTCGGTCATCTATGCCGAGTTTCCTGTCGCCGACCCGGCACTCCTCGTCGACGATGAGATCGAGATTCCGGTCCAAATCAAGGGCAAGGTTCGATCTCGAATCACGATCGCAGCCGATGCCGATCAGGCTGCGATGGAAGCTGCGGCACTCGCAGACCCACGCATCGTCGAACTGCTCGATGGCGCCGAAGTCCGCAAGGTCATCGTGATCCCCGGGAAAATGGTCAACATCGTCGCTTAGGCGGCGCCGGCTTCGCGAAAGCGGTCCTCGAGCCATGCGTCGAACAATTCGGCCGACATCGGCCGTGCAATAAAGTAGCCCTGCGCTTCATCGCACTTCTGCGCGCCCAGAGCGTCCAGTGTCTCTTGGTCTTCCACGCCTTCGGCGACGACTTTGGCGGAGAAGTTGTGGGCGAGGCTAATCGTCGAGTTGACGATCACCTGATCGGTGGCGTTCTCGAGCATGTCGTTCACGAAGCTCCGGTCGATCTTGATGGTGTCGAGCGGAAGCTGTTTCAGGAGGCTGAGCGACGAATAGCCGGTACCAAAGTCATCGATTGCGATCGAAACACCGAGGGCTTCGAGCCGGTTGAGGTTCTGCAACGACCGTCGTGGGTTGTTGATCAAGGCGCTTTCGGTGATCTCGATCTCTAGCAACTCGGGTGGGATGTTGCGCTCGGCTAGTTGCGTCTCGATCAGATCGAACAGTCGGGTGTCGGGAAGGTTGCGTGCGGAGATGTTGACGGCGATCGGAACGTCGAATCCTCGGGATCGTAGATGGTTGATCTGATAAAACGCGTTCCAAAGGACGCATTCGGTCAATGGGTGGATCACCTCGGTCATCTCGGCCGCAAATAAGAAGTCGATCGGATACAGCAGTCCTCGGTCGGGATGTTGCCAACGAACGAGCGCTTCGCACCCCGTCACTGCACCACTGTTGATGTTGATTCGCGGTTGGTAGTGAAGGACCAGTTCGCCATCTCGGATTCCTTGGCGTAGCTCGCTCATGATGGCGATGCGGTGGCGGTCGGTCGCATCGGCATCTTTGGAGTACCACGGCGACGCACCATCGTGGTTCTTTCCGTGATACATCGCGATGTCCGCACAACGCAGGAGTTCGTGGCTGTCGCTGCCGTTGTCTGGGAAGAGTGCTGCGCCGATGCTCGCGCTCATTTCAAACGACACGCCGTCAACCTCGACAGAGGACGCGAGGCACTCGTTAAAAATGTCGAAGAGGTCATCGAGTTCTGTCGCTAGCTTCGCCGATTCAAATACCGCAACGAATTCGTCGCCACCGAGCCGGAACAGCGCCCCACCCATCGAAACAACGTGTGGCTCGAGGACTGACGCCAGTGCGACCAGCACTTTATCACCGGTCGAGTGGCCCAACGTGTCGTTGATTTCCTTGAAGCGGTTGAGGTCGAGCAGCAGCAGTGCGATCTGCTCCTGAACACGCTGCTGCCCAATGATCCGGTCCACGTGCTGATGCAGTTGATCACGATTCAACAACCCCGTGAGTGAGTCATGGGTCGCCCGGTATTCGAGTTGTTTTTGAGCGAGGAGCGCTTGCCGTTTCGCTTCAGCTTCGTGGCTGACATCGCGAACCATCGCAAAGAGCGTGTCCTCGCCAGAAATCTTGGCCAAGTTGAGCATGATCTCCGCGTCGAACGTGGATCCGTCCAGACGTTGGAGAACCCAATCGAACCGCTGAGATTCTCCCCGGAAACACTTCTCGACGTGCGCGACCGCGCCAGCTTCAGACGAGGTACCGTCTGGTTGAAACTCCGGAGAGACATCCGCCGGAGAGAGCCCGACTAGTTCGTTGTGTTCACATCCGAACATTTCCAGGGCGGCGGGGTTCGCCGTCTTGAAACATGCACCGTCAAAGACCATGATCGCCTCGCTCGAACCATCGAAGAGGGCTTGATAACTCCGTTCGCTTTCCGCCCAGCTACTCGTGACTAGTCGCTGCGCGAGTAGGTCGGAGATCGACGCCACAAACATCTGCTCTTCGGTTAACCACGTGCGTTGTTCGCCTTGCATCTCGGCGCAGAGAACCCCTTGAAGGTCTCCGTTCGTGACGTTGCGAATCGTGGCGTCGAGTAACGACCGCACGTCGAGAACATCGAGGTAGGTTTCGGTCAGCTCATCGGTCCGGAGGTCCGTACGCGCATCGGTGGCATCGATCACACGGCTGTTCACAAGAGCATTGAAGTACTTGGGATACGCCTCGGGAGAGAGGATCGCTCCCTCTTCAAAACTGTCGTCTTCGCTTCGATAGAGCGAGATACATGTCATGTCCTCAGCCCCGTCGGCGACCATCCACAGCCCGACTCTGCTGACGTTCAGCGAATTGGCACAGGAGCGGAGAATGAACCGGACGCTTTCGAGGACATCATCCTGATACGTCCGAGGGTCTTGGACGGTTGCGAGGTAGTCCAGTTGGTGCTTGATGATCGTCATCGCCGGGCTTTCCGTCCTGATCCGACAGGTGTCGGCGCCCCCAACCCGGCGCTCATTTACTAGTAGACGTATCGGCCCCTCAGATCGTCAGTTGAGCACAGCACGGCATATTACGTCAAAATCTTTTCTCAATTTGAGTGTTATGCGTCGACAACCACGAACATGATGTCTGCCGAGCACGCGACCTTTCCGTCGAGCAACACCGCACCCTTGCCCTTTCCAGCACGTGCGGACAACTGATGAATCTCGGCCTCGACCTCGACGGTGTCGCCAGGGCCGACCTGCCGACGGAACCTCGCCTTGTCCAAACCGCCAAATAGTGGGAGCTTCCCGACATAGCGTTCCGGGTCTGTAAGTACCGTATATGCCCCCATCTGGGCGATTGCTTCACACATCAGCACACCCGGGAGCGTCGGCCGGCCCGGAAAATGTCCAGGAAACCAGAATTCCTCACCGCTCAGTGTCCACGTGGCCTTTGCGTACTCGCACGGCTGGAGCTCAAGCACATCATCGAGGAAGAGAAAGGGAGGGCGATGAGGCAATACATCGGCGGGTGCGGGGAATGTCATGATGGAAGCCTCGCAGGTTCTCGGCCTTGAGAAAAATAGAGCGGCAAAACGCGAAGGAGCAGCGCCGTTAAGCGCTGCTCCATTCAAACACTTTTGCCTATCGGCAAAGGGAAAGGTTATTGACCCTTGCCCGCTGCTTTCAGCTTGGACAACGCCTGGATCTTGACAGCCGTGCCTGCTGGGATGAGACGAGACTCGCCGGTGCGTGGGTTGCGGCCCATACGCTCCTTGGTGTCCTTACGAGTGAACTTCACGTAACCCGTGATGTTCACCTCGCCACCCTTCTTGACCTGAGAAACGATGGTGTCCATCATCGCATCTACGCACGCACCTGCATCTGCCTGCGTCACCCCTGCCTTCGAAGCGATCTCTGCGACCAATTCACTCTTGTTCATTTTATGGATACCTCCTGAGCCACCAACTTGGCGGGTCCTTGTGAGAATTACAAGATAGTGAAACCCTAGTGGACGCTTTCACCCTTTCCGTGGGATTTACCTAGATAATTCGTTGGAAAGTCAACGATTCTGATTTCGGTCTCGGACGCGAGGATCGACTGGAACGAATTACAAGCGCTCGATGAAGCGCGATCTCGACCGATCTCATTGCTCAGGATTCAGACATAGTGCACATATTCGCTAGTCTTGCTCCGATGGCTGTGGGCACAAATTCGGGACCGGTCGGGCAAGACGCTCGTTTTAACGAGTACGTCGTTCCCGAACTCGACGTCATGTACAGAGTTGCCTACTCCATTACCCGCAACAAGGCTGATGCCGAAGACCTCGTCCAAGACACGCTCTTGCGTGCCTATCGGGCCGTGGACCGGTTCGACGGGCGTTACCCCCGAGCGTGGCTACTGACGATCATGCGCAACGCGCAGATCAACAGGGTCCGCCGGAAACGCCCCGAACTCATGCACGATCCAGACGAGACCATGGCACGCGTGGCAGATGAGTCAGCGGACGCCGCTGACGCAGAGACCCAGATCATGGATCAAACACTCGCTGCGCCTATCGAATCTGCACTTAATGCGCTGTCGGAAAAATTCCGGTCGGTCGTCGAACTCGTCGACATCAACGAGCTTTCATACAAAGAAGCTGCCGACGTACTCGGAATCCCGGTCGGTACCGTCATGTCCCGACTTCATCGCGCAAGACGGAATATTCGAGAGCACCTTGAGCTTTCCAGTATCGAGGATGAATATTAATGGCAGCTAAAAAGACGAATTGTAGAGAAGTCGCTATTCGACTCCAGTCCTACTTGGACGGTGAGCTCGATAGTGAACGTATGGAACAGATCAAAGCCCATTTGGACGCATGCGTCGACTGTGGTCTTGAGCATGACGTGTTCAACGCGATCAAGACGGACCTAAGCACGCTCGCGGTTCCGGCCGAAAGTGATGCCCTCGCACGCCTGCGGGATTTCAGCTCTCGCATCTCTGAAGAGGCCAGCTCACCGTCGTAGGCCTATGCCTCAGTTTCTGATCGACTTGGCGCTACCGAAGACCGATTCTGCTGTTTTCGTGCAGTGGGCGGTCATGGTGCCGTTTTGGCTTGCGGTCTTTGTCGGCATCAGAAAGATGTCGAAGGACGCTCGTATGTTCATTTACGGCGTCGCTATGCTGAACCTCGCCTGGTTCGCATTCCGTACCGTCCACTAAGCCACGCGTACGTCGAGCAGGTCTAGCCGTTCGATCGGTCTACGGCTTTTGCGTTTTGAATGAAGCGGCGCAGCGCCGCGGGATCTTTCTTTCCTGGGCCACTCTCCACGCCGGACGCGACATCAACCCCCCACGGTTTGACCGTTTCGATAGCGGTGGCCACGTTCTCCGGCGTGAGGCCTCCCGCAAGAAGGATGTTCTTGTCCGCCGGAAGCGAGTTCGCCAGCGACCAGTCGAAAACTTCCCCCGCTCCTGGGTCCGCAGCATCGACGAGGATGATCGAAACGGGGAACTCTCCAGCGTGCAGTGCTTGAGGAGTTCCCGCCGACACCGCCTTGATTACGGTAGGTACCCGCTCTGCGATCCACCCAACCTCATCAGGGCTTTCGTCTCCGTGCAGTTGCGCAGCATCGAGCCCCGACGAATGCACGATGTCGACGACGCGTTCTTTGGCCTCGTTTCGAAAAATCCCCACCGTGAGGATCTCCGATGGGAGTCGGGCCGCGATATCTCGCCCTCGAACGGGTGCGATCTGCCGCTTCGATCCAGAAACGAAATTTAGCCCGATCGAATCGGCCCCGAGCGCGACAGCCAACAGTGCATCGTCAACATCTGTCAACCCGCAGATCTTTACCCAGGTCATCGCGCTCTCTAGTTCGTTGCTTGCTCGATCAGACTTCGAACACCCTCAGCTGGACCGCTGTGGGTTACGAGTGATTCTCCCACGAGTACGGCGTCGAAACCGGCCGCCACGAGTTCGGGGATGTCGGCTGGGCCTCGAATACCTGATTCGGCGACTCGCACGACATCCTCGGGAAGCGAACTCGCAACTCTCTTCGCACGGTCCGTATCGACCTCGAAGGTCATGAGATCACGCTGGTTGACGCCCAAGAGTGCTCCCCCAACAGCCATGGCCCGCTCGGCTTCAGCCTCATCATGGACCTCGATGAGTACGTCGAGCCCGATCTCGGTTGCGAGTGTGTGGAAATCCATTAGCTCGGAATCGTCGAGGGCTGCAACGATCAGCAGCACACAGTCCGCTCCCATCAACCGGGCGTCGAGCACATCGTGTGCACTGACGGTGAAGTCTTTGCGCAGGATTGGGATATCGACGGTTTCGCGAACGATTTGTAGATCGGCGACCGAGCCTCCGAAATACTGCTCGTCGGTCAGGACCGAGCAGCAGGCTGCCCCGCCGTGTTCGTACGCGGCCGACACGACAGCTGGGTCTAGGTCGGGGAACAGGTCTCCTTTGGAGGGAGATCGGCGTTTCACCTCGGCGATGACGCCCAGCGGATTCGCTGATCTGAGTGCAGCGGTAAAACCACGTGCCGGATCGAGCGCTGACGCCCGCTCGATAAGTTGATCGAGAGATCGGTCGTCGTTGCTCGCGGCCTGCCGGTGCGTTTCGAGAATCCCGTCGAGGTAGGTCGTCATCACGAACCTGGCTTCCCGGGTTCGCTCGAGCCCGGGCGAACCTCGGCGACGGCGTCCTGAATCTGCAACGTCGTCTCGTCGAACGCCGAACGCTTGACGTACGCAAGGCCGATCCAACCATCGCCGTCTCGCACGATCGATGTAACCGTGCCGGCAATCGTCTCTCCTGCGTGGAGTTCCCGAGCTTCGGGCACATCTCCCCTACCCGAGATAATGCGGAGCCGTCGTGGGGTGTTGTTTCCGCGTGAGTCGACGCGAGCGACGAGCTCTTGACCGGTGTAACAGCCTTTCGTGAACGAAACCGAACGGTCGACCATGCCGGACTCAGCGGGAATGGTCGAGTCGTCGAGCTCGCTGCCCATGGCTGGAATCGCAGCGAGGATGCGTCGATGTTCGTATTGCTCATCGTCGATGACCACACCGGCTGGTTCGGCGAGTTCGGGGCCGATGAGGTCGGTTCCACGCTCGTCTGCCGATGGCGACACGATCGACGCTTCGGCTCCTTCTGGAACGTCGCCGAGGTATGCGTGCAACGTCCACGTATCGAGTGAGAGGTCAGCTTTGGTGCGCAGTTTGAATCGTTTCAGTCGAGCGAGCAACACCTCGCCGTACCCGGCATCGACATCGAGTAGAAAGGCATCATCTGCGGTCCGGGTGACCCGAAACCATGCGTCGACCTTGCCTTGTGGTTGCAGGATGAAGCTCCAGCGGGACTCGCCGAGCGGCAACGACTGTACGTCTTGACTGAGTTGTCCTTGCAGGTAGGTGACAGCCTCTTCTCCAGAGACGGATACGACGTCTCGTTGACCGACGTACACCGTTGTTGACGTGTCGCTCATTGGGCGGCCTTCCGTTGCTGGGTCATGATGCGAGCGCCTGGCACCGCTGCGAGAAGCGCCTTTGATTTGTTGATGCACTCGTTGTGCTCATCGATCGGCACGCTGTCGGCAACGACACCAGCACCTGCTTGGACCGACGCGATGTTGTCCTTGATGAACATCGTGCGGATCGCGATTGCGGTATCGATATTGCCGGAGAAGTCGAGGTAGCCAACAACGCCGCCATAGGGCCCGCGCTTGACGGGTTCGAGCGCATCGATGATCTCCATCGCGCGGACCTTCGGCGCTCCCGAGAGCGTGCCCGCGGGGAGCGTGGCCCGGAGTACATCGATTGCGGTCCGTCCTTCAGCCAGCCTGCCGCTCACCTGGGAGGTGAGGTGCATGACGTGGCTGTAGCGCTCGAGCGTCATGATCTGGTCACGAGACTCCGATCCGAACTCGATGACGCGGCCGATGTCGTTGCGAGCAAGATCGACGAGCATGACGTGTTCAGCGACTTCCTTCGGGTGCTCTTTGAGCTCGGCTCCGAGGCGGCGATCCTCTTCGTCGGTCGTTCCACGTGGCCGAGTACCTGCGATTGGGCGAGAGGTGACCGTGCCGTTGCGCAACTGCACCATCGGCTCGGGAGATGCACCCACGATGTGGAGATCGCCGATCCGAAGGAAGTACATGTACGGGCTTGGGTTGATCTGACGAAGAACCCGATAGACGTCGAATGGTTCGGCATCGAGTTGAAAGTCGAACCGTTGAGACAACACGACCTGGAAGATGTCACCGGCGAGAATGTGCTCTTTGGCAACCTCAACTGCGTCGCAGTACATCTGCTCGCCCATCGTCGAGGTGACCTCGGGCAGCGGAGCATCGAGCGGTGGTGGAGACACCAACGGTTCGTCCAGGGGCTGGGCTCCATCGCTCTGGAGAGATTCGAGGCGTGCGATTGCCTCGTCGTAGATCTCACAAAGCTGTTCGTCCGTTGCATCGACCGGGATTAACGCGTTCGAGATAAGGGTGACCTGCTGCTTCCAATGGTCGAAGGCTGCGATCTCACCGATAAGCGCCATGACACCATCGGCGTGGCCGGTGTCGTCTGTTGGCACGTTCGGCAAACGTTCAACTTCACGAACGACGTCGTATCCAATGTATCCCACGAGGCCTGAGTGCAAGGGAGGGAGCCCATCGATGTCGGGCGTGGAGAACTCGTCGAGGACACGTTCGAGCGTGTCGAGCATGCCATCACCGGCAACGACGTCGCCTGCGGCAGGACCGTCGATGCTGACAGTGCCGTTTTCGGAGATGATCGTGGCGCGCGGGTTACGTCCAAGGAAGGACCAGCGGCCCCAGCGTTCGCCGTTCTCGACAGACTCGAGCAGGAAACCATCTTCGCCTCCAACACATCGCGCGAAGATCGCAACTGGCGTGACCTGGTCGGCGAGCAGCGAGCGCCACACCGGGACAACCCGGTGCGTCTTTGCGTAGGTACAGAAGTCGTCGAAGCCGGGTTCAATCGCCGGCGCTGCGTTGGTGCTCATGGTTAGAGGTACAACCCCGTGGAACCCTCTTCGAGGCGTTCGGCGGCGACGGCGTGGACATCTCGTTCGCGCAAGATGATGTAATCGGCGCCACCCACTTCGACCTCGTATCGGTCATCGGGGTTGAACAGCACGCGATCACCAATCTCCATGTTCCGAACGTTAGGACCCGCAGCGACGATCTCCGCCCAGGCCAAGCGTTTGCCGACTTGTGCCGTTGCTGGGATGAGGATCCCGCCGGTCGACCGGCGCTCTCCCTCCTCATCGCCCGTCCCGACCAGAATCCGATCGTTGAGCATCTTGATAGGAAGGCGTTCACCGTCTTTGTTCGACGTTGAGAACCCGGAGTCAGCAGATGTTTCAGCCACCTCGACAGGCTACTGCCGAGGGCGTTTGGTGACGCCCCCGAAGAGATCGGGGGAGGAAATCGATTCGAAACCTGCGACGATGGCAAATATGGCTGTCGCAATCCTCGACTACAACGCCGGAAACGTCACATCGGTCGCAAATGCTGTTCGCAGACTCGGCTTTGACGCCGAGATCACCTACGACCACGACACGATCCGAAATGCTGATCACGTCATCTTCCCCGGAGTGGGAGCGGCG
The DNA here is from genome assembly GCA_964451305.1 of uncultured Acidimicrobiales bacterium. Taxonomy (GTDB): domain Bacteria; phylum Actinomycetota; class Acidimicrobiia; order Acidimicrobiales; family SHLQ01; genus SHLQ01. Next base: position 162,351 of record CAYVHV010000001.1, on the reverse strand, counting down.
GCAACGTGCATGAACGTCATTCGTGAGCGCGGACTCGACGTTGCCCTCCACGAGGCTGTGGAGTCGGGAAAGCCGGTCTTTGGCATCTGCGTTGGTATGCAGCTTCTGTTCGATCACACCGAAGAAGATGGTGGGGTCGACTGCCTTGGCCTGCTCCCGGGCCGGGTTCGCCGATTCGACCTCGACGACCCGTCGCTGAAAGTTCCGCACATGGGTTGGAATCCCGTGACCTTCGTCGACGGCGAGCCGCTCGGCAAGGACCTCGGCGAGGCAGCCGATAGCGCCTGCTATTTCGTGCACAGCTACTACTGCGACCCGGACCCATCGGTCGATGTGATTGCATCCACCGACCACGGCCACCCGTTCGCTGTCGGCGTGCGCAAGGACAACCTCGTCGCGCTGCAATTCCACCCCGAAAAAAGCGGACCCGTGGGTATGAAGATCTTGTCGAACTTCTTGGAGACCGAATAACAATGGCACTTCTCAAGCGAGTCATCGTCTGCCTCGACGTCCGCCGAGGGCAGGTAACCAAGGGCGTCAAGTTCGAAGGCAACGTAGATTTGGGCGACCCGGTCGAATATGCGGTTCGTTACGACGAGCAAGGTGTCGACGAGTTGGTGTTCTACGACATCACCGCATCGGCTGAGGACCGAAACCTCTTCCTCGATGTTGTTTCCGACGTCGCCGAATCGATCACCATTCCGTTCTCGGTCGGTGGCGGAATCGATTCGCTCGACACGATGCGGTCGGTGTTGCTCGCCGGCGCCGAGAAGGTCAGCCTCAACTCCCCCGCCGTGCGCAACCCCGAGCTACTCACCGAAGGAGCCGAGGCCTTTGGTTCACAGTGCATCGTCCTCGGCGTCGACGCGAAGAAGGTCGAGAAGACGATCGAGATTCCGTCCGGATACGAAGTCGTCATTCAAGGTGGGCGCACTCCAACCGGACGCGATGCACTGGAGTGGGTCCGCGAAGCCGAAGCGCGCGGTGCGGGCGAGATCTGTTTGAACGCCATCGATACCGACGGTGTGCGCGATGGTTACGAGCTCGACCTCACGCGGATGGTGGCCGATGCGGTCTCCATACCCGTTATCGCGTCAGGTGGCGGCGGCAAGCCATCGCACCTCACCGAGGCGGTCACTACCGGCGGCGCCGACGCAGCATTGGTCGCGTCGATGGTGCACTACGGCGATTACACGATCGATGAAATCAAGAAAGCCATGGCCGCTGACGGTGTGCCGGTGCGGCTTACGAGCTAGCGCCAGACGTCTCGTTGCCTTAAAGCAATCCCTTGGTGGATGGGAGTCCACCGCCGGTGATCTCGATGGCGTCGCGCAGTGCGCGTGCTACGCCTTTGAATGTCGCTTCGACCAGGTGATGCGAGTTCACGCCGCGGGCCGACACGATGTGCATCGTGATGCCAGCGGACGTGACGAAGGCCCGCCAGAATTCTTCGGAGAGCTGCGGGTCGAATGGTGGCTGGCCATAGATGACCTCGCCGGGAAACTCGACGTCGTAGTGCAGGAACGGGCGGCCGGAAAGATCGAGAGCGGTATCGATAAGGGCTTCATCGAGTGGCACCGAGTTTGAGGCAAACCGGCGTACGCCGACCTTGTCGCCGAGCGCTTCTTTGAACACGCTACCGAGCAAGATCCCGGTGTCTTCGATCGTGTGGTGCGAGTCGATCTCGAGGTCGCCCTTCGTATGTACCGAAAGATCGAATCCGCCGTGGCGCCCAAGTTGATCGAGCATGTGATCGAAGAACGGCAACCCGGTCTCGTTATCGGTCTTGCCCGAACCGTCGAGGGTTAGCTCGATCTTGATCTGGGTTTCCTTGGTGTCACGTGACGCTGAAGCTGAACGCATCCGTCCATTCTACGCTGCGGAACCAGCGACGCCGGTATATCTATGCCGACAGGGCGTCGGCGAGCGCTGCGAGGAAAGCATCGTTCTCGCCGGGGGTTCCGATCGTGACTCGCAGACAGTTGTCCAGCCGTGGCCAGTTCGCCGTGTTTCGAACGAGCACCGAACGGTCGATGAGGCGTTGCCAGAGTTCGTCGCCGCTCACCTCGTTCGCTCGAAAGAGGAAGAAGTTCGCGCCGCTCGGCCAGAGCTGGACGTCCATGTCGGCCATGGCCGCCATGACGCGCTCTCGTTCGGAGACGATGAGGTTGACCTGCCCGTCCATAGCGTCTCCAAAGTCGAGCGCGACCGCACCAGCCAGCTGCTTGAACGAGTCGAGGTGATACGGAAGCACAACCTTTTCGAGCTCAGCGACAATCCAACGAGGGCCGATGAGATAGCCCAGCCGGGCAGCGGCCATCGACCACGTCTTTGAAAACGTGCGGCTCACGACGAGCGGGACGTCTTCGGCGACCTTGTCGACCGCCGAGGTTTCGGAGAACTGCCCGTACGCCTCGTCGACGACGAGCAGACCGTTCGTGCCCGCCATGATCTCTAGCACCTCATCGACAGTGTCTGCCGGATCGACGACACCGGTCGGGTTGTTCGGTGAGCAGATGAAGACGACGTGCGGGTGACTCTCGTCGACGACGCGGCGAACTTCGTCGAGGTCGAGCGAAAAGTCGGCGGCTCGGCTTCCCTCGGCCACGGTGGTAGCGGTGGTCTTGGAGATCTGGCCGTGCATGGCATAGGTCGGCTCGAAGATCGCGGCAGTTCGGCCGGCGCCTCCGAAGGTCAGCATCACGGTCTGCAACACTTCGTTCGACCCGTTCGCGACAAAGATCTCTTCGGCCGTGCGGTCATATCGGGCGGCGAGCTTTTGGCGTAGCGCCGTGGCGGCGCGATCGGGGTAACGGTTCCACGCAATAGTGGGCAGGGCAGCCGCGAGCGCCGCATCGAACTCGGCGGGGAGCGCGGTCGGTGCCTCATTGGTATTGAGGCGCACGTCGACATCGATCTGTGGCGAGTGGTAACCCGGGCGGAGCGCGAGGTCGGCACGAACTTCTGGCTTTTCGGTCATCGGTACGTCCTCACCGCGCTGGCGAGATTGCGGCTCGCGCCGTGAAGCGAGCGTTCCACCTCGAACAGACGGATAGCAATGTCGTCGCGGTCGCCGCCTTGATGCTTCTGGGCGACGGCCACGATGCGTTCAGCAAGCTCGTCGATTTGAGTTGCCACACTCGAGAGTTCAGCCAGGTCAGAATCCATGAGCCAAAGCTAGGCCGAAAAATGCAAAAGAGCGGACGCTGAGCGTCCGCTCTTTTGGCGACACAGGTTGGAGGCGGACCCATCCTCTGTCGCTTCAGAACGCCGTCGAAGTGGTGGAACCTCGCCCGACGTCACCCAAAAATTAGCAGCCTCTGATGAAAGGTGTTAATCGAGATCGGACGACTTGTTTGCTCGCCCACAGCAATAGCCTGTGCGGTGTGGAATTTGTTGTAGAACGCCGACCCGACGACTCATCTGTCGTGCACCTCACGTTCACGCCAGAGGAATCCCTGACGACGTTCACCGATGCGCTCGCACTCGCCGAAAACGCTGGGGTGGACGCTCCCCTGTGGGTTCACGGCACCACCCCCGAACGTCGAGCGCATCTTCAATCGGCCGGGCTGACGTCCAACCGGACGTTGCTGAAGATGATGTCTCCACTCCCGACCGCCAAGAGCTCGGTGGAAACGACCGGCTTCACCGAAGCCGATCTAGACGATTTCGTTGCCGTCAACAACCGTGCGTTCTCGTGGCACCCCGAGCAATCGGGCCTGACCGTCGATGCGGTTCGTCGGACCATGACTGAGCCGTGGTTCGATCCCGAGGGTTTCCGCCTCCACCGGATCGACGGTGCCCTCGCCGGGTTCTGCTGGACAAGAGTTCACGAAACCGACGACCTGGCATCTGGTCGTGCCGGAGAGATCTATGTCATTGCGGTCGACGTGCCGTTCCATGGACGTGGGTTGGGTAAGGGGATGACCCTCGCCGGGCTCGACCATCTCGCTGGCCTCGGCATCACCACAGCCATCCTCTATGTCGAGTCGGATAATGAAGCCGCGGTCGCAACGTACGAGAAGCTCGGTTTCACCGTCGGCCGCGAGGACACGCTCTGGACCCGACCTGAGCAGGGCGCATGATCACCAGCGACACGCGCTACCAGCCAAACCGAGACGAACTCGCCGACCTCTTGTCGGAGCACCCGTCCTATCGGGTCGATCAACTGTGGAAAGGCCTGTACGACGAGGGCCTGCCGATCGAAGAGATCTCGACGCTACCGAAAGCTCTGCGCTCAGATCTTGCATCCCTGCTGCCGCCTGCGCTCCACGACCGAACGGTCTCGGTCAGCGAGGGCGGAGAAACACACAAGTGGTTGTGGGGCCTCGACGATGGCGACGCGGTCGAAACGGTCCTCATGCACTACACCGATCGTTCGACGGTATGTGTCAGCAGCCAAGCGGGTTGTGCGATGGCCTGCGGCTTCTGCGCGACCGGACAAGAGGGGTTTCGTCGCCATCTGACGACCGGCGAGATTGTCGAGCAGGTCATCCGCGCCCGAACTGCGGCACTTCCGAGGCGCCTTTCCAACGTGGTCTTCATGGGAATGGGCGAGCCACTGGCCAACTACGACGCGGTGTGGGGCGCGGTCCGTCGAATCCACGGCGACCTCGGATTATCTGCTCGTCACATCACGATGAGCACCGTTGGTTTGGTCCCGGGCATCAAACGGATGGCCGAGGAAGACCTTCCGGTCAGCCTTGCCGTGTCGTTGCATGCAGCGACCGATGAGCTCCGCACCGAACTCGTCCCGATCAACTCTCGCTACCCGATCGACATGCTGGCCGAGGCATGCCAGGGCTATGTTGCGGCATCGGGGCGTCGGCTCAGCTTCGAATGGGCACTGATCGCAGGGGTGAACGACACCGAAGAGCAAGCGATTGCGTTGGCCGATCTCTGTCGAGAGCTGCGAGCGCACGTCAACCTGATCCCGCTCAACCCAACTCCGGGGTATCTCACCGTCGGCACCGATGCTGCCGGAGTCACCCGGTTTCAGAAGTGGTTGCTCGAGAGAAATACCAACGCGACCATCCGACGGAACCGCGGAACCGACATCGATGCGGCCTGTGGTCAGCTTCGGGCGAGCCAAGCAAAGAAAACCGGCGGCGGGGCTGTCTCGACATCGGTTGCGGCACCGAGGCGAAGGGATCAGGGCGGAAGCGATTTAGTCGACTAGCCTTATAGGTGATGGCTGATCGTTATTCCTTCCAGAGCCCGTTCTCTCGTGGACCCGGGGGTGACCCGTGGTTCACCCTTGGATCGGTCGCGGTCAACACGACCACGTTCATCACCGGACTCGGCGTCATCGGCATCTTGCTGAGAGTCGTCGAAGGCGGTAGCGGTGCCATTACGGGTTGGCTCACGCTTAGCCGTAGTGCACTCACCGGCGGCCAGGTGTGGCGATTCGCCACGTACCCAATCCCGCCGGACTCACAGTTTCTCTGGGCGCTACTCGGGCTCTTGTTCTTCTACATGATCGGCAACCAGTTCGAAGCGCTCCTCGGACGTCGAGCGTTCACGAGCCTCGTCGCCACGATCATCTTGGTCCCAGCGATCCTCGGCGTCTTGACCGGCGTACTGACGGGCCTCAACATCGTGAACCTCGGCCTGTCGCTTCCGTTCCTCGGCATTGCCTGTGGGTTTGCTGCAGCAAACCCGCAAGCTCGCTCGTTCTTCAACATTCCGTTCTGGGCGCTTATCGCGTTCTTCTTCGTCGTTCAGTTGCTGACCTTCCTCACCGCTGGAAGCCTGCCCGCGATCGTGATGTTGCTTTCGACAGCTGCGATCGGTTTGATCATGACCCGCTCGCTCGGCTTCTCCGGGGTCGAGTGGATCCCGACGGTCGCTCTACCAAATTCGATGACTGGTCAAGGTGCTCCTTCCCCGCCGAAGGCAACAAAGACCAAACGCTCGCGCCGGGGAAAGAAAGCAAAGGGTGCCGGGCACCTCCAGTCGGTACCGGCACCGACGCGGGCCTCCGAGGCGGAGATCGATGCGCTCCTCGATCAGGTGAGCGAGCACGGTATGGACAGCTTGAGCAAGCAGCAGAAGCAAACGCTCGAACGGCACGCGAAGGAAATGCGCAAGCGACGCGATTCCTAACCGCTCGTCACCGTCAGGCTAGGCGTCTGACGATTCGTTAAATAGCGCTGCAGCGGCAGCGGAGATGTCGGCCTTGCGCTCGGCGATGACTTTCCACGCGTCAGCAACCAATGCCGGGCGCCCCTCGAGCGCCACGACCAAGATGTCGTCGTCCATCACGATTGCAATGTGCGCTCCACGGGTCGTGGACGTGATCGAGTCGACGAAACCACCTACGGCGTCCCGTTCGATGAGCTCCATCTCGGCGCGTATCGATGCCGCGATATGCATGAGCGCCCGCCGCATTGCTTCCCGTTCACCCGAGGTGATGAGGCTGACGAGAGGGAGCACCTCAGGTCCCCGGAATAACATGGCTCCGGCAAAGCCTGGGCTCCACGTCGCGAGATCTTCGAGCTGTGTATCGAGAAGCGCCAGCGCGTCAGCATCGACGTCGTCTGCGGTGAGCCCGCTGCCGGTCTCTCGAATACGTTTCCGCCGATCGGATGCTGCCTGTGCTGCCCGCCGCGCCATATCAGCGACTTCAGCATCGAGCTCGTCGCTTCCGTCATAGGTTTTAGCCACGATGAAAATCCTATCGTCGCACGATGACAGTCGTTCGAAGAGCCGAGACGCAGTTCACCACCAAAGGAGCCAACCATCGGGATCACACCCATCTACCGTGGAGGGCGTGAACAACTCACCAGAAGCATCAACTTCTCACCTGTCGGACGCATCGCTGCCCTCGTTGGATCAGCCGTTGCCAACCGGAGAGGAGAAGGGCGATGCGGTACAGGCCATGTTCGACACGATCGCTCCTCGCTACGACTTGGTGAACCGCATCATGACGTTCCGCCTCGATGTGCGCTGGCGGCGAATCGCGATCGAGAGCCTCAGACTTGCGAAAGGTGCGGTGATCGTTGATCTCGCGACGGGCACGGGCGACTTCTGTCGCGAGCTTGCCGAGGCGGGCTACTCGTCGGTCGGCGCGGACTTTAGCTTCGGCATGCTCGATGCCGCACGAACCGCAGAGCCACTGATTCAAGGAGATGGCATGTCGTTGCCGATTGCCGATGCGTCGGTCGATGGTGTCACGTGTGGCTTTGCGCTCCGAAACTTTGTCGACTTGGACAAAGTGTTTGCCGAGCTCGCTCGGATCACTCGCCCCGGTGGACGTATTGCGCTACTCGATGCCAGCGAACCAGATCACCCGATCGCCAAAGCGGGACACGGACTGTACTTCGGCAAGGTCGTGCCGTTTATCGGCGGGTTGTTGTCGAACAAAGAGGCCTACGGATATCTCCCTCGCTCGCTCGCCTACCTGCCGCCCCGTAACGAGATGCTGGCGTCGCTCGAGGCCGTGGGCTTCACCGATGCAACCCACGAACAGCTCACCCTCGGGGCCGCGCAACTCATCACAGCGACCCGGGTCTAAGAAACCGGCGCTTGCTTGGCTAGAACAACAGGCCAATCGTCATGAGCGCTCCCGCGACCAGCTGTGTCTTGCCCGTGGCTTCGAGGACGGGAATCAGATCCCGGCCGGTTGCGCCGCTCATTACCGTGCGGATCGCTGGCGTCGCCGGAATCAGTCCGATGAGGCCGAGCAACAGCCCTGGCCTGCTCGCAAGGCCCGCCGCCAGTGCGATGAGCGCAAAAGCGGCAAGCATCGAACCGGTGTAGAGCGCTCGGGTATTGCGGTCGCCGATCTTGACGGCGAGCGTGTTCTTGCCAACCGCGGCATCGCCCTCGCGATCTCGCAGGTTGTTGATGACCAGCAGAGCTGTGGCAAACACGCCGACGGGAACCGACAGCGTCAGCGCAAGCCCGGAGAAGCTAACGGTCTGCACGTATGCCGAACCCACGGTGGCGACAAGGCCAAAGAAGACGAACACGAAGACCTCGCCGAGCCCGAGGTAGCCGTATGGCTTGTCCCCGCCGGTGTAGAACCAGCCGGCCGCAATGGACGCAACGCCGACGAGCAACAGCAAGGGGTTCACCGCGATCGACAAGACCAGGCCCACCGCAGCGGCCACACCAAAAGAGATGAAGATCGCCTTCTTGACGGCGCTCGCCGACGCAGCCCCGGAGCCGACGAGGCGCAGCGGCCCAACCCGATCGTCGTCGGTGCCGCGGATGCCATCGCTGTAGTCGTTCGCGTAATTCGTAGCGATCTGCAACGAGAGCGCGACCACCATCGCTGCGAGCGCGCGCCACAATATAAACTCGTCAGGAGCAACAGCGACGGTGCCAACAGCAACGGGAACGACAGCCGCTGGAAGGGTCTTCGGTCGAGCACCGGCAAACCACATCGCAAGACCTGTTGGCAGGTCGCTGGCGGGGCTCTGAGCACTCACGGGTGCCAACGTACAACCAAACCCACGACACCGACTGACCGCCGCCCGACGTTCTTACCAGGCGCCCCAATGGGTCACGTCGGAAACGCTCCTTTTCGGCCGCCTCGCTGAGCGGCTCGTGCGATCGGAGCCATCGGGATGACCAAGCGCGATCGTCCCGACCGCCCGATGCCCATCGGGAACACCGAACCGTGCTCGCACGGCATCCTCGTGTTCGAACTGGCCAAAGAAGCATGCACCGAGCGCAAGGCTCTGTACAGCGATCAGCACGTTCTCTACCGCTGCACCCCCATCGACCCACCAATACGGGACGGTCCACGCCTCAGGGCTCTCTCCAAGGCCCGTAGACGCCTTGTCAGGCTCTCCGTAGCGGTCGACGTATGCGGCCGGGCGAACGTATGGAATGAGCAGCACAGGGGCGTTCAGCAGGCCTGGCCACGGAAACCCGTCTCTGCGCGCTACTGGCAGCGTCGTATCCCAGTATGTGGCTGCGTCATCGCCGATGAGCACCAGCGCATCGAGCGGCTGCGTATTGCCGGCGCTGGGACCTGACAACAGCGCCGAAACGAGCGTCGTTATCGTGTCGTGATCTACCGGCGCGTTAGAAAACGACCGAACCATTCGGCGGCTCGATATCGCACGGAGAACCGCGTCGTTACGCGAACTTGGCAAGTTCCTCTGACATTGCCCAGCCGAAACCAACAACGACGTCTCCGTTGGCCACGTCGATATCGGAGAAGAACGCCGCTACCTCAGGATCTACGCTGTCGGGATCGCTCGACTCGAAGTCAAATGCGCACGGGATAGCGCCTTTGCCCTTCGCGCTGAATGCACGGTCGGCATAGCGAAGTGGTGAGATTCCGAAGCGCTTCGCAAAGCGACGTCCCCACGCACGCTCCTCACCGGATGCCTTGTGATCTGGGCGAGGAACAACATCGTGGAAGGTCTTCAACATCTCAAAGCCGTCCGGGGTTTGCATACGAAGACCAACAACGACATCTTCGTCGGGAAACGCCATCACCGCACGATGCATCAGATCGGTGATCATGCCCTTCATGACGGTGCCACGGCGTGACGAGCGTGCGATCGAGCCGAGCCCGATGATGATCGCTGGCGTGCCGCCGATGCGCTCAAGCGTGTAGTACGCAAAGCCCTTGAGGCGCCCACCGTCTTGAGCAACACAGCACAAGACCCATTCTTCGGCTTGCTTCGAAAGCTCACCGACCTCGTAAGGGAGCGGTGATTCTGCGCACAGATCAGCCATCTCGGAGAGCTCCGAGTCGCTGAGTGTGTTGCAATCTTTCGTTTCTACTTCTAGTGCCATTTGGTAGCGCCCCGTTGTTTAGAACCGAGTAATAGTCCAGTCAACAATCACCGAAAACGCAAACCGAGAACAAAAGTCATTTGTGCGCGCCCACAGTTTGGTCAGACGACGACGGCATCGGGGCCAAGAAGCACTCGCAGCTCGGCGACCAACCCATTTCCGGTCTCAACTCGATAACTCTCCGGTAGACGAATGACCTGCTTGCCATCAAGGTGCAAGAACACCTCCGAATGGCCGGTGTGATCTTCGAGTAGCGACTTCAACGAATCCAACGTGCCCGGATCCTGCGCGTGGGTTGGCAAGCGCAGTCGCAGTGGCGTGCTCTCGCTCATCTGAGACGAGTCGAAGATCTCGAGGTCCTGAGCAATGAACTTTGGAATGTCATCCTTGCCATCGAGCCGACCGCGCACCACGACGATCGCATCGTCGATCAGCTTATGGCCGTGCTCGTTCATCGTTCGCGGGAACACCATGACCTCGATCGATCCTTCGAGATCCTCGAGTTCGAAGATCGCCATGAGATCGCCCTTGCGGGTCCACTTCTTCTGCAGGTTGGTGATGACGCCGCCGACACGCAGGAATGCTCCATCGGCTTCGTCCTCGAGCGCACCGACCGTCTTGTCGCATCGACGCTGGAGCGCTGTCTCATATCCGAGGATTGGATGATCCGAAATGTAGAGACCGAGCATCTCTTTCTCGTTAGCCAGCTTCGGCATCTTGTCGAACTCGATGTCGGGTATCTCGGGACGGTCATCGAAGGTTGGTTCGTCGCCCAAACTTCCAAAGAGGGTCGAGACGCCAATGTCATGGTCCTTGCGAGATGCCACCGTGCGGTCGATGATCAGCTCGTAGACGTTGAGTAGTCCCTTCCGAGGGTGGCCGAGCGAATCGAACGCTCCGCCTTTGATCAGCGACTCGATCGTTCGCTTGTTCAGAACCGAATAGTCAACGCGCTCGACAAAGTTCAGGAAACTCTCGAAAGGACCGTTGGCGTCGCGTTCGGCAATGATCTGCGTGACCAACGCTTCGCCGACGTTTCGCACCGCCGACATGCCAAAGATGACCTCACCCAAGGTCTCTCCCGACATGTCGGGTTCTGGGTGGAAATCAACTCGGGCGCGGTTGATGTCAGGCACAACCACGTTGATGCCCATCACACGGCATTCGTTGAGGTAGATCGCTGCCTTCTCCAGGCTGCCCTTCACCGACGTCAGCAGCGCAGCGAGGTATTCGACCGGATAGTGCGCCTTGAGATATGCGATCTGGAACGCCACAAAGCCATAGCCGTAGCTGTGGCTCTTGTTGAAGGCGTAGTCGGCGAACGGCTCGATGATCTTCCACCACTCCTCGCCGAGCGGACGGCCATAGCCGGTGGTCTCGCATCCATCGACGAATTTGGCCTTCTCCTTTTGCATAACCTCGCGGATCTTCTTGCCGCAGGCCTTGCGCAACGAGTCGGCGTCGGCGAGCGAGTAGCCGGCGAACTTCTGGGCCACACGCATCATCGATTCCTGATAGATCATCAGGCCGTAGGTGTCACCGAGAATCTCCGAGGCATCGTCGTGCAGGAATGAAACTTCCTGACGACCGTTCTTGCGATCGGCGTAATCGTTGTGCATGTTCGCTTCCATCGGACCTGGCCGATAGAGCGCCACGAGGGCGGCGACATCTTCGAACTCGGTTGGTCCGAGCGACTTCATCAACGCACGCATGGGCGTCGACTCCAGCTGGAAAACGCCGATCGTGTCGCCACGCTGGAGCAACTCGTATGTCTTTTGATCCTCGAGGTCGACGTTGTCGATATCGAGAGCGAAGTCGTGATTCTCTTCGATCATCCGCAACGTGTCGTCGATGACGTCGAGGTTGCGCAGACCGAGGAAGTCCATCTTGAGCAAGCCGAGTTCCTCGACGTTGTTCATCTCATACTGAGTAACGACCGGTGCGTCTTCTGGGTCTTGGCCCGACTCGGGCTTGCGCTGAATTGGCAGGTAGTCGGTCAGCGGGTCCTTGGTAATCACCACGGCCGCCGCGTGGATGCCGTCCGAGCGTCGGAGTCCTTCGAGTCCCTTTGCTACCTCGACGACCTCGGCGACGATCGGTTCGCTCGCGACCATGTCACGGAGATCGCCCGCTTGGGCGTAGCCACCCTCGTACTTGGGGTGCTTTTCAAAGCAGTACTGGAGCGGAGTATCGCGGCCCATGATGAGCGGCGGCATCGCCTTTGCGACCTTGTCCCCCACCGCGTACGGATACCCGAGCACGCGGGCGGCATCGCGAACCGCAGCGCGGGCCTTGATCTGGCTGAACGTCACGATCTGGGCCACGTGATCTCGGCCGTAGCGTTCGGCGCAGTACCGGATCATCTGGTCTCTGTACCGAGAGTCGAAGTCCATGTCGATATCTGGCATCGAGATACGTGATGGGTTCAAGAAGCGCTCGAAGAGCAGGTCGTACTTGATTGGATCGAGGTCGGTGATCCACAACGTGTACGCAACCGCGCAACCAGCGGCTGAACCACGTCCTGGACCGACACGAATGCCGTTATCCCTGGCGTACTTGATGAGGTCCCACGTGATGATGAAGTACGACGAGAAGCCCATATCTCTGATGACTTTCAGCTCGAAGAGCAGCCGCTCTTCAGCCTCCTTGGGAATCGTGTCTCCCCAACGCTTCTTCGCTCCTTCCATCGTCAGGTGAAGCAAGTACTCGTCATCGTCTTTGAAGCCTGGCGGCAGTGGGAAACTCGGCAGCTGTGGTTCGCCGAATTCGATCTCGACGTTACAGCGCTCGGCAATCCAGAGACTGTTGTCGCACGCAACCTCGACCTCGCGCCACATCTCGCGCATTTCGGCCGCGGTCTTGAGGTAGTGCTGATCGCCGTGAAACTTGAATCGGTCGGGGTCAGAGCGCAACGAACCGGTCTGCACACACAGCAGAGCGTCGTGGGCTGCATGATCGACCTGGTGGGTGTAGTGGCTGTCGTTGGTCGCAAGGATCGGTGCGTTGAGCTTCTTTGCGATCTCGAGCAGTTGTGGGTTTGTGCGGATCTGTTCGGGAATGCCGTGATCCTGCAACTCGATGAACAGGTTGTCTCGCCCAAAGATGTCTTGGAGCTTGCCAGCGCGTTGCACGGCCTCATCGAAGTTTCCTGCCAGGAGTGCCTGCAGGACCTGGCCGCCGAGGCAGCCCGTCGTTGCGATAATCCCTTCGGAGTGCTGATCGAGCAGCTCCCAGTCGACGCGGGGCTTGTAGTAGTAGCCCTCCATGAACGCCTTCGACGCGAGCTGGATCATGTTCTGATAGCCGGTGTTGTTCTCGGCCAACAGAATCAAGTGGTAGTAGATCTTCTTGCCACCGTCGGTCGAACCGCCCGAATCGTCCATCTTGCCTCGACGGCTCGGACGTTCGGACCGGTGCGTGTGGGCCATGTAGGCCTCGGTCCCGAGGATTGGCTTGATACCAGCTTTGTTGCACGATTTGTAAAAGTCGAGAACGCCGTACATGTTTCCGTGGTCGGTAATCCCGAGCGCCGGTTGCCCATCGGCCGCCGCAGCAGCGACGAGGTCATCGAGGCGCGAAGCACCGTCGAGCATCGAGAATTCGGTATGTACGTGAAGGTGGGTAAAGGACCCTGCCATCGCTCCTCGATCGGTCTCCGCGCGCGTGAGACTTTCAAACTACACCGGCGAAACTCGGTCGGGAACTCGGAACACCGAGGTATTGCGACAGACCGTGATTTCAGGCGAGCGCGTGCACGACCGGAACGAGCATTTCGGCCTCGGTCAACGAGCCATGCCTGCCCACCAGCCGCGCCGCATGCGGTTCTCCCGGGTCATCGAAACCGACGGGAGCGTGGGCAACAAGGGCAACATCGCCGAGGCGATTCGCAGCATCGTCGGTCACCGTTGGACCAAACCAACCCTCGTCAATCACCTGTTCCTTGGTTCGCACCCATGCCTGATCACCGTGGGTTTCGAGCGCTGCGCTCGCAAGATCGTCTGTGGCACCTGGCTTTGCATGAAGCCAGCGAAAACGAGGCTCCCCCGATCGGTTCGCCGTCAGCGCCAGACATTCCGGTGATACGCGCACCATGTCGGGCGCATCGATCTGTCCGTGATCGGCAGTTACGACCACTGCAGTCCCGGAGGGAACTGCTTCGAGCATCGCACCGACGAGCCAGTCGCAGAACGCGAGCTCGAGATTGAAGTGCTCGTGAGCAAAGCCGTGCACGTGGGCAACATGATCCAAGCCGTCGTAGTAGGTGTACACACGGTTCTGACCCTCGTCGAGCAGCCGACGTGTCTCGGCCACGAGTGAAGAGGGATGCCAAACGCCGTGATAGGGCCCGTCTCCTAGATATGCAGAGGTAAAGCCCGAACCGATGAACTGCTTGTCACCTACGACATCCCACGATCCCCCACATAGCGTCGGCGCAACCTGCACCGAGTGTGGGGAGACAATCGAACGGTGGTCTCCCGATGGGCTCGACCATCGAAGTGCATTCATCACAGATCCGCCCGCCGGAAAGCGATATCCAACGATGCCGTGTTCGCCAGGAGCAACTCCGGTCGATATCGACGTCAGTGCAGCGGCGGTCGTCGATGGCGCCACGGTCGTTGCAGCGCCGCCTCCCATTCCGGCCAAGTTTGGAATCAGATCGAGACGCTCCTGCATCTGGACCCATCCCAACGAATCGAGAACAAGCACGACGATGCGTTCAGCGCTGGCGATCTCATCGGGGATCGTCTCAGAGGGCACACCCCACGTCAGTGCGGGCAGGACTGAGATCGTCGATCGGCCGCCAAAGTCGGGCAACACCATCTGTGGAGTCATGTAGGTACGGCTCCTGAATCTGGGGCGCCAAGACGGTTCAGCAGGTCGGTCATGTCAACGGGTAGTGGCGAAGAGAAGTTGAGCCGTTCGCCGGTAGCAGGATGGTCAAAGCCAAGATCGGCCGCATGCAACGCCGGGCGTTCCATGTCTAGGCGATCGCGCCCACCGCCATATCGGCCATCGCCGACGACCGGATGGTTGATCGCTTCGAGGTGCACACGAATCTGGTGCGTTCGGCCGGTGTCGAGTTCACATGAGAAGAGGCTCAGCTTCGGCTCTGCCCACGTGGCTTCGACCGAATAGGACGTTCGAGCCGGTTTGCCATCTTCTCGAACCACCATGCGAGTCGGGTCTCGAACCGCCCGGCCAATCGGTGCTTCGATGACGCCTCGCGGGGTCTTGGGATGACCCCACCCAACGGTGAGGTACCGGCGCGAAACACTTCGCTCGCGCAATTGGTCGGTGAGCGAGTCATACGCCGCTTGTGTCCGGGCGATCATGAAGACACCCGACGTTCCCTTGTCGAGACGGTGGACAATCCCCGGTCGATCTGGGTCTCCCACAGAGCGAACTTCTGGGAATTGCGCAAGCACTCCCTGTGCAATAGTGCCGCTCGTGTGGCCTGCTCCCGGGTGCACGACCTGGCCGACCGCCTTATCGACGACGAGGACGTGGTCGTCGACATGGATGAGGTTGACCGAGACCGCTGGGTCTGAAGCGATCTCATCGTCGGGGTCGAGAACCGAATCGTCGACGGCGAGTTCTTGGCCCGTTGCAACCCGTGTTGACGACTTTGCCACCGCGACCGAGTCGAGCAGAACAAGCCCTTCCGCCACGGCGTCGGCAGCAGCGGAGCGCGACAACCCCATAAGCATCGCAACCACACGGTCGACCCGTTCCCCATCGAGGGGATCGGGGATGGTTTCGATCATCGGGAACTCAAGAGCGCAACAGCAAACCCGCCGACCACGATGGCAACGTCGGCAATGTTAAAGACCGGCCACCATGAACCCACCTCAAGAAAGTCGATCACCGCTCCTCCGAGGATCCTGTCGCTGCCCTCGCGGAATGCACGATCGATGACGTTGCCGATCGCGCCGCCGCCGACGAGACCGAGCCCAAAGACGACAGACCGTTGCTCGATATTTCGAACAATCCAAAACAGCGCGATCGTCACGATGATCGCGAGAACGCCGAAAATCGGGCCGAAGCCTTCGCCGAGCGAAAACGCTGAACCTCGGTTAAAGATCAGTCGGAACGCTGAACCGAAGGGGCCTTCGATCGGACCATCGTCGAGTGTTCGAAGCGCAATGATCTTCGTGATCTGATCGATGATGACGACGACGAGGCCGACAGCAAAAAGCTGCCAACGGCGCGCGCTTACCTGTTGTTTCGTGAGAAAAGGACCGGGAGATTCGTCGGTCAACTCAGCGACGTCCAAGGCCACCGACCTTGACTTCCACACGTTGGCTCGCCCATGGGATTGCCTCGAGGCGTTCCTTGGGGATGGGGAGTTCGGACTCTACGCAGATTCCGTAGATCCCTTGATCGAGTCGTGCGAGCGCAGCGTCGATCTCTTCGACGGCTTGCTGTGCTGAAGCGCTGAGCGCGAGGTCGCGTTCACGCTCGACTGCAAGGGTGTCGCCTTCGCCAGACTCTTCATCGAATTGGACGTCGCCTGGCTCGCGGTCGAGCACGAGCGAGTCGGCTTCTTCCTTGTAGGACTTGGCCGACTTGATGTACTTCTCGCGCTCGCGACGAAGTTCCTCTTCTTGCTTCTTCAAGAAGGGCTTCGTGAAGCTCTTCTTCGCAAGCTTCTGATGTTCTGCCAGCTTCTTCGCGGCAGCGGCCTGAGCCTCATCTACCTTGGCTACTTCTGAGATCACCGTGGTTTCCTTGGGGGGAGCTTTTTTCGCTGCAGCCTTCTTTTTGGCTGGAGCTTTCTTTGCTGCGGCCTTCTTTTTGGCTGGAGCCTTCTTCGCCGGAGCCTTTTTGGCTGCGGCCTTCTTTTTGGCTGGAGCCTTCTTTGCTGCAGTTTTCTTTGCGGTCTTCTTCGTCGCCACGATGACACCTTTCCTGAAGCTAAATCTGGAAATTCCGCCGTTCCCCAGCCTCGCCGAACGGTATTTTCAAACTGCGCTTCGTCACACTTCCCCAACGCTGGCGTTCACCGCCTGCTCTTGAGCGCAGCATTCTAGGGCGTTGAGAGAACTTTCCGACAGCAGCGCCCGAAGAACTGCGTGGGTAGTCGCCCGACTACTTTCGGAGAATCGGTGTGACGTCGAGCGACTCGGCGAACCGTTTCGCAAACGAGCCTGCTTCGACGCTGCCTTCGACATCCATCTCTTCGGCCGCTTCGGCACTCTCCATCTCGGTTCCGAAGAGCTCTGAAGATTCGGCATCGAGCTCTTCGATCTCTTCGACTCCACCCGTCTCATCAAGCGCGATTTCTTCGACCCCGTCTGAGTCGACTTCGGTTCCTACGACAGGAATTGGTTCGGTGACCGGCCCGGAGTCGGCAATGACATCAGCAGCCACGAATCCAGCAGTGGCTGCAGCGCCGGTGCCGGCGACCATTCCAAGCCCACCGATACCGGAGTTCTCGCCATCGCTCTCGTCGGCTGGTTCAGCCCATTCTGCCGCATCGTCGACAGCGGCCTCTTCGATCACCGCTTCTTCAACGACAGCCTCGTCAGTCGCGGCCTCATCTTCGATGATCGCGTCCTCTTCAACAGCGCTGTCTTCGACGACTACTTCATCCTCGACAGCGACGTCTTCGACCTGCTCTTCAATCGCTACTTCTTCAACAACTGCCTCTTCAACAACCGCCCCTTCAACGACGGTCTCTTCAACCACTTCTTCAGTGGTTACCTCGTCAGCGGCGTCGGCATCGTTCGTGACCGCTGGCGGTTCGGTGATCTCTAGGTCGGTCAAGGCTGCCTCTTCGACAGCGTCGACGGTCGGCTGATCGGGCGCCCCCTGCTGAACGCGATCGACGATCTCCATATCTGGCGCAGCAGCAACATCGCTTCCGCTCGCCATCGAGGTCTCCGGTGCTGACTGAACGCCGAGCAGCTCGTCGTCCTCAGCCACCCGCTCGAGATCTTCGATCGAACCTGACATACCCACGCGCAGCGCTTCGACAGCGTTCTTGACGCGGGTTCGCTGGGCTTCGAGATGCGATTCAAGGTCCGCAATATCAGAAAGAAGCTGACTGCGAACACCCTCGAGCTCTGCGACTTCCGCGCGAATTGGCTCGCGCATCTCGGCAGCTTCGGTTTGTGCGGTCAGTTCGAGTGCTTTGACGCGTTCTTGGCCTGCCGTTTCGGCTTCGGCCAACACGGCCTCGGCCCTTTGCCGACTCTCCTCGCGGGCTGCATCAGCTTCGGCCTTGATGACCGAGTCCATGCGTTCTACCTCGGCCTTTGATGCTGCGAGCTCCGCATTCAACTCCGAACGCGTTGTCGCTGCTTCGGCGTTTGCATTTTTGACGAGCGTCTCGGCCTCGGCCGCTGCATCGCGACGGATCTGATCGCTTTCCGCCTGGGCTGCTTCGCGAAGCGCTGCGGCATCGGCGGTTGCAGTATCGACAAGTTCGGTCGCAGCTGCGGTCGCTTCGGCTTCGGTCTCGTCGGCGAGCCGCTGTGCGAGAAGGAGCGTTCGCCGCAGGGTGCCTTCGGTTTCGCTGCTGCCGGCGCCGTTTGCGATCTGTTCTTCGAGATCGGAGATCCGGCGATCGGTCGCCTCTCGGTCAGCTTCGATCTGCGTCAGGTTTCCACGCAACTTTGCCAAGTATGAGTCAACCGCTGCGCAGTCATAACCCTTGTGGGCCATTGTGAAGCGGACATCTTTGATTTCACGCACCAAATCCATACGCGGATACTAGTGTCGCTCCGCGCGCAGTTGTGGCATGCCCAGCGCTCTCTGCAATAAAAGCTAAGAGAACTTCTGGCGGTCCGCAGCCGAGACCTCTACCCCATCGGGAATCAACAGGTACACGTCGGTCGATACCTTTTCCATCTTTCCGCCGAGGCCGTAACACAGGCCGGCTGCGAAATCGATCAGACGTCGAGCGAGGTCACGCTCAGCGTTTGTGAGGTCGACGACAACAGGGTGTCCGTCTTTGTAGATGTCAGCAACGTCCTGGGCGTTGTTGAACGACTCGGGGATGACCACCTTGGGAGATGACGTCTTGGCCATCGGAACAGCTCGGACGGTTCCTGAGCTGGCGGATCCGGTCGACGACGGGCCACTGGCGATGGAGGGGTCTTCGAGCGGCACCGCACGAACGGTTCCCGATGAATTTTCTGGGCTGAGTGGCGCTGGTTTCAACGGGTTCGCTCCATGCGAGCCTGCACTTGAGCCAGCGGCTTGCGGTTGTGGGCCTGGCTCATATGTTGCCATGCGGTCGTTCGGGGTCCCTGCCACGTCGTCCTCCCAGGACGCCCGATCGTGGGCGTCATCGACACCGGTATCGGGGTACTCCTCGTTCAGCCCAAGCCAAACAACTGCCTTTTTGTAAAAGCCTGACATCAGGACCTCCAGTTCACTTCAAGACTACAACGTTGGTTACGGCGGTCCGAATCGCACGTCGGCGACGCCTAGGTCGGGCGCGGGCCGAAGAGTACAGATCCTAGACGGAGCATGCTCGTTCCGGCCGTCAACGCGTCGCGATAATCACCACTCATACCCATCGAGGTGATCTCGACGTCGTACTCGTCGGCGAGCGTTGCGACTTCACCGAAACTTCGCTTGGTCGCCTCGGGATCTCCCAGCACCCCGATGGTCATCAGGCCAGCGACCGTCACCCCGAGTTCGTCTGCGAGCTCGAACATCGCTGGAAGATCGTCGGGCCGGACGCCATCTTTCGTATCGTCCCCGGCCGGCTGAATCTGGATGAGGACGCGGGCATCGGTTGTTCGTTTGGCAATCTCGCTCAGGATCTCCGGGCGGGCCACGCTCTGCCACAGGTCGACCGAGTCGCAGACCTTTCGCACCTTGTTTCGTTGAATTCGTCCGAGGAAATTCACGGTCAGTCCATCAAATTCGCCGGCCTTTTCTACGATCTCTTGGGCGTAGTTTTCACCCACGGCGTCCAAGCCGAGTCGGCGCGCTGCCTGCACCGCTGTGGCATCGAAGCCTTTGGTTACGGCAACGATCTGCACGTCTGGGCGCCCGACATCAGCAATTGCGCTGTGCACCTCGTCGAGCCGTTCGCGAATCACCTCATCGGGGACGGTCATCGTTCGATCGGTCATGGCGCTCCTTCACCTGACGCTTCATCGTCGATGAGCCTGGCGACGAGGCAATGGCGTTGCGGATCGGTGCGGGCCCGATGAGAGAATCCGGTGTTGTCACACGATGGGCATCCGCCGACGAAGTCGACGTTGGTGACATCGATATCGTCGAAGGCCGCGATGATTCCAGCACGCATGTCGAGCGCGGGAGTTCCTTCGGGGGTGGTGGCCCGTACGACATCTCCGAGTTCGGCTGCGACCTGATCGAGATCGCTTGCACCGAATTCGTAGCAATTCGTGCAAATGACCGGCCCGACGACGACGTGTTCAATGGTCGCGTCCTGACCGTTGAGTTGTTCGTGTACTTCAGAAATTATCCCGTTGGCGAGCCCGCGCCACCCGGCATGGGCCACGCCGATCGGGCCGGTGTCGGTGATGAACGCGATGGGTGCACAGTCGGCTCCTTGAACCGAGATGGGTTGGCCCACCGTTGCGGTGATGACCCCATCGGCTTCTGGAGCAGTATCGGCTGCCAACACGTCGCCAGCTTCTGCAACGGCGTTCCCATGGACTTGTCGCACGACGGCCCAGTGGCCGTCCATCACACGAGCGCGACGTTCGCTGAGCGCATCTGGCGCAGCATCGATATGAAAGTCACCGTCGGAGGTATCGGTCCACGCAACCTCGACCGCAGACCCGTCAGAACGAACAAAATGAAGCCGAGAAGCCATGGAACGATCGTACCCCCGCATCCGACAGCAACGCCCCGAAGCCCGCCTCCGGTGCAAACCCAATCACCGCCTCCGGCGTAAAGCGTCCGTGATGATGGGAGCGTTTT
>CAYVHV010000001.1:134065-141584 GCA_964451305.1 uncultured Acidimicrobiales bacterium | reverse complement strand
TGCAAACCCAATCACCGCCTCCGGCGTAAAGCGTCCGTGATGATGGGAGCGTTTTCCTGGAGCGGAGCGGAAGGAAAAGGCGCAGTTTGCGAAGGGCCGCTAGGCCCGCCGCAATACCGTGGCGAATGAACGGCCCCCGGAGGGGACGAAAGGCTAGCGAAGCGTTCGCCAAAATCGCGGCGGAGCCGCTGGCGAACGCGTAGCTAGCGCTATTGCAAAAAGGACGGAACGTCGAAGTCGTCGTCGTCGTTTCCAGCAGCGGTGCCGCTGCCCGATGATGCGGGGCTGGTGTCTGCTGGCTCGTCGACGTCGGCGAATACGTCAGCGATTTCGAGTTCGTCGTCATCGTCGACGGGTGCAACGCTAAAGCTCGACGCGGTCGACGTTGGTGTGGTCGATCCCGATCCGGTGCTTCCAGAGGTGATGGCCGATGTGTCGGCGACCGTTGTTGCGGTGCCTTGGCTAGCGTTGGTGGTTGCGGTTTCGCCGTTGTCCCAACGTTCGAAGCCTGCTGCGATAACCGTGACTCGAACGTCGTCGCCCATTTCATCGTCGATGACCGCACCGAAGATGATGTTGGCGTCGGGGTGGGCAACACCGTGGATGACTTCTGCGGCTTCGTTGACTTCGAACAGGCCGAGGTCTGATCCGCCGGAGATGTTGAGCAGGATGCCTCGTGCACCTTCGATCGATGCTTCGAGCAGCGGTGAGCTGATGGCGGCGCGTGCAGCGGCGAGGGCTCGACCTTCACCCGATGCGTAGCCGATGCCCATGAGTGCCGAGCCGGCGTCGGACATGATCATCTTGACGTCGGCGAAGTCGGTGTTGATCAGCCCTGGGGTGGTGATCAGGTCGGTAATACCCTGAACGCCTTGGAGGAGTACTTCGTCGGCCATTTTGAAGGCGTTGAGTACGGAGGTCTTTTCGTCGGAAACGGTGAGCAAGCGGTCGTTTGGAATGACGATCTGGGTGTCGACGTTTTCTTTGAGGCGCTGGATGCCTTGTTCGGCTTGCACGGCTCGACGGCGGCCTTCGAAGCCGAACGGACGAGTAACGACGCCGATCGTGAGTGCGCCGCAGCCGCGGGCGATCTCTGCGATGACGGGAGCTGCTCCGGTCCCGGTGCCGCCACCCTTGCCGGCGGTGATGAACACCATGTCGGCGCCGGAGATGGCTGCTTCGATCTCGTCGTGATGATCTTCGGCTGCTTGGCGGCCGACCTCTGGGTCCGAACCTGCGCCGAGTCCGCGGGTCAGGTCGCGTCCGATGTCGAGCTTGACGTCGGCATCGCTCATCAAGAGCGCTTGTGCGTCGGTGTTGACGGCGACGAACTCGACGCCCTTCAAACCGGCATCGATCATGCGGTTGACAGCATTAACGCCGCCACCGCCGACGCCTACCACCTTGATTACTGCTAGGTAGTTCTGAGCTGTTTCATTCATTGGGCCTGGTTCCTCCGGTCCCGATCATCGCGTAAGACTGCGTTCCGTGTGGGTATATCTGCATCCGGCTGCCCGCCAGTGCCGTTCGCAAATTGCGTTGGACTCTGCACGAACAGCCGGTTGCACGATCGTGCACCCACGACCCCTACTCGCTTTGTGTGGCGCGTTGAGCACCACACGTGAGAAAGGAAACCGCAGATTCAGCAATTATGCAAAACGAGGGCGGGTCTTTTTACCCGTAATCGCAAGGAAAGTTGCTCAGCCGAGCTCGGCTGACTGCGCAATACAGGCAGGATCTCGGTGCAAGACCGGTGTATCGGCTACCGAAAGGTCAATTCGAGAGAGGCACGTCAGCTCTGCCCCGCCGTTGAGAATCGACGCGAGCGACACGAATTGGGTCCGCGGATCCTCGAAGGCACCGAAGTTCGCTTGTGCGCTGCCGATGAGTTCTGCGGTCAGGGATCCGGAGTCATCGAGGGACCACGTCGTGATCCATGGATCGATCTGTCCGGGCACATCGAGTGCGACCTCGAGCGCATGGCGAGCTTCGTCGACGGGTTCTCCGATTCGAGCTCCACCGACGATCGCGTCGGTACCAACGATGAGTGGCACGTTGGCCGGCGGCGTGGCGCGACGCTCGACGACGACGCCGTCCTCGGAGAGCACAACCCATTCGGTACCGTCGGGAAGCCCAATCGATGCAGCGACCCCGCGCTCTCGTATGACCACCTGCACCGTTCCCGGCCACTGCCGGGCAATATCGACCTCACGAACCCACGGAAGGGCTGCGACGGCCTCTTCTGCTGCGTCGATGTCGTAGAGCAAGAGCGCTTGATCGTCGGGAATCGCCAGTGCCTCGAAGACCAGACCATCGCTCGTGCGAGCATTGCCGCTGAGCTGCACGGACTGGGCTTCGAACATCGGCGCTTCGAGGACCGAGATAACGATCGCCGCGACGAGCGCTATCGTCCCGAGGAGCCACCAGCGGACCTGTATGCGCTCCGCCGTTGCCTCGTTGGATGTCCGGTCCGATTTCGGAGAGGACTTTCGCTGCGGAATACTCGTTGGGTCATGCGGTCGTTTCGCTGCGGGCGCCTGTTTCTTGGTGGGCTGTTTCTTCGTGGGCGACCCGGTTCGACGACGCACCGTCCCGTGGGGAGCCGGACTCGGGCGAGGGCGCGGACGCGGTCCCGGCTTCGGACGGCGGGTGGGGTTGTTTGACTGCTGTGTCACGAAACTCGGTCTCTGTATCTCTAGTGCTCGTTCTCGGGCACGGCCTGCACGAACGCGACGTCATCGTCGGAAAAGCCAACAAGGCGTGTCTCGGCGTGCAGCCGAATCCCAGATGCCACCTCCACCGAAGTGACGATCTCCCGCATCAATGCCATCACATCATCAGCCGACCCGTTGGGATCCACCTGAATGAAATTCGCGTGGACCGTCGACACCTCTGCAGTTCCAACGCGGCGGCCCTTCAACCCTGCGACGTCGATCAACCGTCCGGCGGAGTCATTCGGCGGATTGGTGAAGACCGAGCCAGCGTTCTGCCCACCTGGCTGATTGGCCCGACGCCAGCGCACGATGTCGCTCAACGCAGCCTCTCCGAGGGTCGTATCGTCCGGCGACTCGTCGCTCGTCGCTGGGTCGAGACGTAAGGTCGCCGAGGTCACGATCTGGTAAGGTCGAAGATTCGAGGTTCGATAGCCGAGCTCGAGAGATGTGGCAGCGAGCGTTTGCCGAGCTCCACGCCGAAGATCGACGACCTCGACCGATTCGAGGTTGGCCGCCATGTCGGAGCCATGTCCACCAGCGTTCATTCGAACACCACCACCGATCGTTCCGGGAACGCCCACGGCCCACTCGAAACCGCGAAGGTCGTGTCGGACACTCGCTCGAGCCACGAGCGGGAGCGGAGCAGCAGCGCCGGCAGTGATAGTGAATCCATCGATGGAGATCGCGCTGAACTCTGCGCCGTCGAGGAGTATCCCAACCCCATCGAAACCGTTCTCGGCGACCAGCAGATTGGAGCCCTTCCCGATCGGGAGCGTCGGTACACTCTCGCCTACGGCGAGATCTTCATCCTGCGAGGTTCCGGCCAAGAGGGCCGCAACAACGGTGAGCGCGTCGACGGTTTCGATCCGGGCGAGCACGCTGATCGGGCCACCGGCCCGATAGGTGCACAGTGGTCCAGCGGGAGCCTCGCGCTCGACGCTGACATCGGGGATGTCACTGAGCGACGCCGCGATCTGGTCGAGTTCGCTCACGCGCGGTCCTCGGTGAGGAGAAGCGGCTGTACTTGGTCGGGGATCTTCACCAGATCGCCGGCCCCGAGGGTCAAGCAGAGATCACCTGGTTGAAGGATCTCGGCGAGCGCCCGAGGCAGGGACTCTCGGTCGGCGTGGTAGATGATCTCGGGGTGGCCCGAGCTTCGCTTGGCCGCCTCGACGATCAACTCACCGGTAATTCCCGGCCGAGGGGCCTCTCCCGATGGGTAGATGTCGGTGAGCACGAGCAGGTCCGCATCGTCAAATGCCCCTTCGAACTCCTCCCACACGGTTTCAGTGCGGCTGTAGCGGTGCGGCTGAAATACTGCGACCAAACGGTCATGGTCAGCATCGACCCCTGCGGCAAGCGCCGCGCGAACCTCCGTTGGGAGATGTGCGTAGTCGTCAACGAAGGTCACGCCACCGGCCTCTCCACGAGCGTCAAAACGGCGTCCGACACCACCGAAGGTGGACAGTGCCGACCGAGCGGCCTCGAACGAGATACCCATCTCTAGCGCGGCGGCGGTCGCAGCTGCTGCGTTGAGCGCGTTGTGCTTACCCGGCATCGGCACTCGGATCGTTCCGAGCAACTCATCTGCTCGAACGAGATCGAATGTGATCGACGATGATCCGCGTTCGATGTTATCCATCCGATACGTCGCGGACTCAACCGTTCCGTAGGTCACGACGTTAGAGCCACCTGCGAGTGCCGCAGCGCCTGGATCATCGGCGCACACGATCGCAACCGGAGAGGCGTCCACAAAACCGCGGAACGCCTCAACCATGTTTGCTTCGTCGCCGTAGAACTCGAGATGGTCGCGCTCGACGTTGGTGACAATCCCAACCTCGTGTCCAAGACCAAAGCCAGAACCATCGCTCTCGTCAGCTTCCAGGACGAACCACTCGCCACCACCCCATCGGGCGCCACTGCCGAGGTCGGGAACGACGCCGCCGATGATGTAACTCGGATCGGTCTCCGCGTGAGAACAGATCACGGCGAGCATCGACGTCGTCGTCGTCTTTCCGTGGGTACCAGCAACCGCGGCGGTCTTCTTTAGGGCTGCGATCGCTGCGAGCACGTCGCCGCGATGACGGACGCCGACACCATGGCGTTCGAGTTCTTGGACTTCGACATTGCTTTCGGGGACCGCCGTCGACTTCGCCGCGATCTTGGCCAACGCACCGCTTGCTGCGTCATCGGCGATCACCACGTTGGACGCGTCATGGCCGACGATGGCATCGATTCCGAGCGAACGAAGATGGTCGATCGAGGCTGACGCATGCATGTCGCTGCCGCGAACTCGGTGTCCCATGCCGTGGAGCAGCTCGGCGATCGCCGCCATTCCGGCACCGCCGATTGCGATGAGGTGAACGTCGGTTGGTTCGGACAGGTCCAACGGAGTCGAGACGGTCATGCTCGATGAACCTCCACCACATCCACGACGGCCGAGGCTGCGTCGGGGCGTCCCACAGCGCGTGCGTTTTGCGCCATCGAAGCGAGTGCGTTCGGATCATCGATGAGGCGCGTGACCGTTTCGACAAAGCGTCGAGAATCAAATTCGCCGTCGGCGATAACTTCGGCTCCGCCCGGCCCTTCGAGCGCGCGAGCGTTCGCCGTCTGGTGATCGCCGGGGGCTCCCGGAAGCGGGACGAGTACGGCAGGTGTTCCCGTGACGGCGAGCTCGGCGCAGCTGGTCGCTCCCGCTCGGCACACCACGAGGTCGCACGCGGCGTAGACGCTGGCCATGTCGTTCTCGTATTCGATCGGGGTGTACGTCAGGCCAGCGGCGGGATCGACGTGGGCGCGAGATGTCACGTCGGCGAAGTCGCGCTTGCCGATGATGTGGCGAATCTCAAGGTTGCCACGGTCGGCCAGATCTGGAAGCGCTCCCACGACGGCGTTGTTGATCGTGCGCGCTCCGAGCGATCCTCCAAAGACGACGACAAGAGTCTTGGCTTCGTCAACACCGATCGACGCACGAGCGGCCGTTCGTGTAGTCGCGCCGTTCGCCACCGCAAGGATTTCGGGGCGAACCGGGTTCCCCGTCCACACCGAGCGCGGAAGGTCGGTGCCGTCATATGACACTGCACACGCCTTCGCGAACTTTCCAATAATCGTGTTGGCCAGCCCGGGCACAGCATTCTGTTCGGCCACGATGACGGGTACGCGCAGCAACACCGCCCACAATCCAGCGGGCACGCTCGCATAACCACCGAGCGCCACGACAACATCGGGTTTGTGCTGACGCAGAAGCGAGAACGATGTCACGAACGCACGGGCCAAGCCCGCGAGGGCGCCGATGTTGTCGGTGGTGAGCTTTCGTTGAATACCCCGGCCGGGCAAAAGCGTGAGCGGGAAGCCAGCCGCGGGCACGAGGTTTTGCTCAACGCCACGTTCGGAACCAACGAAATGGATGACGTCTGCGTCGAGTCCGCGACGCACGAGTTCTTGGCCAATAGCGACGCCGGGCAACACGTGGCCTGCCGTTCCGCCACCGACGATCAGAACTTCACTACTGGATGTGTTCGAGCTAGGCACGATCTGAGACTCGTCTCTCGGCTAGCGATTCTTGCGGGCGACGTTGAGTACGAGACCGACACCGGCCATCGTCGTCACGAGCGAAGTTCCGCCTGCGGACATAAACGGCAGTGGCACGCCGGTAATTGGCAGCACGCCCAGGACGGCGCCGATGTTGATAAAGGCTTGCACGAGAATCCATGACGTCACACCGATGACGAGCAGCGCGCCGAATCGGTCGGCTTCTCGAGCGACGATCAGAGCGGTGACGCCGAAGACGACGTAACCGAGTACGACCGCCGTGGCACCGACGAGACCAAACTCTTCTGCGGTGACCGCAAAGACGAAGTCGTTGTGCGCTTCGGGGAGGAAGCCGTACTTGCCTCGGCTTTCGCCAATGCCGACACCAGTGACGCCGCCGTTGGCGACCGAAACCAACGATTGGATCGTCTGCCAGCCCTCGTCGAGGGGGTCGTTCCACGGATCGATAAAGGCGAGGAGTCGGTCCCGACGGTAGGGAGCGAGGTATGCGAGCAAGCTCGCACCGACGGCGCTCAGACCGCCGATAGCTGCGATTGCGCTCAACCGAACCCCGCTTGCGAACAACGCGGCGATTCCAATCACGAACAAGATGATCGTGGTTCCAAGGTTTGGTTGCAGCAAGATCAACGCGCCGAACACCACGAGCACCGCGAGGATTGGTTTAAGCGAGCGGTGGATGTCCACCTGTTTTGAACGCGCCAAGTTGTCGGCGGCGAAGAGCACGAGCGTGAGCTTTGCGACCTCCGACGGCTGGAATTGGACCGGGCCGAGCTTCAACCAACGCTGTGCACCGTTGACCGAGACGCCCATACTCGGGACGAGAACGAGCGCGAGCAAGACGAAGGCAATCACCAACGACGGGATGGTGAGTTTGCGAAGCAGGCGATAGTCGATCAGCGTCGCCACGAGCAGCACCGCCGTGCCGAGGCCGAGCCACATCGCTTGCGATCGGAACTCGCCCCACGGGGAGCCGGTCGAGGTTAGCGAGGTAACCGACGAGGCCGACAGCACCATGGTCAGGCCGAGCAATGACAAGCAGACCACGAGCGACGCCAAGATGATGAACGGCGTCGAGCTGACGCCGACCCGCTTGTTCGCACGCGACCGCCGTGAACCGGCCTGCGCCTTGTGCGTATGTGCACGCGAGGCCGTGGAACGCCGGTTGGTGGTCGCTGCCGTCTTCTTCGACGAGATCGCCCGGGTGGGCCGCGCCGCGGTACTGCGCTGCTTCGCAGGAGTGCGCTGCTTCGCGG
>CAYVHV010000001.1:125194-133965 GCA_964451305.1 uncultured Acidimicrobiales bacterium | reverse complement strand
TGCGCTGCTTCGCAGGTGTTGCGCTCTTACGCCGAGTCGACTGTGTCACCGTGAAACTTCCAATTCTCGTACTGCTCGAATGAAATCGTCGCCTCGTGCGCCGTAGTTCTCGTACTGATCGAATGAGGCACACCCAGGCGACAGCAACACGACGTCGCCATCTTCGGCAAGGGTCGCCGCGGTCTGCACCGCATCATCCATATTCGTAGCCCGATGCACCGGCCTCACGCCTTGGAACGCACCGACCACCTCATCGGCTGCATCGCCGAGCGCAACAACCGCACGCACTCGATCCGATGCATCGGCCATCTCCGAAAGATCGAGGCCCTTGTTCTTGCCGCCGGCGACCAGCACCACCGAGTCGAATCCAGAAATCGCTGTCACCACCGCATGTGGGACCGTCGCCTTCGAATCGTTGTAGAACCCAACACCATCGATATCGGTGACGTGTTGAATGCGGTGCGGTGCAAGCTCGTGGTTACGCACGGCCTCTTCGATACCCGCAGGTGTTGCGCCAAGACGCATTGCCAGCGCGGCTGCGACCAAGGTGTTCGTAATGTCGTGGTCGAAGCTTCGAGGCAACGCATCGACAGGAGCCACATCGGTACCGTCGACGATCAACCGGCCGCCCTCCACGAACGCGTTTGCTTCGGGCGCGGATTCCTTGCTCACGATCACGACATCGACATCGTCGGATTCGGGAAGATGCGAGCGCACGGTCGCGTCATCGATCGGAGCGACGGCGAGCGCGCCAGCGGGAAGATCTGACCAGATCCGCGCCTTTGCCAGTTCGTAGTGTTCGAGCGACTCGTGAACATCGAGGTGGTCGGGGCTGAAGTTCAGCCAGGCAGCCGCGACGGGAGAGAACTGTTCGCTGTGTCCCAACCGAAACGATGATGCCTCCACAACGAATGCGTCGAACTCGGGAGAATCGATCACCTCGACGAGCGGGACTTCTGTGTTGCCGACCGCGGCGGCGGAGACCCCGGATGCTTCGAGCATCGCGACGGTCAACATCGTCACCGACGTTTTTCCATCGGTGCCGGTGATGGCAGCGATCGGCCGTTCGTCGTACCAGCGAGCAATGTCGAACTCGGAGACTTTGCGAACTCCCGCCTTGCGACCGGCTGCGAAGGCCACGTGGTGTTCTGGGATTCCAGGGCTCGGCACAAACAGCGCTGCGCTGGCGAACAGGTCGTCAAAGGTTGCGCTGTCTGCGTCGGTGATGAGCCGGCAACCGAGGTCCTCCGCGAACGTCTGCGTGGCAGCGGTTGGACGATCGTCGACCGCCACGACGGTGATGCCACGACGTGCGAGTGCCGTAGCCGCGGCTCGTCCGGCGATGCCGAGACCGAGCACGACCGCGGTCTCTCCGGCAGCGATCGGGGTGCTCATGCCGTGATTCCTTGCACGATCGAGTCCCAGTAGAAGATGCCGACGCCAGCTCCGGTGGTCAGGCCTGTCAGGAGCCAGAAGCGGATGATGACGCGAGTCTCCGGCCACCCCGCAAGTTCGAAGTGATGATGGATCGGCGCCATTCGGAAGAGCCGCTTGCCATTGCGAAGCTTGAAGACCCCGACCTGCAGGATCACCGAGACGGTCTCGGCGACAAAGATCGCTCCCATGATGGGCAACAGCAGGTGCGTGTTTGTCGTGATCGCAAGTCCAGCGAGCGCCGCTCCGATCGCGAGCGAGCCAGTATCTCCCATGAAGATCTGTGCGGGAGCAGCATTCCACCACAGAAACCCAACGCAACCGCCGAGCATCGATACCGAGATGACGGCGAGGTCCAGTGCGTGTGGAATGTCGTAGTCGTTTGGATGACGGAACGCCCAAAACGCAATAAACGTGTAGCCGGCGAAGTTCAGAATCGCTGCGCCCGATGCCAACCCGTCGAGGCCGTCGGTGAGGTTGACGGCGTTCGCGGTTGCGAGGAGGAGCAGGATTGCCCACAGCGACCAGCCAACACGGCCGAGGTCAAACCCGATCGAATCGAAACGAACAAATGAGAGCTCGGTATGCACGTTCGTGAAGGTGGTGAGCAAAACAGCAAAAGCCACCGCCACCGACACCAGACCAATGACCTTGGCCCGCTTGTTCAGTCCCAGGTTTCGCTCGCGCGAGATCTTGATCCAGTCGTCGAGGAATCCAACCATGCCCGTCGCGATGATCGTGCCCATCAAGATGAGCCCGGTACGGGTGAAGATGATCGACGTGCCGACGCCAAAGAGGTTGGCGATGTCGGCAGCGATATACCCGAAGAACGCGCCGAAGAGGATGGCGATACCACCCATCGTCGGGGTTCCGGCTTTGACCTGATGGCCCTCGGGCCCATCCTCACGAATTGGCTGACCAACCTTTGCCTTGGTCAGGAAGTCGATGAGGAAACGAGTACCGAACAGCGAGAGCGTCACCGAGGTGGCCGCGGCGATGAGAAGACGAATCACGCCACAGTCTCCCATCCCGCAGCGGCCAATGAACGGCGCGCCTCGACACGGTCATCAAAGTAAGTGCGAGTTGTTCCCACGATCTGATAATCCTCGTGGCCTTTCCCCGCAATGACGACAATATCTCCGGGTGCTGCACCCGAGATGGCATGTGAAATGGCTTCGGACCGATCGACGAAAACGTGGACGTCATCGTGCTCCGGGATTCCAGCAACCACTTCGGCCACAATCTTTGCAGGGTCCTCGGTCCGAGGGTTGTCAGAGGTAACAAAAAGACGATCCGCTGCGGCGGCAGCCTCGCCCATCAATGGCCGCTTTCCCGGGTCACGGTCGCCCGCCGCGCCAAAGACGAGGATCACCGAACCAGTCGTGAGCTGACGGGCGCTCTCCACGGCTGCAGCGACGCTCGCCGGAGTGTGGGAATAATCGACGACCACCGCAAAGGGTTGGCCGGCGTCGACGGACTCGAATCGTCCAGGCACCGGAGGAACCGAACCCAAGGCGGCCGCGACCGCATCGACCTCGAATCCAAGGAGAAAAGCAGCCTCGGCGGCAAGGATCGAGTTGTTGACGCTGAACGCTCCCCCGAGCGGAAGTTCGATCGTTCGATCGCGCCAGATGAATGTCGATGAGCCCTCGTTGAGCGTTCCTGCGTGCGCAATATCATCGCCAGCCACGCGGACCAGAGCAGTCCCCTCGACGCTGGATTGTTCGACCATCCGGGCGAGGCGAGCACCGTACTCATCGGAGACATCGATGACGGCGTCCGCACCGTACTCGGCCCCGAAGAGCCGAGCTTTCGCCTCGAAGTAGTCCTCCATGTCGGAGTGATAGTCGAGGTGGTCTTGGCTGAGGTTCGTGAACGCAGCGACCGCGACGTTCGCTCCAGCGATCCGTTTCTGATCCAAAGCATGTGACGAGACTTCAGCAGCGACGACCGTTACGCCATCGTCCTTGTGCCCCGCGAGTGCTGCGTGAAAATCCGGAGCAGCAGCGGTGGTAAGTGCACCGGTCAGTGTTCCCATCGAGGCCGCCACTCCCCCACACGCATTTACGATGTGAGCGAGGATCGTCACGACCGAAGTCTTTCCATTCGTGCCGGTGACGGCCACGAGTGATAGCGAATCTGCCGGTTGGCCCATGAGCGCCGCAGCCAGAAACCCGGTCGCCCGTGGGGTATCCGCGCTCACGATCTGGACGGCGGGGTCGATGCCATCATGAACGCGCTCGACCAGCACAGCGACAGCTCCGGCCTCGACCGACGATTCGAGGTAGTCGTGCCCATCTGCGGTTTGGCCTCGAATCGCGCAGAAAAGACTGCCGGACCCGACGTTGCGGCTGTCTTGAGTGATCGACGAGACCAAAACGTCTGAATCCGCCGCCCCGACGAGGGCAGCGGCGTTCTCGATAAGGCCGGGAGCTCGCGCATCGACCTCGGTGATGAGGTCCATCAGAGAGCGCTCGTACCTACCCGACATCGACGACCGATTCAGCCGGCGGGATGCGGAAGTGCTGGAGCGCAAAGTTCGAGATTTCGCCGAAGAGCGGAGCGGCGATCCGTCCACCCGAGGCTTCACCTTCTGGTTCTTCGATCATGACCACGATCGACAGCTCTGGGTCGGCGGCTGGAAGGAAGCCAGCGAAGCTGGTGAGCAGGTGCACTTCACCGAATTCGTCTCGGTAGCCGCCGCCGGGCTGAGCGATGAGTGCGGTTCCGGTTTTTCCCGCGATCTGGTAGCCGGGAACCGACGCGAGCACGCCGGTGCCGCCTTCGCTAACCACGCCTGCGAGCAGCGACGTGACTTCTCGTGCGGTCTCTTCGGAGATCACTCGTCGACCTTCGCGAGGGCTCACGATTTCGAGGTCGCCTTCGGCGTCCTGAATACCGGCCACGAGGTGGGGCTCGACGATGACCCCACCGTTTGCAAACACGTTGTACGAGCGAAGCATCTGGAGTGGCGTTGCGGCATAGCCGTACCCGATCGCCGCTTGGGGCCGCGAGATTCCCGACCATTCCTCTTCGGGGTGCAGAATGCCCGAAGACTCTCCGGGGAAATCGAGCTCGGTCGGCGAACCGAGGCCGAAGTCGGTGAGGTATTGGTGAAAGGTCTCATCGCCGATGCGATCGACGAGCAACGCCACGCCCACGTTCGACGAGTTGCGCAAAACGTCGGCGGTGGTCATGACGGTTTGGTCGGTACGGACACTGTCGGTCACGACGAGGTCGTAGATCTCGAGTTCATCGGTTACTTCAACCGTGGTATTCGAATCGATAAGCCCTTCTTCGATGAGGGCGGCAATAGCGAGTGGCTTGCTGATCGAGCCGGGTTCAACGATCCACGTGACGGCCCTGTTCTCACCTGAAACAACGACGTTGCCGTCGTTGTTGCGAGCCACGGTCGACATCGCGAGGATCTCGCCGGTCGCGGTACGGGACACGATGACGGTGCCCGATTCTGCGCCGGAGTCAGAGACGGTTCGACGCAGCAGGTTCTCGACTTCGAACTGCACGGTTCGATCGAGTGTCAGCACGAGCGAATCGCCTGCGGTTGGGGCGATCAACTCGTATTCGCCGTCGGGGATTGTGACCGCTTGTGCACCACCGGAGGCAAGTCCTCGTTCGACGACGATGCGTCCAGACTCGCCGGTCAAGAACTCGTCGTATTGGGCTTCGAGCCCGGACAGGCCAATGCCATCGACATCGGTCCGACCGAGGATGCCGCGGGCGACGTCGCTTCCGGATGGGGTGATACGCGCCTGTTCCTCGGTCGCGTAAATACCGGGCAGGTCGAGACTCAAGATCGCCTCGGCGACATCGTCGTCGAGCTGGCGGGCCATCCAGGCGAACTTGGCCTCTTCGTTCGAGAGCCGGCGGGTGAGTTGCTCTGCATCGCCACCCGCAACCGCGACGATCTGTGCTGCGGTTCCTTCGGGGTCGGTGATCAGGCGGGGGTCTGCCCAAATGCTCTCTCGTGGAGTGGAGACGGCGAGCTCGACACCATTGCGATCGACGATCGAGCCTCGCTCGGCCGCGAGTGCAGCTGTTCGAATGCGCTGGCTTTCTCCGTGCTCGACGAAACGTTCGGGTTCGAGAACCTGGAGTGAGACCAAGCGGTAGATCATGCCGATGCCGATGAGGCAGATTGCAGCACCGAGTACGACGATTCGCCAACCGGAGAAACCACTGCGCGACGGCTGGCGCACAAGGTTGAAGATCATTGCGGTCACGACGCCACCTCTTCGTCACCGTCGAGCGCGAACCGCTCGGCAAGTTCTTCTGACAATGGCGCTGGCCCAAAGGGGTCGCCAGTCGCTGGCGGTTGCAGGATTGCTTGAAGGTCCGGGTCGATTCCCGGCAGGTACGTGCGCTCTTCCGGGCGGATCATTCCGAGCCGGCGCACCGCAGTATCGAGAATTCGTTCCGGCGACTCAAGCTCGATCACTTCGAGTCGGAGTTCTTGGTTCAAGGCTTGCTCCGCGCTGAGTTCGGAGCTGATCGTGTCCAGCTGAACACGGTTCTGCACGATGAAGGTTTGGACGATGACGATGCCGAGCAATGATCCAAACACGACGACGACCGCAACGACCGGGAACATCACCCCGGATGGGTTTTGCAAGATTGGAAATTTCTTCTTCACGACACACCCGCTGTCTCAGGAACTCGTGTGATGGCGCGAAGTCGGGCTGAGCGCGCCCGCTGGTTTGCCTCGACCTCATCGGCACTTGGGGTCCGAGCGCCGCGCCAAAGCCACCGATAGTCCGACTGTGGCGCCATGCCCGCTAGAGCCCCCGCTTCGATCGTGCGGCGCATACGGTCCTTCACGATTCGGTCTTCGCCCGAGTGGTACGTGAGGACAAAGCCTGCACCTCCGGCGGAGAGCATGTCGACCATCGAATCGACGGTGTCGCCGAGGATGGCCAGCTCGTCGTTGACCTCGATCCGGATTGCTTGAAAGGAACGCTTGGCAGGGTGGCCGGTGCTCTTTCGGCGGACGGCGGCGGGAAGCGCTCCGGCGATTGTTTCGGCGAGTGACGCTGTCGAGGTAAAGGGGCGGCCGTCGACGATCGCGTGCGCGATTCTCTTCGCGTGCCGCTCGTCGCCGTAGGACACGAGAACATCGATGAGCTCGCCCACGCTATATCCGTTGACGACATCGGCAGCGGTCTGCGCCTGTGTTGTATCCATGCGCATGTCGAGGGGGCCATCGTTGCGGTAGCTGAAGCCGCGTTCGGCGAGGTCGAGTTGCGGCGATGAGACACCGAGGTCCATGAGGAAGCCGGACACCTCGTCGTGGCCGGCGTCTCGGAGTGCGTCGGCGGCACCATCAAATCGAGTCTTCACCAAGGTTGCTCGTGACTCGTATGGCGCCAATCGGCTTCCGGCAGCCGCCAGCGCCATATCGTCTTGGTCCACACCGAACAGTGAAAGATCATCGTTGGCGTCGAGTACCGCAACTCCATGACCAGCACCGCCGAGGGTGAGGTCGGCAAAGACCCCAGTCGGCAAATCCGCCGCGAGCTCCGCGATCTGCTCAACCATTACCGGCGAGTGATCGAAAGTGTTGGAGTTCGTCATGAAAAAGGGCAGCCAGAAGTAGAGGTGTTGCGGGAACATCTATCCTCGATCGCTTCGAGGAGGTCGATGGGTAGAGCGTGCACGCCGGGCGTTGCGGGTGTTGCTCTCGGTCATTGACAGTCCCCCGATCAGCGGGCGCACGTCAGGATTTCTCCCCTGATCGAGCTGATGGCAAGCGGGCGGAGTAGGGGCCTTCCATCTGCCAATCGGGAGACTGTCAATGAACGAGCGATGCTCGTGTTGTGTCCTTGTTAGGTCTTCTCCGTTAGTTGAATGATCCGCCGGCTTCGAACTGCTGCTGCACCACGTCGATGTGCGACTCCTCGAGTGCCTCGAACGCTGCTTTGTCCCAAATCTCCACATGGGTGAGTACGCCCGCGACGATCACTTCGTCGGTCAGGTTGGCGTACTCGCGCAACTTCTGGGGAAGGGTGATTCGCCCGGTCTTGTCGTCCGGCTCGACCGAGACGGTCGATGCTGCGAAAGCCAACCGAACTTGGCGAGGAATTTCCCCCGCTCGATCGAGGTCGATTAATCGCTGGCTGGTCTCCCTGAACTGTTCCTCGGAGTACACGGCCAGGGAATTGTCCGAACGGGCGAGGAAGACCTGAGGTCCCAACGCCAGACGGAACTTCTTCGGAAGCACGATTCTGAACTTCGAGTCGAGGGAGCGCTCGTAGTTGTCGACGAACACTGCTCTCCTCCTCGTTCTGTTTCGTGTGCGGGGTGCCGTACTCCATGAGTTGACACTTTATGACACCTGCCCCCACTAGGCAAGCATCTTTTGCCAACTTTCGGCAAATCGATCCCATTATTGAGTGGAAGTCCCAAAAAATTGGACTAGACTCGAACGCTTGTACCCAGAGAAATGGTCCTAGATATCCCTGATTTATCAAGATTTTAGATAGATATCACTTCTCGACGCTCCAAAAATGTCAGCTGAGGACACCTAGTGTCAGCTCTACCCAGCTTTTTTC
Organism: uncultured Acidimicrobiales bacterium; assembly: GCA_964451305.1. Lineage (GTDB taxonomy): Bacteria > Actinomycetota > Acidimicrobiia > Acidimicrobiales > SHLQ01 > SHLQ01. Next base: position 125,965 of record CAYVHV010000001.1, on the reverse strand, counting down.
GCCTTTGGGTGCAATTCGTTCCCGATGGGAGCTGCTCTCACCCCGGTTCGCCAGCCAACGATCTGTCCGTAGGCTGAGGTCATGAGCTTCGACCCGCAGGCCATTTACGAAGACCCTGGCGACTTCCATGCGCGGGCCTTCGATACTGCGGAGCGGTCGCTTTGGGTTCCGCAGCTCAGCGCAGAACCCACCCTCGTATTGGGCAGTAGCCAGTCGGCGAACGACGTTGACCACGATGCGCTCCGTTCTGCTGGCATTGGACTGACGTCGCGACGGAGCGGTGGGGGCGCTGTCCTCGTCAGTTTCGACGACCTCGTCTGGTTCGATATCGTGCTCCCGTCGACCGATCCCCTTTGGGACGCCGATGTTGGGCGCTCTTTCGACTGGTTAGGAACTGCATGCCAGCGGGCGCTGCGCTCCCTCGATGTCGAAACAGAACGTCATACGGGCCGCCTGGTCAGCAACGAGTGGTCGAGAAAGATCTGCTTTGCGAGCCTCGGGCCCGGAGAGCTGACCGTCGACGGCAAAAAGCTTGTCGGCATGTCACAGCGACGAACCCGGCAGGCGTCACGGATTCAGGTTGCGATTCTGCGGCGCTGGGATGGCGAGCAACACGCCCAATTCCTCGACGTGCCCGGCACAGACCGCGCCCGAGCAGCCGCAGACCTCGAACATGCTGCGTTCGGGATCCCTCACTCCCCCACCGAGATCATGGACGCCGTAACCGACGAGCTTCAGACGATCGGCTGACCTGCAGCACCGTCAGTTCAG
>CAYVHV010000001.1:118273-125094 GCA_964451305.1 uncultured Acidimicrobiales bacterium | reverse complement strand
GCAGCACCGTCAGTTCAGCAGCACAGGCTCAGAGATACTTCCAGCTCTTTGCCCATTCGAGATACTCGATGAATTGATCCGGTTCGGGGTGCGCGTCGGAATCAGCAAACGCTGTTTCGAGGCGAAAATCCATCCACGAGTCGTCCGGAATTGGAAGGTAAGGCTTTTCTTTCCACCAGCCGTCTGGGGCGTGCACCCGGGCGATTCGGGCCGTAGTTCGCCACAAATCAGGCCGCTTCGCTAGCGCCACTGCATTTCCGATCATCCAATTCACGAGCCAAATCCTATTGGCGACCAACCCGAGGCTCCACGTCCGGTACTCTTGAAGTGCGATGGCAGAGCCCATGTGCTCTGTCGCTGCTGATCATTGGCAACGCTCAAATCGAGGAGCTACCGGGTGACCACTGCCCCCCAACAAACTCGGCCCGAAACATTCTCTGTTCTGTTTCGGTCCATCGTCGAAAACATCGAGTCGGTCATCCGCGGAAAGCACGACGTGGTTCAGCTCGCCGTACTGTCGATGATCGCCGAAGGCCATGTCCTATTAGAGGACTCTCCCGGGCTTGGTAAGACGACCCTGGCCAAAGCGATCTCGACCACGGTCGGGGGAACGAGCGGGCGTATTCAGTTCACCCCCGACCTCCTCCCCGCAGACGTCGTTGGCATGTCGTTGTGGAACCGTGGCTCCGGCGAGTTCGAGTTCCGCCCTGGCGCAGTCTTTGCCAACATTGTTCTCGCGGACGAGATCAACCGAGCATCGCCAAAAACACAGTCGGCCTTGCTCGAAGCTATGGCGGAGCGAACCGTCACGGTCGACCGAGACACGCACGCGTTGGCGGGACCGTTCATGGTGATCGCCACGCAGAACCCGCTCGACCACGAAGGCACGTATCCCCTCCCGGAAAGTCAGCTCGATCGCTTTCTCATGAAGCTGTCGCTCGGCTATCCCGACCGCGAAGCCGAACTGCAGATCCTCGACCAGCAGGGTGAAGCAACGACTCCCCCGATCGACAATCTCACGGCGTCGGTAACACCCCAGGACGTCATCATGATGACCAACGCCCTCGCGTCGGTCCACGTTGCCCCCGAGTTGAAGAACTATCTGCTCGACATTGCGACCGCCACCCGCACCCACCACGGGTTGCGGCTCGGACTCTCGCCTCGAGCAATTCTGAGCATGCAACGCGTCTCTCGAGCGCTCGCCGCCGCATCGGGTCGGGCATTTGTCATCCCCGACGATGTGAAAGCCCTCGCTCGCCCGGTGCTTGCACATCGCGTCATGCTCACTCCCGAGTCACAACTCAGCGGCCTGAGCGCCGAGCACCTCATCGATGAGGTTGTTGCATCGGTCCCGATCCCGAGCATCGGACAATAGATGCCTACGGTCCGCGGCTGGCTGTGCGTCATCTTTGGCGGCCTGACGATCGTCGCCGGCCGCCTTTTTGGCCTCGCCGAGCTCTACATCATCGGCACGGCCCTGTTGACCCTCGCCCTGATAGCGATCGTCATGGCGGTAATGCGCCCGCTTCGCCTCGCCGTTGGACGTACCGTCACCCCCGCCCGATTGCATGTGGGTTCGGTTGGCCGCGTTGAGCTCGCGATCCGAAACGGACCGTCGAAGACCCCAGTGATGCGCTTGACCGACCAGGTCCAAGGCACGTCCGGGGCACAGCTGCTCGTGAGCCCGTTGAAGAACGATGAGGTTTCCCGAGCCGCCTACCGTCTGCCGACCGAGCGTCGAGGCATCGTCAACGTTGGGCCCGCTGACTTCGAAGCGATCGACCCCTTTGGTCTAGCGACCCGACGATTCTCTGCGTCGAGCGTGGGCCAGCTGGTGGTGTATCCCGAGATCGTGCCGCTCCCCCCTGCCCCACCATCACCTGCGACCGAGCGTCGTTCGATGTCGGACACACCGGAGTTTCTCGGGGGACGAAGCGAAGAATTTCACGCGCTGCGCCAATACGTTCCCGGCGACGATATTCGCCGAATCAACTGGCCGGCGTCAGCCCGCCATGACGACCTCATTGTCCGTGAGGACGAGGCTCCAACCCAAAACCACCTGACCGTCGTCCTCGACAATGCATCCCTCGATAGCGAACGAGCGGTCGACACCGCAGCATCGGTGGCAGGATCGATCCTCGCATCGATGCGCAAACGCACCGACCCGTTCCGGCTACTCACCAGCGACGGTCGCGACACCGGATTTGTGCTCGGCTCCGCTGGGGTCGAAAAGGCGCTGAGCATTCTCGCCATCGTCGAAGCGGTCGACGAGAACTCGGGCGGAGTTATCCCACGGGACGCCCAGGGCGCCGTCGTTGTTGTGACCGGCCCATCGCCAACGATCGGGCGAACCGAGCTCGGCTCGTACGGACGAGTCATGTTCATCTCGCTCGACCCTTCGTCATGGGACGATTCGCTCGCACGCACCCCAAGCGACGCTCATGCGATGAGCGGAGAGATCCAGATAAAGCTCGGACGGCTCGAAGACCTTGCATCGGTGTGGACCGGAGCGATCACCACCTTGCTCTCGTCATCTGGACGGCGATAACGAAATCACTGGCTCACACCGGGTAAAGATTGCCCAAGAGCTTGCCCGAACTCAACGACAGGAGCGGCATTTGCTGTCAGGCTGGAAAGTAATGAATTTGGCTCTTGAATCTGGGATGGCCGCGCACGTAGGGGGTTCGCAATGCTGAAGCGCAGCAAAGACGTCCGCCGCGTACCAAACTCGGCGTTCGACGTCGGTGCCGAACTCGCCATCATGGCCTTTTCTGTGGCCGTGGTCTTCGGCTTCGCCAGGTTGTTTGCCGACCTGAGCTTCTTGGTTCCAATCGCCACCGTCGCCATTGCGAGTCATGTCGTGGCGATTGCGGTCCGCTGGGCGGGCGGTGGCCTTCTCGCCGCTGCCTCAGCATCGATCGCTGGGTTCGCCGTGACCGCGTGGCTGCTCTTTCCACCTACCACCATTGCTGGCGACGTCCAGATCGGTGGCGATGCACTCCGCGGCTACGGCACAGACATTTCGCTTGCGTGGGAACAATTCCAGAGCGTCTCCGCTCCCGCCGACGTCACCGCACCCTTCTTGCTTCTTGTTGCGATCGTCATGTGGACGGTCGCGTTTCTGGCCGATTGGGCTGCGTTTCGCCTCCAATCCCCGATCGAGTCGTTGATTCCTGGATTCGCTGTATTTGTCTTCGGTGCCTTCTTCGCCACCGATGATCAGCGAGTCATCACAACGGGCGCCCTCGTTCTCGCGGCGATGCTCGTCATCTTGTTCCACCGCTCGAGCGAAACCGCTCGCTCGGGGGCGTGGCTTGGTGAGGGAGCGGCCGAACGTGGTCAACGATCCCTGTTGCGCGTTGGTGGCGCCATCCTCGTCGTGACCTTGGTCGGCGGCGTCAGCGTTGCCCAGGCACTCCCCGGATACGACGAACCACCGATCGAGAACTTCGATCCAACAACATGGGACGACCCCGAAGAACCACGTGTCGTGCTATCTCCGCTTGTCGATATCCAGTCACGACTGGTCGACCAGCCCGATGTCGAGGTCTTCCGAGTCCAATCTCCAACCCGTGACTACTGGCGACTGACATCGCTCGACGTGTTCGACGGGCAGATTTGGCGATCACGAGGATCATTCGAGGGTGCGAGCGGCGGTCTCGAAGGCAACCTTCCCGATGGGACGACCGTCCAGACCATCGAGCAGACCTTCGACGTCGGTGCGCTCGCCCAGATCTGGCTTCCTGCCGCCTACGAGCCAACCGAGATCGTCAACGCACCGGCCGATATCGAGTTGGAATATGAGTCCGATTCCGGAACGCTCATCGTTAACCGCGAAACCGAGAACAGCGACGGACTCCAATACACCCTCCTCAGCCGGGTTCCGCTGCGAGACGCTGCGGGCGTTGAGACGATTCGAAACGCAAGCAGCGAGATCCCCGGCGAGATTGCCGACCGCTACCTCGAACTTCCATCGGACTTCAGCCCCCGGGTCATCGACCTCGCGGAGACGGTCATCGCCGACGCTGCTGCCGAGACCCCCTACGACAAGGCTCTCGCGCTACAGAACTTCTTCCGTGACCCATCGTTGTTTAGCTACAGCCTCGACGTGCAGAGTGGCCACGGCGACTCTCAGATCGAGAACTTCTTGTTTGAAGTGCACGCTGGTTATTGCGAACAGTTCGCTGGTTCGTTCGCTGCTATGGCCCGGGCTATCGGCCTGCCATCGCGGGTAGCGGTTGGGTTCACCCCCGGCGACTTCGATGAGACGACCAACGAGTACATCGTGACTGGCAAGCACGCTCACGCCTGGCCCGAGGTATGGCTCGACGGCGTTGGCTGGCTCCGCTTTGAACCAACCCCTGGCCGTGGCGGCCCTGGCGACGAGGCGTACACCGGCTTCCAAGAAGCCCAGGAAGGTGACCAACCCACCTCTCCTGAGGAACAACCCGAGGAAGAGGAAGAACAAGGTGGTGCTGCTCCTGCTGCCACTCCTCCAACGACGGTCGATCCAAACATCGCTGGCCCTACGCCAACAACGGTCCCTGAGGTCGGGCAGCCTCAAGGCTCCGACGAGATAACGACCGAGGTCATCGGCGGCACCCCCGCTGGAGTTGTCGCTGCGGTCTCGAGATGGCTCGCGATTGCGTTCGCGGTCGTGCTGCTGCTGATGTCGCCGCTGCTCTACGGCCAGTGGCGAGCGTCTCGAGCACGTTCTGCGGCGACTGCTGATCCGCGTCAGCGGGTTGGCTTGGCGTGGAACAACTCGAAGTCCGCAGTGCAGCTACTCGGCATTCCAGTCTCCGGTAGTGACACCGCCCGCGAAGTGGCTGCTCGTGTCTCTTCTCAGAACCCGACGGCGGCAACGTCGCTACGGACGCTTGCAAAGACGATCGATACCGCCACCTACTCAGGCGGACAAATCGATGCGCAGAGCGCTGATGAGGCCGAGAAGGTCAGTAAAGAACTAACGGCCGCTGCACGCGACTCTCACACCACGACCGAGTGGTGGCTGCGGCACATGAACCCGATCAACGTCTGGCGTGACAAAGTCGGCGCCTGGGGCTCGCTCACCAAGTAACCCACTCCCCACTGGGGACAGGCCCCATGACATTTCGTAACGGGGACAGGCCCCATGACATTTTGTAATGGGGACAGGCCCCATGAACGAGCTTTGCGTTGGAAGACAGCGCGTCTCTCAGACGCACTAGGCGAACGCAGTGGTGTCGATTGTAAGGCTAGAAAGACGAACTAGCTGTCGTCTTCTTGGTTCTCGTTAAGACGGTCGCGCACCTTTTGGCTTGCGTCACCGAAGAAGCCACGGCCGCTCGTACCACGAGCGTTTCCGGTGACCTGTTGCAGTCCGGCACGGCCGACCCTACGAAGATTCTGCTCGCCGTACCATGCGCTTGCCAGCATGATCAGGAAGCCAACGAACGAAAGCCAGTAGCTCGTCGAGAGCGTGCCGAGAAGTACTGCCAAGCCGGCAACGATGCCGAGCGCTGCGAGACGCAAATGCTTGAAGCCATGCGAGAACACCGTCGTCGAAGAAACCTCATGGGCGAGCCCAGGGTCCTCTTCGTAAAGTTGCTGCTCAATCTGAGTCAGGATGCGTTGTTCGTCCTCGGAAAGGGGCATCGGATTTTTTGTCCTAAATAGTTCGGAATCGGGACTCGATCTGCGAACCGGAAGTCCGCCTCGCAGATGAGCTTACCGCACTTGTATTTCAATCTTTCCACACGTTGGCGCGCAATCCAACGCGTGACAAGGATCCATCGGCCTTATTTTCTAAGTCTTCAGCTATTTTCACTACGAATAACCCAATCCTAATCGCGATTATTCGGTGATGTCTCTGAAGGATCGGGGGCTGACTCGATCGAGTTTGGACCCCACTGCTGTTCCCCGCGACGCTTCACTCGCAACTCACCGTTCACCGTCGCCGACGCAGGGCCGATCGCCGCATTCCCAAACTTGTTACGAACATCGTCGATGAGGTCGCTTGTCACGACCTGACGTTCGGTGAACGAAACACCGTCGCCATTTCCGTGCTGTCCGACTGTAGACCCGTCGAGATCGAGTGAGAGCTGTTGGCCCTGGTCCTCGCCGAGGTTGGACACCCCAACACCGAGCAGGCGAACACCGGCGCTCGTATCGATTTCTGCAAGCAAGCTGCGCGCCATTCTGAGCATGTCGGGTGCTGAAGAGAACGACTGTGGCGCACTCACCTGTCGGGTCAGCGTCTCGAAATCGCCGAAACGGACTTTCAGCGTCGTTGTCTTCGCCACGAGACCGTAATTTCGTAGGCGTTGCGCGACCGCGTCGCACTGGCGCACGATTTCGGTATCCAGGTCGTCGGGGTTCGACATGTCGTGGGCAAAGGTTTCCTCGTGACTGATCGACTTGGTTTCGCGGTTTGCTTCAACCGGCCGGTCGTCCTTTGCATGAGCGAGGGCGTAGAGGTGATGGCCGCTTGCGTTTCCGAGCGATCGCACGAGGTGCTGGAGCGGCGTCGCTGCGAGATCCCCGACCGTCTCGATGCCGAGCGATGCCAAGCGCGCCCCGGTGGCCTTCCCCACACCCCACAGGGCACGAACGGGAAGCGGGTGAAGGAACTCGAGTTCCTCCCCTGGTTTGATCACGAAGACCCCGGGTCCGTAGACCGGCCCCTGCTTTGAGATCTTTGGTTTCCCTTCGACCGAACCGAGCTTGGCAAGAAACTTGTTGGGCGCAATGCCGATCGAGCACGTCAAGGATTCCTCATCCCAGATCCGCTTTCGCAGCTTCTTTGCAATCGACACCGGATCGCCGTGCAGTCGCTGCAC
>CAYVHV010000001.1:31903-118173 GCA_964451305.1 uncultured Acidimicrobiales bacterium | reverse complement strand
TCCGCTTTCGCAGCTTCTTTGCAATCGACACCGGATCGCCGTGCAGTCGCTGCACCGGCAAGCCTCGCCTTCTCGACCGACGAAGCCCGCAGGCACGAACGGGAAGCGGGTGAAGGAACTCGAGTTCCTCCCCTGGTTTGATCACGAAGACCCCGGGTCCGTAGACCGGCCCCTGCTTTGAGATCTTTGGTTTCCCTTCGACCGAACCGAGCTTGGCAAGAAACTTGTTGGGCGCAATGCCGATCGAGCACGTCAAGGATTCCTCATCCCAGATCCGCTTTCGCAGCTTCTTTGCAATCGACACCGGATCGCCGTGCAGTCGCTGCACTCCGGTCACGTCGAGAAATGCCTCGTCGAGGCTGAGTGGTTCGACGATCGGGGTGATCTCGCGAAAGGCGGCCATGACCCGACCAGAAACCTCTCGGTACAGGTCGTAATCTCCCGGAAGGAACGTCGCATGCGGGCACAGCCGCTGTGCCTGTGCCGATGGCATGGCGCTGAACACGCCGTACGAGCGGGCCTCATATGATGCGGCGGCGACCACCCCGCGACGCCCTGTGCCGCCCACGACGACCGGTTTTCCCTTCAGCTCGGGCCTGCGAACGAGTTCGACCGACACGAAGAACGCGTCCATATCGACATGTTGGATTACCCGTTCGGCCATTGGGACATCTTCTCACACGCACCGGTAGAATCCGCCCTGTGAGTCAGAACCCTCAAGACGTCCTCCCCGATGCGGGGCCACCGGTGTGGGCGAGACTCCTCGCCGTCTCGGCGATCGTGATCGCAGGGGTCTGCGGAGGGCTGATCGGCTGGTCGATCGTCGACCTTCAGTGTTCGGGTGACTGCGGGACGACCGCAGCGCTCGCCGGCGTGGGCGCCGCAGTCGTCTGTGCTGTTGGCGTCGCCGTCGTTGCCGTGCTGTCGCTTCGTGCCATGGCCGAATGGAAAGCCATCGAAGCGCGAGACCGCGCTCGACGAGCACGAGGACTCTCATGACCGATTCGCCGAACGCCGAACTTGCCTCCGAGCTCCTAACGATCGCCGAGGAGGTCGCGAGCGCTGTTGGCCGCGAGATGATCGAGCGTCGATCCGCAGGGTTCTCGTGGGAGACAAAGTCGACGTCCACCGACGTGGTGACCGAGATCGACACGTGGGCAGAGGGCGCGATCGTCGAGGCGATCACCTCCCGACGGCCAAACGATGGCTTTCTCGGCGAGGAGGGCAGCGATACCCCCGGGACCACCGGTGTCCGCTGGGTCATCGATCCCGTCGACGGCACGACCAACCTGCTCTACGACCTCTCCGGCTACAACGTATCGATCGGCGCTGAACTCAACGGCGAAACGCTCGCAGGAGCGGTGTACGACCCGGTTCGAGCCGAGCTCTTCAGCGCAGCGCTCGGGCAGGGTGCGTCGCGCAACGGCGAACCAATCTCGGTGAGTGGCCAAGAGAGTCTCAGCCATGCGCTCGTCGCAACGGGCTTTGCGTACAACGCCGAGCGCCGACAACAACAAGCATCGTCGCTCGTCGAAATCCTGCCGATCATTCGTGATATCCGACGCCTCGGAGCTGCCGCTATCGACCTCTGTGCGGTGGCGTGCGGTCGGGTCGACGCCTACTACGAGCTCGACACAAAGCCATGGGATCGCAGTGCCGGTGTGCTGATCGCTACCGAAGCTGGCGCCATCGTCACCGAGGGTGAACTCACTATCGCCGCCGCTCCCGGCATTTCCGACGACCTCCGGGCACTTCTCGATCGGACAGTAACCTGACGGGCCGTCTCATACCGCCTAGTGTTGGGGAAGCGCTGATAGCCGAACCAAAGGATGGGCCAACCGTGGGAACTCGTATCCTCACCGTTGAAGACGATGAACGAATCAGGACTGCAGTCCGTCTAGCGCTCGAAGACGAGGGCTGGGAAGTCGCCGAGTCCGACAACGGCGAAGACGCCCTACTAAAATTCGGCCAAGAGCCAGCCGACGTCGTACTCATCGACATCATGCTTCCCGGAATCGACGGCTTCGACGTCTGTCGTTCCATTCGCCGCGTGTCCGATGTTCCGATCGTGATGGTCACCGCACGCGCCGACACCCACGATGTCGTGGCTGGGCTCGAAGCTGGCGCCGATGACTACCTCACGAAGCCCTTTGCCCCAAAGGAGCTCTCGGCTCGCATCCGCGCGCTCCTACGGCGTAGCCGAAGCGGCGCGAGCGCCACCGGCGACATGTCCTTTGGCGACCTTGAGGTCATCCCAGATCAAGGCATGGTCAAGCGCGACGGTGTTGAGATTCACCTGACAAAGACAGAGTTCCGGCTGCTCGTCGAACTCGCCTCCTCGCCTGGGAAGGTCTTCTCTCGCGAAGCCCTTCTCGAAAAGGTGTGGGGATATGGCTACTTCGGCGACGGCCGTCTCGTGGACGTCCACATTCGACGCCTGCGCACGAAGATCGAAGCTGACCCAGCCGATCCGCAACACGTCGTCACGGTGCGGGGCCTCGGGTACAAGATCCAGACCTGATCTCAGGGATGAACCGACGCGTCGGCCTTCGTGGTCGAATCACTGGAGCCCTCGCAATCGCCGGTCTGGCAGCCGCGGTGGCGCTCTCGATTATCACCCTCACGATTACTCGTCAGGTCCTCATCACCGATCGCAATCAGCTCGCCGAAGCCTTGACGTTCACCAACGCACAGACCGTGCAGCGGACGCTCGCTGGTGATCTCGAACCGGGCGCGACTCAGGCCGTGGTCGATTCGCTCAACACTGCGGAAGGTTCTCGTCCGCTGATCAGCACCGACGGCGGCAACTCGTTCTCGCTCGATGGTTCGTTCACGCTCGAACAAGTTCCAGTGTCGCTTCAGACCACCGCGATCGAGGGCAACGCTGGCCGCATCGTCACGAGCATCGACGATGAGCCGTTTATCGTCTACGGCATTCCACTTCAGGGGTTCGACAACGTCATCTATTTTGAGGCACTCCCCCTCACCGGGGTTGAGGACACGCTGGTGACGCTCCAGTTCGTCCTCCTCGGCGGCGGCCTCATCGTGACGCTGCTCGCCGGAGTCGCCGGTATCGGCGTCGCGAACAGCGCCGTGGCTCCGCTCACCAAAGTGAGTCGTGCCGCGGAAGCAATCGCCGGTGGACGGCTCGACACTCGCCTCGACCCCGAAGGTGACGAAGACCTCGAACTCTTTGCAGCGTCGTTCAACGAGATGGCCGGGGCGCTCGAAGAACGGATCCAGCGAGATGCTCGGTTCGCGTCCGAAGTCAGCCACGAACTGCGCAGCCCGCTCATGACCCTCACGGCGTCCGCCGAGGTGCTCGACAACGCACGCGAGGAGATGCCCGAGCGTTCCCAAACCGCCCTCGACCTCCTCGTCAGCGACATCACGCGGTTTCGGACGCTCGTCGAGGACCTCCTCGAGATCAGCCGATTCGATGTTGGCGCTGCGGATCTCCAAGCCGACCCCTTGCTCTTTTCTGAGTTTGTGCGCGCTGCGGTCCAGCTGGCGAGCAGCAGGGACATCGAGATCGTGGTCGAAGAAGACGCCGAGAACGCCATCGTCGTTGCGGAGAAGCGTCGCCTTGCGCGCGTCGTGGCGAACCTGCTCGACAACGCCGAGAAATACGGTGGCGGTGCGACGCATGTCCACGTGAGTTGCACGCCGAGCTCGGTGCTGATGGCCGTGGAAGATGAAGGACCTGGTGTTCCCAAAGATGAGCGCTTCGTGATCTTTGACCGCTTCAGCCGAGGCGGAGCGGGCGGGCGCCGTGGGTATGACACCGGTGTGGGCCTCGGGCTATCGCTCGTTGCCGAACACGTGAATCTCCATAACGGACGCGTATGGGTCGAAGACCGCCTCGACGGTGAGTCGGGAGCTCGTTTCGTCGTCGAGCTGCCCCTCGACGAAGGCATCGACGGAGAGTTCGCATGAGACGCATCCTCCTCGCTCTGACGCTCATCATCGTCGGTTGCGGTGTCCCTCTCGATGACGAGCCGCAGATCGTCGCCAGCGATTCACTCCCGGAGGTCCTCCAACCCGGAACCTCAACGACCACCACGGTTCCTGAACGTCTCGCCGATGACGTTGTGATCTACCTGGTTGACCCTGGCGATGGCGAACCGAGCCTCGAACCGGTCGAACGGCAAGTCCCATCCGCGGACGCTGCCGAACGGCTCGAAGAGATCGTGCTCGAGCAGTTGATTATCGGGCCCACGAGCGAAGAACAGCTCGACCTCAACCTCACGACCGCAGTGGTGTCGTCAGAGGACGCGCCCCTCGAGGTGCTGTCCGTCGAGGAGCCGGCCGACCAGCAGATCGTGGTCATCCTCTCCGCTCCACCAGCGATCGAGGGAAGCGACCGATTGGTTACCTTCGCCCAATTCGTCTTCACCCTGACAGAGCTCGACACCGTCTCATCGGTTCGCTTCGCCGTCCGAAATGAGGCCGGCGAAGACGAAGACATCTCGGTTCGAACAGACACCGAAGAAGGCGACGTTCGTCGAGCGGTCGATCGTGACGACTACCTCAGCTTGTTCCCTGCCTAACCCGAGCTCGGTGGCTGGCTAGACGAAGAAGGTCTTGGCGACGTCGTACAGGTCTTCGTTGACGTACTTGAGTTCCGCGACGGCATCTGCGATCCGAACTCGGGTCATCGAGCCGCTCTGGTAGGCAATCATCGAACCGAAGTCTTGTTCGTCTGCAGCACGGGCCGCTTCCACGCCGAACCACGTCGCGAGGACTCGATCGATCGCCGATGGTTCACCGCCGCGTTGGACGTAGCCGAGCACCGTGGTGCGAGTCTCGAAGCTCGTCCGCTCGGTCACTTCGCGGGCGACAAGATCGCCGATTCCGCCGAGCTTGATATGACCGAACTCGTCAAAGGCAATATCGGGGACGTCGAGGGTCCCTGGAACTGGCTTCGCGCCTTCAGCGACCACGATGATGGAGGCGAACTTGCCTCGCTCATGACGGCGCTGGAGGGCCTTGCAGACTTCGTTGATGTCGAATGGCTTCTCGGGGATGAGCGTGACGGTTGCGCCGCCAGCGAGGCCTGCCCATGTCGCGATGTGGCCAACGTGTCGACCCATCACCTCGATGATCATGACTCGGTCATGACTTTCCGCCGTGCTGTGCAACCGACCGATCGCTTCGGTTGCGATATCGACAGCGGTTGCGAAGCCGAAGGTCATTTCCGTAAGGCCAATGTCGTTGTCGATCGTCTTTGGGACACCGAGAACGGGAAAGCCCAGTTCGTACATGGCTTGTGTGCAGGAGAGGGTGCCTTCGCCGCCGATAGCGATGAGCGCATCGACATCGTTCGCTTCGAGCGATGCCCGACACAGGTCACGACCGTCCTCGGTCATGAACGGATTGATCCTCGTCGTTCCGAGAATGGTGCCCCCTCGGGTAAGGAGGCCGCGACAGCCCTCGACGGTGAGCGACATCCAGTCGTTGGCCATAACGCCACGCCATCCATCGCGAAAACCAATGACGGTATGCCCATCCTTGGCCGCCTGTCGGACAACTCCACGGATAACCGCATTCAGGCCAGGAGCATCGCCGCCGCCGGTGAGCACTGCAAGTTTCATGCCATCCAGACTACACAGTGCCATGTCACCTGAAGTCGTGTTTTTTGTTCATCGTTAGAAGGCATAGTCTTGCAATATCGCAGTTGTTGCAGCGATTGCCCCGTGACAACGAGGGATCGCTCACCTACGTTCGGCTCGATAGCAGTTAACGCGTTGCGTCGAACGCAAGGGCACCGGCGCCGATAGCACCAGCTCTCGAGCCGAGCTTTGCGAGGACCACGGGAACTGCTGGGCGGTGGTCGCGTCCAAGAATCCGGCCGGCGAGCGATGCCTCGACTGCGCTCCGCAACATCTCTCCAAGCCCGACTAGGCCACCGCCGAGAACGATGATCTCCGGGTCGAGGATGTACACGAGGTTGGCCATACCGATCGCCACGCTGTCGGCAAACTCGGTGATGAGCGGCTCGACCTCAGGGTTGTTCGCGTCGACGAGTTCGTTGATGTGTTCGCCGAGGATCGCCTCGACCGAGCCAGCGAGCGCAATCGCCGAGTCCAGGCGTCCTGCCGCCGCCCACTCGCGAGCCAAGATGCCAAGGCCGTTGCCCGATGCGAAGTACTCCCACGGCCCTCGGGCTCCCGTGATGTGCTCGGGTCCGCCGCGTTCGATGGTGATGTGGCCGGACTCTCCCGCGTACCCGTGAGCGCCACGGTGGAGCCTGCCGCCGAGCACAAAGCCTGTTCCGATACCGGTGCCGAGCGCCACAAAGGCCATGTGGTCATGGCCGATTCCAGCGCCGTATTTCGCTTCGGCCCATGTGGCGGTGGTTGCGTCGTTGTCGGCAATCACTGGGACACCGAGACGACCTTTCACTCGTTCGACGAGCGGATAGTCGAAGACTCCCGGAATGTTGGGTGCGTATCGGAAGATGCCGTTCGCATCCATCAGCGCAGCGATACCGAGACCGACGGCTTCTAGGACCACCGAGTCATCGGTGGCTCGCAGGTCGTCGATCAGTCCTTCTGCGACCTCGACGATCGTGTCGACGAGTACGTCACCGTCAGTTTCGGTTTTTGAACGTCGGGTGGCCAGCGGTACGGGCGACCCTCGTTCGAGTGCAACCCCGCGGACATTCGTCCCCCCGACGTCGAACCCGATGGCTACCATTCATCGTGCTCTTGAGCGAACCATCCTGATGCGGGAACCCACTCGGCTCGATCGTCTTTCATCTCGCACCAAGTCTTGACGTCTGACCGGTTGGTCACGAGGATCACCTGGGCGATCTCCGCATGCTGAAAGAGCATCGAAAGTGTCGCGTTCGTGAGCTCGTCGGGGAGGTCGACGAACGGTTCTTCGATCAGGACGGGCATGAGTCCTCGTGGCCGTGCACCTCGTTCGGTGAGCTGCGAACGGGCGATACGGACGAGGTGGTGCTGCGTCGCTTGCCGTCGCGCCGCACTGGCGCGGCGTTGCTTGACTCGATCGCGTTCGGCAGCCAGTTCTGCGGCTGAGCCGGTAAGCGACTGCATCGAAGCTTCGTAGGTTGCGGCTGCTTCTTTGGCCTGTTCTATTTGGGCGAGAACCTCGGTGGCGACGTCGACGGCATCGAGCGGCGATGTGGGGATACCGACGTAGTCGAGGCGAGATGCAAGGACATATGCCGGCGAGCCCGGGGTCATGTCGTATCCGGAGAGTTCGCCCTCTGCTTCGGCACGCACCAAGTTCGATTGTGGACGATTGCTCGACCCGAAGAGGCGGGGTCCGTCACCGACTCCGCCGCTGTCACTGATTTGGGAGAGGTCGATTGAACATGCGGCTTTGAGCGCAACCCGTCGAGGGTCAGATTCGAGTGCTGCAAGTCCAGCTTCGATGCTCGCTGCCTCGCTCGGGGTTTCGAGAACGTCGGAGATGAAGGCTGCGTAGCGTTCATCGGTCTGCACGTGTCCGTCGTAGGACGTGGCCGCTGGTTGGATGACTCCGTCGCTAGGGGCGGACGCAATTTCGGCTTCGAGGTCGGCGAGGACCATGTCGGCGCCGCGCATTTCGGCACCGCTGAGCAGAAGCGCTTGCTCGCAGCTGGAGATGATCGACAGCAACTTTGCCGTCTTGGGCTCCGTGGGGTCATCAGGTATCTCGGTAGCGGCGAACGCATCGAGCGGCTGCCCGGCATCGCGCTGCATGCCATCGATGGTCACGAACAGGGTTCGTATGCCCGAACCGCTCAATCCGCTGAGCGTCGTGAGTTTGCGGTTGAGGAGAACGGGTTCGCCTCCGGCAACCGGTGGGTTCAACTTGACGATCCGGATCGCGGGGTCGCTCACGGCGCCATCGCGTGCTGCCGAATCGAGTCGTTCCCGAGCGCGGTCTACGCGTTCTTGGTCGAGCGCATTCACCGCTGGCTCGCCTCCGCCTTATGGGGATTCGACCACGCACTGTTGATCATGGCGTGACCGACTCGACCCGTCTTTTGAGGTCTTCGATAGCGGTGTGGAGGATCTTGGCCTCGGCTCGGCGCTTTACGAAACCGGGAAGCGGAACCAGCATGTCGACCGAGACGTAGTAGCGAACCTCACAGCGGTTGCCGTCGTCGATCGGGACGAACTCGTATTCGCCGTCGATGCGCTCCATCACATCGCCCTCGATGAGACGCCACGACATGCGAAGCGGGTTCGAGCCGTAGCTGTAGCGAAGGGTGTATCGGGTAGACCGACCCATCGCAGCGACTCGAAAGGAAACGTCTCCACCTCGACCGGTGTCGTCGACTGCGACGACCTCGACCTCTTTGATGTCCGATGCCCATTCGGTGTAGGTCGCAAAGTCGGTCGCTACGGCAAAGCACGCCTCTGGAGACGCCTCGATCTCGGTTTTCTCTGCAGCGTGGTCAGACACGTGGTTTCTTTCTCTCCGCCGGGGTTCCGGCATATGACATTCGCCGATGGCAGAGTAGCCGACGCAGACGCGGATTCGGGCGAGGGACTACCGACGATCGTCGCGAGGGTGAAACTTCGCGAAGCGAGAACCCCACAGGGTTGCGAAACCAATACCGAGCGTGGGGACGAGCACGCCGAACGCTTGCTCGGTGATCGGGCGCAACGCAGCGAAGGTGAACGTAACGACGACCTGGAGAAGCACCGCTGACCAGAGTCGGTTCCGGATGCCCGCTGGCACGAAACTCTTGTCGACCGAAAGGAGCCCTGCGAGGCGCACATCGTCGACTCGGCTCCGCTGGATTCCGTTCCAAAAGCCGAGGCCGAGAGTGAGTATTCCGGCGACGAACAAGATCGCGCTGATCACCGAGTACACGCGATCGATCGATGGCGCGACCAGGAAGGTGATGACCGAGAGTACGGAAAAGACGATGCTGATCCGTAGCGACAGGTTGGCCAACACCGGGTCGGGTGGCGGCGGAGGTGGCGGTGTCTTCTTCTCAGTCATGGGCGTCGCCGATCCACGTCGTGATCGCATCCGATAGCCGTTCGGCCAGGATGTCGTAGGAGAAGAGGCGGACGGCGCGTTCTCGTCCGACCGCGGCCATGTCATTGCGTTGCACCGGGTCATCCAACAGCGAGGCGAAGAGGTCGACAACCTCATCTATCGAGGCCCCGTCATTGGCAACGAGCCCGGTCACGCCATCGAGCACCGCTTCGTCGGCACCTCCCGAACGACCAGCGATCTGCGGAGTTCCAGCTGCAGCCGCTTCGATGAACACGATGCCGAAGCCTTCTTGTTCGAGGCCTCCCCACCGGTTGCGGCACAACATGGCAAAGATGTCGGCTGCCGAAAGCAGCTGGGCTTTGTCGTCTTCAGATATTCGGCCGAGCAGACGAACGGGCGCCCCCGTTCGTTCGATGAGCTGCGCGAGTCGCTTCTCGTCTCGTCCTCCACCCGCGATGCACACGACGAGGTCGGGGTATTGCGTGCCGAGGCGCGCTGCGACTTTCACGAGGGTGTCCATGCCTTTGCGAGGAACCAATCTCGACAGACTGAAGATGAACGGCACGTCGGGCGCAATTCCATACTTCGCCCGTATCGCGGCTTGTTCGTCGTTCGATGTTGGCGAGAACCGTTCGACGTCGACACCGGGTGGAACGATCACGTTCGTTAAGGGGCGACCCACCGCCCGTTCGGCTTCGGCGAGTGCGTACTCCCCCGCCGAGATCACGCCGGCAGCGCCGTCGAGCACCGTGGCGAGAACCTTCGAAATTCCGGGAAGCCGTCCCGGCACCGTGACTTCGGCGCCGTGCAGCACGACGGCGTAGGGCTGAGCCAGGGTCGGTCCGATGACGCCGAGGGGCACGGCAGGGTCGATCACGTGTAGCGCCGCACCGAAGCTCGCCGCTGCGGCATCGAGTCGATTTGTGAGCCACGGGTATGGCAACAACACGGGCTCGGTCGAGCGAACGATCGTCATTGCGTGCTCTGCATCGAAGGCATCGGTGTCGCTGTAAGGCGTGGTGTGAATCTCGAAGGTGTCCGGGTCGAGGCGACTCCACAGTTCGAAGAGGTACTGCTGAATGCCGCCGATCTTGGGCGGAAAGTCATTGGTGACGAGGAGATGCCTGCTCGGGTGTGAGCTCGTCAATGCATTGCTCCCGACGGGACGAGGTCGTCGTAGCCGAGCTCACCGGCTGCCCAGATCGCGTGTTCGCGCTCGATCTCGTCGTTGCTTGCGACGTAATGCTCGACAAGCGCTCGAACCTCTGGGTTTGTCGAGTCGCCGACATTGCCGAGGACGACGAGGGCGTTGCGGCGTAGGTACCGAGCCTCTCGGCGTGGGATGTACCACGCGCCGAAACGTTCCATCAGTGCCTCGTCATCGAGCGAGAGAAGTTCGAAGACCTCGACGCTCGATACGCCATTCGTGAGCGGACCGGAGTCGGCTCGTTCAGCCACCACGTTTGGCGGGCACGAGGTCTGGCAATCGTCGCATCCGTAGATGCGCCCGCCGAGTGCTTTGCGGTGCTCGATCGGAAAGCTGCCCGTTGCCTGGACCAGCCATGCAAGACAGCGGTTCGAATCGATGACGCCGTCGGCGACGATGGCGTTCGTCGGGCATGAGTCGATGCAACGGCGGCACGGCCCGCACTGATCGGCGAGCGGTTGGGTGTTGAGTGAGAGCTCAGCGTCGGTGACGACCGAGCCGAGAACGAACTTGCTGCCCACGCCCGGGACGAGGATGTTCGAGTTCTTGCCCCACCATCCGATGCCTGCCCGATATGCCGCGGCTCGATCGACGAGCGCGTTGTCATCCATGAGGACACGGGCTTTCCATCCGGCGTTCTGTAGGTGTTCGGCGATGGCATCGAGCCCGACTCGGAGCTCGGCGTAGTGCGGTTCCCAAACGTATTCGGCGATATCGGCCTGTCCTGCGCCGGATCGCCCCGCATTGGAGTGTTCGTGGGTGGGAGTGGATCGGCGATACGACCGTGCGCCGACCACGATTGACCGGGCACCGTCGAGCGAGCGAGACACGTCGGTCGAGCGGTCGGGGTTTCGGTAGGTGAAGGCCATGTCGGCGCTGAGGCCCGCGGCTTTGCGTTCGTGCAAGGTGGCACGGACATCATCGAACGTGTCGGCAGAACAGAAGCCGATCTTGTCGATGTCGTGATCGTCAGCGAGCGCTGAGATCGCATCCTCCAAAGCCATCCCCTCAATCTACGGGGAAGATCTTGGGTCAGTTCGCTCCCGTGTCGTGGCGCAGCGTCGGTACGAGACCGACTTCGGCGAGTGCCTTCATTGCCCGGAAGTCTGCGAGGTTGACCACGACGGCCTGCTCGGCTGGCCGATCGCACAAGTACGTGACGACGCAGTCTTCACATGCCGGGGTGGACTTCATGATGCACGTGTCGCAATCGATCGTGATTGCGTCGGAGTCGCTGTTGGTCATGTGAGGGACACTAGTTACGCCCTATGACAGTGCTTTCTTGAACTGCGCGCTGGCCAACACGTTTGCTCCCGCAGCTATGGCACCGTCGCGAACTCGCTTGTCGGAGCTGACGACAGCGACGGGCTGGTGTGCGTTTGTTGCTTTGGCCGCGGCGATGATCACATCATCGGCTTCGACACCGTCGGGGCTGAACCGGACGCGCAACTGTGGGTTGGCGTTGGCGTGGGCCGATGCGACGTCAGCGCCATCGAAGACGACTTCGAAACGCCCGCTCATCGTGGCGAGCCGCGCCGTGATCACACGTTCGAGCCAACTGCGTTGATCGGCGAGCTCGAGCTCGGGAACGGCGTGCTTGGTGACGTTGTAGCCATCGACGAACACGACGATGTTCGGGACCGAGAGGAGGTAGTTCGCGAACTCGACCGAGTCGTCTGCGAGGCCGAGCGGCGCAGCGAGGGGTACTCGGCGGTGGACGTCGATGCGTTCGGGGGTAGCGGCGCGGCGAAGCGACCCGAGCTGCGTTCGGAGGTCTTCGATTGTGAAATCGATTGCGTCGAGCCCGACTCGGACCTCTTCGTCGGTTATCGATCCGCCCACCGTGGCACTCGACAGCTGTGCCGAGGTCATCTGCTCGATCGTCGCCTCGAGTTGTTTGCGCGCCGCGATGTGGCGGGCCATCACCGACTCGGTCTTCTTCAGTTCCGAAACAGCCTTTTTGCGTTGTTCCTTCAGCTGTTCAACCTCGTTCGCGAGGTCGGCAATTTTGGCCTGCAGCGCGTCGGACGCGTCGTAGACCTTTTCAAGCTCATCGTCGGCGGAGTGGAGCTCGATTCGGACTTGTTTGGCATCTGCCTCTGCGGCAGCCCGAGCCGCTGTGGCCATTTCAAGTCTGTCCTCCAGCTCGGCCACTGAACCGGAGGACGAATCGCTGATCGGGCCATCGGCTTCGACCATGTTCGCTATGAACGTTTCCCATCCATCTGGTCTGACCAGATAGTCGTGGGTGAACCGGCCGTGTTCGGCTTCGGTCACGCCCCTAGCGACTCGTTTTCGGAAGACCTCGTCGTTGTCGAGAACATCGAGAACGACTTGTTTGGCCTTGTTCGGCATCGTTTTGAACGAGAAAAATGGGACGAGGAGGGCTGGTGGTTCGACCTTTGGACGAACCCTTCTGCCCTTCTTGGCCACTCGCATAGCCCGGTCTATTGCCGGGTCGAATAGTGATGAAACCACGGTTCTATTGTCGCATCTCTTTGGACGCTTCGGTGTGCATGGCGAGTTTCTCTCCGGCAGCGCCTGAATCGATTGCTGCGTTGGCGAGCTCGAGGCCTGCATCGATGTCGGCTGCGAGTCCGGCCACGACGAGTCCGGCACCTGCGTTGAGGGTGACGATGTCGCGAACCGCTCCCGTTTCGCCTTCCATGAGCCGGTGTAGGATCGCAGCGTTTGCGGCGGCGTCGCCTCCGTCGAGTGCATCGGGGGATGGAGTTGCGATGCCGTGATTCGTGGGGTCGATCACAAAGCGTGTTTGCTCTCCGTCGATCAGCTGGCGGACGGTTGTTGGACCGGCGGTCGAGAGCTCGTCGAGCGAGCCATGCCCGGTGACGACCCATGATCTGTCGGAACCGGTTGCCTGAAGAACGTCGAGCATGCGATCGGCGAGTGCGTCGTCTGAGACTCCCACGACCTGTCGTGTGAGCCGGGCCGGGTGGGCCAGGGGGCCGAGGATGTTGAACACGGTTCGGATGCCCATCTGCACCCGCACCGGCCCGGCGAAGCGAAGCGCCGGGTGATACGCCTTGGCAAACGCGAAGCCCACGCCGGTGTTGGCGACGAGCTCTTCGAGTTGTGACGGGGTGATCTCGAAGTTGATGCCGAGTGCTTCGAGCAGGTCGAAGCTGCCCGACGTCGAGGAGGCTTTGCGGTTGCCGTGTTTGCAGATTTGAACGCCGGCAGCCGATGCGACAAACGTGGCCATCGTGCTGACGTTGAGCGCTGCTTTGCGGCGGCTGGGTGAGCCACCCATGCCGACGATGTCGATCGTTTCCTTCGGCATCGATAGCGGCACGGCCGCGTCGTGCATTGCTCGCACCATGCCGGCCAGTTCGGCCGGGGTTTCGCCCTTTTGTCCAATGCCCATCGTGAAAGCGGCGGTCTGGGATTCGGTCGCTTCACCGTTGAGGATGGTTTGGAGGACAGCCTCGGTGGTCGCTCCGTCGAGGTCTTCGTTAGCGGTTAGCGCGCCAAGAACTGCCGGCCAGCCGCCGAACTCGTCAATTGTCGTCATGAACGCATCGTAGTTCGATCGATTCGCAGCGATGAATGCGAGGAGCCGTCAACTCAGAGCCTCAGCTCAGAGAGCGTTGAGTTTGTCGACATGGCCGGTGTCGGCTCGAACCTGCGAGTCGATCCATTCGGCGATTTCGTCGAGTCCTTCGGCCCGCGCGGTGTCAGCGAAACCTGGCAAGAGGTCGGTGGCCTTCATCTCTTCAGCGGCTTTGGCTGCTTCGAGGTTGTCAGCGGTGTCGCCGATGGGTCCGCCCGTCGTCGGGTCACCGACGTACGAGAGATATTCGAGGTGCCCGAGTGCTTGGCCCACCTTTTTTTCGGCCATGGCCTCGAATTTCTTCGCCGCCTCTGGGTAGCCCTCGACGTCGGCCTGCTGCGCGAACCAGCGGTACATCACGCTCGCAGCGCTTTCGGCTTCGAATGCCGCCTTGAGGTTCGCATGACTTTGGGTACCGTCGAGTTTCACGGTTTGACGATACTTCGTTGTTGACGGCGTTGTTGACGACCTCGGCCGAGCGGTACCGCTAACCTTCGCCAATGGTCCGCTTTCTTCGCATCGTGGTGGCCGTGATTGGCGTGGTTCTCGTGGTGGGTTCTTCCGCGCTCACGTGGGTAAATGTCGACCTCGATATCGAAGCCTTGGCGCTGCTGGCAGAGGAGGCTGCTGACGGGACGTTAGGTGATGCGCTCGACGCTGCGATCGAAGATGCCGTCGATGGCGACATCGACACCTCTGAGCTCGCCGACGATGCCGCCGAGGTGATCGAGAGTGCGAGAGATCTGGTGCCCGATCGGTTGCTCGATGCGACATTGAACGGGCAGAACTCCTATGACCTGCTCGGCCTCGGGTTCCTGCTTGTCGGGCTGGCGCTCGGTGCGGCGATTTCCGTCGGCGTGTGGGCGGTTCGAGGTATTGGTTGGGTGCGTTGGATCGGTGTGATGTGTGCCGTGTCGCTGTTGGCGTTGAGCGTTGCGGCGCCGGTGTCGATCATCGCGACCGATGCAGCGCTCGACAGCTTCCTGCCCGAGGATTGGAAACGGTTCAGCCCGAGCTTCGATGTAACGACCGCTCCGCTGGGAGCGATCGGTGGAGCAGTGTTGATCACGCTCGGGCTGATGGGGCGAACACCTCGACGAGGGAACACCACACCGCCGATGCCACCTCCCCCGCCGCAAGACTTCACGTTCACTAGCTAGCAGCGACAAGGCCGAGACACGTTCGTGTGGATGCGGGTGAGGGCTAGTTGATTTCGTACTCGAAGTTGATGTTCTGCTCATCGTAGGTCAGATCGGCATAGAACGGAGCTCCCGAAACGGGGGTTACCGCACATCGAAGCCCTCGGTCCGGGGTGAGCCGCTCGCGTGCTCTCCGCCCACAATGCACTCCATCGGACGTTAGTTCGAGCTCCGGACGGGGGTCACGAAGTTGGCGACGAATACTCCCCCACCGGACGGGGTCACGAGGCATGGATGTTGTTGGTCAGCGACAATCACGAGACCTGTGTCGCCGCAGTCGATCGTGTGCCCCTCGAGGGTTCCGAGCTCGGGGAATTGCAGCGCGACCTCTGACAGGAACGCATCACTTTCATCGGGTAGGCCGACGACGTTTATCGTTGTCCCGTTGACATCGCCGGCCTCATCAACTGGTACCTCAACGGCAATCTCCGTGCCATCGTCGAGCGTGCCGACACAACCAAACAGTTGCCCGGGAGCGGCTTCTGGGGGACAAACCGCCGCTATGGGTCCGAACCTAAGCTGGCTTGCGAGCTCCGTTTCGACCAAGTATTCGGCAGCTTCTCCGACCTCGGCGAACCGAAAGCTCAGATCACCAATGACGTCGGCATCGACCGGCACCGTCCCACGACGACCTGCCACAGGTCATCGACAAAGACCCAACATCTGAGTTCCAGATTCTCGTCGAGTCGCCGGAATGCCTCATCGCCGCAGGTCACTTCGTCGGACGGCCCCGTCACGAATTCCGAGAGCAGAGCATCCTCGACGAACCCGCTACCTACGAGCCCAGCAGCGGTCACGTTCGTGATTGCCGCTGACGTGTTGTCGGGGTCTTCGTCGACAATAGCGACAAACTCGAGAGTGCTCCCGTCGAATAGCGTCCCGCTGCAGCCAAATGACGAACCGATCGGCAAGTCGCTGTCCGCATCGCACACGGCACGAAGCGGCCCGAGCCCGAAGCGTTCTGCGAGACCTTCCTCGATGATCTCTATCGCCGTCGCAACCACAGGGAAGGTGCCATCAGCCCCATCACCCGAAGTTGGGCTTTCCTGGGTTCCATCGAGTTACACGCACCGCCAACTCCTATTTCGCGATTCCATCTTTGAAAATCACAATAAGTAGGGAGGGAACTCCCCTCCATCGGTTCAAGCCCCTATATGCGATTCGGAGATGTAGGGGCGGGCGAAACCCTCTCAACTGATCGGTGCGCAACTGATACGCTTCGCTCGCCGTCGTGCCGGTTCTGGCACGTCGCGACACACAAAACGGAGAGAGTGATGATTCCACGACTGGTCGGCGCTTTGAAGGGCGATATCGCCACGTTCGAGGAAGTTGAGCACGACGAATCTGCGACCGTGCAGGCCGCCGCCATCGTCGCTGTTTCCGCGGTTCTTGCTGGACTCGGTGGGGCTGTCGGGAATGTGATTACCGGCGGAGGCGCGTCATTCTTCGGAATCTTCATCGTGGGCATTGTCTCGACGATGCTCAGCTGGGTCGCCCTCGCTGCAATCTTGAACTTTGTCGGCGTGCGGTTCTTCAACGCCGAATCGACGTTTGGCGAGATGCTCCGGGTGACGGGGTTCGCCGCAGTCGTGACGTGGCTAGCGATCATCCCCTTCCTCGGGCTGCTCTCACTTCTGTGGTACCTGTACGTCCTCTTTAAGGCCATCCGAGCTGGGCTCGACTTGCCCACCGTGCCGACGCTCATGGTCATTGTGATCGGCATCATCATCCGCCTCGTGCTCCGAGTGATCTTCACCGCGATTCTTTAGGCGTTCGAAACGCACCATTGCCCACCGGTCAGCTGGAGGAAGTGGCGAAACTTCGGGCACACTTGTCGACGGTGAGTCGGCCGGGTGGTCGCGGCGTTGGCAACAGCGCTGAGGAAGGTCGGGGCTCCGCAGGGCAAGATGCTGGCTAACGGCCAGTCGTGGTGACACGCAGGCAAGTGCAACAGAGAGTAGACCGCCGATGGCTCGCAAGAGCACAGGTAAGGGTGAAACGGTGCGGTAAGAGCGCACCAGTGTTTCAGGTGACTGAGGCAGCTAGGTAAACCCCATTTGGAGCAAGGTCAAGTAGGAGGAACGGGCGGCCCGTCCAGTAGCGCAAGCTGCACCCTCCAGGTAGACCGCATAGATAGATGGCCACACACGGCCGGTTTCGGCCGGCCTGGACAGAACCCCGCCTACAGGCCGACTCACCATCAATCCGACGTACCGTAGAGGTCGTTGCCAGTACAACCTCACGCAACGGCTTGTCTTCTTCACACACAGATGCGAGCGATGTAGTGCTGCTCGAAGGTGCGTACAGCGCTCGACCCGAGTTGCACGAGTTGCTCGACGTTCTCGTCTTGCTGGATCCGCCTACGTCGGTGCGTCGTCAGCAGTTGCTCGACCGGGAAGGCGACGCGTACCGCGAGGATTGGGAAGGGCGATGGTCCAAAGCTGAAGACCTCTACTTCACTCAGGTCATGCCGACAGATCGCTTCGATCTCGTCATCAACTGAGGTGCTGTTGTTCATGGGCACCCTCCGAAACGAGAGTCGGATGGGTTTACCAGTAGCGTGCGCTAGTGGATTCGACCGAGGCGACAACAGAAGGCCCGGCCAACCCGCTCGGTGTCGGCGCCGCTGCGATCGCGGTTGGTGCGTGGGGGCTCTCTACCGTCATCGTTAAGGGCATCGATATGGGTTCGCTCGCGATCGGTGCGTACCGCTTCACGATCTACAGCATCACGCTCGCTGCCTTCCTCGCATTTCGCAAAACGCCGATATCTGTGCGAGTTCTACGAGAGTCGTTTTGGGGAGGCGTCGCGCTCGGCGTCGATATCGCCTTCTTCTTCTCAGCGGTGAAACTCACCTCGATCGCGAACGCGACGGTGATCGGCTCGTTGCAACCGGTCGTTGTGGCCATCGTCGCTGCCCGGCTGTTCGGAGAGCGCATCAGTTCGCGAAGCATCGCCCTTGGTTTGGTCGCCATCGTCGGAGCTGTGACGGTCGTGCTATCGAGCGCCGACGGAGCCGAGGGCGGCCTGGCCGGAGACGCACTGGCGGTCGGCGCCCTACTTTCGTGGGCTGCGTACTTCGTCTTCTCTCGGAAGGCCAAAGAGCACATCACGCCACAGGAGTACACGGTCGGCGCTGCCATTTGGACGGCGATCATCAACATCCCGTTGGCCATCGTGTTCGGCCAAGATCTGTCGTGGCCGTCGACGTCGAACTGGGTGTGGCTACTCATCCTCACCTTTGGCTCCGGCTTGCTCGGCCATTCGATGATGAACTGGTCGATCCAGCAGATTCCTCTGTGGATCAGCTCGACCTTCACGTTGCTCATCCCGGTGATATCAACGATCGCCGCCTGGATTTGGCTCGACGAGGCACTGACCGCCATCCAGATTTTCGCCATCCTCGTGGTCGTCTCTGCGCTCGCAGGGATCGTCGCCGGCCAAAGTTCCGTCGCTGTCAGGCCTCGCCTACGACTCCGAAGACGTTGAATACCGGGCAACGTTAATTTCACCCTTCACGTTGCTAATCGAACATGTGTTCGATACATTGATTCACATGACTTCGGGCAGAGCTTCAGAAGATGAGAGGATCGACACCACCGTCGACCCTGCATTGCTCGTCACCGACGCGCTCATTTCGATCGATCACGCTCTGACGCACGTCCCCGCGAAATCGGCGCTGCAACTGCTTGAGTTTGCTCGTCGCCGAATCGACGCAACCGAAGCTCGAGTGCTCGCCGACCGCTTCGAAAAAGGCGCCTCCGATAGCGACGTCGAAGACATGATCCGCTCGGAGAACAACACGTCGAAGGCCGAAGCGAAACGCCGCGCCAAGCGCGCAAAAGCCACCAACGCGAATCCAGATATCGCCGACCGCATGGACGATGGCTCGTTATCTGCCGAGCAGGCCGACGTGATTGCGTCCGCTGCTGCAGATACCGATGGGGAGGCGGCGTGCGATAGCGAACTGATCGACGAGGTCGCTTCGACCTCACCTGAACAGGCCAAGAAGAAGGCCCGCAAGTACGTCAACGAACGCCGTTCAGGTGACCAAATTCAGACAGAACACGATCGGCAGCGTCGTCGACGCACGGTCTACCGCTATCGGACGAGCGATGGCGATCACGTTCTTGCATTCCAAGGCGACAAGACCACGATCGACAAGATGGAACGCCAGGTCAACGCACTCGCCGAGCGCGAGTACCGCGACGATGGCGGCCGAGATGTTCCTCGCCACAAACACCCGCGCACGCACGATCAACGCCGTTTCGACGCTGCCGAGAAACTGCTGAGCAGCGAGGGCGAAACCGACGGACCCTCCGCTTCGAAGTCCTCCGTGCGCAACTCGGCGACGTTCATCATCACGACGACAGCGACCGAACTGAAGAACCCCGACACCACGGTGTTCACTACCGCCGATGGGCAAACGCTTCCCCGTTCCGTCGTGGAAGAACTCATGTGGGATGCAACATGGGTGGGGCAGGTCTATTCGGCCGAAGGCGAGCTGTTGTGGCAAGGCCGAGAGGTTCGCTACGCCACGCGAGCACAAGTCACTGGCCTCATCGCCCGAGATGGCGGGTGTGTGCTTTGCGCCGCCCACTACGACCGATGCGAAGCCCACCATTGCGATCCGTGGGAAGCGCCGATGCAGGGTGAAACAAACATCGATCGACTCGCTCTCCTCTGCAAGCCATGCCACATCGATCTTCATCAACGAAAACGCAGCTTGCACTACGAGAGAACATCGCAAACGTGGAAGACGCGACCCTCCCGGTGGGAAGAGATACCACCCGACACGCCAGGTCGACCACCGACCAAAGCAAAGATGGCGAAGACAAAGCCGGAGATCCACGAGATTCGGCGGAACAAACGACGAAACGACCCGAATGGCGACCGACAACTTCACTGAAGGCTGTCTTCGCTGAAGATGACTCACCGCAAATAGAAGAGAGCATGGCTCGGGGCTGCGTCCGCTCGAGTGACGTCAACGACGCCCGCACCGTCCTCGTCGAGAGAAGCCCAATCGCTAGCGTCTAGAACATGAACTTTTCTTCGCTGGCGATCGGCCATCTTGCCTTCACGTTGGCGATGGTCGGCCTGATGACAGCGGTGCAACTGGTGATCTATCCAGCGTTCCGTGAGGTGACCGAAGCGAACTTCTCCGCCTACGTCACCAGCCACGGCGAGAACATCATGCGGCCCCTCGTCCTCTTTGCCCCCGCCGAAGTCGCTCTCGCTCTTGCGCTCTGGCTCACGGCCCCCTCGGGCACGGTCGAGACGGTCGCGTTGATCGGCGGCATCCTTCTCGTCGTTGCGTGGGTATCGACCGGCTTTTGGTACGGCCCATTTCATGGGCGACTAGCGAACGAACCATATGACCCGACCAAGATCGACCAGCTCATCAGCACGAACTGGGTCCGAACCATGCTCTGGTGGCTTCGCGGCGGACTCGCCGTGTGGGTTGTCGCACAGCTCTAGATCTGCATCTAGCCTCGAATCATGACCAACGTGCTCTGCATCCCCCACGGAGGAGGCCCACTACCCCTCCTTGGAGACCCCGCTCACGCGGAGATGGTCGACTACCTCGAACGGGTACCGAACGAGATCTCTCGCCCTGACGCGATCGTCCTCATCAGCGCCCACTGGGAAACCACCCACCCGACACTCACATCTGGACCGTCACCAGAGCTGATCTACGACTACGGCGGCTTTCCACCCGAAACCTACGCGCTCCGTTACCCCGCTCCCGGCTCCCCGGATCTCGCCGCCGACGTGGCTACGATGTTGAGCGCCGCCGGGTTCGAGCCACAACTCGATCCTGACCGCGGGTTCGACCACGGCATGTTCGTTCCACTGATGCTGATGTACCCGGACGCATCGATCCCGGTCGTCCAGCTATCGATGCTCAGCAGCCTCGACGCCGAGGCACACATCGCAATGGGCGAAGCCCTCACCCCGCTCGCCGAACGCAACGTCTT
Organism: uncultured Acidimicrobiales bacterium; assembly: GCA_964451305.1. Classification (GTDB taxonomy): domain Bacteria; phylum Actinomycetota; class Acidimicrobiia; order Acidimicrobiales; family SHLQ01; genus SHLQ01. The sequence continues at coordinate 97,251 of CAYVHV010000001.1, read as the reverse complement.
GGTGCTCGGCTCGGGCTTCACGTTCCACAACATGAGCGCATTCAACATCGGCGCACCTCCCGGTGACCCCGACACGCCGAACCCCGACCTCAAGAACGAGGCGTTCGAACAATGGCTTCGTGAAACGTGCACGAGCACCGACCTCACCGAAGACGAACGCCGCGACCGTTTGGTTCGTTGGAGCGAGGCTCCGGGCGCCCGCTGGAGCCACCCCAGAGAAGAACATCTCCTTCCACTCCATGTGTGTTACGGCGCCGGTGGCGGAGCGGCCACCCAAGCATTCGATGGCATCGTGTTGGGCAAGCGCTCGAGCGGATACTCCTGGAGCACCGCAACCGGCTAGGTACAAGGCCTCGCCTGATAGTGGGAACAGCGCTGCCTGGATAGAAGGACCTGCCCCGCCCGAATGTAGGCAACAGCACCGCGCCTCCCGGTAGGATCTGGACGTGACGAATCACCCAGGAGACGCCGACGATTCCGAGGCGAGCGATGACTCCCGATGGAATTCGATCGCCGACCTAGACGCCTACGACGAGCAGTGGAAGAAGATCGAGCGTCGCGGCGGCAACCCACACGGTGAAGCCGACTTCGTCAGCCGCTTCTCCCCCGCCTCCGTCCTCGACGCCGGCTGTGGCTCTGGTCGGATCACCATCGAACTCGCCACACGCGGCTGCGATGTCGTCGGCGTCGACCTCGACGGACCCTTCATCGAATCAGCGAAACAGAAAGCTCCAGAGCTCGACTTTCGCCTTGCCGACCTCTCGACACTCGCACTCGACCGGACGTTCGATGTCATCGTGATGGCCGGCAACGTCATGATCTTCCTCGCACCTGGCACCGAAGCCGAGACAATCGCTCGCTCCGCAGCTCACCTCAACCCGGGTGGCCGACTCATCGCCGGCTTCCAGCTCGGACGAGTCTTGAGCGTCGATGACTACGAACAGGCAGCTGCCGCGGCTGGGCTGATCGCCGACGAGCACTGGTCGACGTGGGAATTAGACCCGGCATCGGCTGACGACAACTACGCCGTCCTCGTCCACCGTGCGCCCGAGTAGCTCCCAGTTCTGGAGCGAGCTCTCAGCTCTGGAGCTTCCCAGCACCTCTAGGCTTCGCCGGCGGATCGCATCGTTTCGATCGCTTCGTGCAGACCTTCGGCGATCTCATCGAGCCGGCTACCATACGACGGGGCCACGCCGACCTTGGCTTTGATTCCGGAGTCATCGGTCAAGCACAACACGCGAGCGCTGTTCGAACCAGCGGATCCAACGGCCAGATCTTCGGCGGACACGACATCGTTCTGCGGCCACGTCTCCCGGTTCTTCTCATCGTCGATTCGAACAGAATCGAGGTCGAGCACGTACTTCGAGTTGAAGTTCACGACGTGCACCGAGTCGGTGGTGACAGAGAGCTTCATGGCACGCATCCGGCTCTGTGCTTCGTAGGCGACGAGCAGCGTGACGGCATACAACACGACCCGACCCTGCCACGGAACGATCCACCCGCGGATCAGCACGATGGCCACGCACACATAGACCAACGCGGTGAACGGTCCGGTTGAACTTTTTGCAACCACGATCTCATCCACACGCAAAGAGTACCTCTCATCTCTCGCCTAGCCCGGACGCGACCGGGCCTCTCAGGCGAACTTGGTGACTGGCCGCTCGATCGCTTCGCCGTCGATGGAGAGGTCGACCTTCTCGTTGTAGAAGCAATACAGGCCCTGCACGGGTTGGCTCTCGGGCAGCGGTGATGGGTACGACCACACGATGTTCTCGTGTTCCCCGATCGACCAGTAGCGAGCAACGCCTTTGTACGGGCACGCGGTTGAAAGGTCGGTCGGGGTCAATAGGTCTTGGCGAACATCGAGGGCTGGTAAGTAGTAACGAGATGGCAGTCCGGTCTCGAAGAGCACGACCGGGCTGGTCGACTCGGCCACGACCTCGCCATCGAGTTCGACGCGAATGTGGCGCGAACTTCGCATGGCATCGACGCGCGTGTACGGGTTGCGTGCGTGGACGGTGACTTCTTCGTCCTCCTCGAACCAACCATCCATCGATTCCCAGTCGAGCGCGACGTATCCGGCGATCTCGCCAATGCCCGACGTGTCATGGCATGGCTCGGAAAGCTCATCGGCCGGAATGTAATAGCGGGGGTAGTACTGGTGCTCCCACACGAGCAGCGCGTTGGTCGTGTCGACGATGGCCTTACCTGCGCGCATCACGCGCAACCGCTTAGGCGCCGGGATGAAGCGAGATGGTGGGACGAGGTGAGTCATGATCAAGCAACCCCGGTCACCCCTCTCCCCTTCCAACACCGCTCCCCGAACCACCCAAACACGACAACACCGAAATTTGAAGGATGCTGATCGGCGGAGGACCATCACTCTTCAAATTTCGGTCTGGCGTCCGGACAAAACCGCGAAAGCCGCCCCGAAGGGCGGCTTCCTAGTCCCGGTTCGAACGAAGTTCGATACGTGGGCGTTGAGGGACTCGAACCCCCGACCCTCTCGGTGTAAACGAGATGCTCTAGCCAACTGAGCTAAACGCCCGGGACCGGTAAGGGTAACGCCTAACTGCCCGGGTCGGCATCTTTCTGGAGTGAATTTGTGACGACGACCCTCGGAGCCACATCTGGGTCGGCGAGCTCCAGCATGACCATGCTCGACTCGTCGGGAATCGTGAGCGGAAATTCCTCCGGAGCAAACCAACCAAGCTCGAGGATTTCCGATGCTTGGGGCATGATCGCATCGGGGTCAGCTCCGGGCGACGGCACCGCTTGATAGATGAAGTTGACGCGTTGCATCTCCGTCTCGAGAACGACGACCGGTTCACCGACGAGGTCGATCGACAGTCCGGTCTCTTCCTTTGTCTCTCTGACTGCAGCGTCGGCTGGCGACTCCCCCGGGTCCATCAGCCCGCCGGGCATTCCCCACGACCATCGGTATGCAGCTTTGACCAGCAACACCCTCCCGTCCTCTCGCACGACACGTGCTTGCGAGCCGAGCGTGTAGCTCGGTGCGACCGTCCGGACAGCTCGCTGTCGAGCCCCTTCTGGCAGGGCGCGAAAGACTCGCATGACTGGGCGGGGCAGAGATGGCACCTCCCTACAGAAGCAGCAGTACCACCACGAGTCCAGCAATAGCCCCAAGAATAAGTGCGCCTAGCGCGTAGAGCATAATGCGCCGTTGGTTCGATGAGCTTGCTTCCTGCACCAGCGCTTCGGGCGCAATTTCGGCCGAGACGTACCCAAGACTTGGTCGTGCCTCGCTCTCAGGTCGAAGTGGCTGGCGGTAATCTCGAGCCGGGTCATGCTGGCCAATCGACGGTTCGGTAGCGGCTGAGTCTTGACTGGCAGCATGCTGAGGAGCGGCAAGTTGGGCAGCGGCATCTCGAGCAGCCGTGTTCTGAGTCGCAGCGGGTTGAGTCGCAGCGGGTTGAGCATCGGGACCTCGCAGATCGATAATCGGCTCTGCCTGTCGCGCTGCCTTCTTCGCTGCCCTGCTCTTGCGTGGTGGCTTCTTTGCCTTTGCGTTTACCTCGTGCCCGATCGTCAGATCGAGCTGCTGCACATCGGCGACCGGCGCTGGCTCGGCCGGCGCTGACCATCGACCATCGGCACCGCGCACCCATCCCGGCAGCGGCGGCGTGGACTCTGGCCACAGCTCGGGCGGGTTCCACCCACCATCGAGTGCCATCCACCAACCTGGACCTTTTCGGGTTTCACTCGCCGACATTGGGACCTCATGCACATGTTCCAGCCGCTTCTGGGAACACAAAACGGTACATAGAGATGCACCCCGGCAATAAATCCATTTTCAAAAATTCTCGGGAGGTCCCGGAAGCCGATGCCCCGACTAGCTGCCCGCTACCTTCCGACGACCACAAACTCGCTCACGATCGCTCCGTTCGGATCGAGCAACAAGGCAAGGTCACCTCCGTTATTCCAGACGGGAGGCTCCGGGTCGCACCAGAACAACTCGATCGGATCTGACCCCAGGTCGTTCGTTCCGCACCCGGTGCGAATTTGCACCAGCTCCCCTGGAGCGACCACAACGTCGGGGAAGGTATAGCGGTGCCGCGTCGACTCGTCTCGCAAGCCCCACGACTCCATCGAAACATCCGAATCGCCGGCGTTCTCGATGATGACGAACTCACCGTTGGGATTCTCCCGGTCGTCGCCGGGCGCGTTCTCGAATACCTCGACGATCACGAGGTCACCGTCGACCGGCTCGCCACAGGCATCGTCGGCCCACAGCCCGCGACCAGCGTCTGACGCGAGATCTTCTGCAGTATCGAAGTCGTCCACGAAGTCGTGATCCGATTGCGCCCGGGCGAGAACGTGACCGGTTTCGACGAGCGACAGGTTGACGAATGTTCCGTCTGCAACGAGGAAACCGAGTTCCCGACCGAAATCATCGAGCTCAGCGGGCCATGGATGAAGCGTGACCTGTGCGCCGTCGAGCAGATTTTCCAGCTGCTCGCCTGCTTCGCCACCGAAACACTCATCTTGTTCCGGAGCGTTGATACCGATCAGGCGGATCTCGAGGTCGCCCTCAGCGCTCGTCGCCCGGACGCTGTCGCCGTCGCTCACCCGGTCGATCGTGATTACGAGGCCATCGCCACGAGGACCGATCGAGCTCGACAGCTCGCCGCCTGTTGCATCATCGGAATCACTGGAGGATTCAACTCCGGAGTCGTCATCGTCGCCACTCGACGCGCCATCCGAGATAAACCCGGATTCGCTTGTACACGCACCGGCCAAAATCGCCAGCGCCACCACGAAGGACCCTCGCAAAAGTCGCAGAGTTTTCCTTGATTTTTCAACCAATTTTGGTGCCTGACGTCACATGATTTCTGCAGATTTTGCGAGGTCGCAGACCGTACACTGAGACCTATCGCAGCGCAATGCGCTAGCGCACGACACCAATGTCCCTTCCCCCCGGGACAGTCGTATTCGAAGAGCCTCACCAGTCCCCCCATTGGTGAGGCTCTTCCAGTTTTCGAGTAAGCGGTTTCTCTTAGAAAAACCAAGGGTTTCCTCTCACCAAATTTTAGGTTTAAGTCCTCAAACCGGTGTTGGTGGAGGCGATAGGTTTGTCATCGTGCGTATTGTCCTCCGTTCCGCGTTCAGCTTCATTCAATTGGCGATCGTCATCGCCGTGTCCGGCGGCGCGTTGGCGTTCACCCTCGCTGCCCTCGCCCCGTCACTGGCAGATCTGTGGAACGCGAAGAGCACGGTGTCCTCCGATGTCGACCTCTCCGTTCTTGAGCAGACAACGACCGTCTTCGATGCCAACGGCGAACTCATCGCAGAACTGAAGGGCCCAATCGACCGCGAGTATGTTCCGCTCACCCAAATTTCCCCCGAGATCGTTGCCGCGGTTCTTTCCGTCGAAGACGACCGCTTCTACGAACACAGCGGGGTCAACGTCGCTGCGATTACTCGTGCGGCGGTAACCAACGTCTCTGCCGGCGGCATCGAACAGGGTGGTTCGACGATCACCCAGCAGCTCGTCAAGCTCAGCGTCGTCGGCGATGAGCAGGTCCTCGAGCGCAAGCTCCCAGAGGCGGCTATTGCAATGCGTCTCGAAGAGACGATGACCAAGGACGAGATCCTCGAGCGTTACCTCAACGCCGTGTACTTCGGTGGCGGCGCCTACGGAGTGCAGGCCGCAGCTGAGCTGTACTTCAACAAAGACGCTGGCGCGCTGAACTACGGAGAAGCCGCACTTCTCGCCGGAATCATCTCGAACCCGAGCCTCTACGATCCGGTCTTTAACCCAACCAACTCCCTCGATCGCCGCAGTACCGCACTCAGCCGTCTCCAGACCGAAGGCTTCATCGACGAAGCCGAGCGTGCGGTCTGGGAACGCAGCGAACTTCCCCGCTACCGCCAGGTAGAGGGCGAAGACTTCCTCGACACCTACTTCGTTGAAGAGGTCAAGCGTCAACTCCTCGACGACGAGCGCCTTGGCGCTACCCGCGCCGAGCGCATTAACCGAGTGTTCCAAGGTGGCCTCGAGGTGTACACCACCTTCGATCCGGTCGCTCAGGCCCTCGCCGAGAACGCCGTCGCTACCGAGTTCCCGCAGAACCCACTCGACATCATTGCTGGCCTCGTTTCGGTCGAACCGGGCTCAGGCGCCATCCGAGCCATGATCGGCGGTCCGGGCTTCGATCAGTTCGAGTTCAACGTTGCAACCCAGGTCGGGCGTCCAACCGGTTCCTCGTTCAAGACGTTCGTGATGGCTGCGGCCTTTGAAACCGCAGGTCTACTCCCAAGCGACAGCATCAATGCAAGCTCACCGTGCACCTTCGATAACCCCGGCGGCAATCCACCGGTCTACACCGCAGGCGATTACAACGGCGGCACACGCTCGGGCGCACTCACGATCGAGCAAAACACCCTGCGCTCGACCAACTGCTCGTACCTTCGTCTCGGCCAGACCGTTGGTTTGAACAACGTCATCGATATCGCTGAAGCACTCGGCGTCACCTCCGACCTGCAGCCAGTACCTTCGCTGCCCCTCGGGCCGTTCAACATCACCCCCCTCGAGATGGCAAACGCCTACGCAACGATCGCCAACGATGGTGTTCGTGTCGACGCTCACGTCATCGAGCGTGTCGAGTCCGGCGGCCAGCTCGTCTTCCAGCACGACCCGAACCCAATCCGTGCCATCAGCACCCAGACCGCCCGCCTCGTCACCGATGTTCTCGAGAAGAACGTCAGCTGCTCGGCCGGTGCGTGCACGGGCCGCCGTGCACAGTTGAGCAACCATCCGGCTGCAGGCAAGACCGGTACCGGCCAGCAGAACTTCGATGCGTGGTTCGTTGGATACACCCCGCAGCTCGCAACCGCCGTTTGGGTCGGAGGTCAAGAAGGCCAGATTCCGATGCGCTGGACCGGAAGCGACCCTGATCACACCTTCGCCGAGTACCAAGAGACCTTCGGCGAGTTCGCATCCTCGGGAGTGACCGGTGGTTCGATCCCATCGATCATCTGGAGCTCGTTCATGGATGTGTACATGGAGCCACTGCCAGTCATTCCGTTCATCGAACCGGAACGAGGCGTGCGCCAAAGCGTCCAGATCGCCACCGGCGACGACCTCGTCGAGAGCGATAGCGATGATGACAACGAGCCTCGCGTCATTGCTCCACCGGTCATTTCGGTAAGCCCATGTGGTGGAGCGAACGCTGAGGTCGATCAAGATGGCGACGGAGACGTCGATTGGTGCCGAAACCTCGGTGGAACCGCCTACCGCGGCAGTTGCCCAGCATTGCTCGTCGCTGTCGACCAAGACGGTGATGGAACCCTCGACCGTTGCGTTGCTCAGGCTCGTCCTGATGGATCGACCGATCCAAACACGACGACCACGACCGCACCTGTCGCCACCGATGGTGATGGAGAAGAACTCGACGGCGACTTGGCCGACGCAGACGGTAACGATGTTGTCCCAGACACGAACGAACCGCAGACACCAGAACCTGGCGCTCCGGCCACGACGTCGACGCTGCCACCGATCGTGCCAGCCCCGATCGAGCCAGCTGGAAACGGGTAGCGACCGCTACCTAGGCGAACATCGCAACACCGGGTACCACAATTGTCTCGGGCACCGGTTCCTTCACTAGTGTGAGGCCCTCAACTCCGGGGGCGAACATGTCTGAAATTGAAGCGCTTTTGACAGTCCAGCGGCTCGACAACACGCTCGATCAGCTGCGCTTTCAGCACGAGAACCTTCCCGAGCGCCAAAAGCTCGCCGAGATTGCAGACGAGATGGCCCGCCTCGATCGCGCCCGCGCCACCACCGAGCAGCAGCGCGACGAACTTCGGACCAAGCAGCGCAGCCTTGAGACCGACGCGAGCGATGTCGAAGCCAAGGCCGATGGCTTAGACGCAAAGCTCTACGACGGGTCGGTGACGAGTCCGAAGGAAGCGAGCGCCCTCGGCGAGGAGATCACGAGTCTTCGAGCTCGTCAATCCGATTTTGAGGACCAGTCGATCGAGGTGCTCCTCGAGATCGAGCCCCTCGACGAGCAGCTCGTCAACGCTGAAGCCGCTCGCGGGCAGCTCGAAGCTGCCCAAACCGAGCAACAGGGAGCGCTCGATGAGGCCGCTGGGGCGCTCGACGCAGAGATCGCTACCGCCGAGTCCGACCGCGCCGCAGCGATCGAAAAGGTCGCTCCAGAGCAGCTCGAGCTCTATCGAAAAATGCGGATCACCTACGGCCCTGACGCGGTTATCGAGTTCGACCCAGCCCATAACGGCGGCTGCCCAGTGGCGATGTCAGCGGTCGAGCTCGATCGGTGGAAGCACCTCCCTGTCGGCACGCTCGAACCTTGCGCTGATTGTGGCCGCCTGGTCGGCAAGACGAGCTAGACCGCGCCCTCGGAACGGCCTGTTCCAAGTAGCGTCGAGTACATGTTCTTTTGGTTTGCTGGGCTGTCGTTTGCCGCGGTACTAATCGTCTTTTCCTCCCCAGCACTCGACTATCGAATGGTTATGGCCGGAGCTGTTCTACCCGTGATCGAAGGGCCTCTCGGCGGCCCGTGGGTGCTCCACACGCTGATCGCCCCCGTCACGGTGCTCGCCGTCGTGATGTTGCTCACCCAAAACCGCCGTCTCGTGCGCCGTCAGTGGCTCGGCCTTCCCATCGGGCTTTTTATGCATTTGATACTCGATGGATCGTGGACGGGTGCAGAGGCGTTCTGGTGGCCGTTCCTTGGGTTCTCCGACGTGCTGGGTGGATCGCAAGTCCCTGAGTTTCAACGATCTGCGGTTGTACTGATCGGTATGGAGATCATCGGCATTGCCGCATTGGTCTTCCTCGTCGGCCGGCTCGACCTCCTCGGCGAAGGCAAAGCACTGTTCTTGAGCAAGGGACAGCTCCTGCGCGAGCGCCTCGACGACTGAGCCAACCGGGGCCGAAAACAGAACAAAACAGAACAGAGAGCCCGGCGCAAGGAGCAAAGCACCGGACCCTCTGTTGTTGTACCCGAACCAACGCATCATCGGCTCGCGTATTCCCGGCTGTCGCTCCATTGGGCAGCGCAGCGTCAACGTGCGATGCTTGACACCCCGACGTCGTTGGAGTCACTGCGTTGAACATTGCATCGATCATCGAGCCACATGACCCGAACCGAGCAGCGTTGGTCGATGCAGCAACCACCATCACCTACGGCCAAATCCAGACCGAGGCCGCCGCAATCCGAGGGATGCTGCACGCGATCGGCATCAGTCCCGATGACCGGGTCGCTATCGCATCGGGCAATGAACCGCTCTTCGTCTCAGCGCTTCTCGGTGCTGTCGGTCTTGGCGCCCGCGCGGTGCCGATGAAACATAGCAATCCGCTACCAGAGTTGCAGCGAAAGATCGCGACGGTCGATCCGGCGGTCGTGCTGATCGGTGCCGACGCGCGATGGCTGCTGGATCACCAGTCGATGTTCACGATGCCGTTCGTCGACATAACAGCTATCGACCTGACCAACTCCGACGGCGCTCCCCCGATTACCGACCGGGCCGACGATGACATTGCCGTGATGATGCTGACGAGTGGCGTATCCGGCGACGCCAAGGTAGCGATGTTGTCTCACCGCAACCTCGACTGGGCCCAGGACGCGCTCCTCGGTGAAGAAAACGATGGACTCGTTCAAAGCGATGTGGTGCTCGCAAGCCTTCCATTCGCTCACATCTTCGGGCTCAACGCTGTTCTCTTGTCCGGGCTGCGCGCCGGTGCGCTATGCATTCTTCAACGCCAGTTCGATGTCGACGCGAGCGTCGACCTCATTCGCACCCACAACATCACCGTGCTCGCTGGCGCGCCGCCGATGTGGCGACGCTGGAGCATGCTCGATCTGCCCGCCGGAGCGTTCGACACCGTGCGAATCGCAGTATCTGGAGCGGCGGCGCTCAACAGCGCGATCTATGACGCGATGGCCGAGCGCCATGGTGTAATCATCGAGCAGGGCTACGGCCTGACCGAAACAGCTGCCACCGTGGCGAACAATCGAGGGTGCCCAATCCGGCCGGGTTCGGTCGGCAAGCCCATCGGTGACATCGAGGTACTTCTCGTCGAAGAAGACGGCACGCCGGTAGAGCCAGGCGATTCTGGCGAGATCGTGGTGCGAGGGCCGAACATCTTTGCGGGCTACTACGACTCGGTCGACCAAACCGACCAATCACTGACGGCGAGCGGCTGGTTCTGGACTGGCGACGTCGGGGTCGTCGATGACGACGGCTACCTCTTTATCGTCGACCGGAGCAAAGACATCGTGATCGTGTCCGGGTTCAACGTGTACCCCGCAGAGGTCGAGAAAATCCTGATGACACACCCGGAGGTCTCGGGAGCGATCGTGGTGGGCGAACCACACGAGTTCACCGATGAGACTGTCGTTGCCTATGTGACCGGAACCGTCGACCCAGACGACCTGATCGCGTTCTCGAAAGTACAGCTCACTCGCTACAAATGCCCGACGACGGTCCATGTCGTCTCAGAGCTACCGATCGGCCCGACCGGTAAGCCAATCCGTCGAGAGCTTCGATCATGAGCAATCCTCCCGAGTTCACGTTCGAACCAGCGCCCGACCTCCCGGGTTCCGATTCGATGAATCGATACGTCCACAAGCTCATACGCCCGATCATCAGCCGCCTGTGGGACGTGACGATCACCGGAACCGAGCACATCCCCAAGCGCGGTGGTGCACTGCTCGCCCCAAATCACCTCTCCTTTTCTGACTCGGTCTTTATCCCCTATGCCCTACCCCGACGTATGTGGGCGATCGGCAAGGCCGAATACCTCGACGATTGGAAGACCCGGCACTTCTTCCCGGCAATGGGGATGATCCCGATCGACCGCGCTGGGGGTTCCGCGAGCCAAGTCGCGCTCGACGCTGCGGCTCAAGTCCTTGAGGGCGGACGCCTGTTCATGATGTACCCAGAGGGAACACGCTCGCGAAGCGGACACTTGCACAAGGCCCGCACCGGCGCTGCCCGCCTCAGCTTGAGAACCGGTGCCCCGATCATCCCGGTCGGCCATCGGGGAACGCTGGCGGTTCAGCCGCCCGATCAGTTTGTCATGAAGCCGGGTCTGCCGGTCTCGATCTCCTTTGGTGCACCGATGTTCATTGAGGATCACGGCGATCCGGCCGATCCGCGAACCATTCGCGTGTTCGCCGATGCTGTCATGTTCGAGATCGCCCAGTTGTCAGGGCAGCGATACATCAATACCTATGCGGGCGATTACGACGTTGACGATCCAACCGGTTCGAGCCCATCTCCGGCAATCGATGTACCTCGAGGCCGTGGTGCGGCCCGAGAACCGTCGCAATTGAGCGCGTAAATGCTGAAAACGGTGGCGTAGCGTCCGTCCAAATTCTCACCAAGCCTTAATAGGCCGGATGGATCAAATACCACTCAGGGCGGCTATACGTTTTGGGTGGCGCCACAAGCAGTGCTACTACTTTGGATATGTCCAGGGCGATACGAAAGAGGCAAGACACCATGCGGTTCACCAAGAGCACCGGGAGAAAGACTGTGGCGGCAAGCGCCGTGGCGCTGCTCGGGCTCACGCTGCTTGCGGGGCCAGTGGGAGCACAAACGGTTACCCCATTGGGGTCGGGATCGAGCGATGATCTCGTTGCGCCGCCTGCACCGAACTGCAGCGCCGACGCTCTAACGCTCATCCCACAGGTTTCCTTCACAAGTGTTGCCGTGCCGATCGATGGAGAGCGTCTCGGCGTTGGCCCTGGCCTTGTCGAGTCCTTTGAGATCGAAGACTTCGAAGAGCTCGGTGCCGGTGTCATCGAGATCACCGAGATCATCACCTACGACGCTCACACGGGTCGTAGTGGATGGCCAGCTCAGGACAACGAGCGTGTCGCTATCGAGTTCCTTCTCGACGGTGATGTCGTCGTGACGACCGAGTTCACTCCAGATGTTGCCGACAACGTCAACGCTGCGTGGGTCGAAACGAACCTCGGCGAGTACGAACTGCCCGATGGCGCCGACGCTGCGAACGTCATTCACTTTGGCGAAGCCAACAACACCGACTCTCTCGTCGTTGCTTCGCTCTGCGCAGAGTTCACCGAATCCACTGCGGGAACAACCGCAACGGCGACCGATGACGATGACGACGCTGACGAAGATGAAGCTGGCGATGAAGACGAAGACGACACCGAGCTGTCTCTTGCTGAGCTCATCGAGCGAAGCATCGACCCAGAGGCTGAGACTGCGGCCGCAGAGGGAGTTGCTGGCGCTGAGCTGGCAGCGACCGGCGCCAACGAGATTGCGTTCGGCATTATTGCCTTCGGCGTCATCCTCTTCGGTATCGCAATGAAGGTTCAGGGCACCGACCCAGAGGAACTCACCTACTAGAGCGGCCACCCGGTCCTGGTTCTGCCGAACCGAGACAGAGTTACCGAACCAAACGTACGAGCACCCGCCTCTCCGGAAACGGAGAGGCGGGTGCGCACGTTTTCAGGCCAAGCCCTGCAGCAGGCGCTCTGGCTCGAGCAGCACTGCCCTTGATCCTGGCTCGGTTATGCCTTGCCTCGGTACTGGCTCGATTGACGAGTGCCTCCCGACAAGCTGACACTCGGTCGGTGCTAGTGGGCGTTGAGGTTGCCCGAGGTGCTCTTGTGCAGTCGGGCTGCGTGTGGATTGAGGCCGACGAGCTCAGCGTCAACTCCTCGCTCTTTGAACTTTGCGACCACTGCATCGAGGGCCGCCACTGCTGAGGTATCCCAGATTCGAGCGTTCGAGAGGTCGATCTCGACGCGGTCGACCGTAACATTTTCGTAGTCGAACTCGTGCACGAGGCGGTTGGTCGAGGCAAAGAAAAGTTCGCCGTGAACCGCATAGAGCCGTTCGGTGTTGTCGGGATCGAGGACACTGGTGACCTTTACGACGTCGGAGACGTGGCGTGCAAAGGCAACGGCGGACAAGACAACGCCGACACCCACGCCATATGCGAGGTTGTGGGTCAGCACGGTCGTTGCGACGGTTGCGGCCATGACGAGAGTTTCTGGTCGTGGGGTCGACTTGAGCGTTGGGAGCGAAATGCTGCGCCAGTCGAAGGTTCCGACCGAGACCATGATCATGACGGCGACGAGTGCGGCGGTTGGAATGCGTGCAACCCAGTCTCCGAGGACGATGATGAGGATGAGAAGGAAGATGCCCGATGCCAGGGTGGAGAGTCGTCCTCGTCCACCGGTGCGGTAGTTGATCATGGACTGGCCAATCATTGCGCAGCCGGCCATGCCGCCGAGGAAGCCGGTGGCGATGTTGGCAATGCCTTGGCCGCGAGCTTCGGAGTTTTTGTCCGAGTCGGTGTCGGTGAGGTCATCGAGGAGCGATGCGGTGAGCAGCGATTCGAGGAGGCCAACAAACGCAAGTGTGAGCGCAAATGGCGTGATGATTCGAAGCGTTTCGAAGGTCATTGGTACTTCTGGAAGTGCAACCCACGGAAGCGCTGAGGGCAGTTCACCCATGTCTCCGACCGTTGGGAGGCTGAGTCCGAGGCTCATGGCGATTCCGGCCAGCACGACGATGGCGACGAGTGGCGATGGGATTGCCTTGGTGATCATTGGCAGGCCGTAGATGATTCCGAGTCCTGCGGCGATGAAGATCAGGTTGAGTGGCAGCTGGCTGGTGTCTCCGTCTTCGAGGATGATCTGCGGGATTTGTGCCAGGAAGATGAGGATGGCGAGTGCGTTGACGAAGCCGACCATCACCGATCGGGGTACGAATCGCATGAGTTCGCCAACGCCGAGGGCACCGAAGACCACTTGGAAGATACCTGCGAGGATCGTGGCTGCGAAGAGGTGACCGACGCCGTGGTCGGCAACGAGGTCGACGACGACGAGCGCCATAGCGCCGGTGGCGGCGGAGATCATGCCGGAACGTCCACCAGCGAAGGCGATAACGATAGCGATGCTAAAGGATGCGTAGAGTCCGACCCGTGGGTCGACGCCGGCGATGATCGAGAAGCTGATGGCCTCTGGGATCAGTGCGAGTGCAACGACGAGGCCGGAGAGTAGATCGGCCTTGGGGTTGGTTGTCCACGATGCGAGACGGCTCGTCGCAGCGGCAGGCGCGTCTGGAGCATTCTTGATGTCGGTCACGGGGGCCTTTCGGGTGTTTCACTTCACCAGAAGAAACCTTGACCCCCGGCTCAACGGTTAACCAGAACCGTCAAATTTGAAACGCACGATCAATGGTAAGTATCGGCGGCTTCCCCTGTGGCATAAACGGTTGTCGTATAGGTCACACACCGACGTTCTCCGCCTGCTCCTGTTCACTGCTTGTATCGAGCATGGCTGGCAGGACGAATGCGAGCCGCAGGAACGTGCCGCCGATGAGCAGGAACAGGCCTGCTCGCCAGAGCACGTCGACGGCGACGAGGTCGACGAAGACGAGCTTTGCGCCCGTGATGAGCAACGTTGTGAGGGCGACGTTGAGCACCGAGCGGAAGCGGTCCGCAGCGTCGGCTCCCCATACGGTGCGGCGGGTAACGATGAGCAGAACCGCCGAGGCTGCCCACGCAAGGCTGATCGCCATCTGTGGTTGTGGCAATTCTTGGAGCGCAGCGGCGATCCAGAACAGGTAGAGGCCCCAGCTGAACATCCAAGCGTGCTCGGTGCCCGGACGATTCTTGAGGAGGAACGTACCTGCGCTCACGGCAGCGACGACGAGCGCGGTGACGATCAGTTCTCCCCCATCGAGTGCAATGCCGCCGATTGCAGCGGAGAGCTTCCAGAGCGTCCACAGGGCTGGGACACTCGCCAGGAGCGAGGCTCCAAACACCATCTCGGGTGCTTTATTGCGGAGGGCGAGGGCTCCGGTGATGACCGCTTGGCTGAGAAGGACGGCGATGAGCACCGGTCCGTCGAGCACGGCGAGAAAGCCAGCCGTCGCTGTGCCGAGTCCGGCGAGTTGGTGAAGCATGGTCATCGTTGGGTGGATGCGAGATGCGAGAGCGGTTGCGAGGGAGGTAACGCCAAGGCCGAACACGACCGTGAACCATCCAATCTCGGCCGGTGCGGCGAAGACATCGGTGCTGCCGGCGATGAGGATTGCCATGATCGTCGCAGCCCACGGTGTGACGGTCGCTGCGATTCGAGCCTCGAACTGGGCGAACATCGGAACGTCGCTCGCGGTGTCCCCGTTAATCGAGCTGCTTGCGAAGCTGCTCGTGTATTCGGTGAGCTGTGATGCGGCGAGGAAAATGATCGATGCAATGCCGAGGATCGCACCAACGTCGGTCGTGGTCGTGACGGGATCGATGATCACGCCGAGCAGGATGATGAAGCTGGCAGCCGAGGCGCCCAGTGCTCGAGCGACGAACCAACGTTGTTCCCAGGTTGCGATGAGCACGGTGATCGCCCAGACCGTTCCGAGCCCGAGGAGAACGGGCCCGGTCGCGAGACCCGTCGTGATGAACAGCAGTATCCCGAGCACGGCGGCGAATGCTCCTGACGCAGCGATGGACTCGGCGTCATGTGCACGGCCGAGGCCGACGAAGCCAATGACGGTCAGGCCCAACCATGCCATCGTGGCGTCCAGGCCGATGACGTCGAGGCCGAAGTGGCCGATGACTCCGGATACGAAGAGCGCGGCGCTACCGCCGATCGCCATCGTGATGCGCCACGGTCGACGAGCCTCGGAGAATCGAAAGCTCTGGGCGATCATAGCGAGCGATGTGAGCGTGGCGATCGACAGCTGCGCGGTCGGGCCGATCCATCCACGGCTAATTGCTGTCGACACGAAGAACACGGCAGCGAGAACGACGAGCGAGATACCACCGAAGCGAAATATAGGTTCGAGGTTGATCGGGTTCGAGCGTGAGCGCGGTCCGGGAGGCGGAGTCACCGATGCACCCGGCGCTCCGCCACCTGGTGGCGGCGTTGGCGCACTTGGCGCACCCATCTGGGGTATCTGAGGGACACCAGAAGAAGGACTCGAAGGGATCGAAGGGGGCGGAGGAGTCGACGCCATCGAAGGGAACGGCAGAGATGAAGACGCCGACGTGGGAGCGAACGGAGGGGATGCAGGAGACGCCGGAGACGAGGGAGGTAGCGGCAGCGTTGCAAGTGGCGGCGTTGCTGGAGGTGGCGGCGTGGCCACAGAAGCGTTGGGTGCCGACAGCTGAGTACGAAGTCGTTCGTCGAGCTGTGCGTTGTCAACCCGTTGACCGGAGTGAAGGGCGGTGAGTTCGGCTTCGACAGTGAGCAGGACTCGTTCGAGGGCGGCAATGGTGTTCGCGGTGTCTTCCATATGGAAATGGTAAAAACCCGAACGGGTCGTGGACCTAGGGACTTGCCCTCAATCGCTCTTGGGGGGGGTTACTCCCCCGGCTCGACCGATCTGCGGAGGCGCACGAACGTTTCGAGTGTGTCCACGTCGTGGGCGACGACCGGTGTTCGCCGTTCGTCGATGTCGCGGTGGACGAGGTCTCGCCCAAAGGCGTCGACGATCGGCACGCCGACTTCTTGGCACACCAGCAGCGCCCCGGCATAGTCCCAGACGCCATGGGCCTCGGTGTCGAAGTCGATGTAACCGTCGACGACGCCAGCTGCCACGTAGTTGATGTCGAGCGCCGATGCGCCGAGCACTCGGAACTGTGCCCACGCTCGTTCAGCCGACGGCATGCCGTTGGTCAGGATGATCCTTTCGTCCGCAGGCGCCGGTGTGACGGGCCCCATGGGTTCGCCGTTTCGGGTCGCCCCTCCACCGCGAACGGCTTCGAACCGTTCTCGCGTCGTGTGGTTCTCCACCAACGCCACCAGCGGACCGTCATCGTCGAACACGCAGATGCTGGTCGCGAACCATGACACGCCTCGGGATGCGTTCGTCGACCCATCGACCGGATCGACCACGGCGAGCAGTGAGCGTTGTGGCTCGATCAGGCCGGCTTCTTCGGACAGCACGCCGAGCCCGTTGTCCAACAGCGTCTGCACGAGGGGCCCGTCGACGAGTAGATCGAGGCGGTACTGGCCTTCACGATCACCGGCCGACCGCCGATCATCAGAATTGGCCAGAGCGGAGATCGCAACATCGGTGACATCACGCAGTAGTTGTTGCAGAGCTACGGTATTCGTCATGAGATTCTCCAATAGTGCGTGCTCGATGGATCCGCACCGCACAGTTTCCGTGCCGCGGCAGTTGTGTCCACTCTCGATGAACAAGGTAGCCTGCGCTCGATCGGCCTCGTCGCTATGACGTGAGCCCTCCGACGGTGTTAAAAGGAAAACAGTGGCGATCATCGATATCGCGGGTTTCATCACAGACCTGAAGGACCATGCGACGCATCATGGTTTTCACGTACATGACGAACGTCATTTCGTGGAGACCTACTCGATGCGGCAGGCCTTTGAGGTCGACCTCCACCCTGAACAGGCGTGTGGTGGTCCGCTCGATCTGCATCTTTCGTTGGAGATTGATCCACGGATGATGTTGGCCTTCGAAGATGAGGTCTATGCGCTGGTCGACCCAGCCGAACCTCCATCGGAAGACCTTCGCTTTCCCTTGCTATTCACGTGGAGTCTGCCTCCGCTAGTCAACGGCCCTGACCTTCTCGTGCTCGCAACAGAGCTCGCTGGAGTCGGCGGCCCCGACCTACCGCTCGACATCAGCGCAGTCGATGGCTTTGCTGCGGTGACCGATGCGCCCGAACGCAGCTTGAACGTCATTGCACGCGTCGAACTGCCGTTGGCTCGCATCTACCTCGGCGAGGATGACCTGTGCGATGTGCTCGATCGCTGTCACGCAGTTAGCGATTATCTGCTCGATCGATCCGTTAGCTGGCTGAACGAAGGCCTCGCCTAACCGTCTCAACCCGCGTGTTTGCGGGCATGAAAGACGAAACACGGGGCGCACGGCGAGGGCGACGGGTTGCTCGACCACCTACCGCGCGTGGTTATGAACGCTTGTCCACTTTGTTTGCAATGTTGTGACATCGTGTGGACATCTCGCCACGGTATGCAGTTATGAGCTACTATGAGGCATCGGCGGTTGACCAAGAGTCAGAGCGGATTCAGGTCCAGTCACCGATGGAGGTCTTTCGTTGTCCGCAAGCGTGAGTGTTAATGATTTCCGGGGTGACGAACCCCAGGCTGGAAACACCCTTGAGGCTCCCCTCGAGGATCAGATCTCCGTTGTAGAGAACGTTGTCGTTGTCGACGAAATCGTCATCGAAACTCAAGACCTCGCTCCAGATGAGGCGGCTCGGCCAGTGGCGGCCGACGAGGTGCTCGACGGGTTTCAAGACCCGATCATGCCGTTTGTCATCTTCGGCATTCTCAGCCTCATTGCAATCGTCGTGGTTGCAGCAATGCTTGCGCTGTAGCCGTTAGAGCATCTCAACTGCGGGCAACCGACACCGCTGTGCCCGTCGATCGTCTCAGCCGCGCTTGGGCTTACTGAGGACAGCGGCCCCTCCCAATAGAGCGAGCCCTGCAACACCCGCGACTGCGATGCCGATCGTGCTGAGGCCGTCGCTGGTTGGAGCAGGTTCTGGTTCGGCTGAAGGCACAAACTCGTCACAACGCTCGTTGATGCCGACTGCGGTGCTTCCGAACGTCCGCTCGACCTGAAGGTAGTTGACCCGAGCACCTTGGGGTACCGCGACCACGGATCCGTTCTCGTAGATGACGGCAATGCTGCCTGCGATCGAGACTTCATATGGACCGCCATCGTTGAGTCGAAGGTCGCACGTATCGTCGGGGCTTTCAGCGGGCTCAAACTGGACCGTGGTCGATTGTGCTCCAGCCGTAGCGCCTGGGACGAGCAGAGCAGTCCAAAGAGCTACTGCCAGCAACAATTTGAGTGCTTTCATGGCAACCCCGTCTTTCTCGTTCGCACCATGATCCTATCGGTCGCCCAAATCAGCCAGAGTGCAGCCCAAACTCGGGTTTGCCGCCGCAGGTGGCAATACGTGGGCGTTTTGAAGCGAAGCGACAAAAGGCTAGTTCGAGCGAAGCTCGATACGTGGGCCCGGCGGGGCTCGAACCCGCGACCGAACGATTATGAGTCGTGTGCTCTAACCAACTGAGCTACGGGCCCGTCGAGAGTCTAGAGGGTCTAGCGCACCACTCAGTACATCTCCTGCCATGCCGATTGTTCGGTACAGAAGATGATTTTGTGTGTCGAGGTTTCGTCCTTCGCTGCTACTATACAGCGAGTCAATCCGCGGTAGCTCAGTTGGCAGAGCATCCGACTGTTAATCGGCAGGTCGTTGGTTCGAACCCAACCCGCGGAGCACAATGGAAAGAGCCGCCCTCAACGGGGTGGCTCTTTACGTTTTCCGGCGATGTACCGGCACGGGATGGGCAACGGTGTAAGCCCCTGTGCGGGCAACTCGAAGAGTCTTAGTCGACGAGATAGCTCTTGAGATGTTCGCTGCGTTGCGGGTGGCGGAGCTTTGCCAGCGTCTTCGATTCGATCTGGCGAATGCGTTCGCGTGTCACCCCGAAGGTCCGCCCAACTTCTTCGAGCGTGCGAGGCCTGCTGTCGTCGAGACCGAACCGCAGGCGAACGACCTCTTGTTCTCGCTCGCTCAGTTGTCCGAGCACTTGGCCAACCTCGACACACAACATTTTGCGGGTGGCAGCTTCGGCTGGCCGTATTGCCCGCGAGTCTTCGACGAAGTCGGCGAGGCTGACGTCATCCTCGGCACCAACCGGAGTGTCGAGCGACAGCGGATCTTGGGCGATCTTGAGAAGCTCTTCGACCCGGGTGGCCGTGAGGTCACAACATTCGGCCAGCTCATCCATCGTTGGTTCGCGGCCATATTCCTGGGTGAGTCGGCGCTGCTCACGGCGCACACGGCTCATGATCTCGACCATATGTACAGGAATACGAATAGTTCTGGCTTGGTCTGCAATCGCTCGGGTGATCGCTTGGCGAATCCACCACGTAGCGTACGTCGAAAACTTGAAGCCCTTGAGGTGATCGAACTTCTCGACCGCGCGCATCAGCCCGAGGTTTCCCTCTTGGATCAGATCGAGCAGTGGAATGCCTCGGCCCGCGTACCGCTTAGCGATCGACACGACGAGACGAAGGTTTGCTTGGGTGAGATCGTTCTTGGCAGCGTCACCGATGCGCACATGTCGTTCGAGACGGGACCGGCGAGCGGGTTCGATCGAATCGAGTGTTTCGGCAGCGGAGTGGAGCGCAAGCTCTTCTTCGGCGGCCATGCCTTGTGCGATCTTCTCGGCAATACGCACTTCTTCTCGTTGGGTGAGCAGCGGCACCCGGCCGATCTCTTGCATGTACACGCGTGTCGAGTCGGTCGAACGAGTCGACCTGTCGCTGCTTAGTGCGTGTGTTCGGGTGCGCTGCTGGCGCGCTGCACTGACGTCTTCTGGTTTCTGTGGTGCCGGTCGGCCGGTCACGAGTTGTTCTCCGATGGAGCGCTCCGCATAGCTATCCAATCGGCTAAGGGACCGAGCTCATTGAGCTCGGTCGACGGTTCTCGTAAATCAATCACCCATTGGCGCAGGTACTTCACGTCTGGGAGGAGCTCTTCGATGTCGCCACCCAGTCGCATCTCTGACTCGAGGTCTCGGGCCAACCGGTCGGCGGCCCGTCCAACGAGCCGAGAAAGCACGGCCTGCGCGTCCAGCTCATCGTCGGTCGTCGCCGCCAATTCGATGAGCAGGTTGCCTTCGTCCGCGCCAAGCATGTCTACAGCCTCGCGCACCGAGGGAGCCTCGCGCAGAGCGACGAAGATATCTCTTCGCAACGGCGCTGCGAAGAACCACTCTGAAAGCAGGTCGGTCGTGCCGTCTTCATCGTCGATGAGTAACCGAATTGCCTGGTCTTCGACGTGGTCGCTGCCCTTCTGTGGCATTGGCGCTGGCGCTGCTTCTTTCACCAGCGACCCGCGGCGTTTCGTTGGGTTGCGGACCATCTCTCGGAGACGGTCGGGGTCCATGCGGCAACGATCGGCGATCGTCATCACGTATTGGTCGCGAACGAGCACGTTCGGGTGCTCACCTACTAAGGCGAGTGCTTCTTCAGCAGCGCGGGCCCGATGTTCGATCGAATCCATCTGGTGTCTGCCGAGCTCGCGTTCGAGGCGGAACTCGAGAAACGACAGCGCGTTCGTCACGCTGGCGACGAGCCGTTCGGGATCGCTTCGAGAGAGGTCGTCGGGGTCAACTCCGGTGGGAAGGTCGGCGACGAGCACCTCGATCTCGTACTTCTGCTCCCATTCGTACACGCGCTCGGCTGCTGCCTTGCCCGCGTCGTCGGCGTCGAAGGCGAGCACGATCTTGTTCGTGAACCGTTTCAGCAACTTGAGGTGGTCATCGGTGAGCGCGGTGCCGCACGTGGCGACGGCCGACTTGATGCCCGCCCGTGCAAAGCCCGTGACGTCGGTGTAGCCCTCGCAGATGACAGCGGTGTTCGTCGCGACGATATGTTCTTTCGCCCAGTTCAGCCCGTAGAGGACTCGGCTCTTCGAATAGACGGCGCATTCCTGGCTGTTGATGTACTTGGCGCCCTCTCCCCCGGGAAGGATTCGTCCACCGAAACCAACGGCGTCGCCTCGTTCGTCGAAGACCGGGAACACGATTCGGTTCCGTTGCCAGTCCATTTGTTTGTTTCGGCTGTTCATTTTGCCGAGGCCTGAATCGGCGAGGTCTTTGTTACTGAGCTTGAGCTTGCGAGCGAGCTGATCCCACGCGTCGGGGGCATATCCGACCTTGTACTCGCGAACCATGTCACCGTCGAACCCGCGTTGACGGAGGTAGCCGCGGGCGGCTCCCGCGTTCGGTGAGGTCAGCAGGTACTCGTGATAGAAGTCGGCGGCTTGCTGGACCTTGCTCATCAGCTCTTTACGACGTCCACGAACCGCTCCTTCGTTCGCATCGGTGTAACGAAGGGTGATGTTGGACATGCGGGCGAGATGCTCGATTGCGCCAGGAAAGTCGAGCATTTGAAGCTCGCGCACAAAGGAGATGGCATCGCCAGATTTTTTGCATCCGAAACAGTGGTAGAGGCCCTCTTCAGAGTTCACGGAGAACGACGGAGTCTTCTCGTTGTGAAATGGGCACAGCCCTGACCAGCGGCGGCCGACGCGCTTTAGCTGTGTGTGTTCTGAGATGAGTTTGACGATGTCGGTCGACTGGCGAACTCGCTCGACATCATCATCAACGATGCCCATGACCTCAACTTACTCGGGCCAACTGACGATTGGTCATGTGGACGCGGGGCGCTCTCCCCGTTCTCGACATCTTCTTCTATGGTGACTAGCAATGCGACTTGACCGGAACTCCCTTGAATCTGTGGCGAAGAAGGCTGCAGCAAAGGCAATGGGAGCGCTGCCGGATAAAGCAGCGACCGCCTTGGCGGGCGATCTGTACGAAATCGACGACTACACCCTCGATCAACGCCTCCAACTCGCGATGAAGGCAGCGGCTGGAAACGAGTCGATCGCCTCGATGCCGACATCGAACGCACGAGAGTCCAGCCGGGAGGGTTTCGCGCTTTCCAACGCACCTCGTGTCGATGGGATTTCGGTGAGCCCGACGATCATCACCGATCCTGTTCACGGCGACCTCGACGCACGCGTCTACACCCCAGACCACGCACTCGACGGACTTCGCCCCGCGGTACTGTTCCTCCACCAAGGTGGGCTCATCATCGGCGACCTCGATACGTGCGACACGTTCTGTACGCAGATGGCCGCCGGCCTCGACGCGATCGTCGTAAGCCTCGATTACCAGCTCGCCCCCGAACATCCTTTTCCCACCCAGAACGACAATGTCGACGCGGCGTGGGCGTGGATGCTCGACTCGGCACCGCATCTCGGAATCGACCGCGACCAGATCGTCGTGTGCGGTGACTCGGCTGGCGGGCAACTCGCTGCCTCGTTGTGTCAACGACTCCGCGACGCCGGCCAACCCAATCCGGCCGCCCAGGTACTCATCTACCCATTCGTGAACGCCGAAGCCGATTCTGGCTCGATGCAAAGCTGTGCCGACGCGTGGCCCTTGACCCTCGAGATCGCCAAGTTCTTCATGTCGAATCTCGACACCGAAGGCTCCGACCGATCGGACCCGTCCTTCAGCCCGGCCCTGCACCCCGACCTGTCCGGTCTGGCACCTGCTGTCGTGGTCACCGCAGCCTTCGATATTCTGCGCGATCAGGGCCGCCGATATGCCAGGCAGCTCACCTATGCCGGAGTTCCCGTCATCGAACGGTGCGAAACGGAGATGCCGCACTCGTTCATCTCTATGGGCGCGCTCTCCCCCGCTGCGTATGAAGCGAGCGAACGCATCGTTGCCGACATTGCAACGATGCTGGCCGAACGCCACCTGCGCTAGGGGCACTCGTTCAGCCATGTTGCCGATCGGCGAATGATTCACTCGTCGGACGGGTTACGCACCCGTGGATAGACGCGCCCTTCTTCTCGGCCCCCTCCCAGCAGCGGTTCTCGCCGGCTGTGGGGTCTCGTCGGTTGCTCAAACCGAATCTGACGAGACCGTGCCCGGCGATAGTCAGGATGCGCAGTCGAGCGCAGCGGACGCGGTGGATGTCGAAGAGTTCGTTCCGGAAACTCCCCCGGGTGAAGCCATCACCGTCCCGCTCTCGCTCTACCTGGTTCACGACGCCTCAGACCCCGAGGGCTCGCCGCTGTCATCGCAGCGAACCACAGATGGCTTGAGCGTTATCGCCAACGACATGGGAGGCGTGTGGTCGCAGGCCAACGTGGTATTCGATCCGATCGCCATCGAGACGGTCCAGATGCCACGGGACGTGCTCGAAGCGATCGCGCTCGGGCTCGACACCGGTCCGTTCTTCAACCAGATCGGCTCGACTTTCGACATCCCTAATCCGTCGGCGGTAAACGGGTTCTATGTGCGTGCCGCGGGCCGGGCCAATGGCTTTGCGCCGAGCGGATCGCGTGTGTTCTTCGTGATCGACGAGCCGAGCGTTCACGACGAACGGGTGTCGAGCCATGAGGTTGGACACATCTTTGGCTTGCATCATCAGCTCGAAGATCCCGGGACATTGATGTTCTCGGGCACAAATGGCACAGTAATTTCAGAGGTTGAGCAGACGGTAGCTCGATACACGGCGGAAGGGGTTCTCAATGGCGCAAGGTAATTTTCGGCTTCGTCTCGGGTTGATCGCGATCGCAATTGCCCTGCTCGCTGCGGCATGCGGTGATCAGGATCCGATGAACATGGACGACGACATGATGGCCGCCGATGATGGCGACCGAATGAGCTCTCCGATCGACATTCTCAACGACGGCACCACCGCTCTCGAGGGCCATACCCCTCGTGGGTTTGCTGGGAGCGGCGTTGGGTTATTCACCGGCGACAACCTGAACGCCAACTTCCCCAATGGTGAGGGCCTCCAGATCCTCTTGAGCTTCCTCATCCCAGACGAGATGTTGGAGCCGAATAGGGCAACGCTCACCTCCGATGTCTTGAGCACGAGGGGGGATGTGTTCGAATCGCTCGGCGAGGTGCAGGTCGCCCCTGTTTCTTACAACCAGTTCGGCCCGGAGCTGTTCGATATTGCTCCGATCGGTGATCTCGTCACCTGCGAACGTCCGACCGAAACGTCGCTCGAATGCAACGTCACCGAAGCAGCCCAAAACGCGCTCGCGAGCGGGGCGACTCACATTCAGCTCCGCCTGACGCTCGAAGAGCTCTCCGACAGCGATGGCGAACAAGACCTCGTCTTGTTCAACAACGGCGACAGCAACGTGAACGAACCGGGCTTGTTCGTCCTCGAACTCAACTAGCTCGAACCTGCGACGCTCGCGCCGTTAGCTCGGGAGGCGCTCGGAGAGGTAGTTGACCAACTGGTCGATGCTGACGCGATCTTGCTCGCGGCTGTCACGTTCGCGAACGGTGACGGAGCGGTCTTCAAGGGTGTCGAAGTCGACGGTGACGCAGTACGGCGTACCGATTTCGTCGGCTCGGGCGTAACGCTTGCCGATCGACTGGGTCTCGTCGTAGTCGGTCATCCAGTGACCCTTCACTATGTCGAACACCTCGTGAGCGGTCGGCGTCAACGTGTCCTTTTTCGATAGTGGAAGGATGGCGACCTTGTACGGAGCGAGGCGAGGGTCGAGGCGGAGCACGGTGCGTGTGTCGTCGTTGACCGTCTCTTCGTCGTAGGCGTCGAGGAGAAACGCGAAGGCGGTGCGGGTAGCGCCTGCAGCTGGCTCGATGACATGTGGAAGCCAACGCTCGTTGGCCTGTTGGTCGAAATACTCGATGCGTTCGCCGGAGTGTTCCTTGTGCTGGGTGAGGTCGTAGTCGCCCCGGTTGGCAACACCTTCAAGTTCGTCCCAACCCCAGGGGAACAGGTACTCGACATCGGCAGTGCCAGAGCTGTAGTGGCTCAACTCGTCGGCATCATGTTCGCGCATACGTACAGCGCTCTCGGTCATGCCGAGATCGAGGTACCAGGCCATGCGCTCGGCCTTCCAGTATTCGTACCACTGCTGACTTTCGGCTGGAGGAACGAAGTACTCCATCTCCATCTGCTCGAACTCGCGGGTCCGGAAGACGAAGTTGCCTGGCGTGATCTCGTTGCGGAAGCTCTTGCCGATCTGGGCAATACCAAACGGCGGCTTCTTGCGACTGGTGTTCAGCACGTTCATGAAGTCGACGAACATGCCCTGCGCGGTCTCTGGGCGTAGATACACCTCGTGGCCCGCGCCTTCGACAGGGCCGGCGTGCGTCTTGAACATAAGGTTGAACGCTCGAGGCTCGGTGAACGCATCTTCCGCACCACAGCTTGGGCATACGTTGGGGTCATCGAGCTTGTCGAGCCGAAAGCGCGAGTTGCAGCTCGTGCAGTCGACGAGCGGGTCGCTGAAGTTTGCGAGGTGCCCCGAGGCCTCCCACACCGCTGGCGGCGAAAGGATTGCGGCGTCGAGGCCGACGACGTCGTGGCGCATCTGCACCATCGACCGCCACCATTGGTCCTTGACGTTGCGGAGCAGCAGCACGCCGATTGGACCGTAGTCGTAGGTCGAGCGGAACCCGCCGTAGATCTCAGCTGATTGGAACACGATGCCCCGTCGTTTAGACAGGTTGACGATCTTGTCGAACAGTTCGGGATCTGGGAGGTTACTCATCCCGAAATGTTAGCGATCCGCGGCCACGACCCAGCGACGACGGCTGTGATATTCACGACAGTGGGCCGGAGATGGTCTGGGCGAGAACTGGCTTGGCTCGTCGGGTGCGACCGGCCGCGCACGGCAGTGACCTACTGTGGATCACTATGAATTCTTCGGGGCCATCACTTTTCGGGGCGAAACTCACCGCAGATGGGGTCCAGAACTTCATCGAACGGGTGACCGTGAACGCAATGGAGGGCGGCGGCGACCGGACGCCAATCTGTGTTTGGGGTGTTCACGGCATCGGCAAGACCGCTCTCGTCGAAGAGATCGCGTCGGCGAACGGCTGGAAGTTTGCTTACGTTGCTCCCGCCCAGTTCGAGGAAATGGGTGACCTGCACGGGTTGCCGGTGGTCGACGGTGATTCGACCCGGTTCGCAGCTCCCGACTGGGTTCCGACCAAGGACGGCCCCGGCATCTTGTTGCTCGACGATTTCAATCGTGCCGATGACAGGATCCTTCGCGGGATCATGCAGCTACTTCAGCGAGGCGAGCTCGTCAGTTGGTCACTTCCTCCTCGATGGCACATCGTCGTCACCGCGAACCCCGAGGGGTCCGACTATTCGGTGACCCCGCTCGACGACGCCATGCTCACCCGCATGTTGCACGTCAGCATGGAGTTCGAGCACAAGGTGTGGGCGCGATGGGCTGTCGATGCTGGTGTCGATGAGCGCGGTATCGCCTTTGTTCTGACCTATCCCGAGATGGTGACCGGGTCTCGCACCACGCCGCGTTCGCTCACGCACTTCTTTCAACAGATCAGCCTCATCGAGGACCTTCGCGCTAATTGGGATCATGTTCATGCGCTGGCGCTGAGCGCGCTCGACCCGGAGGCGGCGACTGCGTTCATGTCCTTTGTCAACGATGGCCTGAACCGGCTGGTCTCCCCCGAGGAGATTCTCGATAACCCGTGGGCCGAGACCGCTGCTCGAATCGATGAGCTGGCGCACGATGAGAACGGTGTTCGTCTCGATCGGTTGAACGCGATGACGGTGCGCCTGTACTTGGCTGCGACCAAGGACGGCTTTGTTCCAACCGAACGCCAGGGTGCCAACCTCGTTTCGTTCCTGACGAACGAGGTTCTTCCCGCCGATCTCCGTTTGACGCTGCATCGTGATCTCGTCAACGACGCTGGCCCTGAAGTAGTCGCGGTCATGCGAGACAAGGCACTCGCCGAGATGACGCTCGAGTCGATGTGAGCGAGAGTGACGACCCGACGCTTCACTCCCGGGCGAGCGATGAGGTTGGCCGAGCTGTGATCGCGCTCATCCGGGCGGAGCCGTTCTTTGGGCATCTGCTATCGGGGATCAATCGAAAGATCACCAACGAAACGCCGAGTGTCGGCGTTTCGTTTCGCAACGGTCGCCCGCTGCTCGCGGTGAACCCCGACTTCTTCGTGAATGAGTTGCCCGACGATGGCATGCGAACGGCGGTGATCAAGCACGAAGTGCTGCACCTTCTGTTGGACCATGCGGGACGGTTCGATGCGGCGTGGATGGACCAACAGCTCTACGACCTGGCAGCCGACCTCGTCATCAATCAGTTCATCGGTGAGCAGTGGCCGTTACCTCCCGGTGCGATCACGCTGGACTCGTTCGACTTTGTTCTCCCTCCGGACATGACCTTGGAGTGGTATTACCGCACGTTGGTCGAACGTCGAGATGATGTCCCGCCGGAGATGCAACCCGATCACTCCGACCATGATCAATGGTCGGAGGACGAACAGAACGAATCGGCCATGGGTCGCCATGAGCTGGCGAAAGCCCTCAACGACGCGAAGGATCGGTCGGGCGAGAACTACGCACTCATCCCCGAACAGATCCAGGAGATGGTCGAGTCACTGATCGATGAATTGCAACCCTCGGTCGATTGGCGTCGCGTCATTCGACTGTTCACCGAGGCGAGCCGTAGGACGCGAATCTCCAACACCTTGCGACGACCATCGAAACGGTATGGCAGCTACCCGGGTATCAAGGTCAAGCGGCTCCATCGGCTGGCGGTGATCATCGATACGAGCGGATCGATCAACGAAGAGGCTCTCGGCGACTTCTTCGCCGAGGTGCGGTCGATCTGGAGGCAGGGATCTGAGGTGATGATCATCGAAGCTGACAACACCGTCCGCAAGACGTGGGAGTTCCGAGGCGACGTCCCAGAGAAGATGACCGGTCGGGGCGGAACCAGTTTCGATCCTGCGCTGCACTGGGTTGTCGACGCTCACCCGCCCTTCGACGCTGCGCTCTATTTCACCGACGGCAAGGCTCGGTCACCGAAGGTTCAGCCGCGCTGCGCCGTGTTGTGGGTGCTGCCATCGAATGGTGACGTGCACGCCCTCGAGGGCCAACGCATCGTCAAGCTTTCTTCGTAACGACGGGCCCGTTCGTACCGAGCGGGTTGTTGTTGCGCCAGAACTTTTGGACCTTGGCTCGCAGCTCGTCTGGCATCTCGAACCGGTCCGGGTCGGTGAGCACGAGAACCTCTAGCTTCTCCAGCCCGAAGAGCGGAGCCAGATCGGTGATACCGGGCGAGTGGCGGATGTCGAGCACTCGAAGGTCGGTGGCGTGGCGCAGCGTTTCGAGCGAAAGAGGAGTCGTTACCCGAGACATCAACAGCACTTCAAGGCCCGCCAACTCGCCGATGTTGCCCAAGGTTTCGAGCATTGGGCCCCAGACGTTGACCTTCGGGTCGAGCAGCCTGGTGCCGTCGGGAAACACTCCTCCGACGAACTTGCTTCGCCGACTCAACTTCACCTCATCGAGCGAGTCCAGCATCGAGACATTTACCCCAGGGCTCGACCGGTCGAGCAACCCGATATGGCGAAGATCTGGTGCGTGGAAAGAGTCGACCGCGATGGACAGGTGTCCAATGCGGCTGCACCCGATGATCGACAGGTCCCCTTTCGAACACGACACGTGATCGAGCGATTCGAAGCCTTCGATGCGCAACCCGCCTCGAGATCTGACCTCGGTCAGGTTCGCCATCATGGTCGGCGTCAGTGGGTCTTCGGAGGTGATCCGACCGGTAATCGATCGCAGCGACGGAAACACCGCGGATGAGTCGATCTCGAGTTTCACCCCATCGAGCACTTCGAGGTGATCCAACAACGGGAGCGGGCCAGGCTTGCCGCGCCCCCGGATACGCAGGTAGGCGAGGTTCGGAAACCGAGCGAGGACGCTGAGGTCGAGCCCGTCGTCATCGGCACCGAGGTGCAGATCGAGATGGGTGAGCCCGGTCAGGCGGTCGAGCCCATCGAGCCACAACGTCGGCTCCGGGTCCGCGTACTTCTTGATCTGTGTCCCCAGTGCGATCGAGTGAACCTCGGAACGGATCGGGAGGTCCGACGCTGCCAAGAGGTGGATCATCGCGAGATCGAGCCATGCCTGAATGCCGGTCATCTGATCAAAGATCGCCGCACGTTCGACCATCGGGAAGCGTCGGTGGTTCGGAAAGCGAGACGGCGCTCGTTGGCTGAGGCCTATTCCATCGAGCAGCTCGGCGAAGACCATCTGGTCTCCTAAGGCAGCGGCGAGTTCGATCCCCTGGGTGATCGCGGACCGATCCGGTTGGGTCACGAGCGACGCGATTGCGTCCACTTGTTTGCGCTGCTTTTCGGAGAGAGCCACGGTGCCCTCAGTGTAGGAATGTCCATCGCCGCGATGCATGGTTTACGTCCGCTCTTCAGCGCGTTCCCGTCTGCAGCGAGGCCGTAGGCGCACGCCACGCCGATGCACACACCGTTGCGACCCTGAGCGCACGCTACATGAACGGGTTCATTTCGTGTTAACCACGTTGTGTGGCAATTCGAGCCCTGGGTGTGGTTTAGTTCGTTCCGGGGCGGGAGAGACCCTCCCCATCGGTTAGATCCCCCCATCGGGCTAGTCCCGAACCAAAGCCTCAAGCATTCCTTGAGCACGTGAGCCGCCGCTCACGCTGATATGTCTCCACCAAACCCGCCTGGTGGGGGCATTTCAGGTTTTGGCGCCGAGTCGCTAGGCCTGTTCGAGCACGGTGGACGACCGAAGGCGGCGTTCGAGGTGGTGTTCGAGGAGTCGGGTCGACAGGCTGTCGAACTCTCGAGTTGACGGTGATGCCGGCTGGTTGAGCACCGCCCCCATCTGCCCACGAAGCGCGAGGTGAAGCAGTGCGGTTGCATCCACGCTGATCGGGAATCCGTTGCGGCACGATCCGCACGTCGTCCCACCATCGACGATCGAGAAGTGTGTCAGGTCCGTCGTGCTTCCGCAGAGAACGCAGACATCGACCGATGGCGAGAACCCTTCTTGGGCCAACAGCTTGAGGAAGAAGCCTGCGACAACGAGGTGACTCTCCGAGGATGAGACGGTGTGCAGCGCTCGGGCGAGCATCGTATAGAGCGGTTCGTTTGGTTCGCGCTCCTGTGAGACGACTTCGACCGCTTCGAGCATGGCCGACGCCCGAGCAAAGAGTTCGAGGTCTTGACGAAGTATCGGAAACCGGTCGATGCTCTCGACCTGGGTGAGCGTGTCGAGGTCCCCCTTCCCACGGTAGAGCTGCACTTGCAGGTGATTGGTTGGCTCGACTCGTGACCCGAACTTGCTGCGGGTCTTGCGCACGCCCTTAGCAACGCAACGGATCTTGCCATTGCTCTGGGTCATCATCGAAACAATGCGGTCTGACTCGCCAAGCTTCCACGACCGCAGCACGACTGCATTGTCTCGGTATAGACCGACGTTGTCGTTGCGTGACCGACCGCTGCCCGAGCGGCTCATGTGGTGACGCCTCCGTAGCGGCGTCCGCGCGTGTGGTAGTCGGCAATGGCTTCGGCCATGTGCTGCCGGGTGAAGTCGGGCCACAGCGTTTCGGTGAACCACATCTCTGAATATGCGAGATGCCAGAGCATGAAGTTCGAGGTGCGAAATTCGCCAGATGTGCGGATCATGAGGTCGACCTCGGGCATCTGCGGATCGTAGAGGTGACGAGCGATCATCCGCTCGTTGATCTTGTCGGGCGAAATGCCGGCCTTCATCAGGCTTTTGAATGCGTCGACGACCTCTGCCCGACCGCCGTAGTTGAACGCGATCGTGAATTTGAGCTTCGTGTTGTTCTTCGTGAGCTCACTGGCGCCTTCCATTCGCTTGACGAGTCGTTTCGGAACACGCCAGTCGTTTCGACCCACGAACCGAATCTGGACCCCCATCTCATGGAGCTCCTCTTGTCGCCGCAGAAGGATGTCGTCGTTAAAGCCGATGAGAAACTTCACCTCGTCTGGCGGACGTTTCCAGTTCTCTGTACTGAAGGCATAGACGGTCAGCCATTCGACTCCGAGTTCGATCGCTCCCTCGACGGCCTCGAACAACGAGTGTTCACCCATCTTGTGGCCTTCGATACGTGGCATCCCGCGTTGCTCTGCCCACCGACCGTTGCCGTCCATGACACAGGCGATGTGCTTTGGTGGCGGTGGATTGGCGGAGGCGCGGTTCTTTGCGCCCCGGTCGAGAGAAACCATTTAGGCAAGTTACCGCGCTCACCTTCGAGTGTTGCGCATGACTGTCACATCAGTGCCGTAGCATGGCGGTTCATGGGCTTGAGCGAGCGAGCAACTACCGCGCTCAGCGCCGTGGCCGAACAACTTCCGAGCGGTGGAGAAGACCGCCCTGGTCAACGTGAGATGACCGCTGCGGTGGCCGATGCAATCTCTGGTGAGAAACATCTCATCGCTGCAGCTGGCACCGGCACTGGTAAGTCACTTGCGTATTTGGTGCCGGCGGTATTGAGCGGCAAACGAACCGTCATCTCGACCGCGACGAAGGCGCTGCAAGATCAGCTGGCGAACAAGGACTTGCCGTTCCTCGAGGAGCACCTCGATGTGCCGTTCGAGTTCTCGGTCCTAAAGGGACGCAGCAACTACGTGTGTCGCCAGCGGTTGTACGAACTCGAAGAAGAGGGCGAACAGCTCGGGCTCGATGTCGGCGACGACAATTCCGTTGACGCGGACGACCTCGAAGAGATCCTTTCTTGGGTCAAGATAACTCCAACTGGCGATCGCGCTGAGCTCACGGTCGAGCCATCGGCTCGAACGTGGGCGTCGGTGAGCGTTGGCCCGACCGAGTGTCCCGGGCAAGCGAAGTGCCCAATGGGCGGCACCTGTTTTGCCGAAATCGCGCGTGAGCGCGCGATGGCTGCCGACATCGTGGTTGTGAACACCTACCTCTATGCGCTCGATCTCGTTACCGAAGGCGCCATCCTTGGCGAGCACGAGGTCGCGGTCATCGACGAGGCCCACCAGATCGAAGACATCGTTGCTGGCGCGTCCGGGTTCGAGCTCGCTGGTGGCCGCCTCCGCGGCTTGGCGAACACCATTCAGGCAATCATCGCCGACGAGCAGCTCTTGTCGGACCTTCACGATATTGCAGAACAGCTAGCGCTCGATCTTGAGCCACACATCGGTGAGCGGGTTCACGAGCTGGACTCCGATCTCGCCCGGTCCTTGAATCGAGCGCGCGACCGCGCCGATCGAGCACTGGACGCGCTGCGAAAGATCCCGAAGGAGTCAAAGCCCGAGGTCATTGGCCGTAAGGAACGGGCCACAAACGCAGCGAGCCACCTCATTGCCGATATCGACATTGCGCTCGACCTCGGCGTTGAGCAGGTGGCGTGGATCGAGGGCCAACGCTTCCCCGCCCTCAAAGTTGCTTCGATCGATGTGTCGAATGTGTTGTCCGAGAATTTGTTCGCCGAGCGAGCAGCAATACTCACGAGCGCCACGATTCCCCCGAACCTGCCGACGCGACTTGGGATGACCGAGTTCCCTCACACCGAGATTGACGTTGGG
The DNA here is from genome assembly GCA_964451305.1 of uncultured Acidimicrobiales bacterium. Classification (GTDB taxonomy): domain Bacteria; phylum Actinomycetota; class Acidimicrobiia; order Acidimicrobiales; family SHLQ01; genus SHLQ01. Next base: position 64,297 of record CAYVHV010000001.1, on the reverse strand, counting down.
AGTCCGTTCGATTTCGAAGAAGCGGGAGTGCTCTATTGCGCTGCCCATATGCCGGACCCTCGTTCCAGTGATTACCGCGACGCACTGCACAACGAGATCGAGGCGCTCATCATGGCAGCGGGAGGGCGGACCCTTGCGCTGTTTACGTCATGGCGTTCGATGAACTTGGCCAAGGAGTACCTCCTCGACCGCCTTCCCTATCAGTTGCTGGTCCAAGGCGATTCGCCAAAGCAGGTCTTGGTCGACACGTTCACTACCGACGAGGAGTCGGTTCTGCTCGCAACGATGAGCTTTTGGCAGGGTGTTGATATTCCGGGTCCAGCGTTGAGCTGCGTCATCATTGATCGCTTGCCGTTTCCGCGGCCTGACGATCCGCTGCTCAGCGCCCGCCGTGATTCGATCGGGGCGGCAGCCTTCAGAGAGATCGACCTTCCGCGGGCGTCGATGCTTCTTGCCCAGGGCGCCGGGCGCTTGATCCGTTCTGCCAACGACAGCGGGGTCGTCGCCGTACTCGATAGCCGGCTCGCCACGTCGAAGAGCTACCGCTGGGATCTCATCAAGGCCCTTCCCCCGCTGAAGCGGACCAAGAGCAGAGACGACGCGATCTCGTTCCTGAACGTTATTCGAGACGGAGAGTAGCCAGCGCTGAAGGGCGAGAGTGCGGGCCCGATGCGAAGGCTGGAACATACATCGGGCCCGGCTGTACACGGCTAAGTTGACGATTGAGAGGTTGGGTTCGCTCGCCCACTCTTCGCCGTGATCTCGACCGGTTGCCCGGCCCTCGACCGTGTTCTCGTACTCTTGTCGTTGCAGTACGCCAACGACATGGTGGTGATGAAAGCGCTTTCATCAATTCGGTACACAGCATCAAACCAGAAAGTGCAACGAAGATCAACCGGTTTTCGCGCTTTTTCGCACAGCGATTGCGTATTTGCTACTTCTTCCGCACGGATTCGCGCGTAATATTACGGAGTTGCAGCGGACGTGTGCGACGGGAGCCCGCCTGACTCAACCACTTGAGTGACGGGGAGATCGTGCGGGCCCGATGCGGGGGCTGGAACTCGCATCGGGCCCGGCTGTACACGGCTGAGTTGTCGATTGAGAGGTTGGGTTCGCACGCCAACTCGTCTGCCGCGCTCTTGGGCCACCCGCTTGGCCAAACGACTTACTTAGTTATTTCGACATCGCATATATCAATTATCGTATCTCCGCCAGACATCAATTTATGGGATACTAGTTCCCGATTTTCGCCACGTGATCCACGAGGCCTCGAAGCCGCCAAAACCAGGAGACTTTCCCGTGGGTGGGGAGAGTATCCAAACACCAGCACACACCGGCCGTCAAGCCCCTTCCAGCCGAATTCTTGGAAACCGCGCTCCAAAGTGCACGAACGTTCAAGCTTTAAAGGAAAGCGGTCATGTAAATCGACACACTTTGTGCGTTTGCATGTTTGTTTGTGATCACGTTTGCGCAGGATGACGACGTTGCGTGTGATTCGAACAACACACCGCGCGATATTGGCGTCCGCTGGCCGCGTTTACGTCATCACGCCACGCGGTCCCCTCAGAGTCTGATCGAGTCGGATGTCACAGGTACCCCACTGGGATTTCTGTGAGGTCTCGGGAGCTTAAAGACCTGCTCCAACACCGAGCAGCCGAGCTCGTGTTACCGAACGGACCCCTCGCTGCAAGCTAACGATCGCGATCAGCCAAGCAACAGCGCCCAAAGCGAATGGCACCCACGTCGCTCCGAACAGCGCTCCGGTGGACTGACCGTATGCAATAGCGATCAGCGGAAGGCTCACAAGTCCCGACGCCTGCTGCGCAGCGGCCGTCGATTGCACTCGTGCGGAAAGTCGCAACACCAGGCTCAGACAGATCATGAGGAACGGCGGCAAGACCCACAGGATCATCACCCACCATTGCGCCGTCGGGAAGAACCATCCGCCGACTTCGGGGCCGACCAAAATGTTGACGACGAGCGAGTACAGGAAGAAACCAACCGCCGTGGTGACGTATCCAGGCACGAGGCTTGCGATCAGCTTGCCCATGTAAATATCTCGAACTCCAGCAGGAGAATTCGCCAGAAACTCGCCAGTTCCCTTCTCACGCTCTCCCACGATGGTTGCGGCACCGACCGCGGTCGAGATCGTCAACGGCACAACCACCGCGACAGGAGCGACGAGGAAGACCGCAAGCGCGAAGCCGGTCCGGCCTTCAGGCGTTGCTCCTTGGACTTGTTCTTGTGCCGCTGCCGGGAGCGCATCCAGCGTCTCGCTGACTTCTGCGATTGCCTCGACCGACCCGAGCTGGGTGACGAGCAACAGCAGTGCTGACGGAAGGATGACGAAGAAGAGCATGCCCAAGATGACCATCGGCATCCAGAAGTCCTTCGCTCGAAGAAGCTGCTTGAGGTCGGTTCGTGCAACGGTGAGAGCTCGGGACCAGTTCACAATTCTCCTACGCCGCAGCGGCGTGGCCGCTGCTCGATTCGTTTCGCGCTGCTCGACCAGACGATCCGCCAGGCGGTGCAAGCTCGCCTTCGACCGATCCGTGCTCGCGACGTATCGCAAAGTACAGATCTTCGAGCGATGGTTCGACGGGAACAACGCTTTGGATGGGAACGTTTCGGTCGGCGAGTAACGCCACCAGACCGGGGACGAGATCGAGGTCTCGGATATCGAGCGTTGCGACCTGGTCTTTTCGTTCGTAGCTGAGCACGCCCGGTTGAGAAGCCAAGATGTCGAGGCCATCGGGAATGGCCGCCGAGATACGAAGCTGTTTGTCGGGCCAGTACATCTTGGAGAGTTCCGCGGGCTTCCCAGATTCGAGGCTCGTGCCGGTCTGCATCACGACGATCTCATCGGCGAGGCCTTCGGCTTCGAGCAAGAGATGGGTGCACATCAGAACCGACTGGCCGTCTTCGGCCATTCGTCCAATCAACTCGAGAACGGCGAGCGCAGACTCTGGATCGAGCCCCGACGTTGGTTCGTCGAGCAACAAGAGGTCGGGCTTGTGCAGTACAGCGCGCGCGAGGGCCAGGCGAGTTTTCATGCCCGTCGAATACCCGCCCACGAACTGGTCGAGCGCAGACTCGATGGCGAACAGCGACGCCGCTTCTTCGATGCGAGCCTCTGTCTTCGGCCCTTTCCCAAGGTTGTAGAGCTCCGCTGAGTATCGGAGGTTATCTCGTCCTGATAGGCGGTCGTAGAGGGACGGCTTAGCCGATACGACGCCACAACGTTGACGGACTTCTTGTCCGTCAGGGCCTGCGGGGTTGATACCGAACGTCTTTGCTGTCCCGGTATCGGGAGCTAGCGCACCGGTGATCATCCGAATCGCTGTTGTCTTCCCCGCACCATTAGGGCCCAGCAGCACGCTCACTTCGCCCGGCGCAATCTTCAGGTCGAGGTTGTCGAGCGCGAGAACATCTCCGAATGATCGGGTGACATTTTCGAGGTCGACGATCAACGAATCGTTCACGTGGAACTATCGGCACGTCGACGAGCGAAATGATGGGTTCGTCTAGGCCAAAGGCCCCACTAGTAGCCGAGGCGTTCGAGCAGGCTGATTTCGGTCTGCCAGTTCTTGGCAACCTTTACCTGAAGATCGAGATAGGTACCTTCGCGCAGCTGTTCGCGAGCGCCGATTCCGACCTTCTTGATGACCGCGCCCTTCTTTCCGATCACGATCCCCTTTTGTGAGTCTCGCTCGACGAGGATCTCGCATCGTACGTGTGGCCATTCCATCTCGGTGACGCGCGTGGCGATCGAGTGCGGGATCTCATCGCGCAGCACACTGAGCAGCTGCTCGCGGACGAGTTCAGCGACCCAGAACGCATCGGCTGCATCGCTGACCATATCCTCGGGGTAATACGGCGGGCCGGGAGGCATGCGGGATGCGAGGTGCCGTACGAGCTCCTCGACGCCGTCACCGGTGATCGCTGACACGGGGAAGTACGAATCGAGGTCGAAGCTGCCTGCGGTTCCGAGCTGGCTCAGAATCTCTTCAGGGCTTGCCTTATCGGTCTTGTTTACGACGAGGATGGCGTCCTTCGGACAGCGTTCGATAACCCATTTGTCGCCCGGTCCAATCGGCATCGTCGCATCGACCAAGACACAGACGGCATCGACGTCGCCGATCGTGGATTCAGCCGATTCGTTGAGGCGCTTGCCCAGTGGGCCGCGAGGCTTGTGGATTCCTGGCGTGTCCATGAAGACCAGCTGGAGGTCCTTGCGGTGGAGTACACCGCGGACTTGGCTGCGGGTCGTCTGTGGCTTGTCCGAGACGATGGAGACCTTCTCACCCAAGATCTTGTTGAGCAGGGTTGACTTGCCGACGTTCGGCCGTCCAACCAAGGTGACGAACCCCGACCGGAAGGTCGATGTTTCGTTCGCGAACTCATTGCTCAAGATGCATGCTCCGATTCGTGCACAACCGATGTAGTTGGGACTTCCGATTGTTTGATCGCGATGATCTGGGTAATCCGACGGCCTTCGACCGTTTCGACCGTGAGTTCGAATCCGGAGGTAACGACGGACTCGCCAACGGTTGGGACATGGCCTAACCCGTTGAAGATCAGGCCGCCGACGGTATCCCATTCATCGTCGGGAAGCTCCGCGCCGACCATCTCGTTGAACTCGTCGATCGTCATACGACCGTGAACTCGCCAGCGGTTGTCGCCTAATGTCTCGACCAGCGGTGCCTCGACCGCATCGAACTCGTCGACGATCTCACCGATGAACTCCTCGATGAGGTCTTCCATCGTGACGATGCCTGCGAGCGAGCCATATTCGTCGATCACGATCACGAGCGTCGTCGGCAAGCCCTTTAGCTCACGAAGAAGTTCGGCTGCACGCTTGGTCTCGGGCACGAACATTGGCTCTCGTTGAGCGATGGACACGAAGTGGTCGCCGCGCCCGCGTTGCACGCGGGCGAACAGGTCTTTGATGTGGACGACGCCTACGATGTCGTCGACATCGTCGCCATAGATCGGCATGCGAGAGTGTCCACGTTCAACCATCTTTTCGATAGCTGACGAGATCGTGCTTTCGGTAGATGCCGTCAGCACATCGGGGCGAGGAACCATGATCTCGCGAACGATCGTGTCGCCGAACTCGAGGATCTCTTGGATGATGCGCCCTTCGTCTTTTTCCAAAACTTGTTCGGCCACTGCAGCATCGGTGATCGCGACGATCTCTTCTTCGGAAGTGACCTCGCTGATGCTGCCAGACGTCTGACGGAGGATCATCGCGCTGATGCCGCCGAGCCCACTTAAGATCCAGCGGATCGGGGCGATGGCGAGGACGCCTCGGCTGATCGCTGCGGCTCGTGGTGCGGCTCGGTCGATGTTGCGTTGGGCCCACGCCTTTGGCACCGACTCGGTCACGATCAGCATCACGCCGAGCAAAACGACCAGAGCGACTGGAATCCAGCCAGCGCCGAAACGGTCCGAGACGAGTATCGCAACGATCGCCCCGAGGGCGAGCTGCGAACCGAGCGACAGCGCCAGGATCGGAGCGATGAGGCCGCGCCTGTTTGATAGGCCTTCGACGAGTTGGGCTGCACCGGGAACATCGTCCTCTTCGAGCGCTTCGGCACGGGATCGACTGATCCCGTTCAGTGCGCTCTCGGCTACGGCAAGCCCCACGAGCACCGCTATCAGCACGAGGCCGATCACGATTGAGATGAGTTCACTCATTGGTGATATCCATCGGCAGTCTCGACACGTGGACAAGTGGTCCGCCATGTGGACAAGTGACGTTGCTCCGCTGCTTTCATCTCCGCTTCTTCGTCGGGTTCCATGTGATCCATCCCGAGGATGTGGAGCACACCGTGCACGACCATGAGCGCCATTTCGTCGTCGGGCTCGCCTGGAGCTTGTTTCACGACGACATCAGGACAGATCAGCACGTCGCCGAGAAGCCGCGGTTGGCCGGGAAAGGCAGCGTCTGGGTCGTCGTCGAGGGGAAACGAGAGGACATCGGTCGGGCCGATCTTGCCCATGTGTTCGCCGTTCAGTTCGGTCATCTCGGCGGTGTCGATGAAGGTGAGGTTGAGTTCGCAATCCTCGCCGAGCCCTTCGGCAATAAGCACTGATCGTGCCAGGTCGGCCCAGCGTTCGAGCGTGACTGGGCGCTGCGACTGCTCGTCGAGCGCCACCACTTGCGGGGCCGAAGATGAGGTCACCAACACTCCTCGATCATGCGTTGTCATCCTCGGGCGTACTCGGCTCGGATTCTTTGGACTTCGAGCGTCGACTGTTGCCACCTAACTTGTCCATGCTGTCGCCGTCTTGTTCGTAGGCGTCGACGATGGCTTGGACGATGGAGTGGCGCACAACATCCTTACTACCAAGTTTGACGAACCCGAGGCCGTCGATTCCACCAAGAATTCGCTCGAGTCCACCGAGGCCGGTGCGTCCGCCTTGGACATCGACTTGGGAGATGTCGCCCGTTACGACCGCACGCGACCCGAAGCCGATGCGTGTCAGGAACATCTTCATCTGTTCCGGTGTGGTGTTCTGTGCTTCGTCGAGAATGATGAAACTGCTGTTGAGCGTGCGGCCTCGCATGAAGGCGAGCGGGGCCACTTCGACGGTCCCCTTCTCCATGAGGCGCGTGACGCCTTCGCTGTCGGTCATGTCGTACAACGCGTCGTACAACGGTCGCAGGTAGGGGTCGACCTTTTGCATGAGGTCGCCGGGAAGGAACCCGAGGCGTTCTCCTGCTTCGACGGCCGGGCGGGTCAAGATGATTCGCTCGACACGCCCTGCTTGGAGCGCCTGAAGTGCCATAGCGACGGCGAGCCAGCTCTTGCCGGTGCCCGCTGGCCCGATCCCAAAGGTGATCACGTTGTTCGCAATCGCCTCGAGGTATCGCTGCTGCCCTGCGGACTTTGGACGGATCGTTCGCCCGCTGGCGGTTCGGAAGACGTTTGAGTTAAAGACTTCGCTCGGACGCTCGTTTGCCTCGACAAGGTCGACGGTTCGAGCCACGATGCGAGCATCGAGCCGCTGTCCGGTCTCGAGCATGATGACGAGCTCTTCGACGACTTTCCCGGCTTCGACCGCTCGTTCGCCGGCGATCGTTACCTGATTTCCTCGCACGTGTAACGACGTTGCAGGGAAACGCTCTTCGATGACCCGAAGGTACTCGTCGCGTTCTCCGAGTAGGCCCGCCATGAGATGATTCCCAGCGACGTGGATAGTGACGGATTGTTCTGACAACAGCTACTCGAATGCAAAGGTGATCAACCACGATCTCCACAGTCGGAAACCGTTTCATTTACTGATCAGAAGCGTACCACTGCAACGAGAAACTGAACATCGCGTTCTCAGGCTGCGCGTTGCTCCGGCACGGTGTCTTCGTCTTCGTTGCTGTAGAGCACCCGGATAGATTCTCCGCCCGGCCTGCCCCAGAGACGTTCGAAGTGACACGGAGCGACTGGCTTGCCAAAGAGGTAGCCCTGGACACGGTTCACGCCAAGACTTCGCACGACCTCGAGCTGTAGATCGGTCTCGACCCCTTCGACGATCACGGTGAGGTCGAGCATGGTGCATTGCTGCGTAAGCGCGTTGAGCAGAGCCAGCTTGTTGTTCTCCTCGCCGGCATTGTCAGGGAGCCAGCGACGGTCGATCTTCGCGATGTCGGCGGGGATGTCGACCAAACGTCCCAGGTTCGAGAACTGACAACCGACGTCGTCGATTGCGATACGAATGCCGCGTTCGCGAATCTCGTTAATGAGTTCTGCGTTCACGTCTTCGGCGGTTTCTGGCACTTCAACGACAAGATGTTGTGGCGACATCCCTGCCTGAGCAATCGTGTCGGAGATCTTGTCGACGAGGCGAGGGTCGACCATGGCAGCGCCGCCGAGGTTGACCGACACGTAGAAGTCCGGGGGTACGAGGTTGCTTCGGTGCCACTCTCCAACGACGGTGGCCGCCCGCTCCAGTACTCGAAGATCGAGATCCAACGCTTGTCGTGAGCTGCCGAGGCCAGGCAAGAAGGAGTCTGGACGCTCGAACGAGCCGTCCTTGTTCTCAATGCGTACGAGAGCTTCGGCGCCGAAGAGGTGGACGCCGCCGTCCTCGTCGACCGATACCAGCGGTTGGAGGTATGCAAAGATGCGATCGTCTTCGAGCGCGGATTCGACGAATTGGATGGCTTGGGGAGATACGCGAGTACGACCATCACGAAGTCGTTTCACGCTGTACATCGAATCGTCGGCTGCCGACATGACCGCTTCAGGTGTTGCACCGTCGGACGAGTCGGCGCTTCCGATGCTCACCCCGACTCGATGTTGACCAGCCTCGGTTACAAATGGTTGATCGAAGTAGCTGTCGATGAGCTCGATGAATGCTGTCGTTTCGGCTTCGAGGCGACCGACACAGAGCACGACGAATTCGTCTCCACCCCAGCGGCCCAGCTCTCCGCTGATCGCCGACGAGTCGATTGCGTCTTGGCAACGAGCCGCAACGAGGCGGAGCACTTCATCGCCGATCGAGTGTCCATAGGTGTCGTTGATTTCTTTGAACCCGTCGAGATCCAAGAAGACCACCGTGAAGTCCTGTCCGCTAGAAGCGAAGTCTTTCATCCGGTCATTTGTCCGATGCCGGTTCATGAGTCCGGTCAAGTTGTCGTAGTCGGCTCGCACGCGAAGTTGTGCCTCTGCAACCTCGCGCCGCTTGATATCTCTCGTGAGGTCCATCGCCAGCGAGTCGAGGCTTTCGGAGACTCGACCGATTTCGTCGGTGCGTGGATCGTTGATGAGCGCCTTGTAATTACCTGCAGCCAGACGCTCTGCGGCCTTGGCTGTTTTGAAGAGTCGTGTTCCGATCGGGCGGACGAGACCGATCCATCCACCGATGAGCAGGACGCCAGCGATCAGGCCAGCGAGAAGGACGGTTCGTTGAACCTGGTTCAGCAATGCGAAGACTTCGGCATCGTCCATCTTGACGACGACGCCCCATTGGGTGCCGGGCACTTCGCTCCACGCGCTGATCGTTTCTGCGCCTCGGTAGTCGATCGCGTCGAGTAGCTGGCCGCCTGTGATGTCGTTGCAGTTGTCGGCGTACTCGCCGGTGAGCGGCGTGAACGCTGCCGCCCGATCGAATCGGAGGTTGGTGAGCAACCGGCAGGTTCCATCGGTGAGGCGCTCATAGACGAAGGCTTCGCTGGTCTCCCCAAAAGACTCGTAGCGGTTGGAGAGCCGAAGTATTGGTTCAAGTTCTGACTCGACGATGAGCGCTCCGAGCACTTCACCTTCCTCGGTGACGACCGGCGCGACGAAGCCCACCGTGTCTGCGGTAACGGCGGGGCCGACCAGGACCGCCCGTCGGTCCATGGATTCCAACGCCAGCGTTTCTGGGTCCCAGTCTGCGCCATCGGTTCGGCCGATGAGTGTTCCGTCGCGATCGACGAGGCGGAGCGATCGGAGGCGGAGCCCGCCAACCTGTGCGTTCTCGATGGCGTTGTTGAGTTCTCGCTCGGCGATGATCACGCCGAAGTTGCTGGTCAGGCTTCGAACAACGCCGGACGTAATAGCCGTTTGCTCGATGGCGACGCGCTGGACATCGACCCCGCCGACGAGGCGATCGCTCTCGAGTTCGGCCAGCTGCATCAGTGTGTCCTGCGAACTCGTCTCGAGCCGGTCGCGGGTTGCGTCGAGCACGATGAGGCCGGAGGTACCAACGACGAGCGCGACGAAGAGGAGCCAAATCCCCACTCTCATTCTGACGCCCAAATTCATAGATGAGTCATCGGCGCGAACGCGCTACAGGTTGACCACATCTTGCGAGATGACTCGATGAGGTCATTCCATGAAAAACCGCTCAGGCTCGTCGCACTTTCAGCCGAAGGGCGGTGATGGCGATTAACTCCGAGCAAGTGCATTCTCGTCGCGATGTTCTACGGAGGCTCGCGGCTCTTGGTGCGGTGGGAGTCGGTGCACCTCTGTTGGGTGCGTGCGGCTCGCCGTCCACCCCAGAGAACTTGGCGTTCTCGTCAGACCTCGGTGGGGCGTCTTTGATTGCATTGCTCCGTGGTTCGTTCACCGATGGATTCGATCAGCTAGCGATCAATCTCTCATCCGAGTGGCAGGCTGCCCGAAATGCCACGATCGAGTTGACCCTGAGTCAGGATTGGCGCACCGAAGGGCCCCAGATTGCTCGAGAGCGTGGCGGTGCTGATATCAGCCAGCTTGCAGCGAACCAGCCACATATCTTGTCCGAGCTCCTCCTCGATGTATCAGAGCTCGCCGAGACCGTGGGAGACAGCCTCGGTCAGTGGTCCGATGTTGCTCGGCAGACGTGCGTCGTCGACGGTGTTTGGCGCGCCGTGCCGTGGTCGACAACCCGTCATGTTCTCGTTGCACGAACCGACATCCTGAATGCGATCGGCGCCGGGCTGCCTCAGACCTATGACGACCTGCTCAATATCGCCACGATGCTCGTCGACGAGCAGCTCCCTCCGATCGGGATCACCATGGCCGAAGAAGGACCCGCTGATTCGGGAGCCATCGCGTACGGCTTGTTGTGGTCATTCGGCGGCCAAGAGGTTTCGATGGACGGTCGGGTTGCGCTCGATAGTTCCGAGACCCGCCAAGCGCTCGAGTACTTTCGCGAACTGTCGGAGGTAAACACTCGAGCTGCGCTTAATTGGACCCATCCCGATAACAACGCCGCATACCTCGCCGGCGAGATCGCCATCACCCAAAACCCCACGTCGATCTTCTTGACCGCTCTCGACGAGGAGCCCGAGATCGCCGAGGCTACGGGCCATATTCCGCTACCAGCGGGGCCTGCTGGCCAGTTCCATCTTCCAGAGATCGACAGCCTCGGGATCTTTCAGCACACCGCCGAACCAGCAGCTGCTCGCGACTGGATCGAGTTCGTCACTCAGGGGCCGGTGCTCGTCGATCGGGCTCGTGAGTCTCTTGGGTTCTTCGCTCCGCTCGTGCTCGGGCTTGAGGACGATCCCGAGATGCCGTGGAATACGAATCCGCGGTTGACCGGCTTGGCGTCGAACGCCGCCGAAGGCCGCGCCCAGGGCTGGCCGTTGCCGCCGAGCATCGAAGCCGGGCTCGTCTACCAGAATGCGTCGATCGTCAAGATGTTCAGCGCTGTCGGCTCTGGCGAAGCCACGATCGATGAAGCGATCTCGGTGACCACAGATTCGCTACGGCGCGTCTACGAAACCTGATCTTCAGCAGTTCACGCCGAGGCCATTACGGACGGAAACTCGTTCGTAGCCAAGTTCAGCCAAGGGCCGGCCAAGGCATTGTCGCGCCATTTCTGAGCGGCCACGCAGTTAGTAGTTGCGTTTAGGTCGATCGCCTCCTTGATCTATACGCAACTAAGCACACGGCACCTGCGTTCCTGGTTGTTCCGACCTATTTGCACCTTGACCGGCGCCTCCCACTATTGGGATCGAAACACCTTGAGAACTGGAGTCAAGTGCCCGCAACGTCATCCCCATTCGATCGAGAGCTTCATGCGCTCGCCGACGACCAACGCCGAGCTGACACTGCTCGAGCGCGTCTACGGCGCGCTGACCGTCGAGTCGTTGATGGCCTCAGCGGCAACTTCCTCGGCTCGCTCGTCGAGTTGGCCGAAACGGGCGCACCCGTAACCGTTCTCACTCGCACTGAACTGACCATCCGCGGCACGATCGCCGACATCGGCAACGACGTGATCGTCATACGAACCGCCAAGAGTGGAACCGAAGTCCTTCTTCGAACCTCTGCGGTCGAAGGTCTGCTCGAAACAGGCGTTGGCCACGACCGTCGAGTCGTCGAGCAGCCCGGCAGCCCCACGTTTGTTGAATTGCTCGATCGCTACAGCGAAACGCACGAACGGGTCGCTGTCACCACCTCGAGCGGGGCGAAGAGCATGGGATACATCCTCCGCGTTGGGGAAGATCAGTCGATCTTGCAACTCGATGGCTCATCGACGGCCATGACCATCCCAACCAGCGTCATTGACCACGTGATGGTCTCGCGATGACGGAACTACTCGTTCGCAACAGCCTCGGGATACAGGTGCTCGAGTTCGCCTGGCGTGATCTGGCTCTTGGCGACAAACGAGTCGATCTCGCTCTGCTTCAAACGGATTACGCGACCGAAGCGGTACGCGGGCAATTGCCCTTCGTCGATCAGGCGGTAGAGCGTGCGTGGGGTCAGCCCCAGGGCAGATGCCGCTTCCTTTGTCGACAACCAGTCTCCGTCAGCAGATGTCATGCACGTCAGCATAACAGGCTGTCATCACACCCTCTTTCAATACCTTTGAACACCTTTCGAATTCTCCTAGGAGGACGGTCATGACCGACGTTCAACAACCCGTACTGCGAGCGAAGAAACGGTTGCCGAGCGGACGAGCTGTTCTCGGTGGACTGCTCGTCTCTCTCGCAGTCATATCGGTGCTGATCGCAACACGGATTGGAGAGGACGCCACGTTCCAAGATGTGGTCGTGGCTCGCCAAGAGTTGGCGCCTGGAACCGTTCTTGAAGCCGAACACGTCGAGCAGGTCCGCATGCGCCTTGCCGACGATGCGAACTTTGTGGTCTCCAACCCTGAGGCGATCATTGGTTCGGTCGTTCTTGGACCCGTGGGCCCGAACGAGTTCATCCAAGTCTCGAACATTGCCGTCAGCGGACCCGACACACTTCCATCAGGGCTCGCCGAAGTGTCGATCGAAATCGAACCAAGCCGCGCTCCCGCCCGAATTGCGTCTGGCGAACTCATCTCCTTGCTCGCAACCTTTGAAGACAATGACGGCTCGCGGACAACGCTCATTGCAGACCGTGTTGTCGTGCTCTCCTACGACAACGCCGGAGTAGACGACTTCTCGGGCGGCGAGACGGTACTTCGACTCGGCGTCAGCAACGGCGAGGTCGCAAGTGCGATCGTCAACGCCTCGATTACCGGCGACGTGTCAGTGGTCGGAGTCACGGGCGCCAACGACGTCGCCATTCCGAACGAGGTCATTGGATGAAAGATCACTTCGTCGTCCTCGGCGTCGCCCCGGTGCGCCGCGAGTGGTTTGGTCACGTGAGCCGCTGGGCCAATGAGGCCGCCCTACCAATCGAGTTCATCAAGTGCATTTCGGTTGACGAGGTTCTCTCTCGTCTCGATTCGGGACGGCCATTCTCCGCTGTCTTGATCGATGCCTCGGCCAATGGTGTCGATCGGGATCTTCTCGACCATGCATCTTCGGTTAGCGCCAGCCCGATCATCATCGACCACGGTCTCGTAGACAGAGACTGGGGCGAGCTGGGTGCAAGAGCCGTGCTCTCCGAGCAGTTCAATCGGATGGATCTTTCATCTGCACTCGAAGCGTATGCCTCGCCGATCGGTCGAGGCCAGGTGGCATCAGCGCCCACTACTGAAGCGAACACTCACCACGACCTTGGACGGGTCATCGCCGTCACGGGCGCCGGCGGTGTTGGTTCGTCGACGGTCGCGATGGCGCTATCGCAAGGTCTCGCCACTCAGAGCACACACCAGCCGCTTGCTCTTGTCGACATGGCTCTGCGTTCGAGCCAGGCCATGTTGCACGACACCCGTGATGTGGTGCCCGGCTTGCTCGAGTTCGTAGAAAGTCACCGACTCGGCGTGCCGAATGAGGCCGAGGCGATGGGCACGATCCACTCGTTTCCAGAACGCGGTTACGACCTGTTGCTTGGCTTGCGTCACGAACGGGACTGGGCGTCGATCCCCGCACGGGCGTTGTCTGCCGGGTGGACGACCCTCATGAACCGATATCAGACGACCGTCTGTGACGTCACCGGAGACCTCGATGGAATCGACGAAACCGGTTCGGCCGATATCGAAGACCGTAATCGCCTCGCTCGCATGGCGGTGCGCCAAGGTGATCTTGTCGTCGTCGTGGGTCGAGCTGGCTCGTGGGGTATCCACCACGTGATTCGAACGGTGCTCTCATTGAGCGAGATCGGAGTTCCCGCTGACCGGATCGTTCCGGTGATCAACCATGCGCCTAGGAATCCTCGTGCCAAAGCGGAGATCACCGCTGCGGTTGCGGAGTTGCTCGGGGCTCGCATGTCAGCTGCTGATTCGGTCGTCCCACCGGTATTCGTCCCGTACAGGAAGACCCTCGAAGCACACCTCGGGACGGGCGAGCCACTCCCGAGCTCGATGACGGCACCGTTGGCATCGACGGTGGGAGCGTTGCTCGAACGGACTGGCCCGCTGCGCGACTTCGCTATTCCAAACGACATCGACGCGATGAGCGAGCCCGTCGCCGTGACACCTGGTTCGCTCGGAAGCTGGAGTGACATCGATGACTGACATTGCTGAACGTGTCGTTACTGATGTGTCGCCGCTGATCGAGATTGAACGGATGACCCTCGAGGTCGCGAACGACCGCAAGATTTCCCTTTCTGAGAATGGCGGCAGCGAGCAACTCCGGGCGATCGCAACCGACCTCGTGGAGCAATGGCGTGCCGACTACCGACGTGGCATTCGTTCGATCGATCTCACCGAACCCGAGCTGATTATCGATCGAGCAATCTGCAATCTCACCGGCTACGGGCCGCTCGAATCGTTGATCGCCGACGATGACGTTTGGGAGATAATGTTGAACGCTCCTGATCAGATCTTCGTGAAACGGCACGTCGGCCAGAACGGTTATCACCACGAGTCGTTTCACGACGATGAACACGTACTTCGAACGATGACACGCATCGTCGACCGTTCGAGCGGTGCGCATCGAGCCCTCGATCCGACCGCTGGCCTACAGGACGCCCAACTCGATGATGGTGCTCGTCTTCACATCGTGCACGGCGATATCGCCCGCGGCAGCCACATGATGGTCAACATTCGCAAGTTCACCGGGATGGCATTCCGCTCGCTCGATGAGTTGGTGTCATCGGAAACCATCACCGCTGAAGCTGCACTGCTGCTGCGGGCATGTGTGGGAGCGAATCTTTCGATGGTCTTCGCTGGCGTCCCCGGCGCAGGCAAGACGACCCTTCTTTCGTGTTGCGCTGCCGAACTCGATCCCAGTCTTCGCGTCGTGATCGCAGAAGAGGTATTCGAAGCCGATGTTCCGTTGCCGAACGTCGCGAGCATGCAGACCCGAGGCGGGCGGCCCGATCGACCCGGCATCGATCTTCGAACACTCGTCGGCGGTTTCCTTCGTATGGCACCCGACGTCGCGATCGTTGGCGAGGTCCGAGATCGGGAGGCCTTGCCGCTGATGATGACGCTCTCGAGTGGCGTGACCGGCTTTACGACCATTCATGCGGGCTCTGCTCGACAAGCACTCACCCGCCTGAGGTTTGTATGCCAATTGGCCGAAACGTCGACTGACATTCCGATGACGGCGCTGAACGATCTCATCAGCCAGGCGATCGACGTCGTCGTCCACACCGTGCGCACGCCCGAAGGTCCGCGAGTCAATCAGATCGCCTTTGTCGAGGAGCTCTCCTCCGCAGCCGATGGCACCGCGTTCACGATGACCGAGGTGTTCAAGCGCAACCCTCACACTGGCGCGCTCGAGTGGACCGGCCATCTTCCCGTCCGAGCTGCAGAAGAGATGGCGAACGCCGGGATCGATATTGGTTCGGTGTTGCCCAAGGAAGTGCGGCGACCACGATCATGATCTCTCTCCTCATCGCCTTTGTTGCCGCATACGGCGTGCACTTGCTCTATACGTCCGCTGCCTTTGGTTGGAAGGGTTCGCAACCCGGACCTAAGGCCGAACGGAAGGAGCGGGCATCGGGCAAGGACTTTATGTCGACGCTTGGACTTGGCGAACTCAGTCCCTTGACCCTCGCGTGTTCGATGTTGGTCGTAGCAATTGTTGGCTTTGCAGTCGGCACGCTGCTCTTCGGCGGCATCTTGCCAGCGATCATGATCGCAGCGTTCGCTGCCCTCTCCCCTGTTGGTGTCGCTCGGGTTCGCCACGAACGGCTCGTCGAGTCAGCGCATCATGCATGGCCCGCCATCATCGAGGAGATCCGCCTGCTAACGGGAACGCTCGGCCGCTCGATCCCTCAAGCCACGTTCGAGGTTGGCTTGCGCACCCACGACGGTCTTCGTCCTGCTTTTGAGAAAGCACATCGCGAGTGGCTGATCTCCACGGACTTTGCCCGTTCGCTCGGTGTGTTGAAACAGGATCTCGGCCATAACACCGCCGACATCGTCGCCGAGACCCTGCTGACCGCGCACGAGCTTGGAGGCGCTGAGGTCGGAACCCGTCTCGGCGCACTCGCGACCGACCGGGCAACCGATCAGCGGCATCGTCGAGATGCACTCGCTCGCCAGTCGGGGGTGAAGTTCGCTCGGTGGTTCACCCTCATCGTGCCCTTCGGCATGGCGTTGACCGGCCTGAGCATCGGTGATGGACGATCCGCATATGGCACCCCTCTCGGACAAGTGCTGGTTGTGGCGGCGCTGGTGTTGATCTTGATTTGTTGGTTCTGGGCCGGGCGCATCATGGCGCTGCCCAAAGAAAAGCGGGTGTTTGCATGATTCGACTAATCGCTGGTGCGGCGATCCTGTTGTTCATTGGGACGACGCTGATCTTGAGCGAGTTGCGTCCGTTTCGTCACCAGACGTTGGCCGCACGCGTCGCTCCGTATCTGCCCGGCGGGCGAACGAACACGAACTCAGGTCTCCTTTCGCTCGAGAGCTTCGGACAGCTGCTCGGTCCGCTTTCCGAGGCCGTCGGCGCAGCCGCATCAAAGGTATTTGGAGTCAACGAGGAGCTGCCCCGCCGTCTTCGACGTGTCCACTCGCCTATGGACGAGACAGAGTTCCGACTTCGCCAGATCGGTTGGGCCGCCGGATCGGCCGCCGTCGTCGTCTCATTTGGTCTTGCCTTGTCGTTGCCGGCAGGAGCTGTTGCGATCTTCAGCATCATCGTTCCGCTCCTTGCGTTTCTCATCCTGGAGCAACAGCTCGCTGCCGAGTCGGACCGATGGAAAGCTCGGACCTTCCAAGAGCTTCCGATGATCTCCGAACAGATAGCGATGCTCCTCGGATCCGGCTACTCGCTGGGCGCTGCATTGCAACGCGTGAGCGAGCGCGGGAGTGGTGCTGTTGCCCGGGATCTCGGCGTTGTGATGTCACGCGTCCGACAGGGCACGACCGAACAGGTCGCACTCGAAGAATGGGCCGACACCATCGACCTCGAAGCCGTATCCCGGTTGGTCAGCATTCTCTCGCTCAACAAGGAGGCGGGCGATCTCGGTGCCATGGTCGCTGCAGAAGCCCGAAATGTTCGTACCGAGTCGCACCGCGAGCTCCTCGAAGCCATCGAGAAGAAGAACCAACAGGTGTGGATTCCAGTCACGCTCGCCGCACTCATTCCTGGCGTGATCCTCATGATGATCCCGTTCGTCAGTGCCCTGGCGGCGTTCGGCTAGCCGGCCCTCGTCATCGATCAGCTCATCGAGCAGAGCTGCAACACAACCTCAACTAACAAGCCTTCAAACCAAAACAGCAAGGAAAGAACCAATGATTCAGAGCACTACCGAAACTGCCCGTACGTTGGGCCGCCGACTTGGTCTCATCGAAGTCGCCGTCAAGAACGGTATTCAGTCCCGTCTTCACGACGACCGCGGCGAGGGTGTCATCTCGATGGCGATCGCGATCTTGGTTATCGCGGCGCTCGGCGTTGCGATGTACGCCGTGTTCCAAAATGTCGGCGAAGCCGCTGGAGATAAAGCAACCGAATCGATCAACAACATCGGCGGATAGCCGTCTTGAGCACCATCGCGTTCGACGTGGCACGACGTGGAGATCCCGAGCGAGGCTCGGGCGTTTTCTCCATGGCGATGGGGTTGCTGTTCTTCTTTGGCTTCCTCGTCTTTGCCGTGAACATCATGTACAACCTGTACGCAACATCGGTGGTGTCGAGCCTTGCACTCGACGCTGCACATGATGTCGCGGAGCGAAACGGAACAGCTGCTCAGGCTGAAGCTGAGTTCCGCTCGCAGGTGGGGCCCGAGGTGGACTTTTCCATTGCGGTCCTCGGCGACACGGTGCAGGTCGATATCGCATGGCAGACGCGAGCGTTGTTGCCTCAACTCGGCGACGCTCGAGCCTTTGGCGTATTGGACCGACACTTCGAAGTGCGGATCGAGGAGCAGCAGCAGTGAAACACTTCAGCACAACCACTCGCTACAGAGACCGCCTGGTGCGGGTGTTCGAGGACCGACGAAACGACGAGGGCGGTTTCGTCGCCGGAGCGGAGATGCTCATCTTTGGCGTGCTTGCCTTTGTGATGGGTTCGCTCCTCATTATCAACGTGTGGAACGTGATCGACTCCAGCCTGGCTGTTTCAGCCGCGGCGAGAGAGGGCGCTCGAACGTTCACCGAGTCGGATCCCGATGTTGCGTGGGCGCAGTCTCAGGCGCGCATGATCGAGGTGATGAACGAGTTCGGTCGGGGCGATCGAGCGGTTGCGCCATCACTCCCCGCAATCGAGAGCTATCAGCGTTGTGCAGTCGTTACCGTGACCGCCGGATATGACGTTGCGTTGGTGACGATTCCGTTGTTCGGCCAGTTCGGGACAATGACTCGAGTCGAAGCGAGCCATAGCAGCCGCATCGACGCGTACCGCAGCGGCGATTTCGACGGGACGTGTTCGTGATGGCAAAAGCGAACCCGCACCCTCGGCGCAGATCGGTAGACGAACGAGGTTCGACGCTGCTCCTCGCTCCCATCGGTCTGCTCGTCGTCATGTTGCTCGGTGCTGTGACGCTCGAGGCTGGCTCGATGCACCTGCGTCAGCGACAACTCCATGATCTTGCTACCTCGATCGCTAACGATGCAGCAACGGTTGGCTTTGACGTCGATCAGTTCCGTGAGAACGGCGATATTTCGATCGATGGCGGTGGCGCGCAGAGCGTGGTCGGCCCAAGCATCGCGCTCTCGGATATCCCTGAAGCGAGAGCGCAAGGTTTGAGCATCATCAACGGCCCTCCCCCAACCGTTGAGGTCGAGCTTGCATTGACCCATGAGTTCATCTTGGGACAGCTCATCTGGGGAGCATCTACCGAGCTGACGGCGAGCGGACAAGCAGTGCTCCTGAGGTCGAACGAATCATGATCCCCCGTTCTTCGACGCGGCGGCGAACCGCTGTGGCTCTCGCAGTGCTCATCGCCCTCATTATCTGCCTCCACGTTGTCGGCCGTTTCGGCTTGCAGGGCCCTGCTCGTCTGAGTGTCGAAAGTGTCCGGGCGTGGGCGCGCGATCCGGTCGAGGTGGTCGCGACCATCACTCGTTGGCTCTCGTTGATCCTCGCCTACTATCTCGTTGTTGTTGTCGGCGTCGTCGCCGTCCTTGGCGAACGTTTGGAGGACCGCCGTATTCGGCGGTTTGCGCCATCAACGCTCACCGCCGTGATCGGGCTGCTCCTGGGCACGACCGCAGTCGTTGCCCCGCTCGTGTCCCGAGGTGCGGAGACCTCGACCGCCCCGATCAATCTCATTCCCGAGAGCCTCTCCGATGGTGGAGGTGATCGTGTCGAGCCATTGGTGCTGCGAGAGTTAGATCGCCCGCTGATCCTCAGCGAGGACACCGCCGAGCGCGACCTTCGTCTCGTTTGGAGTGCGGCGTGGTCAGATGTGGATCAGCGCACGGTGGACTCTGTGTGGAGGGTCGAAAGTGGTGATTCGTTCTGGTCGATCGCCAAAGAAACGCTTCACGACGAACTGCCAGATTCTGAGCTAAGCGATGAAGACGTCACCACATATTGGCGCGTTCTGATCGAAGCAAACGAGGACCGGCTCGTCGATCCCGGGAATCCGGATCTGCTCATTCCTGGCCAGCGATTGATATTGCCGCCGACGGGCTAGAACGGTTCGGTCAGGAGCTTCCTGATATCGAGCCGGCGAGCCAAAGCCCGATCAGTGTCGACACTGCCAGAGCAGTTACGGCCGCTAGCAGCAAAAGCGCTGCCATACGGCCGAACTTCGCTAAACGCTCTTCCTTCAATTCCATGTTGTCCCGCCTATTCGATATACCTGCGAGGTCAACCTACGCGATCAACGGCACGGGTGCACGCATAATTGCGACTAATTGAAATTGTGGTGAGAAACTACTGAATGACCTGAGGGACGAAGGTCAGTCCAAGGGCATCGATGCGCGGTGCCGCTCCTTCGATACCGGTGCCGAGAATTGCAGCGAGTGCTTGCAGGTCGTCGCGACGAATGGTGAGGACTCGTCCGTTGAAGTCCTGGCGCTGAACCTGGATCATCGTGAGGTAACGAGAGAGCATGTCGGCCTCTGGGCCCGACAGCTTCTCGAGCTTGGTGAGGTCGATCGTGATCGACGCACCAGGGGCGCGGGTTGGACGGTCGCGCAAGTCGATCTCTTGATCGACCTCGACGCCGAAGTCCGGCGCACCTTCGATTGGAAGGAGCTGATCGACAGGCACGTTGTAGAACATTGCGAGCTTGCGGAGACGGGGAACGCTGATGGCCCGCTCGCCTCGCTCGTATGCGCCAAGGACAGACGCCTTGAACTCTTGGGTTGAGTTTGCCTCTACCTCTTGGAGCGAAAGTCGCTTCTGGCGACGGATTGCGCGCAGGCGTTCACCCACCTTGCGACTGTAGTCGTCAGCGTTGGTCTCGTTGTCGTCCATGTTGTCCTCAATAGCCGTGCGCCAGATCGCACTGTGACGTAGGTAAACCGCTCACAGTGACGATGTGGGGCACACCCTAGACAGAATCAGGTTTAGTGGTCCAGACGAGAGAAATTAATTTGTCACACCCGCGAACGGCGCTTTCTTCGGGTGTGGTTTCAGCCGTTCGTCGAGGTCAACAGAACCCCTGCTGCGATGGCAGCGGTCTCGGCTCGAAGCACGGTCGATCCGAGCGAAATTGTGGTCGACGCGGCAGCGACTTCGTCGTCGGACCACCCGCCTTCAGGACCGATCGCGATCGATCGAACCGGTCCGATCGGGCCTCCACCGAAGTGTGCGATCGCAACCTCTGGACGACGTAACCAGTCGATCGCTGGCACCACTCCGTCGACCGTCGGCAGCCGAACTTGATGGCTTTGCATGGCAGCTTCTCGGATGATCCGCCGCCAACGATCGAGCGCCTTGTCGACCTTGGCTTCATCCCAGCGCACGATCGTCCGTTCGCTGCTGAGCACCACGATGTGTTGCACGCCGAGCTCGGTGAGTTTCTGAATGACCCATTCGGGTTTTGAGCTCTTCGTCAACGAGAATGCCACCGTGCTCGGCTGCGCTGGCGTAGGAACGACAACGACATCACCGACCGGCTTCAGCACTCCAGAGGTTGAGAACTCGACCTGGCGCCAGTTGCCGGCGCCGTCGCTCGCCGTCAGCGGGTCGCCTTCGCGCATCCGAAGCGACTTTGCGAGGTGATCGAGGTCGTGTTCATCAACGACGATGTCATCGAGCGAATCGACGAACACGTGTGGTCCGGGCGAACCGGCGAGCTGCTCGCTCACTTGAAGGCTGACTTGACCTTGCTGAAGAAGCCATCGTCTGGTGGGGCGACCGATTCAGCGCGAAGTTCGGCGAACTGTCGAAGCAGCGCTTCTTGCTCGTCGGTCATGTCCGTCGGTGTCGCAACGTTCAGGTTGACCACGAGGTCGCCTCGACCGCGGCCGTTGACATGAGGGACGCCCTTGGCGCGAAGTCGGAACTTCTTGCCGCTGTTCGTTCCGGCTGGAACGAGGAGGGTCTCGGCTTCTTCGAGCGTTGGGATCTCGAGTTCGGCGCCGAGTGCAGCCTGGGCAAAGCCGATGGGCTGGTCGAGGATGAGGTCGTTTCCTTCGCGTGTGAACAGTTCGTGAGGCGCAACATCGATGTGGACATAGAGGTCGCCTTGTGAACCGCCGCGTGGGCCGACGGCGCCACGACCGGTGAGCCGCAGGGTCGAACCCGAGTCGACGCCCGGTGGGACATCGACGGTGTAACTGACCTCTTCGACCTGGCGGCCTTGGCCATCGCAGGTGCTGCAGGCTTGATCGATCGTCTCTCCCCTGCCGTGACACGTTGGGCACTGCGCGGTGGTGACCATCTGCCCGAGAATCGACTGGCGTACCCGCTGGACTTGGCCTGCGCCTGCGCATTCGGTGCATCGGGTCGTGCCGGTGCCCGGCTCGGCGCCAGTCGAATCGCAGGGTTCGCATGCGGTGGCGGTTTTGATGGTGACCATTTTCTCGCCGCCGAACACCGCCTCGGGAAGGTCGAGCTTGAGAACGGTTTCGAGGTCTTCGCCCGGTGGTGGACCGCTCGGTCCGCGTGCGCCGCCGCCAAAGGGCCCGCCACCTTGGCCGAAGAACGTCTCGAAGATGTCGCCGAGGTTGGCGCCGAACGGACCTGCGCCGGGGCCGGCGCCGCCTTGGCCGCCGAGGCCATCGTCTCCGAAGCGGTCATAACGAGCACGGCGATCTTGATCGCCGAGGACTTCGTACGCGTTGGCGATCTCTTTGAACTTCGCTTCGGCTTCAGCATCGCCGGGGTTCTGGTCCGGGTGATACTGCCGGGCCATCGAACGGTAGGCCTTTTTGATCTCAGATTCGGTCGCCTGCTTGGAAACGCCGAGGACGCTGTAGTGATCTGCCATCTCAGCCCTCGCTCAGTCGTTTGCCGAGCGATTTGGAGACCACAGCTACTGCTGCCATCGCATGCGGGTAGTTCATACGTGTAGGTCCTAGCAGGCCGATGGTTCCGATCTGGTTACCTTCGCCAGAATATGGGGCGACAACGAGCGAGCAATCGGCGAGAGGGTCGACGCCGGTCTCTTCGCCAATGGCGACCGACATGCCGCGTCCGATGACGTCACGAAGCAATGTCACCACGACCAGCTGGGTTTCGAGAAGGGACAGTACTTCGCGCATGGTTTCGGCCGCGCCGAACGTGGGAACGCTCGATCGGCCACCGACATAGACGTCGCCGGCGGTTTCTTGAGTGGTGAGGACGGCACGTGCTGACTCAACCAGACGGTCGGCACTTGCATTCCCGCTCGGTTGCGGCGCTGCTTCTTTGCCGATGTTCCGCCCGACCATCGCCGCGCTCAAATGGCCATTCGCGATTGCGAGAGAAACCTCGTCGGCTTCTTCGACCGTTTCGATCGTGCACTTTTCGACCGTGCCATCGGAGAGCACCATCACGGCGAGCACGACCGACGGAGCGAGCTGCACGAGTTGGACGCTTTTGACCGTCGCTTGATCGCGGTCGGGTGCAACGACAACCGACGTCACGCCGGTCATTTCAGAAAGGAGCTTCGATGTGCGACCGAGCATGCCTTCGATCTCGCCGTGGGCGTGATCGAAGAAGTCGGCGACGCGTTCGCTTTCGCTGCGATCGAGGTTCGGTTCGGAAATGCCATCAACGAATGCCCGGTAGGCCTTGTCGGTGGGAACTCGTCCGGCGCTGGTGTGCGGCTGGGTGAGATACCCCTGCTGATCGAGTTGTGCCAGTTCGTTGCGAATGGTCGCGGAGGAGACTTCGAGCTTCGTCACATCGCTGACCGCGGTTGAACCCACAGGTTCGGCGGTTTCGATATATGTCTCTACAACGGCCCGCAAAATGGCCATTTTCCGATCATCCAACATCGCTATACAGGCTACAAGCCTGCACCCCATGCAGGGCGTACCGAGCGTGAGCGAGCAGTGTGCTCGACGCTAGTTACAAGCGGTCAAGAAAAAACGTTGTTGCAGTTTGCGTCTATCGCGGTGTCGCCCACTCGGTACCGGACGATGAAGTCGGCAGAGGTGTGCGGCTGGGTGAGAAACCACGAGGAGGACTACGCACCGACGAGTGATCGGCTCCGACACGTTCGGCACGGGCTGTTGAGGTCGCACGTTCCATTGCGGGAGACAATCGTCGTGCCGGCCACGACGGCCGCACTGATTGCGAGAGCGATACGTATCACGGTGAAATCACCTTCTGCATGGCCAGAAGCGAGGCATGTAGTGTCCACATACCAACCTCTGCCGTCGTCCCACACGTCAGGAATATCCAAACCGGTGGTGAGCCTATCCTCACCTTTGGGCCGCAGACAACAATGCCCGGCCCGCACATCGAGTGAAAGATTGCACACATGAACCCGTTAGATCAACGCATTTCGATCTTCACCATTGCGGTACTTGACCTCGACGAGGCACGAGCGTTCTACAACACAGCGTTTGGGTGGACGCCCGATGATGCCGATGAGGCCGAGGCCGCCAACATCGCGTTCTACTCGATGAACGGCTTCAAGTTTGCCCTCTATCCGCTCGCCAAGTTCGCTGAAGAACACGGCTCAGAAGTGACTGCTCCAAATGGGTTCACGATGGCCTACAACGTGAACACCGAAGAAGAGGTCGATGCCCTGTTCGCTCGTTTCGCTGAACACGACGTCACCGTGCTGAAAGCACCGGAGAAGGTCTTCTGGGGTGGGTACTCGGGCTATATCGCTGGCCCGAGCGGCGAGCAATGGGAGATTGCGTACAACCCGTTCACCACCGTCAACGACGACGGAACCTTCGGCTAGCTCTCGCCGGCCGCTATTCGTCGAGCTTGAGTGCGGAGACGAAGGCTTCTTGAGGGATATCGACCGAACCGATCGACTTCATCCGCTTCTTGCCCTCTTTCTGCTTCTTCAGCAGCTTGTTCTTCCGGGTGATATCGCCGCCGTAGAGCTTGGCGGTCACGTCCTTGCGGTATGCCTTGACGGTTTGGCGGGCGATGAACCGTCCGCCGATAGCGGCCTGGATCGGCACGTCGAACTGTTGACGCGGGATGAGCTCTTTGAGCTTCTCGGTCATCTTCTTGCCGTACTCGTAGCTGCGATCGTCGTGGACGATCGTGGAGAACGCGTCGACCGGATCGCCGGACAACAAGATGTCGACCTTGACCAGCTTCGAGCGCTGCATGCCGTCGGGCTCGTAGTCGAGGCTGGCGTATCCCTGCGACCGGCTCTTCATCTGATCGAAGAAGTCGAGGACGACCTCGGCGAGTGGAAGGCGATAGGAAAGCTCGACACGCTCGGGTGAGAGGTACTCCATCTTCTTCATCTCACCGCGACGGCTCTGGCAAAGGTCCATCATCGCGCCGGTGTAATCCGACGGGGTCACGACGCTCACCTTGAGCATCGGCTCTTCGATGAACTCGATCTCGGCGCCATCGGGAAGCTCCGATGGGTTATCGATGAGCATCTCGGTGCCGTCGGACTTATGCACGTTGTACTTCACCGACGGTGCGGTGGAGATCAGGCTGAGACCGAACTCTCGTTCAAGGCGCTCTCGGACGATCTCCATGTGGAGTAGGCCGAGGAAGCCGCAACGGAATCCGAAGCCGAGCGCACCCGATGTCTCTGGTTCGAAGGTGTAGGACGAGTCGTTGAGGCGGAGCTTTTCGAGCGCTTCGCGCAGCGCCGGGTATTCGTCTCCGTCGATTGGATAGAGACCGGAGAAGACCATGGGCAGCGGCTCTTGGTAGCCGTCGAGAGGTTCGGCTGCTGGCTTGCGTGCGCTCGTGATGGTCTCACCAGAACGAGCTTCGCCAACGTCTTTGATGCCGGCGATGAGGTAGCCGACCTCGCCAGCGCTGAGTTCTTTGACCGGCGTGTTCTCGGGCGTCCGTACACCGATCTCTTCGATGTCGTGGGTGGCGTTTGCCTGCATGAACAGCGCTTTGCTCTTCGTGCGGATCGTCCCGTCGA
Source organism: uncultured Acidimicrobiales bacterium (assembly GCA_964451305.1). Taxonomy (GTDB): domain Bacteria; phylum Actinomycetota; class Acidimicrobiia; order Acidimicrobiales; family SHLQ01; genus SHLQ01. The sequence goes on along the minus strand of CAYVHV010000001.1, from coordinate 38,645 downwards.
CGACGCGGATCGACGAGATAACGCCGCGATATGGATCGAAGTGGCTGTCGAAGATGAGCGCTTTCGGATCTCCCGACGGGTCACCGGCTGGCGGTGGGGTTCGTTCGATGACCGCATCGAGCAGGTCTTCGACGCCCTCGCCGGTCTTTGCGCTGATGCGCAGGATGTCTTCGGCTGGGATGCCGAGGACGTTCTCGATCTCTTCGGCGTACTTGTCTGGCTCGGCGGCTGGCAGGTCGATCTTGTTGAGCGCGGCGACGATCTCCAGATCGTTCTCGAGCGCGAGGTAACAGTTGGCCAGCGTTTGGGCTTCGATGCCCTGGGCGGCATCGACGACGAGGATCACGCCTTCGCATGCGGCGAGCGACCGGGAAACCTCATAGCCAAAGTCGACGTGACCGGGCGTATCGATGAGGTTGATGATGTGGTCTTTCCAGTCGAGGCGCACCGACTGGAGCTTGATGGTGATGCCGCGCTCGCGCTCGAGATCCATCGAATCGAGGTATTGCGCCTTCATATCGCGCTTCTCTACCGCGCCGGTGAGTTCGAGCATGCGGTCGGCGAGCGTCGACTTGCCGTGATCGATGTGAGCAATGATCGACGTGTTGCGAATGAGCGACTGGTCCATGAGTGAGTAAAGGGTATTGCGAATCGGCGCCACTTCCGGTTCACACGCCCGGAATAGATGCGTGTCTTTCGGCTCCCGAGGAGTTGCGACGCTCGCTCATCCGGCTACGATTACCTGCTGGCCCGAACGACGGGTCCAAAACAATGAGGTCGAAGCCGCCGTGGCAAATATCAAGAGCCAAATTAAGCGCAACCGCCAGACGGAGAAGCGAAACGCTCGCAACCGTCAGATCCGCGCAGAACTCCGCACCCGCACCCGTTCGGTGCTCGCTGCCGCTGAGGCCGGAGATGACGATGTCGACGAGAAGCTTCGTCTTGCGATCAAGCGCATCGACAAGGCAGTAAGCAAGGGCACGATGCACAAGAACACCGCTGCCCGCACCAAGAGCCGCCTGACCGCTCAGGTCCGCGGCCTTCAGAACGCCTAGCTCAGATAGACAAAGCTCTGATCCCTTCGGGGATATCGCTCGAATGGCGCCCTTCGGGGCGTCTTTCGTCGTTTTGGAGTGTCTCGCTAGGGTGGACTCATGAGTGGCGAAGAGGCGAGCGGTATTGGTGATATCTACCGCCGCCACGGCGCGGCATGGGCTGCTAAGCGTGGACAACAGTTGATCGAGAAGAACCGGTTGGATCAGCACGGGGTTTCGATCGGCACGATGGAGGACGAACCGCTCTATCACGCCAGCCTCGACCCCGAGGAGTATCGCGACCTCTTGGCCAGCAACGGTTTCGAAGTGGTTAACCATCTCGTCGATGACCCCGACTGCGCCAGGGCGACGGTCTGGTTGGCGAAGGTTGGAGACGTCTAGCGAACTAGAGCATGCTCGCTAGTGAATTTATGTATGCCTACGCATCGTCATCGCCGATCGGGATCAACGATGCATGGGTGTGGACGTGGCCGATCTGGTGACCCCAGAACCCGCGCGGCGCTTGGAGTTGGTCGATCAGATATTCGAGTTCGGCAATGTAGGTCAGACGAAGCTCGAGCGCGTGCGGCACTGCTTCCTCGAAGGGCAGTAGCGGAAAGCCATGATCTTCGAGCGCGGTGTAGAGCGTCCGCACACTGGATTCGTCAGCTTGCTGGGACATACGGTCGCGATAGTCGGTGAGGTCAACGCCTTCGGTCAGGTAGTGCAACAGCCGGACCGAACGACGCAGCGCCCAATACGCCGAGCGTCCTTGGCCGCCTTCGGTGAGTTCGACATGCAACGCAGCATCGGTGACGAGGCCGAGTGCCGTTATCCAGCTTTGGCCGTCGTGTTGAGACCGAAAGAGGGTCAGCATTGGGAAGGTGGTGTGGGTTTCGAGGACTTGGGCGATCCATGCCTCCCACTCTTTGAAGAAGTCGTCCAGCTGGCGAGGGTCGCCGTCGGGCGATCGCGAGAGCACCAGGTTGGTCGGGGTCATCCGGCCTTCACTGCCGTCGTCGAGCGTGAGCAGCTTCTGCTCGCGTTCTGAATACGCCGAGTAAAGCGCCGGGAGGTAACCAATGACGAGGGCGGTGGTGAGCACGCCGGAGAATGCTTCGATCAGCGCACCGAATCGTGGCACGGTCTCGACCGGCACTACTTCGCCGAAGCCAACGGTGAAGTAAACGACGCCGGAGAAGTAGATCGCGTCGACGAAGGACTCGGCGCCTGAGATTCCACCGATCCCCCACCAGATCAGGCCGAAGCCCAGCACCTGTTGACACACCCACGACACGAGCATCGCTAAAACCGACAACGGTGCGTACATCGAGAAGAAGCGCTCCCGGTGCTCCTCGTCAGAGATGCGGGAACCAATCGCCGAGGTCATTGCCCACGACACCCGATAGAGCACTCGGGTGAGCCACCATTTTGAGGTCGACGTTGTGGTGGTGACGAGCGTGTTGATCACATCGGCGAGCACCGAAACGACGAGCACGATGCCGATGATGATGACGACGACGCTCATCTCAGGTTCGCCAACCGCGCAACGAGAACTTCCATCACGAGCTCCGGTGGCCAACCGGACTCACCGCGCAAGCCTCGGTCGGCATCGGCGAGGAGGGTGACCGCCCGCTTCACCCCATCAGAGCCGAGCCGCTTGGATTGCGTCAGCGCTTTCTTGGCGGGAAAGGTCGAGCCCTTCATCCCGAGCAGTTGCGCTGCTTGTTTCTCGCCGCTGACCGGAGCTCCGTCGAGGCGCAGCATTCGAAGATAGTGCGTTTGCAGGCTCGCCATGATTTGGAGGGGATGTCGGCCGCCGGTTCCGGTCATGCGTTGCAGCTTGTCGAGCGCAACGTCGATCTTGCCCGAGTCGATCGCATCGGTGAGCTCCCACGGCGGCACTCCCCCGGTGTCGCCGAGGAACGGTTCGATCTCTTCGACGCCAACTTTGGCGCCAGCGCCGTAGACGGATTCGAGCGTCGACAGCAGGTTGACGACGCGGGAGCGTTCATCGCCGAGGTGAGCACTGAGGTGTTGGGTTGCTCTCCGGTCGAGCGTGACCGACGCGAGTTTGATCTGCTGCTCGAGCCACATATCGGCGCCCTTGCCGGTGGGGACGCTGGTCTCGATGGTTTCGGCGCCTGCGGCTTCGAGTGCTTCTTTGAGCGATTTGGGGACGTTCGCGAGCCGATCTTGTTTTGGTGATTGGCCTCGTTCCCAGACGAGGACGAGGTCGGTGCTTTCGAGCGGTTCGCCGAGGTAGTTGACCAGCGCTTCGACATCGGCCGCTTTTGAGAAACGTCCCATGTGGCGGCCAACGACCACTCGTCGGTCGGTGAGAAATGGCGGGGTTTGTGCGGAGTCGACCAACCGGCGGATGGCGAACGAGTCGTCTTCCAAGCGGTATTGGACTTCGGTGAGCTCTTCGACCATGAGCGAAGCGTCGCCGGTGCCGACGAGCGCGTCGACCTTCTCTTTGACCGCGCTCGACAGCAGCGATGCGTCGTTGCCTTTGAAAAATACGATCGCCATCTAGCCGAGCACCTCGATGGAGCCAGCTTCGATTACCGAGTGCATGGCGAGGATGCGACGCAGTGTTTGGGGGCGGCTGGTGATGAAGGCTCGTGCCCCGTGGTGAACGAGCACCGATGCGAGCGCAACGAACTCGTCGTCATCGATGTCGCTATCGGGAAACGCCGCGTCGATCGTCACCGTTACTGCCGTGGGGTCGACGGACTCGCGAACAAGGTCGATGAGCTCGCCCGATGTCGCTGCTGCCATCCGCGGGCGTTCCACGTCTGTCGCAAGCGACGCCGCTATGACCTCGACGGCCTCAGAATTCTGCGCGGGCTGACTCACAAGAGCGCACGCTATCTCACGTTTCCGGCACCGGCATCGGCGCGGCGAGCAAACCTCGCTCTAGCGAACCAACCCGAGATCTGGGAGGTTTCCGAGGGTCGGGAACGAGCCTTGAACACCAGAGCGAGCGCTGAGCACTTCATCGAATGCCTTGCGGTAGTCGGTGAGCACGGGGAGTGCCCGTCGGTTCTCGTTCGTGTCTTCGATGAGGTCTGGGTAGTCGTAGCCAAAGACGCCGCCTTGCACGCCGCCGCCGATGACGAACGAGGTGCCGCCACGGCCGTGGTCGGTGCCGCGGGCCGAGTTCTCATCGATCGTGCGACCGAACTCACTAATGACGTAGATCGTCGTTTCGTTCAGCGCTGGCCCAAGGTCGTTGACAAATGCGGTGAGGCCATCGCCGAGCTCGGTGACTCGGTCGTTGAACTGGCCATTTAGCGTGCCTTGGTCGCTGTGGTGGTCCCATCCGCCGGTGCTGACGAGTGCGGTGGTCAGGCCCACGTTCGAACGAAGCAGGTTGGCAACGTCGCGCAAGTCGCCTCCGAAGGTCGTGTTCGGGTAGCCGGAACCACCGTCGGAATTTACTGCGCCGAGTGCGTTCACTACGCCGAGGGTTGAACGTCCAACGGTGTTGACAAGGCCGGGGCCGCCGTACATCGCTTGAAGCGCCTCGGTTGCGTCTTGGGAGCGGCGATAGCCGCTGACACCGAAGTTCGACAGGTTGGTCACCGAGAAGCTCTCGGTGCTTCCGCGATACATCGTTGGGTTGCCAGAGCTCGTCGTGACACCGGGGACCGGGGCGCTCGGTGGCTGTCCGTCGGTCACTCGGGTGAGCCAGCCGTTTCGGACACTGCGGTTCGCGGTGCCGAGTTCGACGTGCTCTTGGGCCTCGAAGTGGCTTCGCGTGGTCGATTCGCTGTCGGGCATTCCCGATGCGGGCAGCACAGCCATTTGGCCGCTCGCCCACACGCTCTCGTAAAGGCCGCGAAATGCGGGGTGGAGACCGACAACGCCGGAGAGTCCCTGTGGGAATTGTGCGTTCGTATTGGAAGAGTCCAGCGGCAGCGCTTGATCGGGGGTCATGTGCAGCGTCGGGCGGAGCGCCCGGTAGCTGTCGAAGGCAGCGCCGATCGGCGGAGTGAGCGAGAGTCCATCGGCGCCGAAGCGCAGAAAGATCACGACCGTGGCATCGCCACGAGCTGGTTCGTTCGGTGTCGCGAACGCAAGCCGAGCTGCACTTGGACGCAGCAACACTGCTGATCCAGCGACCGCTCCTGAGCCGATGAGAAAGCGACGACGGGTTGTGGTCGATCCTGGCAAAGTCATGTCGAGGTGCCTTTCCGTTATCGCAGTTGGAAGAGTGGGTGGGAGATCAGGTACGAGAGAAGATCGGTGAAGTCCCGATCGTCGACGTCGCCAATCGGCGTGGTTTCGTCGAGCCCGACGATGTTGAGGATCGTCGAACGGAGGCTTGCGTCCAGTTCGCCGAGGTTGAGGCGAAGGGAGAGCCGGTCGAAGAGCTCGCGAGCGGTCGACGCTGACCCGCGAAGGGCAGCTTGGTCGTATCGCAGCGTTTCGTCCCGGGACCAGTCGTTTCGGGAGATACGAGCGCCACCTTCCCAACGGGTGAGCAACGAGTCGGAGCTGAGCCATGGTTCGGCAACGTCGGGGAACCCATCGGGGGTGCTGTGGCGCCATGGGGCGTGGGTGAGGTCTTCGAGGAGGTCGTGGATGCGGTCGGCACCGTCGCTTTGGGCGTCGTTGCTGAGGACCGAGCCAGTGACTCGAAGTGTCGCGATGACCTGCTCGAAGGGGCGGCGGATCTTTTGTCCGGCCGAGCTCGCGAACTCGGGGCTTCCGAGGATGTGGCGCAGCACGGGAACGATGTTGGTGTCGTTGGCGAGGTACACCGCTGCCGCTGATGCGATGAGTGACTCGGAGGGCTCGTCGGTGACGAAGCGGCGGATCAGCTTGGTGCTGATGTAGCGAGCGGTTTGTGGATGGCCGGCGAGGAAGTTGAGGAGCGAGTCGCCGGCGTTCTTTCCGGCCAACCCGGCGTTCGTCCACTGTCCTCCGAGGATCGAGACCTCTCGGCTGGAGTGGTTGAACGGCTTGTATTCGAAGGTGTAGTTGTCGTAGTTGAACGACCAGCCGCTCATGACGTGTGAGACGCCGACGACGTCGTCTTCGGTGTAGATCTGTCGGCCCGCGCTGTCGATTCCAAGCGTGTGGAGCTCGAGGAGTTCTCGTCCGTAGTTCTCGTTGATGCCTGCGGCGGTGTTGGATGCGTTGTCGAGGTACACCATCATCGACGGCGAGTGCGCCGTTGCGACGAGTAGGTCTCGGAAGCTGCCCATGCCGTTGGGCCGGAGCACCTGTTCCATGTAGTGGGCGACCCACTCCCAATCGTCTCCGAAGCTGATGTTGAAGTGGTCCATCCATAGGCGTTGGAGCACTTCGAAGAGCTGGTTGTTGCTCGATGCGGCGCGAAGGACGGTCATGTGGACGACTTCGTGGTCCATCCGGCGCCGGTCGGCGTCGCGGAGATCGCGGAGCTGGCGAAGGCTTGGGTTCGTCGCCGAGTAACCAGCGAACCGGCTTTCGACGGCGGGGTCGGGAGTGTTGAGTGCGAGTTGGCTATCGATGAAACCTTGGAGCCCGAGGGTGAGGATCTGCTGGTCGACCTCGGGTGTTGCGGCGAACGTGATTCGGTTTGCGAGAAGTCGAGCCGATGCGAGTGTCGGAACTTCGCCCGGCGCAACGGTGGTCGTCGTGGTCGGTGCAGCTGTTGTCGTTGTTGTTGGTGCGGCCGTCGTCGTCGGAGCAGCGGTTGTCGTTGGCGCAGC
>CAYVHV010000001.1:0-31803 GCA_964451305.1 uncultured Acidimicrobiales bacterium | reverse complement strand
CGTTGTCGTTGGCGCAGCCGTTGTCGTTGGCGCAGCCGTCGTCGTAGGAGCAGCCGTTGTTGTCGGCACTGCGGTCGTCGTTGGCGCAGCCGTTGTTGTCGGAGCCGCCGTTGTCGGTGCGTTCGGCGACGGAGCGACTGTCGTGGTTGCGATGGTTGTCGCTACCGCTGCGGTCGTTGTTGTCGTCGTCCGTGGAGCAGCCGTTGTTGTCGGTGCGGCCGTTGTCGTGGGAGCAGCGGTCGTGGTTGGAGCTGCTGTTGTCGTCGGCGCCGCCGTGGTGGTGGGAGCAGCGGTCGTGGTCGGTGCAACCGTCGTCGTGGGAGCGGTCGTTGTAGTTGGCGCAGCCGTTGTAGGTGCGGTGGTCGGAGCTGGTGATGTCGCCTGCGGAATGTCTGCTGGGTCGACGGTGAGCGGACCTCTCAAGACCGGACCGGCAATGCCGTTATTGCCCGTGACGACAGGAGCCGAGTCTTCTCGGGCGGGGCGGACGAGCGAGTTGTCGACGATGTCATTGTCGATCTGTGGTTCTACGACAGGCTCGGGGGCAGGCACACCTTCGCCTGGAGGCACGGTCGAGTCACTGACGAATCCGAGTGCCGAAGGACTATCGGCAAGGTCGAAGTCGTCGCCTGCGATGCGACCGGATTCATTGTCCGATGCAGTTGCGTCGTCGGAAGCAGTTTCCGTGTCATCGCATGCAACGGCGATGAGCCCCATTCCTGCTGCGAGCAACGCCGCGCGCCGGCCCATCTTGCGTGCCGTGTCTTGGTCTTGCGAAGTAAATGCTTCGCTGTCGATTGCTTGCTTTTGGGTTTCGGCGTCTAGAGCCATCGTTCCCACCTCTCGCTCATGACCGTCCTGCAACAGTTACTTCGCCAAGAGTTCCGAAAACCTTTAGACATCAGATCCGCATTGCGGGCGTGATGATGCGCCCTCACTAGGCACGTGCGCACAACGACCTAGGATGGCGAATAAGCCGACAGGTTCGCGGCCCTATCAGAGGACTAGCGACAGGGACTGCTCGCCGGTTTGGCCACCAACCTGACAGGAGGTGCTCGATGTCAACGCGATCGTTGCTGTTCTTGTTCGCATTGGGATGCGTCTCGCAGAACAATTGGTGATGGTTCGCGAATCAGCAAGCGCTGTCCAAACCGAAGACTTGCCCGACTCGCCATTGTTCGACATTGACCTCGACTCGATACCCAATAAAGATGAGTACATCGCAAGCGCAACCGCGGCCGGTTGCGAGCAGCCAGCGTGAGTTGAGCATTGTCGCCACGAAAAGCTTCGGGTTGTGCCCCTTTTCGAACATGGTTTGCAGCACCCGCAACAAGGTCCACGTGAAATGGACTCGTCTCGTTCGGCTGAGCGACGGGCTGTTAATGTGCGACGTGAGCCATAGGAACAGGCGGTTTGCTCTGCGGCCCTGACCTGAACGGGAATCAATGTTCAACCCTTCCAATGGATCTCTGACCGCTATGGCCGGTGTATCACTGCGTGTGCTGGCCGTGCTCGCGTTGATCGTTGCGCTCGCAGTGTCCGCAGCACCCGCTGGGTTCTGATGTGCTGTATGGCGATGGCGGCGGTGACACGATCTTGGGTGGGGACGGCAACGACGTCCTCTTCGGAGGCATTCATGATGACGAGCTGTTCGGCAACACCGGGCTCGACCGACTCAACGGCGAAGATGGCACCGGCGAAGCTCGTGCAGCCACGCCGCGAGGCCGGCCTGAGCCGCACGGGTTTAGCCATCCCCTAGCGATCAGGCTGCAGCGGATCCTCGCCAAAGAGACACATATGGGGACCAACACAACCGAGAACCCGACGACCCCCGACTTGCGCAAGAAGGCAATGCCGGTCGTCGTGGTCGCTGTTTTGGCGGTTGCCGCAGTCGTGGGCTTAGACCTCTTCGGATCAGACGCACCGGAGTGCGCTCCTTGGGAAGACCCGCACCCCTACCGCACCAGCGATTCGCAACTGTAGTGAGAATTTCTCAGGTTGATTGAGAATTCACATCAACCTGACCGATTCGTCAACGTCACACTCCCATCAGGCAGCTGGGAGATCTCCAACGACCCCAACACCCCCGACAAATCAGCCAACCCCACAGCACCCGGAACCGAATGACCCACAGGCGCCCACACCCTCAAAATGTCATGCTCACGCGCCAACACCGAAACAACCACCCCCGCACCACGACCACCCGACTCCGACACCAACAAATCAACCCGCCCCAACCGCAACGAACCCAAACCCTCCAACACCACACCTAACTCCGCACCAGCCTCCAACACCACCACATCAAACCCCTCCACCGAACGCCCAACCACCAACCCATCCGAAACCCGAAACACCCCCGACGGCAACGAAGCCGGCACCAACAACGGAACCCCCAACGCCACAACCACCAACACCACCCCAACAACCCAAGGCACCACCCGCACACCCTCACGACCAGCCAACACCACACCCAACCCCACAACACCCACCACCAAATGCCACACCGTGAAACTCCCCACCCCCACCGACCCAAACACATCAGCCACCAACACAATCCACCGCACCAACAACCACGACGGCACATGCAACACCACCGCCACCGGCCCCGGCACCACCCCCGCAACCGGACCAACCACCAAACCCCACATCATCACCCCAGCCGCAGCCGGACCCGCCAACACATTCGCCGGCACCGCCACCAAACTCAACCGACCAAACACCCCCAACAACAACGGCGCAACAAACACCTGCGCACCCAACGTCGCCCCCACGACCGACCGCAACCACACCGGACCCCACAACACCCCAACAATCCGCGGAGCCAAGACCACCATCCCCAACGTCGCAACCACCGACAACTGAAACGCCAACGACCACCCCAACAACGGATCCACTACCAACAACAACCCAACCCCCGGAACCAACACCACCCCAGCATCCGAACGCCGCCCCAACCCAAACGCCACCAACGCCAACCCAGCCATCACCAACGCCCGCGACACCGAAGCCTCAAACCGCGTCAAAAACCCAAACCCAACCAACAACACCAACGAACCACCCACCCGCAACCACACCCACCGAGCACGACTAAGCAACGGAGCGAAAATCAACAAGACAAAGGCAACATTGGAACCTGAAACTGCGAGGAGGTGCGAAAGACCGGCCGATCGAAAGTTGTCGGTGTCTATCGGGTCCTGGTTTCGGTCGTCGCCAAAGACGAGTCCGGTGAACAACGCCCGATCGCCTTGGTCGAAGTGACGCACCCCTTCGCGGTATGCGTCGCGTAGCGCGTTGGCAGCGCCGACGACTCCGGTTGCGGGCACGATGTCGTGCACGTCAGCAACGGTAACGCTCCCAACGATTCGTCTCGAGATCGCCCACGACGATTCTGGTGCACTCCCCCGAAGCGTCCCCGACATCACGATTTCATCGCCGACCGCCGCATCGCCGAAGGCCGACGACACACCGATACGCACGTTGAGAAACACCCGCTCGCCATCGAGCTCGCCCTGGGCACTCCACCCGTTGTCACTCACCCTCGGGTCGCTCACCAACACGATGGCCTCCTGATCGAGCGGCCGGGTCGTCGCTGGTTGCAACCCGTCGAGTGCAACCCCGGCCCGCGTCGCGAGCAGCACCACCAACCCGATGAGGACGATGCGCGGCCGAATGCTCAACGCACCGAGCAATACAACAGCGATGCCAACCCACCACGGAAGCTGGTTGAAGAGCCGAACGACGCCGAACAGCGCGCCGAGGGCTAGAACGATGCCAGCGTCTCGGCGGCGTCGATACCGCAGACGCTCGAGCTCGCTCCCCCGTTGACTTTCAGTCGACTTCTCGACCGACGGCTCAGACACGGACATGGTCACGCAACGATTCAAGAGTGGCTGGCCCGATGCCGGGCACCGCGACCAAGGCATCGACGGTGCCGAACGAACCGAAGTCCTCACGATGAGAAACGATCGCTGCTGCGGTGGCAGGGCCCACACCGGGAAGGCTCTGAAGGTCGATCGCGTCAGAAGTATTGAGGTCGATAGGCGCGCTGGCTCCACCGGTCTCGCCCGCTGCTCCCGCTGGCTCCGGGTCGACCGCGAGCGGAACCTCCTCATCGACATGTGGCACGAAGATTCGCTGCCCATCGAGAACAGGTGCGGCCAGGTTGATCCGGTCGAGGTCAGCCGTGTTGGCTGGGCCGCCGGCTGCCCGAACCGCATCGTCGATCCGCCACGACGAATCACCACGGATCAGCCCCGGACGCGACACCGCGCCCGCAACATGCACAACAACGTCGGTCAGCGGTTCGACCGCTTCTACATCAACCGATGTTGGTGCCGACCCGCTCTCGAGTCCGCTCGTCGGGAGTGGCCCGGCCTCCGCCGCGACCGCAGGTGAATCTTGCGAGCCCGGTTGCGTTGCTTCTTCGACCGCTCCGCTAGCGAACGGGATGCTCGCCTCTACCGGCGGTTCAGACTCGACAAACAGCCGCCACCCAACACCGATCGCCAAGGCACACACCAGCACGCCGACCGCGACCCGCCCAGCCGTGGCAGCAAACCACTGCGCCCCGTTAGCAAAGACGCGCTCTCTTAGAACCTCTACTCGCGGACGTCGATCGCTGGCGCGCAACGCGGCCAGCGGATCGGGAGCACCATCGTGCAACCCAGACATCGCAAACTTCCTCTATGTGATGAAAACAAGGGGGAGGTGCTTTCATGTGCGACGGTAGCAGCCCGAAGCGGGGCCACCGAAGCCCGGGCTAGAACAGCGCGGTCGCGAGCTTTCGACGGTAATCGTTGGTGCGAGGATCATCCGGGCCGAGCTGGTCGAGAAGATCCACATACTGCTGGCGGGCATCGTCATCGCCTTTGACGGTGAGCAGCAAGCCCTTCAGCTGCTCTTCGATCGCATCGGCCTCCGCCGCGCTCAGGCGTGGCGCAGCTGGTGCGGGTGCCGGTATGCCCGGCTCAGAGATGATCGCATCGGGGGTAATCGCTTGGCTCGGCATCGGCGCAGGCGCAGCGGCCGCTTCGGTCGCCGTTGCGTCCGCAGCGTCGTCGGAATCATCTTGCTGGCCATCGGTTACGACACCGCCGCCGCCAGCCGCGAGATTGATCAGCTCCTGAACGAACTGCACAACCTCGGCCTCGCCCTGGGCGCCCATAAACCCGTTGACGACCTTGCCGTCATACATTGCATAGACAGCCGGAATCGACTGCACCTGGAACGCTTGCGACACGTTCGGGTTCTCATCGACATCGATCTTCGCCAGCTCGACAAGACCCTGCGTTTCGCCAATGACCTTCTCGAGGATCGGTCCCAACGACTGGCACGGGCCACACCACGGCGCCCACAAGTCGACAACAACCGGCACGGTCTTGGACCGCTCCACCACATCGGTTTCGAACGTTGCGTCGGTTACATCAGCCATCGTGAACTCCAAGTCTTGCTGGACATTTGAAGCGTATCCTCCCGAGACACGGTCGGGTCTACTAACTCGGTTGTCGACGTCGTGTCCTACTATGAAGGCGATGACCAACGGAACCGCAGACAGCCCTGACCGAGATGACGCTCCGGCGGGTATCGACGTCGCCGCAGTAACCGAATGGCTGAGCGATTCACTCGCCGAAACCGGTGACGAGATCGCCGGCGCGCTGTCGTTCGATCAGATCACCGGTGGGCGCTCGAACCTCACCTTCCGGGTGAGCGACGAGGCTGGTCAACAGTGGGCGCTGCGACGACCACCAACCGGCCACGTGCTCGCCACCGCACACGACATGGCCCGCGAACACCGCGTCATGTCCGCCCTGGCTCCAACGCCGGTCCCCGTACCCGAGATGGTCGGACTGTGCTCGGACGAGACGGTGAACAACGCACCCTTCTACGTCATGGAATGGGTTGACGGAACCGTCGTGCGCAACCAAGAAAGCGCCGAAGAATTCGACCTCGAAACCCGCCGCGAAATGAGCATCTCGACAGTCGAGAACCTCGTCAAGATCCATCAACTCGACATCGATGAGATCGGCCTCGGCGACTTCGCAAAACGCGAGGGCTACATCGAACGCCAACTGCGCCGCTGGCGCCGCCAAGTCGACGCCGTCGAATCGCCCACCGACCCGCTCATCATCAACGCGCACGAAAAGCTCGTCGCGACCATGCCCACCGAAAGCCCAACGCGGCTCGTGCACGGCGACTACCGGCTCGACAACACGATCGTCGACGACCAGGGCCATGTCATTGCGGTGCTCGACTGGGAACTCACGACACTCGGCGACCCACTCGCCGACCTCGGCGCCATGCTCACCTACTGGACACGCCCCGGCGACCACGCCATCGCCCTCGACCGGCCACCAACCCTCGCCGACGGTTTCATCGAACGAGACGAAGCCGTCTCCGTCTACGAAGACGCCATCGGCCACAGCGTCGGCAACATTGGCTACTACCAAGCGTTCGCCACCTGGCGCCTCGCGTGCATCCTCGACGGCGTCGTCGACCGCTACCGCGCCGACGCCATGGGCAACGACGACGACTTCGATGTCGATGATTGGGCAAAGCGCATCACCGCACTCGCATCACAAGCCCTCGACCTTATCGGCGCCGACGAGTGAGGAAGAAGCTCGCTGCGGGTGTGGGCGGGCTCATCGCTGCCCTGTTCGCGATAGCGCTCCTCGCCGGCGGCGACATCATCGACCTACCCGCCTGGGCAAACCTTCCCGGCGTCGACGTGCCCCTCATTGGCGACACCGACGCCATCGACTGTCGGCTCGCACAGATCGGCGACACCGATCGGGTCATGATCACCATCGTCGACGGCGATTCTGACACCTACGCCCAATACGTCAACGTCTGGAACGCAGGCGAACTCGTCGACCCGAGCGAAATCGTTCGAGTATCCGACAGCGTCATCGAATCATCATCGACCGAAGGCATCGTCGAACAGTTCTATTCGATCTCGATCGAACCCGTTCGCGAAGGCCGTGTCTTCTGCGAATCGATCATCCTCAACTAACCAAACGCTCAGGCAGCGCCAAGAGCACCTGACGTTGCGAGCTCGATCGCCTCGACGAGACGCTCGGCGAGTCGAAGCTGTGTAATCGACCGATCGAGATTCTGATCGACCGTCGCCGCACCGTAATAGGCATCGCCCGACAAATGGTCGGCCATGAACCGCATCGAATTCTCGACGGTCAGCAACGGACCTGAAAGCAACATGCACGCATGTTCCGCGCCAGTGAGGTCGAGCCCATAACCGGCCAGAAAGCCCCGGTTCACCGAAACGACCTGTTCCATCAGCGCCTCAGGGCTAGCGTCATCCATCGACCGCGTGCTCGACCGGACGAGCTCGCCAACATCGGAAAGCACCGTGCCAGGCATCGTCGTATCGAGATCGATAATCGTGCGCCCATCGGAGCCGATGATGCAGTTCGGGCCCTTCGCATCGTTGTGCGCATTACGCACCGGCACCTCGCGCCGCGCCTCGAACGCCGACGTCACACGCAAACGATCGATCATCGCAACCAGATCGTCCACGTAGCGACCGCAACTCTCAAGACGCCCAACAGCGTCGGCCGAAACCGCTGCAAAGAACGCGTCGACCCGGGCATCAAAGTCGTGATAGCCAGCCAAATGCTCATCGAGCTCAAGGCCATCGATCGCCCTCGCATACCGACCAAACGCACGGGCGGTCGACTGCGCATCGTCACGGGTCTCGATCGGAGGGGTCGCTTCGCCTTCGACGAACCGGTAGCACCGCCACACCGACCCCTCGTGCTCGGTAATCAAACCATCGCTGCGTGTACGAACGAACTCAATCGTCGGAAGGTTGCACTCGCGCTGGCGCTGCACGACCTTCTCGACGTTGCGCATCAACGCGTCAGTATCACCAAAGATCGAAGCATTGATGTCCTGCAACACAAAGTCGCCCGCAGCCGCAGAAATCACTGCGGTCCGGTTGATATTGCCGGCATTGATCTCGCGCGCCGGACTCGTCGGTTCAAGACCAAAGTGGTCCGCCGCCAAGTCTTCAAACAATGCCAATCTCTTCCACTTCTCACTACTCAGGAGTAACCCGAGGATAGGACCCGATTTCCTATCGGCAACCGCGAGCATTCACTAAGCCACTCGCCCCGACCACCCCGCCAGATCTTTTTGACTGAATGCAAAAGGGAGCTGATAGTCTGCAAACGCAGTTTCCGGGGCTATAGCTCAGTTGGTAGAGCGCCTCCGTGGCACGGAGGAGGTCAGGAGTTCAATTCTCCTTAGCTCCACGTATCGAACTTCGTTCGAACCCGAGTTTCTCGCCTAGCGGCTCCAAACATCGATGGGCGAAACGCGCATTCTTCTCGACGCAGATGCCTTGTCTGGCTATTCGTCTTCTTCTTCGTCTTCTAGGTAGGTGTAGACGCCTTCGCCCGCGTCTACCGGCGCGTCGTTGATCAGCATCACTTCAATATTGGCCGGCGGGAAGAACAACACGCTCCCACCCTCCACCGGAAACTGCAACGGATGAAGATTCGCCCAGCGCATGCTGCTCGTCATCTTGCCGACGGTCTTCGAAGGAACATCGTTAATCCGATAGCGCTCGCCACTGGCCGTTCGGATCTCGACAGTCTTTGCTTGGCCGTCGTCATCTTTTCGACCAAATACCATGGCGCTACCTATTCCTCTTCGTCTGATCCGTCTGAGTTGACCTCATCAGCGCCAGCCTCAGCCGGCTGGTCTTCGGCCCACGCGATCCGTGGACGATCGCCCCACAGCCGCTCGAGCTCGTAATACGCACGGTGCTCTTCGACGAACACATGGCAGATGAAACTACCGAAGTCGAGCAACACCCACTCGAACGTGTCGTGGCCCTCTTTACGAAGGGCATGTGGGCCACCGTCGCGAGCAACCATCTCTTCGATGTTGTTCGCAATCGCACGAACCTGCCGCGGGTTCGCCCCTGCGGTGATCAAGAAGAAGTCGGTGATCCCGAGCACTTCTCCGACATCGATGACAAGGGTGTTCACCGCAAGTTTGTCGTCCGCAGCGCGCGCTGCTGTGATCGTCCAATCGACGACCTCGCTATCGACGCTCAAGATGCGACCTCAACAGTTGTGCAGCCGCGAGTAGCGGGCAGGGTCAGTTCAATGATCAACACAGGTCGAATGCTATGGCCCGATGGGTAAGACCGTGCAACCGAACAGCCGATACCCGCTCGCCAAATCGCTCCGACGTCACTCCAGAGCTTCAGAACCCGCAACGACGGTGATCGCCGTCGTCGCATCTTCCAACGGAACCGAACGAGGCACGCCGTAACCGAGACGCTCCGCAATCTCGCGGGCAACCCCCAACGCCGACTCGTCGTGGATCTGCACTTCCAGCTCGATCGCTGTCGTCCCATCGCTGTTTCCGAGAACGGTCACTAGCCCGCCGGCTCGGGTGATGGTCGACACGACCGGCAACTGATCCACTGCGCCGAGTGACGTGTCGAGCAGCAGCACCGACGGCCGGTCGACGAGCCTCGTTGTTTCGGGAAATGGAACGATCTGCGAAATGAGCTCGCCGATGCTGTCGAGATCGGCCTCATAAATCGTGGCCGCGGCGTCATCGGCGGGCAGGGTGAGCGTTGCGATGGTGCGATACGAAACCTCTGCGCTCGCAAGATCGCCAATCAACCTGGCAAACCCGGTCTCCTGCTCGAAGAGATCCGGGCGCTCCGCAGTTCCAGCCGTTCGTGAAATCCATGCACGCCACACTTGCTGTTGACGAAGCGCCACACCGAGCGACGGCTCGCCAGGGTTCCGATGGCCCGCAACCACGGCAATCTCAGCCAGGTCGTAGTCACGGGTACCGGCCGCAAGCACCACTTCGGTCGCCGCTTCATCTGCTGGGTCGCCTTCGACCTGCTGCACGAGGTTGTCTCGAAGGCTGAGCGTCAACGGAAGGTCCGCGATCATTAGCCCGGTCCAGGAGGCAGCGTCGAGCACAACAACATCGCCGAACCCGATTTGAAACGAGAGTGCCAGCTCGTCGACCACAGCATCGAGCCCCGCCGTCGCAAACAAGTCGGCCAAAGTCACCCCGGCTTCCTCGGGGTTCACAAAGGTCGCCGGGATGGTCACAACCGAACCACCGCCGGCTCCATCGGCTCCGGTTAACAATGTGGCGCCGCGCAGCTCAGCCCCAACACCGGCGCGCACTGCAGTGTGAAGGACGAGCGCCGTGTCGCTCGATGTCGTGAAGGCGCGAAACCCCGGCGCACTTGGATCGGACGAGAAGGTCGACACCTCGCCAGCCTGCGACTGAAGAATTGCCGTCTCTGCTCTCGTCCCGACCCACACACCAATAACAGCAATGACGACGAGAAACCCGAAGAAGCCGCTCGATAACAGGAGATTCCGGCGCTGCGGTGTTCGCGGGGTTTCACGGGTCATGCGAGCGCCAGTGTCATGGAAAACAGGGGCCTACACAAGATGACCGGTCACGAATCGGACGCGCCGCTCTCGGTGGCGACAGCCGCATCGCTGCGATAGAGGCGATGGTCGATGGTGAGCGCGTGCACCTCACGCGAGACAAGTCCGTTGATGGGTTCACCCGCATCGACACGTCGACGAATATCGGTGCTCGAGATTTCAAGGCCGGGCAGATCGAGGCGTTCCCACACAAAACCCTCTGGCGGTTCGCTGTCCTCATGGCCGCGACGCGGAAACACCGCAATCGTCGCCAGCCGCGCCACCTCTTCGAACCGGTCCCACGTATCGAGCCCCGCAGCAGCGTCGCTGCCGAGCAAAAGAAACAGATCGACATCGTCGCCACTCAGCTCGATCAACGTATCGACGGTGTAACTATTGCCAGGACGGCGAAGCTCCATGTCAGAAACGACCACGCCATCGACGTTTCGAAACGCCGCGGTTGCCATTGCCATCCGAGTTTCAGCATCGGTAATCGACCGGCTGCCAACCTTCTGCCACGGCACTCCGGCCACGGTCACGATCAACGAATCGAGCAACAACTGATGGATCGCATTCGCCGCCAACACCACATGGGCGGCGTGAGGAGGGTCGAATGTTCCGCCAAAGACCCCGATGCGTTGACGCTTTTTCACGCCCTCACATTACGCCGCAAACACGAGTCCGCCCCCGATACCCCCATTGAACCGTTGGGTGAGATACCTTCTCCCTTGGTCAATTCCAACGCTTTTCCGAGTAGATGCCCCGGCGGTTCGGGCGACGGACATCTACTCAGCTGGAAGCACGGCGTCAGAAACGGCTCAACTATTTCGGCAAAAGGCCGAATGAAAACATAGGTCGATTGGCCTAACCAGTTATCAGCCAGTTGTCCCGTAGATCATCCAACAAGTACCCGCTGAAACAGCAGCGTGACCTAATTCATATACCCAGCAATGGGTGCTGAGTCGTTACGTGTACTTGAATATTCTTCGAGTTCAAACATTGGAAACAAGATTTCCCCCGATATAGGGAATCGCAAGCACGCGGGACCCGTTTAAAGAAGCATCATGAGTGATTCAGTAGGTCAGTACCTCAACGAAATCGGACTCGTTCCTCTCCTCACAGCCCAAGAGGAACGTGATCTGTCAAAGATCATCGAGCGCGGTGCAGAAGCACGCGCCAAGAAGGAAGACGGTGAGACTGGACGCGACCTCGATCGTGCCATTCGTGAAGCCGCAGTTGCCAAGGATCGTTTCATCCGGGCAAACCTTCGCCTTGTCGTGAGCGTCGCACGCCGCTACCCACTGCCTCCAGGCATGGAGCTGCTCGACCTCATCCAAGAAGGCAACCTCGGTCTTGAGCACGCTGTCGACAAGTTCGACTGGCGCAAGGGCTTCAAGTTCTCGACGTACGCCACCTTCTGGATTCGTCAGGCAATCGGTCGTGCACTCGATCAGAAGGCAAGCCTCGTTCGCCTCCCAGGCGACCGTTCAGCAAGCCTTCGTGCTGCACTCCGTCAGGTTTCCGGCGACGGCGACGAGCTCGATGAAGAGCACGCACGCCTCCACCGCCTCACCACGCCTACCTCTCTCGACCGCACCATCGGCGACGACGACTCCAACGAGCTCGTCGACCTCCTTCCAGACGCAAAGCCTGGTCCCGAGGCCGAGGTCATGGCACGAGCTGAAGAAGAGATGGTCACCGGCCTTCTCGACATCCTCGATCCACGGGCTCGCTACGCTGTCGAGCAGCGCTTCGGCCTGCACGACGGACGCAAGCGCAGCTACCGCGAGGTTGGCGAAGAGCTGGGTGTGACAGCAGAAGCTGCTCGCCGTCTGGTGAAGCGTGCCGTTAGCTCGGTTCGCGATCACGCCGCCGAAAAGGCTGCATCGCCAGCTGCATAACGTCGATCAACGAACGTAGATAGAGGGGCCCGCTTCGGCGGGTCCCTTTCTCATTTTGGCCAGAGGGCCAGCTTGGTGGTTATGGCAATACACTGTCGGGCGTGACAAACACGTGGAATCCGCAGAGCTGGCGAAACTTCTCGGCCCTTCAACAACCGGCGTGGCCAGATGATGGCGACCTCGAACAAACGTTGAAGATCCTTGGCGACCAACCGCCGCTCGTCTTTGCTGGCGAAGCTCGCGACCTGCTCAACAAACTCGGTGCGGCAAGCCGCGGCGAAGCGTTCCTTTTGCAGGCTGGCGACTGCGCCGAATCCTTCGAGAGCTCGGCCGACTCGATTCGCGACCGGCTCAAGGTCATCTTGCAAATGGCGGTCGTGCTGACCTACGCCGGCGGCATGCCCGTCGTAAAGGTCGGACGAATCGCCGGACAGTTCGCAAAGCCTCGCTCGTCCGATACCGAGACGCAGGGCGATGTCGAGCTGCCATCGTTCCGCGGCCACATCATCAACGACATTGGCTTCTCGGAGAACGAACGCCGGGCACAGCCAAACCGTCTCCTCATGGCCTACAACCGTGCGGCAGCGACGCTCAACCTCGTGCGCGCGTTCACCCGCGGCGGCTTTGCCGACCTCACCCAGATCCACCAGTGGAACCAAGAGTTCGTCAGCGACAGCCCCATTGGCGAGAAGTACACCGCCTTGGCCGAAGAGATCGACCGTTCGCTCGCCTTCATGACCGCATGCGGCATCGACCTCGACAACGAAACCCATCTCAACGAAGTCGACTTCTACACGAGCCACGAAGCGCTCCTGCTCGACTACGAAGAGGCGCTCACCCGCCAGGACTCGATCACCGGCGACTGGTACGACTGCTCGGCTCACATGGTGTGGATCGGCGAGCGCACCCGCCAACTCGACGGCGCGCACATCGAGTTCCTCCGCGGCGTGAAGAACCCGATTGGTTGCAAGGTCGGACCGACCGCAACCGTCGAAGACGTCGTTGGCATCTGCGAGGCAATCAACCCGGACAAGATCGAAGGACGGGTCACGCTCATCACCCGCATGGGTGCGGAGAACATTCGTGAGAAGCTCCCTCCCCTGCTCGCAGCGGTCAAAGAAACCGGCCACCCGGTTCTGTGGGTCAGCGATCCGATGCACGGCAACACCTACACCGCAGCTGACGGGCACAAGACCCGCCACTTCGATTCGATCGTCGACGAAATCGCCGGCTTCTTCGAATCACACGAGAAGGCCGGAACGGTTGCGGGTGGAATCCACCTCGAGCTCACCGGTGACGCGGTTACCGAGTGTGTCGGCGGGGGCGACGGCCTCGGCGACCACGACCTCGCGCAGGCCTACGAAACCATGTGCGATCCGCGGCTCAACGGCCGCCAGGCGCTCGATGTTGCCTTCCGTGTGGCCGACATCATCGCCCAGCGAACGGCTGCGAACTAGAGGTTCTTTCCGAAGCTCGCCAGCGTCTGGCGAGCAACCTCGGCATCGGCTCGGCTTAACCCTTCAGAGACCCTGGTTTCCGGGTCCAGACACACGCGCCATAACTCATCGGCGTTCAGCCCGGCGATGCTCTTGAGGTAGTCGTGGTCGATACCGGTGTACTTCGCCTCTCGCATCTTGGCGACCAAACGCTCTCGATGCGGCGCCGAATAGGCATAGACAAGTTCATCGAGTTGGTCGGCGTCGATGGCGAACAACGGGGCTCGGATCCGTTCGAGACGGCCAGCGTCGAGCAGCTCGGCCATGAGATGGTCGAATGCCAGTAGCAGCAGCGCGCTCGCGTGAATCCCATCGGCGTCGCCATCGGTGAGGATCAGCACGCGGTCGTACTGCACCGAATCGAGATCGAACGCATCGCCGCACCACGCGCCGATCGCTCGAACGATGCTTCGCAGCTTCTCGTTCGCCAGGATCTCTCGTTCTGACGCTCGCTCGACGTTCATTGGCTTGCCTTGAACCGCGAGTATGGCTTGGGAGCGCGGATCGCGGGCGACCGTCGCCGCGTTCGCAGCCGAGATGCCCTCGACGATGAAGAGCTCTCGACGGCCCTCACCAACCTCGTTGGTGCACGGTGTGAAAATCTCAGATGCCATAAATCTCAGCTCTCCCCCACACACCGAAATTTGAAGGATGCTGGTCCTCAGAGGATCAACACTCTTCAAATTTCGGTTGTTAGGCGAGGTTGTCGGCGAACTTTTCTAGTTGGCGGAGGTTGCGAACTTCGAAGATGCCGTCGCAGTAGGAGCTGTACTCGCCGATGATCGAGTCTCCTGTGTCCCAATAGCTCTTGGGCTCAGGGTTCAGCCAGAAGACGTTACGTGCGCGCTCGGCAATGTCCTTGATGATCCAACTGTTTGGCGCGTGGTAGTTGTTTCGGGCGTCGCCGAGAATCAACACCGACGTCTTTGGTCCAACGTCCTTGCCGTAGTTGTTCCAGAACACTTCGAGGGCATGGCCGTAATCGCTGTGGCCATCGACCCATACGACATCGGCCTCACTGTTGACCCGATGGATTGCCTCGGTGATGTCGTCGGTCTGCTCGAAGAACTCGGTGACCTCGTCGAGGCCATCGATAAACACGAACGAACGGACCTGGGTGAACTGGCTCGACAACGCATAGACGAGGTGAAGCGTGAAGCGAGCAAAGGCCGCGACCGATCCGGAGATATCGGCAATGACCATGATTTCGGGCTTCTTCGGCCGCGGGTTACGGAACTTCGGTTCGGCCGGAACACCACCATAAGACAGCGATGTGCGTATCGTGTGGCGGAAATCGAGCGGCCCCTTGCGGCCGCGGCGGCGCTTGCGTGCAAGCCGCACCGCAAGCTTGCGTGTCAGCGGATAAATGGCCTTTCGAAGGTTCGCCATCTCCTCACGGCTCGCGTGCATGAAATCGACATCTTCGGGAAGCGGCTTACGCAACGTCTTAGCCATTGCCTCGACACCACGATCGGCGACGAGCCGACGGCGGATCTCCGACTCGATCTCCTTCTTCAGCTCCTCGATGCGATCTTTGAACTCATCGCGCTGGAGCCGCTGCTCGAACTGGCTCATGTCCTCGGACTCGTCCTGCTCTTGCTGCATCAGCTTTTCGAGGACACCGTCGAGGTCGAGGTTCCGAAGCGTGCGATAGAGGTAGTACGTGCCACCGACCGGACGGCCAGGTTCCATCCCCGCATAGCGGCGAACCGACTCGCGAGCCATAGCCCGCATCATTGCCTGATCGCCGTTGGCGAGCGCGTTGTAGAGCATCTCGGCGAGCTCTTCAGGGGTCATGCCAGAGTTGCCTCCCTGCCCTTTCCCTTCGCCGCCTTGGCCAGGCGCTTGACCCTCTTCGTCCTCGTCGTCTTCGAGGAGCTCGTCGCTCAGCTCGGTGTCGAGCGCATACTCTTCGCCTCGCAGCGAGAAGTACACGTCGAAGACGATCTCAAAGGCCTTCCAATGCGAGTTGTTCTTCACCAACGTCGCCGCAAGCGCGTACTTCAGCGCCGTCCGATCCTCGAGTGGCACATGGCGAATGGCCTCCATCGCATCGAGGTTCTCGGTGAGGCTGACGGGCAGCCCGGCGTTTCGAAGCTCGACGATGAAGCCCGACAACAGGTCGAGCAATGGCGATTGTTCAGACGCTGGTTCCTCCGTATCGGCCGGAGGTGTGGTGGTCATGCTCCGCCGCTGTAGCTGTCGGAGTTGGTGTTCATGTCTTTGACGGCCTTGTCGATATCGGTGCGGTACTTCAACAAGATGTTGACCGTTTCGGTCGCCGTCTCGGCGTCGATCTGGTCGATGCCGAGCAACACGAGCGTGCGCGCCCAATCGATGGTCTCGCTGACCGACGGATGCTTCTTCAATTCGAGCTGGCGAATCGACCGAACAACCCGCGCCACTTGGCTCGCGAGGTGATCGGTGATGTCGGGAACGCGGGTCATGACGATCTGCTTCTCACGATCCATATCTGGATAGTCGAGGTGCAGATACAGGGCACGACGCTTCAACGCTTCGGACAGCTCGCGGGTGTTGTTCGACGTGAGGAACACCAACGGAATCTGCTTTGCGGTCACCGTGCCGAGCTCAGGAATCGACACTTGATACTCGGAGAGAATCTCGAGCAACAACGCTTCGGTTTCGATCTCGACGCGGTCGACCTCATCGATCAACAGAACGACGGGCTCGTCGGCGCGAATGGCCTCGAGGAGCGGACGAGCCAGCAGGAACTCTTCGCTGAAGATGTCATCTTCGAGCTCGTTCCAATCGCTCTCACCGCTGCGGTCGGCCTGGATACGAAGCAGCTGCTTCTTGTAGTTCCACTCGTACAGTGCCTTAGCCTCGTCGAGGCCTTCGTAGCACTGCAAGCGAATGAGCTTGGCGCTGGTCATCTCCGCCACCGACTTGGCCAGCTGAGTCTTGCCGGTTCCGGCAGGCCCCTCGATCAAGATGGGCTTCTCGAGCCGATCCGCAAGGTGCACGATGCCAGCAATGGCTTCGTCGGCCAGATAGTCGACGGAAGCGAGTTTGTCGCGAACTTCAGCGACGTCTGAAAAACGATGGTCCATCCGGGGAGCCTACCGGGCGGTAGGCGAACGACAGCGACCCAAATGAGCCAACTCTGTTCCATTAAGCGAAACTCCCACCGAACCGATGGATAGGTATGCAGGAACACGTCCTCGTTGTTGAAGACGCCCCCGAGTTTCAACACCTCCACCGCGAATCTCTAACGAAGGCTGGCTATCGCGTGTCCGTCGCCGGGACGGGGACGCGTGCCCTCGAAGTCGCTCGAGCGACCGCACCATCGGTGATCATCCTCGATCTCGTACTTCCCGATGCCGACGGCATGGAACTGTGCGCCGAATTCCGCCGGTTCACCGACGCCTACATCATCATGGTCACCAGCCGAACCGATGAGGTCGACAAGCTTGTCGGCCTCGCCGCCGGCGCCGACGACTACGTAACGAAACCATTCAGCAATAGAGAGCTCGTCGCACGCGTTGGAGTTCTGCTCCGACGTCCACGCGGAATCCCAGGTGACGCCGGCACCGTTCGCGAACTCGGCGATCTTCGAGTCGACGTTGCCGCTCGCGAGGTCGCGCTCGACGGCGAACCGTGCGAACTCACAAAGATCGAGTTCGACATCCTCGATGCACTCACCGAAGACACCAACGCTGTTCGTTCGCGCCAGTCGCTCCTCGAACACGTTTGGGGACCGAACTGGGTCGGCGACACCCACGTCATCGATGTTCATCTCGCGAACCTTCGAAAGAAGATCGATCGCAACGGCACCAAACACATCAAGACGGTTCGTGGCGTTGGCTACCGGTTCACTCCGGCGGAGCCTCAACACGAGCGGGCAGCCTAAGCCGGACCACCGTCCCCCGGCCCGGTTCAGACGTGATCATCACCACTGCGCCAGCGCGCTCGGCGAGACGCGTAATCAACGAGTAGCCCATTCCACGGGCTCCGGTGTTCTGCCGATCTTGGAAGCTCCCGTCGAGGAGCGTTTCAGTGTTCGCCATACCCGGGCCGGAGTCCTCGACGATGAACTCCACCGAGTCGACGTTGCCCGAGTAAGAGCGTTCAACGTCTGAAACGACACGCAGCAGACCGGGGTCACCATGTTTCACCGCATTCGACACGAGCTCGTCGAGGATCAGATGCACATCGTTGATGTTTGTCTGCACCAATACGTCTGTTGGACAACGGTTCTCGGTCGAGAGCAGAAGGCCTGCCCGCAACGCATCATGTTTCCAGCGGGCACCGACTGCTGAAACAACATCGGCGGGGTCCACGGTGGTCGTCTCGATTGGAAGGTTCTCCTCCAATTCGAGGAACAACAGGAGGCGGGTCATGATCGAGTCGAGTGTTCTCGCGGACTCGAGCCCGTCGGTGAGCCATGCTCGCATCTGTTCGGTCTCGGCCTTCTCGCCGAGTACTTCCATGACTCCGATGACGCCATTGAGCGGCGATCGTGTTTCGCGAGAGAGCAGGCGAAGGAACTCGGCCCGTTCTCCCGCTGATCGAGCTGCGTCTCGCCGCTCGGCTTCAAGCTCGGCGGTACGTTCTTCAACCCTCGCATCGAGTTCTTGGTTCGCGAGAAAGAGTCGACGCATTCCGTCCTCGGCGATTTTCTCCGCCTGCTCGCGCGCTGACCGTTCTCGCTCGAGACGTCGAGTGAGCCGATGGATGCGCTTCTCCGCGTCGACAGCGTCGCTATCGGCAGGGTCGGAATCGACGGGCGCGTCGTCGACGGGTCCGTGGGTCGTCATGCGAGCCGGACCGACAACACCGTTTCGGGAGGATCAGCGCGTTGAGAGAGCACCTCGACCGAAAGCGGAGTCTCGAAGAGATCCCCCGAACCGAGGATCAGACCCTCGGCGAGCGGAGAAAGTCCGCGTTCTGAACGGTATGTCAGTTGAAGCTCGTCGCTGCTGACTTGGACCGGCTCGATGTCGGGAGGCTTTGACTCAGGAGCGAGCTTCTTCACCTCGACATGAATGATCGTGTGGATAGACGACAGGAACTCGAACACGTGCGCATCGAGATCGATGAACTCCTCCATCGACGCCACGAGGTGCTGCAGTGCGTAGCGCCCGACCAATCGCTGAACGTCGCCGACATCGTGGCCGGTACGTTCGGCTGCCGCCACGATCAACGCAACGAGTTCGTCGTCGGGGTAGGTGCCGAGCGCCGTGTAGTCCCCCGAGACGTCGGCGTCATCGAGCAGGTCGTCCCATGCATCAGCTCCGAGGAGCTCGACGACAGCCTTCTCGGTGACGTTGAAGATGATCCCTTTCATGCAGCAATTCCAATCTCAACAATTTC
Organism: uncultured Acidimicrobiales bacterium; assembly: GCA_964451305.1. Taxonomy (GTDB): domain Bacteria; phylum Actinomycetota; class Acidimicrobiia; order Acidimicrobiales; family SHLQ01; genus SHLQ01. The sequence goes on along the minus strand of CAYVHV010000001.1, from coordinate 12,639 downwards.
GGTGAACAACGCTTCGACGTCGTCGACTTCCTGCCGTAGACGCTGCCTGAGCAGTGCATCGGGTTCGTCGTCTTGCTCGAACTCGAGGCACAAGCTCGCGAGGCGATTCGCGCCCAGGAGCGCGCTCGTCGAACGCAAGGTGTGCGCGGCGCGCTGGGCCGCATCGGACATTTCTGGGCTCGGATCGAGGAGGGCGTCTCTCCGAGCAGCGAGTTCGCCAAGGTATGTTTCGACGACGATTCGGACGGTGTCGATATCTCCTAGGTCGGCGACGAGCTGCTCGATCGCTTCGTGGACCGAGGAGTCCGATGGCTCGGCGACCGGACCGGTGTCTTCGGTCATGAGCCAGACCTCCATCATCCGTCGCATGTCATCGAGTGAAACCGGCTTTCCGAGGTGGTCGTTCATGCCTGCGGCGAGGCACGCCTCTCGATCACCCGCAAGAACATTGGCGGTCATCGCGATGATCGGAACGTCCGCTGGCACCAGACCGTCGGTACGGATCGCAGTCGCCGTCTCCAGCCCGCTCATGCCGGGCAGATTCCAATCCATCAGTATGAGATCGACCGATTGCGAAGCGAGATGTTCTAGGGCGTCTTCACCGCTGTTGACCGCGATAGCCGACAGTCCGAGCAGCTCCAGTTGTTTCGTGGCGAGCGTTCGGTTGATCTCGCTGTCCTCGACGACAAGAACGGTCCCTACGGTCGTGCCGTCGAGCTCGATGTTGTCGTCGGTCGAGCTCTCAACGTGTCGGCACGGGATCGTGAAGAGGAACGTCGTTCCGATTCCGACGGCGCTGTCTACCGTGATCGTTCCGTCCATGACCTCGGCGATTTTTTGAACGACCGCGAGGCCGAGGCCTGTGCCTCGAACGTTCGGGTTCCCCACACGAACAAACGGTTCGAAGATCTGTTCGAGGTCGGCCGGGCTCATGCCACGGCCGCTATCGCGGACCTGCAAGGAAAGCGTCTCACGGTCGCCTGCCAAGATGACCTGTACCGACCCGATCTCGGTGTAACGAATGGCGTTGCTCACCAGATTGTCGACGACCTGGCCAAAGCGGACGGCATCGCCGAGCACTCGCAACGGCACATCGGCATCGAACTCGACGAGCAGGCGCAGCCCGGCCTCCTCGGCCTTCGGGCGGAGACGATCGACGACCGAGGTGACCAGGGATCTTGGGGAGAATGGCGCTTCGGTGAGCGATGGCGTTGCCGACCTGAATTGGCCAAACGCAACCACGTCGTCGACGAGCACTCGCATCGAACTCGCCTCACGGTACAAGGCCTCCGCAAGCCGGAGATGGTCGGCTTCGAGGCCGCTTTCCATGAGCACCTCGGCTAAGCCAAGAATGGCGTGAAGGGGCCCGCGCAACTCGTGGCTGACCGTCGCCATGAACTGTTCGTCTGTTTCTGAACTCGTGCTCACGAAAATGCTCCTTCACGTCCAGATCGGCATGATCCGATGACGCTGTTAGAGAAACGGCCCGAAACATTGCCTGCGGTGATGACCAGCGCTGCGAGCAGAACGACGGACAAAAGGCGTGCGTCGATAAAGGACTTGAGGGTTTCGCCGTTGAACAGCAATGTGGCTCCGACGGCAACAGCGCCACCAAGGAGGAAGCGACTCGGCCAGTCGTTTCCTTCCGTCGAACGGATGACCGCGACCGCGGCGGCCACCGAGACCACCCCGGTACCGAGGGCATAGGGCCCAAGAAGGGGCGCAAGGTCGCTATATGTTGCACCGAAGGCCAATGTGATCCATCGGTCGGACCATCCCCATGCGAGGACGACGAGAACAGCACACACCAGAGCGTTTCCCCCGACGAACAGCTTCTGCCTCAGCTCTCGGCCGATCGTTGCATGCTCGGCAATGACGAGCGGCAGCAACGCCTGTTGCAGCGTCCACGAGGCAAAGAAGACGACGCGGCCACCCAAGGCCAACGCTGCGAACCCGCCAGCCGTTGCCGGGTCGAACACACACTTGGCCGCAACAACATCGAGGTTCGTGATCAAGGTGACGGCCACAACCGCGGTGCCGACCGATCCGACCGGAGGATGATCTCCGGGGTTGGTGAGTTCGAGCCATGACCAGCGACCTAACCGAGGCCGACACACGAGGTATCCGCCGAGGAAGCCCACGTTCAACGCCACGGCCAGTGCACCGACGCTGGGGGCGAGCGAAACGATGGCGATGGTCGCAACAATTCGAGCTACCCCTTCGGCGACGAACGTACCTGCGAGCCGACCGAGGAAAAGGTCTCCCTGGAGTCGACCGCGCTCGACGGCGAGCTGAAGGTGGAGTGGAAATCCTGCGGCCATTATGAACAGCGCCCAACGGCTTTCAACATGGAGGATGTCCGCCGCCAGTGGTGAGACCGCACCGAGGAGCAACCCACCGACCCAGCCAACACGGTTCGTCAGTAGTCGCATTGACCCGAGCTGTTGATCTCGTTGGTCGGGACGACGAATCGTGGCGACCGAGGTCGCGAGTTGGAGTGTCCCGGCGAGCACACCCGTGACCAGAAGGACCGTCACGAGCAGCGATGCATCGCCGAAGTCACTCGGGTCGAGGGCGTTGGCCAACAGAAGGTTGAGTCCGTAGTTACCTGCATTGACCACCATGATCGCCATGACCAAACCGGCGCTTCCGGCGAGAAGACGTTTCATGGCCGCAGCGTGGCGACGATGCCGACTCGTGCGAGCGTGTATTGGGTCTCCGAGCCCGAGCCGACGACGACTCGCAGGTCACCCAATCGAGCTTGAGCTTCATTGCGAGCACCGATCAACACATTGACGATTCCGAGGTGAAGCGATGTCACGTTGCAAAGATCGAGTTCTAGCTGAGGCCGAGGCTGTTCGAGCAGCCAACCGAGTTTCTCACTGAGTGAATCGACCTGGTCGGGGCCGAGCTCGCCGAAGAGTTGAATCTCGTTCATTGGTTCTCTCCCAAGACGATGGCTCCCGACACGATGTTCAACAACACGTCGAAGCCGGTCAGTTCGAGCGTGACTCGAAGCGCAATGCTCGGCGCACCGACGATGAGGTCTCCGCCTGCGTCGAGCAGCCGAAGTCGGGCGTCGACGAGGCTTTGCAACGCGTGTCGATCGGCGAAGCGAACAGACCGCCCGTCGAGAACGACGCGTTCTGAGCCGGACGGCAAGTCGATGTCGGTAAACGCATCGAAGCGTTCGGGAAGTACAGCGACGTGTACCGGTGTGCTGATCGAAGTAGCGGAGCCGGTTTTAGTGAGTGTTAGATCTTTTGACATGGGTGGTTCTCCAATTGGTTGTGGGTGATGGTGTGGGTGGTTGCAAGGCGAGGTGCGGGTTGTGGATGCAGCAGCGTGCGTCATCGGGCGGCGACCTCGACGAGGTGGTGCTGATGCCACGACGCAATATCGGCGAGCGGAAGGCTGTTCGCTGCGGCGTGGTTGGTGGCCGCATGGTGGCTGCGAAGTTCACGGTTTCCGAACACGTCGATGAGGGCTCGGTGTAGCGAGGCCGTCGACTCCGGATCGAACGCGACGCCCACGAATCCTTCGTCCTGCAACAGACCGATGAAGTCACCAACCTCGGGGACGATCACCGGCCGACCAAAAGCGCCTGCTTGGTGCAGCGGACCTGAACTCCCGGTCGTGGAGGTGTAGGGAAAGACGACGACGCTGGCGGACTCGAAGAGCCTCTCGACATCATCTTCTTCGACGTAGCCGAGGAACGTCACTCCTGGCAGGTCGAGCGTCGTTGCTTCGATGCCGGCCAAATAGCCTGCAGCGTTCGGACTGTCGGTTCCGCCGACGATCAATTCGACGTCGCTGAACGCCGGATCGGCAACCAAGTCTCGATACGCATCTACGAGCCCTTCGAGCCGCTTGTAAGTGCCAAATTTTCCGAAGGCGAGAATGCGGCGACCGCCGTCACCGGGTTCACTCCCCCGCCACGGCGTCACGTCGAAGCTTCCGTGGGGCGTGAGGTAGACGTTCTCTGCGCCGTAGGTACCGCGGAGAATGTCGACATAATTCGGCATCGTGGTGACGACTCGATCAGCGCGCAGCACCTGCTTTGTCAGCGTCGAGCCAATCGTCCGAAGCACTCGTTCGACAGCCGCATTCGAGCCAAACCCGGCGGCTTGCAGATCGACCGTATCGACCAAGTTGTGCAGCAGAACCACCGTCGGGACACCTGTGAGCCGCATCATCGCTGGGGTCAACAACCCCAGGCCTGCAGCGATCTTGTTGTTCCCAAAGGCAGTGAAGTGGATGTTGAACAGGACGGCGTCGGGCTGTTCACGACGCACCGCTGCGAGCAAACGAAACGGTGTTCGCAGCGAGTTGAACGTCCAGCAGCCAACCCCCCGTACTCCATCGGGAAGAACCGCCTCGGTGTCTTCGTGGAATGCGACGATCTCGGCTGCATCATCGGTGTTCGCGAGGTGCCGCGTCAGATGAAACCCGTACTCATTAAGTGTGGTTGGCGAGGGAGGAAGCGCGGTGACGACGCCGAAGGTCGACGTCGTCACCGAGCGCGACGGCGGGGGCGGAGACATCACCCGAAGCCGAAGGAGCTGTTTGAGAAACGAGAGCGCCGCGCGAAACGGGCGGACGGTGGAACCCGGCGCGTCGAACCAGGTGACGGGTAGTTCGGTCACTCGGTGTCCCAGCGAGTTCGCGAGCCACAGCACCTCCATGTCGAAACTGAAGTCGACCGACCGCAACGCTGAGAAGATCTCATGTGCGGCTTCGCGTTCGAACAGTTTGAATCCGCACTGGGTGTCGCAGATCTCGCTTCCAAGGACCTTCTTCGCAAGCCAACGCAAGGTGCTGCTGCACGTTCGTCGAACGCCTGACTTGTTCGCCTCGGTAGCCTCGTTCATCCCACGGCTGCCAATCACGACCGGTTCGCCCTTGCGAGCCAGGTCGAGCATCTCGTCGATGTGGTTGATCGGTGTCGAGAGATCGGCATCGGACACGAGCACATGCCTGCCGGTTGCGGCGAGGACTCCAGCGGTGACGACGGCGCCCTTGCCGCGGTTCGTGCCATGGACGAGAACCCGGAGGTTGCGTAGGCCGAGTAGTCGGACGAGCGCCACGGTTCCGTCGGTCGAACCATCGTCAGAGACGATGATCTCAAAGCTCTCTCCCACACGTCGTGGCGACGATGAAAGGTGGGCGGCGATGGCGGCGATCGTGGGCACGATTCGCTGTGCCTCGTTGTACGTCGGGATGACGACGCTGAGGGCTGGAGCGTCCTCAACGGGTTCGGTTTTCCAGGATTGAAAGTTCTCGTAGGACATACCCAAGTTCTCGGAAACGAACCTCAAGGCCACCAAAGCGCATCCTCAAGATCACATCAAGAAATGGTCACCTCGACGAAGCGGTACCGACCCGGACGAGGTGTTCGATACGCCAATTGCCATCTCGCAAGATGAAAACCGCCCGGAGCTCATCGACCGCACCTGCTTCATCAGTCGCTGTTACTGCGGTTCGCTCGATCGTCGTGACCAATACTTGACCGTCGATGCTGTAGAAGTCCGGGGTGATCTCATCGCTCTCCCACCCGACACTGGTGGTCACCGATTCGGTCGCAACCAGGCCGTACACCTGATCCTTAGCCGAGCCAGAGAACCAGATGTCGATGCCTGTCATGTCGCCGGTGAACGCTGCGTTCTCGATCGAGGACTGCGCTCTCGTCCACGCGGACTCGATCCCTTCGACGGTCTGCGGTTCGAGCGACCGAAGCAACGGTTCGCCATTCGACCACGTAATTTCCACCTCACCATCGGCGGTTCGAGCTGGCTCGTTGAAAACGCTTCCGAAGTCTGCGCCTTGGCCCATGGCGACGATCACGGATGCGCCCAATGTCAAGGCGACGGCGCCGACGAGAACGACGAACGCGAGGAGCCAGCTCTTTTGAGTTCTCGACAGCGTCGATGATGACTGTTCAAGATCGCTGCTCATCACTGCGCTCCCATCGGCTCGACGTCGAGCCCAAGAATCTGAACCATCGGGAGATCGTCGGGCAGAAGCGACGCCGGTATCTGGATGGCGGCGGACCCGTGACGGAGTTGGGTTCGGTATTGCCCCCATTGCACGTCGGTGCCGTCGGCGATGAACGCACCGTTCGGGTCGAGCGCTGCAGTTACTCGCACGATGATGTCAGTGCCGACGGTGTCGAGCACCGCATCGACGCTCGCAATCGCTGATTCGAATTCAATCCGCACATCGTTGCTCCGCGTGCCGTGTAGCTCGAGATGCCCGACCAACAGCCCCGGGTGATCGGGAGCGACGAGCTCGATTCGGACGACACCGTTCTGCACGGTCCCTGGAATCACTCCCTGACCTGCCGGACCATCGAATACGAACTGAGCAAGCGTCCCGTCGGCCAACTCGTTTCCAAAGAAATCCACTAGCTCGCTGGTTTCGAGCTCGATGAGCGACCGCCCGTCGGCGCGACCGTGCTCGCTGGACGCGTCCAAATCGATCTCAGTGACGGTGCCGGGTACCTCATCGATCCGAACCGCGACGCCATTGATCTCCTGGCCGGTGCGAGTTTCCGCAATCGTGCGCACCATGGTCGGGCCAGCGACCTCGCCGGATTGGATCAGTGCGTGCGCCATGCCGTTCGCCGTCTCGACATCTATCGTCGTCGCACTCGCGGGCTCGCCAATTTCTGCAGTCCGTTGCCACTCGACCGACACCTCGGTGCCGTCGGCAACCTGGTTGCCGTACTGATCGATCGGAAAAACGACGGCCAAGCTCGTGTCCATCCTGTCGGCCACAATCGTTCGCGGGCCGACCAACGGAGCGACCACCTCTACGACGTCTCCGGGGATCACGGTGAGTGTTTCACGAACGTCTCCTGACGTCACCGTGAGCTCACCAGCCTGCTGCGTCACCGCCGCTGGCAGGTCGAGGCGCCCCGAACCCGATGTCATCTCGACCGCGAACGCCAAGCGTCCGAATGCGTTGGACACCTGAACTTCGGCCTGGCCTGAATGTTGCTCGCTGGTGATGGCGATCGACACGATCATCCCGGCCTCGACCTCGTCGGGCAGTTCAAGGTCGGTGACGGCAAGGTGCGCGATCGTCTCGTCGGATGCGGGCAGGAAGATCGCCCCGCTAATGAGACACAGCGCAACGCTGAGCACGATCACAACGCGGACCGTTGGTATTCGAATACGACGAAGGATGTTCATGAGCGTTGCTCCCGTTCAAAAGTGATGACCGTGATGCCGATCGATTCGACGTCCGAAGATCCCGTCACCGGTAGCGAAACTGCCGACTCGAACGCCCGTTGGTCGGTTTCGGTACGCCCGTTGATCGTGCCGCCGTCGTCGAGTCCGCCATCTCTCACCTCGATCACTTCGAGGTTCGAAAGGTCTTTCAGCTGAAGCGTGACTTCAGCAGATCGTTGTGAACGCACCGCTGTCGACAATGGGTGCGACTCAACCCAGAGCACCCGGCCGTCCCGGTCGAGCATGCTGACGACCACCATGGGGATCGTCGCCGTAGCGGTTCCTCGATTGCTGATCGTGGCGGTCACCGAGAGCGAGTCGTCCGAACCGTCGGTCTCGTTCGTCTGAGAGACGAGGTTGCTGACGGTCAGACGACCGAGATTGCGGCCGGTGACGAGCGCCTTAACACTCACCTCATAGCTGACCACGTCTTCGTCGAGTTCGAGCTGCACGACCGAATCCGGATCGAACACTCCGACTCGCTCCGCGGTTTCAAGCGAATGCTCCGCCTCATCAAGCGCTGCCTGGTCGATGGTTGCGACACCTTCGAAGGCAACCCGGAAGGGGACGGTCTCACCCGGCAGAACCTTGTGAACCGTCCCTTCTCCAGCGTGATAGGTGGCGAGCTCGGTGCCACCGACGCCGAGGAGCTGACCGGTCACGGTGACGTCTGCGGGGTCGATATCGAGATTCGTGAGCTGACCAACGATGAACCACTGGCCATCCTCTTCGATCAGGCGACTGTCGAGAATGGACACCCGAGGGCGGTCGAGGATGTCCCCGTAGTCGCTCGTCTCGGTCGTGACTCGACGACGCCCATGATCCACGTAGTCCACAACCGTTTGGCGGGCGAACTGTTCAACCGGGATGGCCGACTCGGTCGCGGCCCAACCGATGTACCACTGGCCATCTCTCCGAACGACGATGTGGGTCTCTTCGACGCTCCACGACGTCAGCGAGGTCACGTAGTGAGCAGCGATATCGACCTCACCAGAGTCGCCGTCGATGTGCACATCGAGGACCTCGAGACGGTCGAGCTTGGCGTAGCCGTCCACGAGGCCGTCGCGAACGGACCGCTCGAGTCGATACTGATCGATGCTCGGCGCCGTGAACGGGTCGAGGCGTTCCCACGCATCGTCGAGCCGACCGAAGTCGATGTCGTCGTAGTAGTCGTACACAACGTTGGTGACTCCGGCGTCGGCGTCGTCTTGGAGTGCGCCGGCGACGCCGACGAGCACCACCACAGCGCAACCGACTCGAAGCCATGTCGGGCTGACAAAGCAGCGGCGGAGCGCTCCCCCATCAGGTCCCTCGACGATCGTGCGCCTCGATACGGCAGATCGTCCCACTCCGAAAATCGAGAGGACGTTTGCAACGCCGGCTGCGGTCACGGCGGTCAGCGGCAAAATTCCCCAGAGGAGTCGCTGCCAGCTGGGAAGTTCGCTGATCGGAAGCGTGTCCGGCAGGGGTGTGATGTCGGCTCGCTCCCACACCACGACACCGTTGATGAGAGTCTCGACACGATGCCAGCCGTTTGCAAACAGCAGCGGGTCGTAGAACGTGTCGTTCGAGAACACGAACTTCAGGTTGTATCGCTCAGGTGTCGTCACGAATTGATCGAGCGACCCAAGTCCGGGCATTCCACGGAACTTGGCGCCTTCGAGCCGCTCGACTGGACGGCTGACCAGTTCTGGGAGGCGACGGGCCGAGTGATAGTTGCCATCGACCGTGGTTGCGGTCGTGTGGGCGCTCAGCCAGGCCATCTGGTCGCCGAAGCCGAGCGGAAGGTAGCGCCAGCGATCGTGCTGGTCCTTCGCGAGAAAGTCGGCGATCGGCGCAGGATCGACGTGGTCGGGTTGGATCTGTCGGAACTGACCGAGGTTGACGGTGAAGACGAACGCGCCGATCATTGCCAGCCCGAACATGGCGCCTGCGGCCAGCGCCTTGCGACTCTCAACCGAGCGAGCCGCAAGACGCTCGACCACGACACCAGCAAACGGCAAGATGGCGATCGTTGCCCAGAAGGTAAAGCGATCGAGCGTGAGAATATCGAACGCTCCACGCAACAAGAGCCGAGGAATCGGCGTCGTGCCGCCCGTACCCAAAAGTGCGAGCAAGGCGATTGAAAGCCCGAGCGGCCAGCACCGTCCGCGAAGCGCAACGAAGAGGCTCTTGAGCGAGATTAGGAGCAACACACCCCACGGGATTGCCCAGAACACGAGGCCGGCGTTGGTGTTCTCGAGGAAGTCCGCGCGGCTGTCGTGCGGGATAGGCACCTGCGAGATTGGGTCGCTCGAGCTCCACAACCAATACGGGAGAACCACGGTTACGAGCGTCGCTATTAGGAGGCCGCCGAACACCGCCGAGCGGACGATGCTCGTAACAACCTGCGAGGCGGTCTCGGTCGATCGCCACGCGTCGACGAGCACCCGGGCAATGACCGGACCGAGAAAGAAGACGGAACCAAAGAGCGTCGTGACGTGATGGCAAGCCGTGGTCGCTGCGAGGGTGGTGATCGCCATCGCGAGCCTGGCGCGATTTCCGGTGCGCAACCAGCGATCGACAAACGGAGTTGCGTTGAGCAGAAGGCCGAGAGCGATGATCGTCGGCAGCTGGCCGAACACGTGAATCGCTTCGGCGACCGACGTCGACAGCACCGTGAGCAGCGCAGCCCACCTGCGGGCGTGTGGGCCAACCCAAATCCCGGACATCCGATAGACGCCGATGACGAGTGTGAGCACGCCGGTGAGCTGGACGATGACGAACGCGGCTTCGAGCCCGACCACCTTCGAGAGCAGAGCGATCATCTGATGGGTTCCTGGCGGATAGCTCACGGTTGTGAATCCCGTGTACCACCGGGTCTCCCATGTGCTGAACCAGTCTCGGGCGTAGTGGTCACCGAAGAAGATGTGTACATAGGCGTCGTAGGTGCCTCGAAAGCTCCCCGACACGAGTAGCGCCCCGTGGACGATCAGCCCGAGACAGATCGAGACCGCTATCGGTGGGCTGAACGGTCGTGAGTGGGTGTCCATGTATCAGCTGTCGACAGCGAGGCTCACCCCTGACTCAAGCGAACCTCAAGATTTGCTCAAGACACTCGGGGATAGCCCAGACGTCGCAGCTGACGAGGTCTCACCGCAAGACCAGCCGGCCGGCAACCTCGTCGAGTTGCGGCTTGCTCAGCGCTCCCAATGCTTGGGTGACCGCGCCATCGTGAGAAACGAGCACGTTCGTTGGTTGCTGGATGACGCCGAACCGGGCCCACAGAAGACCTGGAGAATCGTCGATGTGAACCGTGTTGTTGCTTTGCTCGCCACCGTGACCAAGGCCGGTTTCGTCGAGGAAGGCCCGGTAGTCTTCAGCGCTCGCTCCCGAGTGAACAAACACGTAGGTGATATCTGGGTTCTCGGTCGCACTTACTGCGAGATCTGGCGCCGCAGCAATACACACGCTGCACTGCGGCACGAGAAACGACATGACCACAGGACCGTCGGCAACGAGCTCCGCCCCGCTCACGGAACGGCCCGTGAAGAGCTCCGTTGCGAAGAAGGAGAACGCATGGTTTCCATGGACACTGCGAACTTCGTTGACGCCGCGCTCACCGCCGAGCGCAACAGGCGTGGGACTGTCGGCGGCAGCACCCGACACAACTCGTTCTCCGCGAAGCTCACCGCAGGCACTGAGCACACAACACAACATGATGACCAGGGACAGCGCACGGTTCATGACGTCACCACAGCTGGGAGTGCGGTGAGTTGAAGGTCGCTGAACGTTGCTGCAGCTCGACTCGTCACGAGACCGACGAGCCCGCCACCATTCTCGCTGGTGAACTCGGTGACGAGTACGCCATCGACCATCACCTGAATTTCAGCGACGTGGACTTCGACGGTGAGCGTGACCGGGCGGCCGACTCGACTGCTGTCGACCGGGGCGGATCCAACCATCTGGTAATAGCCGCGATCGTCATAGAAGCCCCAACGCACGACTCGGCCTTCATCGGCGAAATCGATGATCGTGGCCCCGCTCCGCGTGAGCGGGCTCGACTGGTTGACGATCAGCCCGCCGTGATTGACACTTCCTACCCCATCGATGGTTGCTTCCCATACGAAATGGTCGAGCGGTTGCGAGCGAAGCAACGCCGTGTAGTCGTATCCGCACGTGTGCGCTTGCTCAAGCCCGGCTCCATCGGCCGACCACAATCCCGACAGGACATCGAAATCACCAAGGCTGGGTGAGTTTCCGCTCGTGTAGATGACCGTCGGCGTCGACACCTGTTGAGTGTTGACGGCGACCCGCGACATCCGGTCCTCATCGACCCCGGTCGCACACGATGGCCCATCGGCAATGCCTGCGCTTGGGAAGCTGAACGTCTCCAATTCGCGTTGCTCATGTGCCTCGGCCGCAGCTTGTGCTTCCGGTGTCGATGGCTCGGTCTCGGGAACTGGGCCGTCAACATCGACGATGCCAACAGGTGCAGGAGCAAGAGAGCACGAGGCTCCATCGTTCGAGTTTGTGGCCGGAGCGGTTGCGACCTGAGTAGCTACCGGCGAGCTCCCGGAGTATCCCGTGATCTGAAATACCTCACCGGTGTTGCGGCCGACATAGAGATTTCCGCCGGCGCTCGACCACGCTGCGCCGTACGACGTTGGCGTCTCGGGTAGTCCCGAGACCGCTGCGACCGTTGTGACGGTTTGTGCCACCGGATCGAAACGCTTCAGATCGCCCGAGCTGCTGACGCCATAGAACACGCCGTACACGTTCGTGATATCGGCAACGCCATGGTCCCCCGAGAGGCCTGGCATCGGTGTGCTCTCGCCGGTCTCGACGTCGATCGTATGCCAGTCGCTTCCCCCTCGACTGACGTGCAGCCGACCGTCATCGCCGAAGTCGCCGGTATACGAGCGTCCGTCGAATGGGAGCGTCGCGACAACCGAAACCGTGCCCGCTGCGTCGATCTGCAAGAGTTCTTTGCCACGAATTCCGTAGAGAAGCCCGTCGGCAATTCGGTAGCCGATGGCGTTGTAGTTCGACGATGGCGACCCGATTTGTTCGTAGTTCCCGCCGCCGGGATTGAGACGGGCGAGTTGGCCGGAGATCACCTGGTAGAAGCCAGGCGCGCAATCAAAGACCGGTGCCTCGTTCGTTTGTGCGGCCGCCGGGGCCGCGACTGCCAGCGGCGCAGCCAAGGCGGCAGCGATCGTGAACGCGGTCGCGATGCGGCGAACACCGCGTCGTTTGGATGACATGACAAGATCTCCTCGTTTGGTCGGACCTAAAACGCTTCGACCGTCATGTCAGAAATCTCGACTCAAGATCTCCTCAAGCTTTCGTCACCGAGCTCAGCAACCGCAGGGAGCGGTCTGTTGAGTAAAGCTCATCGCACTTCGTGTCGATACCTCCGTATGGA